>NZ_JCAJZO010000001.1:0-996447 GCF_059510295.1 Streptomyces sp. PTL18 | reverse complement strand
CTCAACGGCGCCGAGGCCACGGTCCTCGCCGGCACCGCCGAGGCCGTGGAGGAGATCGCCGCACACTTCCGCGCCCAGGACCGCAAGGCCACCGCGCTGCGCGTCGGCCACGCCTTCCACTCGCCGCTGATGGAGCCGATGCTCGCCGACTTCCGGGCCGTCGCCGAGACCCTCGCCTACGACCGGCCCCGGCTGACGATCGTCTCCGCACTCACCGGCGACCTCGCCGACGCGGACGACCTGATGTCGCCCGAGTACTGGGTGCGGCACGTCCGGCACGCCGTGCGCTTCGCCGACGGCGTCCGCCGGGTCACCGCCGAAGGCGCCGCCGTCTGGCTGGAGCTGGGCCCCGACGGTACGCTCACGGCGCTGGTGCGCGCCGAGGCGGGCGCCGACCCCGCCGCGCAGGCGCTGCACGTTCCCGCGCTGCGCAAGGACCGCGACGAGACCGGCGCCCTGCTCACGGCCGTCGCCGCCCTCCACACCCGCGGCACCGCGCTGCGCTGGCCCGCCGTGTTCGCCGGGACCGGCGCCCGCCCGACCCCGCTTCCCACCTATCCCTTCCAGCGGCAGCACTTCTGGCCCGCGAACCCCGCCGCCGTGCCCGGTGACGCGGCCGGACTGGGACTCACCGCGTCCGGGCACCCGCTGCTCGGCGCGGAGGTCACGCTCGCCGAGGGCACGGGCGCCCTGCTCACCGGCCGGCTGTCGCTCGCGGCTCAGCCGTGGCTGCGCGACCACGCCGTCGCGGGCTCGGTCCTCTTCCCCGGCACGGGCTTCCTCGAACTGGCCCTGCAGGCCGCCCGTCGTGTCGGCTGCGCACGCGTCGCCGACCTGACACTGGAGGCGCCGCTGGTCCTCCCGGAGAACGGCGGCGTCCGGGTCCAGGTCTCCGTCGGCGCAGCCGAGGAGTCGGGACGGCGGACCGTGTCGATCCACTCCCAGGCCGACACGCCGGACGCGGCCCCCGGCGGCTGGGTGCGACACGCCACCGGCCTCGTCGACGGCGGCACCGACGCCACGGACGACCCGCACGCGAAGGTCGCTTGGGCGGAGGGCCCCTCCGCCGACGGCGACCGCATCCCGCTGGACGGCTTCTACGAGCGTCTCGCGGACGACGGTTACACCTACGGCCCCGTCTTCCAGGGCCTGCGCGCCGTCTGGCGGGACGGCGACGACATCCACGCCGACGTCCGGCTGACCGCCGACCGGCAGGCCGAGGCCGCACGGCACGGCCTGCACCCCGCCCTGCTGGACGCCGCCCTGCACGCCTGGCTCGCCGCCGGACGGAGCGGTGCCGACGGCACCGGCGCGGTACGGCTGCCGTTCGCCTGGAGCGGGGTCACCCTGGCCGCGGTGGGCGCCGCCGCCGTACGGGTCCGGCTCACGCCCGTCGACGAGGACACGCTCGCGCTGACCCTCGTCGACACCGAGGGCCGGCTCGTCGCCCGCGTCGACGCGCTCACCCTGCGGGAGCTGAGCTCCGAGGCGCTGGTTCCGGTGCGGGCCACCCGCACCGGAGTCGAGGAGGCGCTGTTCCGCCTGGACTGGAGCGCGCTGCCCGTGCCGTCCGACGCCCCGGCGGACCGCGACGCCCGCTGGGCCGTCGTAGGCCCGCGCATCGACGGGCTCACGGACACCGCGGCCGGCCACTACCCCGACCTCGCGGCGCTCGCCGCGGCCGTGGACGCGGGCACCGCGCTGCCGGCGTCGGTGTTCGTCACGGTCGGGGGAGAGGACCGGCGCGCGGACACGTCGACGCTCGGCACCGACGGCACCCGCCTTCCGGCCCACAGCCCGGACGTCACCGCAGTCACCACCGTGGAGAGGACCCGCACCGCCCTGCACGACGCCCTGGCGCTGGTGCAGAACTGGCTGGCCGACGACCGCTTCGCCGCCGCCCGGCTCGTGCTCGTGACGCGCGGTGCCGTGCCCGCCGAGGGCGACCGCGTCCCCGTGGACCCGGTCGCCGCCTCGCTGTGGGGGCTCCTGCGTTCGGCCCAGTCGGAGCACCCCGGCCGCCTGACCCTGCTCGATCTGCCCCTGCCCGGTCCCGTCCCCGTCCCCGTCTCCGGCTCCGTCTCCGTCTCCGGCTCCGTCTCCGGCTCCGGCTCCGAGCGCTCAGGTTCCCCGGAAGCGGTCTCGCTCACCGCTGCCGGGGAACACGGAACGCCCGGCACGGCGACGGCCGACCCGGCCGGAATCGTCACCACCGCCCTCGCCACCGGCGAACCCCAACTCGCCGTCCGCGGTGCCACCGTGTACGCGCCCCGGCTGGCTCCGGCCGGTGCGGGAGGCAGCCTGCTGCCGCCGCCCGGCGAGCCCCTGTGGCGGCTGGACGTCACCACGCCCGGCACCTTCGACAGCCTGGCGCTCGTCGCCTGCCCCGAGGTGGCCGGACCGCTCGCTCCGGGCCAGGTGCGGGTGGCGATGCGCGCCACCGGTGTCAACTTCCGCGACGTCCTGGTCTGCCTGGGCATGCTCGACCGCGAGGTGCCCGGCCGTGAGGGCGCCGGCGTGGTCCTGGAGACCGGACCGGGCGTCACCGGGCTCGCCGCCGGCGACCGTGTGCTCGGACTGTTCTCCGGCGGGTACGGCCCCGTCGCCGTCACCGATCACCGGCTGCTGGCCCGCGTGCCCGACGACTGGTCCTTCACGGAGGCCGCGGCGGCGCCCATCGTCTTCCTCAGCGCCTACCACGGCCTGGTCGACCTCGCCGACCTGCGTGCCGGCGAGTCCGTGCTGATCCATGCCGGCACCGGCGGCGTCGGCATGGCCGCCGTGCAGCTCGCCCGGCACCTGGGCGCCGAGGTCTTCGCGACCGCCGCGCCCGCCAAGTGGCCGACGCTGCGCGCCATGGGGCTGGACGACGACCACATCGCCTCCTCGCGCGACACCGGGTTCGAGGAGAAGTTCCTCGCGGCGACCGGCGGCCGTGGCGTGGACGTCGTCCTCAACTCCCTCGCCCGGGAACTCGTCGACGCCTCCCTGCGGCTGCTGCCGCGCGGCGGACGGTTCGTCGAGATGGGCAAGACCGACCTGCGCGACCCCGGGGCGATCGCCGCGGACCACCCCGGTGTGGTGTACCAGGCGTTCGACCTGCGCGACGTCGACCCCGGACACACCGCGAGGATGCTCGCCGCCGTGCTCGACCTGTTCGAACAGCGGGCACTGCGTCCGCTCCCGGTGACCACCTGGGACGTGCGCCGGGCCCCGGCGGCGTTCCGGTACCTCGGCCAGGCCCGGCACACCGGCAAGATCGTGCTCACAGTGCCCGACGTACCGGTGGACCTCACCCGCCCGGCCCTCCCGGACGGCGTGCCCGTCACGCACGACGCGGAGCGCACCGGCGGCCAGGGCACCGTCCTGATCACCGGCGGCACCGGCACGCTCGGCGCACTCCTCGCCCGGCACCTGGTGACCGAACACGGGGTGCGGCACCTGCTGCTGTCCAGCCGCAGCGGCCCCGAAGCCCCCGGCGCCCGGGAACTCACCGACGAACTGGCCGACCTCGGCGCCGAGGTCACCGTCGCCGCCTGTGACATCGCCGACCGCGACGCCCTGTCCCGGCTGCTCGCCGCGATCCCCGAACGGCACCCGCTCACCGCGGTCGTCCACGCGGCCGGCGTCCTCGACGACGGCATCCTCGACGGGCTGACCCCCGAGCGGGTCGACCGGGTGCTGCGGCCCAAGGCGCAGGCCGCGTGGAACCTGCACGAACTCACCCGCCACAGCAGCCTGTCGGCGTTCGTCCTGTTCTCCTCCGTGGCCGCCACCTTCGGCAGCCAGGGCCAGGGGAACTACGCCGCCGCCAACGCCTTCCTCGACGGCCTCGCCCACCACCGCAGGGCGCAGGGCCTGCCCGCCCTGTCCCTCGCCTGGGGCCTGTGGGACACCGACGCCGGCATGGCCGGCACGCTCGGCGCGGCCGACGTCCGCCGCATCGGCCGTATGGGTCTGGCGCCGCTGCCCGCCGACGAGGGCCTGGCCCTGTTCGACGCGGCGCTCGCCGCAGACCAGGCGCTGCTGCTGCCCACCCGGCTCGACCCGGCGGCCCTCGCCCACCGCGGCACCGAACCGCCCGCCCTGCTGAGGGCCCTGGCCCGCACCCCCGTCCGGCGGGCCGCCGCGCCCGCCGCCACGGCGCCCGGCAGCCAGGACACCACCGACGGCGACGCGCCCACCGTGTCGTTCGCGGAACAGCTGCGGCAGCTGCCGGTGGAGGAACGCGAACGGGCCGCGCTGCACCTGGTGCGCACCCACACCGCTGCGGTCCTCGGCCACTCCGACCCCGACGCGGTCGACGCCGACCGGCCGTTCAAGTCGCTCGGCTTCGACTCGCTCACCGCGGTCGAGATGCGCAACCGGCTCGGCTCGGCCACCGGCCTCACCCTGCGGGCCACGCTGATCTTCAGCTACCCGACCCCTGCGGCGCTCGCCCGGTACTTGCTCGAGCAGTGCGCCCCGCGGGAGGAGCCCGCGCAGCGGCCCGCGGACCTCCTCCTCGCCGAACTCGACCGGCTGGAGTCCGTCATGGACGCCGTGGACGCCGCGGACGCCATGAGGGCCGCCGACGGCACACGTGACGGCACTCCCGACGGGACCCCGGCCGACGACGGACCGGACGACAAGGTGACCGCACGCCTCCGGGAGCTGCTGGCCCGGTGGACCGGCGGCACCGGCGGCACGACCCCCACGGCCGGCACCGGACTCGAGTCCGCGACGGACGACGAGATGTTCGACCTCATCAACAAAGAGCTGGGCATTTCCTGACCCCGACCGAGCCCGGACCGCTCAGGACCCGACGTCTGTGGACCCCTCGGGGCTCCTCCTAGGAAGTGGCAACGAATGGCGAGCAACGAAGAGAAGCTGCGGGACTACCTCAAGCTGGTCACGGCCGACCTTCGTCAGACACGCAAGCGTCTGCAGGACATCGAGGACCAGCGGCACGAGCCCGTGGCCATCGTGGCGATGGGCTGCCGCTTCCCCGACGGCGCCGACACCCCCGAGGCGATGTGGCGGCTCCTCGCGTCCGGCACCGACGCCGTCACCCCGTTCCCCACCGACCGCGGCTGGGATCTGGAGGGCCTGTACGACCCGGACCCCGACCGGCCCGGCACCTCCTACGTCCGCGAGGGCGGCTTCCTCCACGAAGCCCCCCTGTTCGACGCCGAGTTCTTCGAGATCTCCCCGCGCGAGGCCCAGGCCATGGACCCGCAGCAGCGGCTCCTCCTGGAGACCTCCTGGGAGACCGTCGAACGCGCCGGGATCGTCCCCGCCTCCCTGCGCGGCTCCCGCACCGGCGTCTTCGTCGGTGCCATCGCCCAGGACTACCTGCCACGCTCCCGCAGCGCCCAGGCCGAACTCGGCGGACACCTCCTCACCGGCAGCACCATCAGCGTCGCCTCCGGCCGCATCGCCTACTCCTTCGGCCTGGAGGGCCCCGCGGTCACCGTCGACACCGCCTGCTCCTCCTCCCTGGTCGCGCTCCACCTCGCCGTACGGTCCCTGCGCGCCGGCGAGTGCGACCTCGCCCTCGGCGGCGGCGTGACCGTCATGTCCGGCCCCGAGATGTTCATCGACTTCGGCCGGCAACGGGCCCTCGCCGCCGACGGCCGCTGCAAGGCCTTCTCCGCCGACGCGGGCGGCTTCGGTCCCGCCGAGGGCGTCGGCATGCTCCTGCTGGAACGTCTCTCCGACGCCCGCCGCCACGGCCACCCCGTCCTCGCCGTGATCCGCGGCAGCGCCGTCAACCAGGACGGCGCCTCCAACGGCCTGACCGCACCCAACGGCCCCGCCCAGGAACGCGTCATCCGCGCCGCCCTCGCCGACGCCGCACTCACCCCCGGCGACGTCGACGCCGTCGAGGCCCACGGCACCGGCACCCCGCTCGGCGACCCCATCGAGGCCGAGGCGCTGCTCGCCACCTACGGCCAGGACCGCGAACGCCCCCTGTGGCTCGGCTCGGTGAAGTCCAACATCGGCCACACCCAGGCCGCCGCCGGTGTCGCCGGCGTCATCAAGGCGGTCCTGGCCATGCGCCACGGCCTGCTGCCCCGCACCCTGCACGCCGACGAGCCGTCCCAGCACATCGACTGGACCGCCGGCGACCTGCGCCTTCTTACCACGGCCCAGCCCTGGCCCCGCCAGGACGACCGCCCCCGCCGCGCGGCCGTCTCCTCCTTCGGCATCAGCGGCACCAACGCCCATTTGATCGTGGAGGAGGCGCCCGCCCCCGCCCCGCGGCAGCAGGACGAGTCGACGGCGACCGGGGCCACGGCGACCGGGGGCACGGCCAACCGGTCCGCGGCGATCGACGGACCCGCCGCCGGTACGACGACCGGCCGCCCGCGTCACGCCTCCCCCGACGCGCCGCTCCCCTGGGTGATCTCCGCCCGCAGCCGCACCGCCCTCACGGCACAGGCCGCCCGACTGCTCGCCCACCTCGACGCCCACCCCGGCCAGGACCCGGCCCGCGTCGGCCACGCCCTCACCACCACCCGCAGCACCTTCGAACACCGCGCCGTCCTCACCGGCCGCACGCACGAAGACCTGCACGCCGCCCTCACCGCGCTCGCGACCGACACACCCCACCCGCACACCGTCACCGGCAACGTCCGCCCCGGGGGCCGCCTCGCGTTCCTCTTCGCCGGTCAGGGTTCGCAGCGCCTGGGCATGGGGCGGGAGTTGTACGAGACGTACCCGGTGTTCGCGGAGGCCTTCGACGCGGTCGACGCGGAACTGCCTTTCGATCTCAAGGCGATCGTGTTCGGTGGGGACGCGGACGTACTGAATCGCACCGAGTTCGCCCAGCCTGCCCTGTTCGCGCTCGAGGTGGCGTTGTTCCGGTTGTTGGAGTCGTGGGGTGTGCGGCCGGATGTGCTGGCGGGTCATTCGATCGGTGAGATCGCCGCGGCGCATGTGGCGGGTGTGTGGTCGTTGGCGGACGCGTGCCGTCTGGTGGTGGCGCGCGGTCGGCTGATGCAGCAGCTGCCCGCGGGCGGTGCGATGGTGGCGGTGCAGGCCTCGGAGGAGGAGGTCCTGCCGTTCCTCGACGAGGTGCGGGTGGGTCTGGCCGCGGTCAACGGCCCGCAGGCTGTCGTGGTTTCTGGTGAGGCCGATGCGGTGGAGGAGGTCGCGGCGCACTTCCGGGCGCAGGAGCGCAGGGTGACGGCGCTGCGGGTGAGCCACGCCTTCCACTCGCCGCTGATGGAACCGATGCTGGCCGACTTCCGGGCCGTGGCCGAGAGCCTCACCTACGCCAGGCCGCGCATCACCGTCGTCTCCGGCGTCACCGGCCGCCTCGCCGCCGCCGAGGAACTGACCGCCCCGGACTACTGGGTTCAGCACGTACGGCGCCCGGTCCGCTTCGCCGACGGCGTCGGCGCCCTGGCCGGGCACAAGGCCGGCCGGCTCCTCGAGCTGGGCCCCGCCGGACAGCTGACCGCCCTCGCCCAGGACTGCCTGGACGGCGGCACCGAGATCTTCGCGTCCGCCCTGCGCAAGGACCGCCCCGAGCCGGAGAGCCTGCTCACCGCCCTCGCCCAGCTCTTCGTCACGGGCCTTCCCGTGGCCTGGGACACGGCCTTCCCCCAGGACGGCAGCGACACGCCCGAGCAGGAGCCGCTGGACCTGCCGACGTACGCCTTCCAGCGCCGCCGCTTCTGGTCCCGGGACACCGGCTCCGCCCCGGGCGACCTCGGTGCCGTGGGTCTGGGGTCGGCGGAGCATCCGTTGCTGGGTGCGGCGGTGGAGTTGGCCGGGGGTGGGGGTGAGGTGCTGCTGACGGGTCGTCTGGCGCCGGGGGTTCAGGGGTGGCTGGGTGACCATGTGGTGGCCGGGTCGGTGGTGTTCCCGGGTACGGGGTTCCTGGAGCTGGCGTTGCGGGCCGGTGAGTCGGCGGGCTGTGACCGGGTGGAGGATCTGACGGTCGCGGTGCCGTTGGTGCTGCCCGAGCGCGGTGGTGTGCGGGTGCAGGTGCGGGTGGGTGCGGCGGACGAGTCCGGGCTGCGCCCGCTGGAGATCCACTCCTGTGCCGAGGATGTTCTCGACACCGGTTCCTGGACCCTGCATGCCACGGGCATGCTGGGCATCGCTCCGGGCCGGGGAGGTGAGACCGCTTTCGATTTCGCCGTGTGGCCGCCGCGCGGCGCGGTGGCCGAGCCGGTGGAGGATGTCTACGAGCGTTTCGCGGGCCTGGGGTTGTCGTACGGGGCGGTGTTCCGTGGGTTGCGGAGCGTCTGGCGGCGTGGTGAGGAGGTGTTCGCCGAGGTCGCTCTGCCTGTGGGGCAGGAGGCGGCTGCCGGGAGGTTCGGTCTGCATCCGGCGCTGTTGGATGCGGCGTTGCACGCGGTGTTGTTCTCGCCGGTGTTGGGTGACGGGCGGGCGCGGCTGCCGTTCTCGTGGGCCGGGGTGTCTCTGTGGGCGTCGGGGGCGCGGGAACTGCGGGTGCGGCTGGTGGCGGCGGGCGCCGACGTGGTCAGTGTCGAACTCGCCGACATGGCGGGTGAGTTGGTCGGTGAGGTCGAGTCGCTGACGCTGCGCGAGGCGTCCGGCGTGCTCACCGCGGCCGACGCAGGCCGACAGCGCAACCTCTTCCAGCTCGACTGGACCCGGGTGCCGGCGGCTGCCGGACCGGTTCCCGAGGTGAGCGCCGGGCTGCCCGCCCCGGGCGAGGTCGTCCCCGAGGACGTGCTCGTGCGCGTCGAGCGCCCGGTCGGCGACGACGTCGAGGCGGCACACGGTGTCGCCGTCCGGGTTCTGGGTCTGGTGCGTGGGTGGCTGGGGGAGGAGCGGTTTGAGGGGTCGCGGTTGGTGGTTGTGACCGAGGG
Source organism: Streptomyces sp. PTL18 (assembly GCF_059510295.1). Lineage (NCBI taxonomy): Bacteria > Bacillati > Actinomycetota > Actinomycetes > Kitasatosporales > Streptomycetaceae > Streptomyces > Streptomyces sp. PTL18. The sequence continues at coordinate 987,616 of NZ_JCAJZO010000001.1, read as the reverse complement.
TGCGGTTGCCCTCGATGGGGTGGGTGCCGATCCGGTTCTGGCTGCGGTGTGGGGTCTCGTGCGTGCGGCTCGGGCGGAGGCGCCGGAGCGGTTCGCTTTGCTGGACGTCGACGGCACGGAGGGGTCGTGGGCGGTTGTCGCGGGGGCGTTGGCTTCGGGTGAGCCGGAGTCGGCGGTGCGTGGTGGGGCGGTGTTCGTGCCGCGGCTGGGGCGTGTGTCGGGTGGTGGTGTGCTGACGGTGCCGGTCGGCGAGTCGTCGTGGCGGCTGGACATTGTCGAGAGGGGCACGCTGGAGGGGCTGGCGCTCACGCCCGTCGACTCGGAGTCGGAGTTGGGTGAGGGCCAGGTTCGGATCGCGGTGCGGGCGGCGGGCCTCAACTTCCGCGACGTCCTCAACGCGCTCGGCATGTATCCCGGTGATGCCCGGGACTTCGGTCTCGAAGGCGCCGGTGTGGTGACCGAGGTTGGCCCCGGTGTTGACGAACTGGCCGTCGGTGATCGCGTGATGGGCCTGTTCTCCGGCTCCTTCGGCCCGGTTGCCGTCGCGGACGCGCGCAGGGTCGCGCGGATTCCGCAGGGCTGGTCGTTCGCGCAGGCGGCTTCGGTGCCGGTGGTGTTCCTGACGGCGTATTACGCGCTGACGGATCTCGGGTCGCTGCGGGCCGGGGAGCGGGTCCTGGTGCACGCGGCGGCCGGTGGTGTCGGCATGGCCGCCACCCAGTTGGCCCGCCATTTGGGGGCGGAGGTGTTCGGTACGGCGAGTGCCGGTAAGTGGGGCACGCTGCGGGAGCTGGGTCTGGACGGGGAGCACATCGCGTCCTCGCGTGACACCGGGTTCGAGGCGGCGTTCTTGGCCGTGACCGGTGGTGCCGGTGTGGATGTGGTGCTGGACTCGCTGGCGGGTGAGTTCGTGGACGCCTCGTTGCGGTTGCTGCCGCGTGGTGGGCGGTTCCTGGAGATGGGCAAGACGGATGTGCGTGACGCCGAGGTGGTCGCGGAGGCGTATCCGGGGGTGAGGTATCGGGCGTTCGATCTGATGGATGTGGCGCCCGGGCGTATCGGGCGGATGTTGGCCGATCTGGTGGAGCTGTTCGAGGCCGGTGCGCTCAAGCCGTTGCCGGTCACGTGTTGGGACGTGCGGCGTGCGCCGGACGCCTTCCGCCATCTGTCGCAGGCCCGGCATGTCGGCAAGGTGGTCCTCACGGTCCCGGCGCCGCTGAACCCGGATGGCACGGTGCTGGTGACCGGTGGCACGGGCGGTCTGGGCGCGCTGGTGGCCCGGCATCTGGTCACCGAGCACGGTGTACGGCACCTGCTGCTGGCGAGTCGGCGTGGTATCGAGGCGCCCGGGGCTGCTGACCTTGTCTTGGAACTTGCTGAGTTGGGCGCCCGGGTGGAGGTGGCCGCGGTGGACGTGGCCGACCGGGATCAGCTCTCTACCGTGCTCGGTGCGGTTCCGGCCGAGCACCCCCTGACCGCGGTCGTCCACACCGCCGGTGTCCTGGACGACGGCGTGGTCTCCGCGCTCACCCCCGACCGGCTGGCCGGGGTACTGCGGCCGAAGGTCGACGCGGTGGCCCATCTGCACGAGCTGACCCGCGACGCGGACCTGGCGGCGTTCGTGATGTTCTCCTCCGTCGCCGGGACCTTCGGCAGCGCGGGCCAGGCCAACTACGCGGCGGCCAACGCCTTCCTCGACGCCTTCGCATCCGGCCGCCGCACTGCCGGACTGCCCGCGACCTCCCTGGCCTGGGGCCCCTGGGCGCCCGGCACCGGCATGACGGCAGAACTCTCCGAGGCCGACCTGCGCCGCATGGCCCGCGAAGGCATGCAGCCGCTCGAAACCGACGAAGCCCTCAGCCTGTTCGACACATCCTTGGAGTCCGGCGCCGCGCTCGAACGGGCCGCCGTTCTGCCGGTGAACCTCGACGTCGCCGCTCTGCGCGAGCGACGCCAGGACGTTCCCGCCCTGCTGTGCGGACTCGTTCGCACTCCCGCGCGCCGGGCCGTGGAGGCACAGGCCGCCGTCGGGGAGACCGCTGATCTGCGGCAGCGTGTCGCGGGGTTGCCGGTTGCGGAGCGCGAGAAGTTCCTGCGGGATCTCGTGTGCGGCCAGGTCGCCTCCGTCCTGGGCTACGCGTCCGCCGCCGAAGTGGACGCCGACCAGCCCTTCAAGGCCCTCGGGTTCGACTCGCTGACCTCCGTCGAACTGCGCAACCGCCTCAACGGCGCCACGGGTATGCGGCTGTCCGCCACCCTTGTCTTCGACCACCCGACCCCCGCCGTACTCGCCCGTCACCTCCTCTCGCAGCTCACCGACGGCCAGGACGACACGGTGTCCTCCGCCTCCGCGCTGTCCGCGCCGGTGGGCATCGATGACGACCCGGTGGTCATCGTCGGCATGGCGTGCCGGTTCCCGGGCGGGGTGCGCTCGCCGGAGGACCTGTGGCGGCTGGTGAGCGAGGGCGGCGACGCCATCGGCGCCTTCCCGGCCGACCGCGGCTGGGACCTGGACGCCCTCTACGACCCCGAGCCGGGGAAACGGGGCCGTACCTACGTCCGCGAGGGAGGATTCCTCTACGACGCCGCGGAGTTCGACGCCGCGTTGTTCGGGATCTCTCCGCGTGAGGCGCTGGCGATGGACCCGCAGCAGCGGCTGCTGCTGGAGACGTCGTGGGAGGTCTTCGAGCGGGCCGGTATCGACCCGGCCGGCCTGCGCGGCTCCCGCACCGGTGTCTTCGCCGGCGCGATCACACAGGACTACGGCTCGTTCATGCGTGCCGGTGAGCACGACTCGGACGGCTATCTCCTGACCGGCAGCACCGGCAGCGTGGCGTCGGGTCGGATCGCGTACACCTTCGGTTTGGAGGGTCCGGCGGTCACGGTGGACACGGCGTGTTCGTCGTCGCTGGTGGCCTTGCACCTGGCGGTGCAGGCGTTGCGGGCGGGTGAGTGTGATCTGGCGTTGGCCGGTGGTGTGACGGTGATGTCGGGTCCGGAGATCTTCGTGGAGTTCTCGCGGCAGCGGGGGTTGGCGTCGGACGGGCGGTGCAAGGCGTTCTCGGAGGGTGCGGACGGTACGGCCTGGTCGGAGGGTGTGGGTCTGCTGCTGGTGGAGCGGCTGTCGGATGCGCGGCGCAGGGGTCATCGTGTGCTGGGTGTGGTCGCCGGGTCTGCGGTGAATCAGGATGGTGCGTCGAATGGTCTGACGGCGCCGAACGGTCCTGCGCAGCAGCGGGTGATCCGGCAGGCGCTGGCCGGTGCGGGGTTGGCGGCGGCGGACGTCGATGCCGTCGAGGCGCACGGGACCGGTACTCCGCTCGGGGATCCGATCGAGGCGCAGGCGCTTTTGGCCACTTACGGTCAGGGCCGTGAACGGCCGCTGTGGCTTGGTTCGTTGAAGTCGAACATCGGTCATGCGCAGGCTGCTGCCGGTGTGGGTGGTGTGATCAAGATGGTGATGGCGATGCGGCATGGTGTGTTGCCGCGGACGCTGCACGTGGAGCAGCCGTCGTCCCACGTCGACTGGACGGCCGGGGAGGTCGCGCTGCTCACCGGGAACACCCGGTGGACCCGGTCGGAGGACCGTCCGCGTCGGGCGGGTGTGTCCTCGTTCGGCATCAGCGGCACCAACGCCCACATCATCCTCGAAGAAGCCCCCGACACACCGGCGGAGACCACCGAGCCCACGACCGCCGCCCCCGACGCCGCCCCCGCCCCCGACGCCGCCCCCGCTCTCGTCCCGGTGATCCTGTCGGGCGCCGGTGGCTCGGTCGTGCGCGCTCAGGCGGAGCGACTGCGGGGCTGGCTGGAGGGCTCTGCCGGGGACGACGTCCGCGTGGCCGACATCGGTCTGGCGTCCGTCACCACGCGCAGCACGCTCGACCACCGCGCCGTGGTCCTCGCCGCCGACCGGGACGAACTGCTCGCCGGGCTGAACGCCCTGGCCCACGGCACGGTGGCACCGGGCCTCGTCCGGGGCGCCGCCCCCCGTACCGGCAAGTCGGCCTTCCTCTTCGCCGGTCAGGGTTCGCAGCGCCTGGGCATGGGGCGGGAGTTGTACGAGACGTACCCGGTGTTCGCGGAGGCCTTCGACGCGGTCGACGCGGAACTGCCCTTCGATCTCAAGGCGATCGTGTTCGGTGAGGACGCGGACGTACTGAATCGCACCGAGTTCACGCAGCCTGCTCTGTTCGCGCTCGAGGTGGCGTTGTTCCGGTTGTTGGAGTCGTGGGGTGTGCGGCCGGATGTGCTGGCGGGTCATTCGGTCGGTGAGATCGCGGCGGCGCATGTGGCGGGTGTGTGGTCGTTGGCGGACGCGTGCCGTCTGGTGGTGGCGCGCGGTGGGCTGATGCAGCAGCTGCCCGCGGGTGGTGCGATGGTGGCGGTGCAGGCCTCGGAGGAGGAGGTCCTGCCGCTTCTGGACGAGGCCGTGGTGGGTCTGGCCGCGGTCAACGGCCCGCAGGCGGTGGTGGTCGCCGGTGGCGCGGAGGCCGTCGAGGAGGTGGCGGCGCACTTCCGGGCGCAGGACCGCAGGGTGACGGCGCTGCGGGTGAGCCACGCCTTCCACTCGCCGCTGATGGAGCCGATGCTGGCGGGTTTCCGCAAGGTCGCCGAGGGCCTGACGTACGAGTGGCCGGAGGTGCCCCTCGTCTCCACGGTGACCGGTGAGGCGGTGAGTGCTGAGGAGCTGATGTCCCCGGAGTACTGGGTCGGCCATGTCCGCCGGACCGTCCGCTACGCCGACGCCGTACGCGCCCTCGCCGGGCAGAACGTGACGCGCTACCTCGAACTGGGTCCCGACGGCACCCTCACCGCCCTCGCCCGGGCGACCCTGGACGAGACCGCGACCGCCGTGCTGGCCCCCGCGCTGCGCAAGGACCGGCCGGAGGCACCGGCGTTGCTGGCTGCCGTCGCCGCACTGTTCACGCACGGCGGTGACGTGAACTGGCGGACGCTGTTCGCCGGCACCGGGGCACGCCCGGTGGAGCTGCCGACGTACGCCTTCCAGCGGCGGCGGTTCTGGCCCTCGGCCGCGCAGGGCCCCGGCGACCTGGCCGCCGCCGGGCTCGGAGCGGCCGGGCACCCGCTGCTCGGCGCCGCCGTCGCCCTCGCGGGCGGCGGGACGGTCCTCACCGGGCGGCTCTCGCTGCGCTCCCACCCGTGGCTGCGCGACCACGTCGTCCTGGGCGAGGTGCTCTTCCCCGGCACCGGCTGGGCGGAACTGGCGCTGCGGGCCGGCGCCGAGGTCGGCTGCGACAGGATCGAGGACCTGACGATCGCCGTGCCGCTCGTGATACCGGAGCAGGACACCGTCCGCCTCCAGGTCACCGTCGGTGTCGCGGACGTGTCGGGCCGGCGCACCGTGGAGGTGCACTCCCGCCCGGACGACGTCCCCGACGACACGCCCTGGACCCTGCACGCCGACGGCGTCCTCGCCCCGGCACCGGTCCACGCCGAGCCGGGCTTCGACCTCACCCCGTGGCCTCCGGCGGGTGCCGAACCCCGGACGGTCGACGACGGGTACGAGCGCCTCGCGGCGGCCGGACTGACGTACGGCCCCCTCTTCCAGGGGCTGCGCGCGGTGTGGCGGCGCGGCGACGAGGTGTTCGCCGAGGTCGCCCTGCCCGAGGAGCACGAGACGCTCGCCGGCCGGTGCGCGGTCCACCCCGCCTTGCTGGACTCCGCCCTGCACGCGGTCCTGTTCGGTCCCCTCGGCGAGACGGGAGGCGCCGGACGGCTGCCGTTCGCCTGGAACGGGCTGTCGCTGTACGCCTCCGGTGCGCGCGCCCTGCGCGTACGGATCGCCCCGGCGGGCGCCGGCGCGGTCACCCTCCAGCTGGCCGACCCGGCAGGAGGCGCGGTCGCCGCCGTCGAATCCCTCGCCCTGCGGGAGGCCCCCTCCGACCTGACGGCCGCGCAGACCTCGACGATCGCTTCCGGCACGTACCGCATCGAGTGGACCCCGGTGCCGTCGGCGGCCCGGACGGCCGACGAGGACACAGCACCCACCGCGGGTGCCACGGTCGTCCTCACGGACCGCGCCGGCGAGGACGACGGGGGGACCGACACCCTGGCCGGCACGTTCGCGGCCCGCACCTGGTCCGAGCTGACGCGGGCCGTCCACGACGGCGACCCCGCGCCCCGCACGGTGCTGCTGCCCTGGGCGCGCCCCGCGACGACCGACCCGGGCGGGCCCGCCGCCGACGCCGCCCACGCCGTCACCTGCGACGCGCTCGCCTTCATACAGGAGTGGCTCTCGGCCGACGAGTTCACCGACACCCGGCTCGTCGTCGTCACCCGGGGCGCGGTGGCAGCCGACGTGCAGGAAGAACCTGACCCGGCGCTGGCCGCCCTGTGGGGACTGGTACGCGCGGCCCGGACCGAGAACCCCGGCCGCCTCGCCCTGGCCGACCTGGACGGCACACCCGAGTCACGTGACGCGCTCGTCGCGCTCCTCACCCGGCCCGGCACCGCGAGCGAGGAGACCGAACTCGCCCTGCGCGAGGGCGCGGCGCTCGCCCCCAGGCTCGCCGCGGAATCCCTGACCGCACTCGCCCCCACGGGCGCCGACGCGGACGCAGACCCGAGCGCCACCCCCGGCCCGGACTTCACCGGCCCAACAAACTCCACCGGCCCAACGGACGCCGTCTCCACGACGGACGCCGTCTCCACGACGGACGCGGCCCCCGCCCCCGTCCGCCTCGCCGACGGCACCGTCCTCGTCACCGGTGGCACCGGCGGCCTGGGCGCGCTCGTCGCCCGGCGCCTGGTCACCGGGCACGGTGTGCGCCACCTGCTCCTCGTCGGCCGACGCGGCCCCGACGCGCCCGGCGCCGCCGAACTCGCCGCGCTGCTGACCGGACTGGGCGCAGAGGTGACCGTCGCCGCCTGTGACGTGGCCGACCGCGCGGCACTGGAGGCGCTGCTCGCGACGATCCCCGAGGACCGGCCGCTGACCGGCGTCGTCCACACGGCGGGCGTCCTCGACGACGGCGTGCTGGCCTCCCTGACCGAAGAGCGGCTGCGGACGGTGCTGCGTCCCAAGGCGGACGCCGCCGACCACCTCGACACGCTCACCCGCGACCGGGACCTGGCCGCGTTCGTTCTGTTCTCGTCGGTCTCCGGCACGTTCGGCGCCGCCGGACAGGCCAACTACGCAGCCGCCAACGCCTACTTGGACGCCGTCGCCGTGCGCCGTCGGGCCCTCGGACTGCCCGCCGTGTCGCTCGCCTGGGGCCCGTGGGCGTCCGGCGCGGGCATGACCGGCGAGCTGAGCGAGGGCGATCTGCGCCGCATGGCACGCGGCGGGGTCCGGCCGCTCGCCGCCGACCACGGCCTCGCCGTCCTGGACGCCGTGCTGCGGCACACCCCGGGCGCACTGCTGCTGCCCGTCGACCTGGACTTCCGCACCCTGCGCGAACTGCCCGACGTGCCCGTGCTGCTGCGGGGCCTGGTGCGCGGCCCGGCCCGGCGTGCCGCGCACACCGGCGGGCACGGCGCAGGCGGCGGGCTGCGGGAACGGCTGGCGGCCCTGCCCGCCGCGGAGCGCGAGCCGTACCTGCTGGAGCTGGTCTGCGACCTGGTGGCGCAGGTGCTCGGCCACGCGTCGACCGTCGACGTGACGCCCGGCCAGGCGTTCAAGGCGCTCGGCTTCGACTCGCTGACCTCCGTCGAGCTGCGCAACCGCGTCAACGCGGCCACCGGGCTGCGGCTGCCCGCCACCCTCGTCTTCGACCACCCGTCGCCCGCCGCGCTCGCCCGGCACCTGCTGACCGCGCTCGCCGACGACGCGACCGGGCCGCGCGGCGAGGCCCTGCCCGCCCGGAGGGGCGGGCACGACGACCCGGTGGTCATCGTCGGCATGGCGTGCCGCTACCCCGGCGGAGTCGAGTCGCCCGAGGACCTGTGGCGGCTCGTCACCGAGGGGGGCGACGCCATCGGTGACTTCCCGACCGACCGCGGCTGGGACCTGGAGGCCCTCTACGACCCCGAGCCCGGCCGGCTCGGCAAGACCTACGTCCGCGAGGGCGGCTTCCTGTACGACGCCGCGTCCTTCGACGCCGGACTGTTCGGGATCTCCCCGCGCGAGGCGCTCGCGATGGACCCCCAGCAGCGGCTGCTGCTCGAGGTGTCCTGGGAGGTGTTCGAGCGGGCCGGGATCGACCCGACGGCGCTGCGCGGCAGCCGCACCGGTGTGTTCGCCGGCGTCATGGGCCAGGACTACCATTCCTGCCTGCGCGAGGGTGAGCACGACTCCGACGGCTACCTGCTGACCGGCAACACCAGCAGCGTCCACTCCGGCCGCATCGCCTACACCTTCGGCCTGGAGGGCCCGGCGATGACCGTCGACACCGCCTGCTCGTCCTCCCTGGTCACCCTGCACCTGGCCGCGCAGTCGCTGCGGGCCGGGGAGTGCGACCTCGCGCTCACCGGCGGTGTGATGGTGATGTCCACCCCGGACACATTCGTCGACTTCAGCCAGCAGCGGGGCCTCGCCTCCGACGGCCGCTGCAAGTCCTTCGGCGCCGGAGCCGACGGCACCGCCTGGTCCGAGGGCATCGGCATGCTGGTGCTGGAGCGGCTGTCCGACGCCCGCCGCAACGGGCACCGCGTCCTCGCCGTCGTCGCCGGCTCCGCCGTCAACCAGGACGGCGCGTCGAACGGCCTGACGGCGCCCAACGGCCCCTCGCAGGAGCGGGTCATCCGGCACGCGCTCGCCTCCGCCGGGCTCGAGCCCGCCGACGTGGACGCCGTCGAGGCACACGGCACCGGCACCCCGCTCGGCGACCCCATCGAGGCCCAGGCGCTCCTCGCCACCTACGGCCAGGACCGCGAACAACCACTCCGGCTCGGCTCGTTGAAGTCGAACATCGGTCACACCCAGGCCGCCGCCGGTGTCGGCGGTGTGATCAAGATGGTGATGGCGATGCGCCACGGCCTGCTGCCGCGCACCCTGCACGCCGACGAGCCGTCCCCCTTCATCGACTGGACCGCCGGCGACATCGCCCTGCTCACCGAGAACGTCGAGTGGCGGCGCCCCGAGAACCGTCCCCGGCGGGCCGGTGTGTCGTCCTTCGGCATCAGTGGCACCAACGCCCACGTCGTCATCGAGCAGGCCCCCGACGAGTCGGTCGGCGAACGGCCCGTGGACGCGGACCGGTTGCCCGTGACGCCCGTGCTGCTGTCCGCCGCCTCCGAGGAGGCGCTGCGCGGCCAGGCCGAACGGCTGTGGGCCCGCGTCGACGGCGACACCGGCCTGCGGCTCGGCGACCTGGGCCTGTCCGCCACGCGCCGCCCCTGGCTGGAGCACCGCGCGGCGGTCCTCGCCGCCGACCGCGACGAACTGCTGCACGGCCTGCGCGCCCTCGCGGCCGGCGAGCCCGACCCCGGCGTCCTCCCCGGCACCCCGGGCCGCTCCGGCCGCCGGGTCGCGTTCCTGTTCGCCGGCCAGGGCTCCCAGCGCCTCGGCATGGGCCGGGAACTGTACGAGCGGTTCCCGGTGTTCGCCGAGACCTTCGACGCGGTCGACGCCGAACTGCCCTTCGACCTCAAGGCGATCGTCTTCGGCGACGACGCGGACGTACTGAACCGCACCGAGTACGCCCAGCCCGCCCTGTTCGCCCTCGAAACGGCGCTGTTCCGGCTCGTGGAGTCCTGGGGTGTGCGCCCGGACGTGCTCGCCGGGCACTCCATCGGCGAGATCGCCGCCGCGCACGTGGCCGGGGTCTGGTCCCTCACCGACGCCTGCCGCCTCGTCGCGGCGCGCGGCAGGCTGATGCAGGCCCTCCCCGAGGGCGGCGCCATGGTCGCCGTCGAGGCGTCCGAGGACGAGGTGCTGCCGCTGCTCGGCGAGACCGTGGGCATCGCCGCGGTCAACGGCCCGCGGTCGGTGGTGGTGTCCGGCACGGCCGGGGCGGTCGAGGAGATCGCCGCCCATCTCCGCGCCCGGGAACGCCGCGTGACCGCCCTCCGCGTCAGCCACGCCTTCCACTCCCCGCTGATGGAACCCGTCCTCGACGAGTTCCGCGCCGTGGCCGAGAGCCTCACCTGCGCCGAGCCGGGCATCCCGATCGTGTCCACGCTGACCGGCGAGCCCGCGACCGCCGCGGAGCTGATGTCGGCCGAGCACTGGGTGGAGCACGTACGGCGCCCCGTCCGCTTCGCCGACGCCGTGCGCAGGCTGGACGAGCAGGGCACCGGCCGGTTCCTGGAACTGGGCCCCGACGGCACGCTCACCGCGCTCGCCCAGGGGTGCCTGGACGGCGACGGCCGCCTGCTGACGCCCCTGCTGCGCAAGGACCGCCCGGAACCGGCGAGCCTGCTCTCGGCCGTCAGCGAGCTGCGCCTGCACGGCGGCCAGGTGGACTGGAACGCCGTCTTCGCCCCCACCGGCGCGACCGTCGTCGACCTGCCCACCTACGCCTTCGCCCACGAGCGGTTCTGGCCCGGGAACACCCGGCTCGGCGGCCGGGCCGACACCGGATCCGACGACCGCGCCGACTCGGCGTTCTGGACCGCCGTGGAACGCGGCGACGCCCGTACGCTGGCCGGCTCCCTCGGGGTGGCCGAGGACGCGCTCGCCGGACTGCTGCCCGCCCTGAAGACCTGGTGGCACGGACAGCAGGAGCAGTCCCGCGTCGACGACTGGCTGTACGGCGCCGACTGGAAGCCCCTCGGCACGGTCTCGGGCAGCGCCCTGCCCGGCCGCTGGCCGGCGGTCCTGCCCGCCGGGGCGCACGACGACCCGTTCGTCCGCGCCGTCCTGGACGGCCTCGCCGCGAACGGCGCCGAGCCGGTCCCGGTCACCTGGGAACCCGGCACCGGACGGGCGGAGCTGAGCGCACGGCTGAGCCAGGCCGCCGGGGACGGACCGGTCGTCGGCGTCCTGTCCTTCCTCGCCCTCGCCGACCGGCACCCCGCCGACACCGGCGACGCTGCGAACACCACCGGCACGGACAGCGGGGCGACCGGCGGCACGGTCGCCGGCACCCGGGCCGGCGACCCCCTCCCCGCCGCCCCGGCCGCCACCGCCGTCCTGCTCCAGGCCTGGGGCGACACCGGCATCGCCGCCCCGGTGTGGGCGCTGACCACCGGCGCCGTCTCGGTCAACCGGTCCGACCGGGCACCCGACCCCGCGCAGGGCGCCGTCTGGGGACTCGGCCGGGTCGCGGCGCTGGAGCACCCGGACCGCTGGGGCGGCCTGGTCGACCTGCCCCCGGTGGTCGACCGGCGCGCCCTCGGCCGACTGGCCGGCGTGCTCGCGGGCCGCGCCGGGGAGGACCAGGTGGCGATCCGGGCGACCGGCGTGTTCGGACGCCGTATCACCCGTACGGCTCCCGGCAGCCTCGGTGCGGGCTGGCGCCCCTCGGGCACCGTCCTGATCACCGGCGGCACCGGTGCCCTCGGCGCCCGGGTCGCCCGCTGGGCCGCCGCCCGCGGCGCCGAGCACCTCGTCCTGATCAGCCGACGCGGACTCGACGCCCCCGGCGCGCCGGAACTGCGCGACGAACTGACCTCCCGCGGCACCCGCGTGACGGTCGCCGCCTGCGACGCCGCCGACCGCGACGCGCTCGCCGCGCTGCTCGACCGGCACCCCGTGGACGCGGTCGTGCACACCGCGGGCCTGCTCGACGACGGACTGCTCGAGACGCTCACCCCGGAGCGGTTCGCCGCGGTGCTGCGCGCCAAGGCGGTCGCCGCCCGTCACCTCGACGAGCTGACCCGCGACCGCGAGCTGTCGGCGTTCGTGCTGTTCTCGTCGTTCGCCGGCGCGATCGGCTCCCCGGGCCAGGGCAACTACGCCGCCGCCAACGCGTACCTGGACACCCTCGCCGAACGGCGCCGGGCGGCCGGACTGCCCGCCGCCTCCGTGGCCTGGGGCCCGTGGGCGGAGGACGGCATGGCCGTCGGCGACGGCCTCGAGGAGTACCTGCGCCGCCGCGGTCTCACCGGCCTCGACCCCGACCTGGCGCTGGTGGCGATGGAACGGCTCGCCGTCGGCGAGGCCCCGGCCGCGGTCGTGGCCCGCGTCGACTGGAACCGGTTCGCGCCCGCGTTCGCGGCGGGCCGGACCACCGCCCTGCTGGCCGGTGTGCCCGAGGCGGAGGCCGCCCTGCGGGACGCCGCGTCCGGCGCGGACGCCGACGAACTGCGCGGGCGGCTCGCCGGACTCGACGCCGCCGCACGCACCGCCGCGCTCGTCGAGCTGGTGCGGGAGCAGGCGGCCGTGGTCCTCGGCCACGCCCGCACCGATGCCGTCGACCCGGCCCGCGCCTTCCGCGAGGCGGGCTTCGACTCCCTGACCGCGGTGGAGCTGCGCAACCGGCTCGCCGCGGCGACCGGGCTGCCCCTGCCCGCCACCCTGGTGTTCGACCACCCGGCGCCGGTCGACGTCGCCCGGTACCTGGACGCCGAACTCACCGGACCCGGCGGTGCGGGCGTCGGCAGCGGGGTCGTCGCCGAACTGGACCGGCTGGCGCAGACCCTGGCCGCCGAGGCCGGCGCCGAGGGCCGGACCGGCGGTGAGGCCCACCAGGAGATCACCGCCAGGCTGCGGCACCTGCTGGCGGTGTGGACCGGCGCCGACCCTCTCACCGACGACGCGACGGACGACACGGACACCGGACTGGACACGGCGACGGACGACGAGATGTTCGACCTGATCGACAAGGAACTCGGGATCTCCTGACCCCGGCCCGGGCGACGGGACCGTTCACGGCTTTTGCGAGGAAGTGGAGCACGATGGCGAGCAATGAAGAGAAGCTGCGGGACTACCTGAAAAGGGTGACGGCGGACCTCCGCCAGACTCGCAAGCGCCTTCATGACGCCGAGGCCGGCCGTCACGAGCCCGTCGCGGTCGTCGGACTCGGCTGCCGCTTCCCCGGCGGCGCGGACACCCCCGAGGAGTTCTGGCGCCTGCTCGCCGAGGGACGCGACACCGTCGCCGACTTCCCCGCAGACCGCGGCTGGGACCTCGACGGCGTCCTCGACCCGGCGGGCGGCACCGGCACCACCTACGCCCGCCAGGGCGCGTTCCTCTACGACGCGCCGCTGTTCGACTCGACGTTCTTCGACATCTCCCCACGCGAGGCGATGACCATGGACCCCCAGCAGCGGCTGCTGCTGGAGACCTCCTGGGAGGCGCTGGAGCGCTCCGGGATCGAGCCGGGCACCCTGCGCGGCAGCCGCACCGGCGTCTTCATGGGCACCAACGGCCAGGACTACCTCGCCCTGATGCTGGGCCGGCCCGAGGAGTCCGACGGCCACCTGACCACCGGCATCACCGCCTCGGTGTTGTCGGGCCGGGTGTCGTATGTGTTGGGGCTCGAGGGTCCGGCGGTGACGGTGGACACGGCGTGTTCGTCGTCGTTGGTGGCGTTGCATCTTGCGGTGCAGGCGCTGCGCAACGGTGAGTGTGATCTGGCGTTGGCCGGTGGTGTGACGGTGATGTCGACGCCGGGTGCGTTCGTGGAGTTCTCGCGGCAGCGGGGGCTGGCGGTGGACGGGCGGTGCAAGGCGTTCGCGGAGGGTGCGGACGGGACCGGCTGGGGTGAGGGCGCCGGTGTGCTGGTGGTGGAGCGGCTGTCGGACGCGCGGCGCAACGGTCACCGGGTGCTGGCGGTCGTGCGGGGCAGCGCGGTCAACCAGGACGGTGCGTCGAACGGTCTTACGGCGCCGAACGGGCCGTCGCAGCAGCGCGTCATCCGGGCGGCCCTCGCGAGCGCCGGACTCAGGCCGGCGGATGTGGACGCGGTGGAGGCGCACGGCACCGGTACCTCGCTGGGCGACCCGATCGAGGCGCAGGCGCTCATCGCCACCTACGGCCAGGACCGCGAACGCCCCCTGTGGCTGGGCTCGGTGAAGTCCAACATCGGTCACACCCAGGCCGCCGCCGGTGTCGCAGGCGTCATCAAGATGGTGCTGGCGATGCGGCACGGGGTGCTGCCGCGCACCCTGCACGCCGACCAGCCCACGGCCCGCGTCGACTGGTCTGCCGGCACCGTACGGCTGCTGCACGAGCACACCGACTGGCCCGAGACCGGCGACCGGCCGCGCCGGGCCGGTGTCTCCGCGTTCGGCGTCTCCGGCACCAACGCCCACGTCGTCCTCGAACAGGCCCCCGCCGACCCCGACAACCCGGACCCGCAGCCGGCCGCGCTGCGCCTGCCGTCCGGGACCGTGCCCTGGCTGGTCACCGGCCGCACCCCCGCCGCACTGCGCGAACAGGCCCGCAGACTCGCCGAGTTCGTCCGCGCCCGGCCCGGCACCGATCCCGCCCGCACCGCCGCCGCACTCCTGACCACCCGGTCCGTGTTCGAGGAACGGGCCGTCGTCCTCGGCACCGGACCCGACGAACTCCTGCACGGCCTGGACGCCCTGGCCGCCGGCCACGCCCGGCCCGGCCTCGCCACCGGCTCCGCCGCCACCCCCGGACGCACCGCCTTCCTCTTCGCCGGCCAGGGCTCCCAGCGCCTCGGCATGGGCCGCGAGCTCCACAACACCTACGAGGTGTTCGCCGACGCCTTCGACGCGGTGTGCGCCGAGGCCGACGCCGGACTCGAACGCCCCCTGCAGGACGTCGTCTTCGGCACGGACCCGGACCTCCTCAACCGCACCGAGTACGCCCAGCCCGCCCTGTTCGCCCTCGAAGTCGCCCTGTACCGGCTCGCGGAGTCCTTCGGCGTACGCCCCGACGTCCTCCTCGGCCACTCCGTCGGCGAGGTCGCCGCCGCCCATGCGGCGGGCGTGTGGTCCCTGGCCGACGCCTGCCGCCTCGTCGTGGCCCGCGGCCGGCTGATGCAGGAGCTGCCCGACGGCGGCGCGATGGTCTCCCTCCAGCTGCCCGAGGCCGAAGTGCTGCCGCTGCTGGAGGGCCGCGCCGACCGCGTGGGCGTCGCCGCCGTCAACGGGCCGCGCGCCACCGTCGTCTCCGGCGCCGCCGCCGACGTCCAGGAGATCGCCGAACAGGTCAGGGCCCAGGGGCACCGCGCCACCGCCCTGCGCGTCAGCCACGCCTTCCACTCGCCGCTCATGGAGCCGATGCTGCGGGACTTCCGCCGCGTCGCCGCGTCGCTGGAGTTCCACCCGCCGCGACTCACCGTCGTGTCCGACCTCACCGGCCGCCCGGCCGACCCCGACGACCTCGCCGACCCCGAGTACTGGGTGCGGCACGTCCGGCACGCCGTCCGGTTCGCCGACGGCGTGCGCGCGCTGAGCGGACTCGGCGTCACCCGCTGCCTCGAACTGGGCCCCGACGGCACCCTGACCGCCCTCGCCGCCCAGAGCCTGCCCGCCGAGGACGACACCCTCGCCGTCCCCGCGCAGGACAAGGACCGGCCCGGACCGCTCGCCTTCGAGACGGCCCTCGCCGCCCTCTGCACGCGCGGCGCCGCCGTCGACTGGGGCGCCCGCGTCACCGGCCGCGGCGCCCCCGCCGAACCGCTGCCCACCTACGCCTTCCGGCGCCGCCGCGCCTGGCTGCCCGCCGGACCCTCCGGCGCCGCCGGGATCCGGGCGGCGGGACTCGGCGCCGCACGGCACCCGCTGCTCGGCGCCGCCGTCGAACTCGCCGACGCCGGCGGCGTCCTGCTCACGGGCCGCCTGTCCGCGCGGTCCCTGTCCTGGCTCGCCGACCGGGAGACGGCCGGCGCCGCGCTGCTGCCCGAGTCCGTCCTCGTGGAACTGGCCGTCCGGGCCGGTGACGAGGCCGGCTGCACCGCCCTGGAGAAGCTGACCCTGCGCGACCCGCTGCCGCTGCCCGAGCGGTGCGCCGTCCGCGTACAGGTCCTCGTGGGCGCGCCCGACGAGGCGGGCCGGAGCAGCGTGAGCGTCCACTCCCGGCCCGACGACGACACCACCGACCAGCCCTGGCGCTGCCACGCCGAGGGCACCCTCACCCGCGAGGTCCGGCCCGTGCCCGTCCAGGACCGCACCGGGGCGTGGCCGCCCGAGCGGGCCGAACCCCTCGACGTGGACGGCCTGTACGACGAGCTGGCCCGGCGGGGCCACTCCTACGGCCCGGCCTTCCGCGCCGTCCGCGCACTGTGGCGCAGCGACGGCGACCTGTATGCCGAGCTCGCCCTGCCCGACGGGCCGCCCGAGCAGGAGGCCGGCGCCTTCGCACTGCACCCGGTGCTGCTGGACGCCGCCGTCCAGGCCGCCGCGGGAATCGGGCCCGAGCCGGCCGAGGGCCACGTTCCGCTGCCCCTCGACTGGCAGGGCGTGACCCTGCACGTCACCGGGGCGGGCGCCGCCCGCCTGCGGATCTCCGGCGTGGGCACCGACCGGGTCTCGCTCGCCCTGACGGACGCCGAAGGACGGCCGCTCGCCACCGTCGACTCCGTCACCCTGACCGGCGTGCCCGCGACCGGCCTCACCACCAACGGCTCCCAGGTCGACGGCCTCCACACGCTCGACTGGCAGCCGGTCGCCGACCTCGCGGGCGCCCACCCGGACGCGGGGGAGTGGACGGTGCTCGGCCCGGACGGTGCGGGCCTCGCGGCCCACCTCACCGGCCAGGGCGTCCCCGCCCGCGCCCTTCCCGACCTCGACGCCCTGCGTGCCGCGCTCGACGAGGGGGCGCCGGCCCCGACGACGGCCGTCCTCACACTCGGGTCCGCCGACGGTGACGCCGGCGGGGTCACCCAAGGGACCGCGGGCGGGACCACGGGGCGGAACGCCTCACCGGCCTGCGAAGCCCCGGCCCAGGACGCCGCCGACAGCGACGCCCTCGCCGCCGCGGTCCAGGACGCCACCGCCGCCGTACTGACCACCCTCCAGCAGTGGCTGGCCGACGAACGCCTCGACGCCGCCCGGTTGGTGGTGCTCACCCGCAACGCCGTCGCGGCCGGCGACGACGACCCCGTGCCCGACCTGGTGCACGCCCCCGTCTGGGGCCTGGTGCGCACCGCGCAGTCCGAGCACCCGGGCCGCTTCCTCCTCGTCGACCACGACACCCCGGGCGCCCTGCCCCCCTCCGCGGTCCGTGACGACGAGCCCCAGCTCGCTGTGCGCGGCGGGACCCTGCTCGCCCCCCGCGTCGTCCGCGTGTCGCGGCCCGCCGAGGCGGCCGTGCCGTTCGGCCCCGACGGGACGGTCCTGATCACCGGCGGCACCGGCGCGCTGGGGGCCCTCGCCGCCCGCCACCTGGTCACCGAGCACGGCGTCCGGCGGCTGCTGCTGGCCAGCCGCTCCGGCCCCGCCGCAGCAGGCGCCACCGCCCTGCGCGACGAACTGACCGCCCTCGGCGCCGAGGTGCGCGTCGAGGCGTGCGACGTCGCCGACCGGGCGGAGCTGGCCGCGCTGCTCGCCTCCGTCCCGGACGGGCATCCCGTCACCGCGGTCGTGCACACCGCCGGTGTCCTCGACGACGGGCTGCTCGCCTCCCTCACCGCCGACCGCCTGGCCGGCGTGTTCCGCGCCAAGGTGACCGCCGCCGCCCACCTGCACGAACTGACCCGGCACCTGGACCTGTCCGCGTTCGTGGTGTTCTCCTCCGCCGCCGGTCTGCTCGGCAACCCGGGACAGGGCAACTACGCCGCCGCCAACACCTTCCTCGACGCCCTCGCCCAGCACCGCAGGACCGCGGGGCTGCCGATGACGTCGCTGGCGTGGGGGCCCTGGGAGCGGTTCGGCGGCATGACGGCCGGCCTCGACCCGGCGGTCACCGCCCGGACGTCCGCCCAGGGGGCCATCGCGCTCTCCGCCGAGCACGGCATGTCCCTCTTCGACGCTGGCACCGCCACCGACCGCGCGCTGCTGCTGGCGATGCGGCTCGACCCGGGCACGCTGCGGGCTCGCGCCGAGTCCGGTGAACTGCCGCCGCTGCTGCGCGGGCTGCTGCGGATCACCGTCCGCCGCGGAGCCGGCACCGCCGACGGGCCGGGCGGCGGCTTCGCCCGGCGCCTCACGTCCCTGCCGCGCACCCGGCGGCGCGGCGCGGTGGCCGACCTGGTCACCGGGCAGGTCGCCGCGCTCCTCGGCTACGACGGCACCGACGCGGTGAGCACCGGCAAGCCGTTCAAGGAGCTGGGCTTCGACTCGCTGGCCGCGGTCAACCTGCGCAACCGGCTCAACCACGAGACCGGGCTGCGCCTGCCCGCCACCCTCGTCTACGACCACCCGACCCCGGCCGCCCTGATCGCCCGCCTCGCGGCCGAGCTCGGCGTGGACGGCACCGCGGACACCGAAGGCGCCGACGACGTCGCCCACCCGTCCGGCGGCGCGGCCGACGGCGACCCGGTCGTGATCGTTGCCATGGGCTGCCGCTTCCCCGGTGGAGCGGACTCGCCCGAGGCGCTGTGGCGGCTGGTCTCCTCCGGCGCCGAGGGCCTCGGCCCCTTCCCCACCGACCGCGGCTGGGACCTCGACACCCTGTACGACCCGGACTCCGACCGCCCCGGCACCACCTACGTCCGCGAGGCCGGATTCCTCTACGACGCGGGCGAGTTCGACGCCGAACTGTTCGGCGTCTCGCCCCGCGAGGCCCTCGCCATGGACCCGCAGCAGCGGCTGCTGCTCCAGACGTCCTGGGAGGTGTTCGAGCGGGCCGGGATCCCGGTCGCCTCCCTCAAGGGCAGCCGCACCGGCGTGTTCGCGGGCGTGACCTACCACGACTACGCGTCGGGCATGCAGATGGGCACCGCGGGCAACGTGGCCGCGGGCCGGGTGTCGTACGCCTTCGGCCTGGAGGGCCCCTGCGTCGCGGTGGACACCGCCTGCTCCTCCTCGCTGGTCGCCCTGCACCTGGCGGCCCAGGCCCTGCGCTCCGGCGAGTGCGACCTGGCCCTGGCCGGCGGGGTCGCGGTCATGTCCCGGCCCGACCCGTACGTCGCCTTCAGCCGGGAGCGCACCCTTGCGGCCGACGGCCGCTGCAAGCCGTTCTCCGAGGACGCCGACGGCACCAACTGGGCCGAGGGCGTCGGCCTGTTGCTGCTGGAGCGGCTCTCCGACGCCCGTCGCCACGGCCACCCCGTCCTCGCCCGTGTCGTCGGCAGCGGCGTCAACCAGGACGGCGCCTCCAACGGCCTCACCGCGCCCAGCGGCCCGGCCCAGCGGCGGCTCATCCGCCAGGTCCTCGCCTCGGCCGGCCTCGAGCCCGCCGACGTGGACGCCGTCGAGGCGCACGGCACGGGTACCCCGCTCGGCGACCCCATCGAGGCGCAGGCCGTCGTCGCCACCTACGGGCAGGACCGCGAACGGCCCCTGTGGCTGGGCTCGATGAAGGGCAACGTCGGGCACACCCAGGCCGCGTCCGGAGCCGGCGGCGTGATCAAGATGATCTTGGCGATGCGCCACGGAGTGCTGCCGCGCACCCTCCACACCGACCGCCCCTCCTCCCACGTCGACTGGTCCGCCGGAGCGGTGGAGCTCCTGCGCGAGGACGTGCCCTGGCCCCGCGGCGAACGCCCGCGCCGGGCAGGCGTCTCGTCGTTCGGCATCAGCGGCACCAACGCCCACGTGATCATCGAAGAGCCGCCCCGGGACGGGGACAGCCCGCTCGACGGCACCGACGCCCCGGTCGATGCCCAGGCCGTCGACGGCACCCCGCCCGGGGCCGGGCCCGGTCGTCCCGCTCCCTCGCCCAGCCTTCGGCCGGGAGGTGCCTCCAGCCCCGCGACCGCGACGCCGTGCACGCTCTCCCACCGCCTCGAAGGCGAGGGCGGTTCGCCCTCTCGCCGCACCGGGCCCGGGGACATCCGGTACGAGGGCCGGAGCCCGGCACGCCGAGAGGACGCACCGGACGCCACGAGGGCCGCCCTCCGGGCGGACGGCGGGAGTTCGACGACAGGTCCTGGCCCGCTGCCCGGCGGGATCCCCCTGCCGCTGTCCGCCCGCACCCCGGAGGCGCTGCGCGGACAGGCGGGGCGGCTGCTCGCCCTCCTGGACGCAGCACCCACGCTCCGCCTGCCCGACCTGGCGCTGTCCCTGGCCACCACCCGGTCGGCGCTGGAGCACCGGGCGGTCCTCACGGTCACCGACCGCGAGGCGGCCCTGCGCACCCTGAAGGCCCTCGCGGACGGCACGGCTCTCGCCGAGGGGGACACACACAGCGCCCGCGGTACCGTGCCCGGCGCGTGCCCCACCCCCGCCGTCACCCTCGCGACCGGCACGGTCCCCACCGGCTCCGTCCCGCCCTCCGTCGCCCTGCACTTCCCGCCCGCCGCCCCCCGCTGGACCGCGGGCGCGGCGGCCCTCGCCGACTCCTGCCCGGTGTTCACCCAGACCCTCGGTGCGTGCGGGCGCGCCCTGGCCGCGCTGGTCGACTGGAACCCCGCCGACGTGCTGGCCGGGCGCACCGCCCCCGGCTGGCAGGAGCGGCCGGAGATCGCCGGTCCGCTCGGCTGGGCGGTGGCGGTCGCGCTCGCCGCGCAGCTGCGCGCCCACGGCGTCGAACCCGTCGCGGTCGGCGGGCAGTCGTACGGCGAGATCGCCGCCGCCTGCGCCGCCGGGCTGATCCCGCTGGAGACCGGCGCCCGCCTCGCCGTCCACCACAGCGGTACGACGCCCCCGGCGGCGCCCACCACCCCGGCGCCCGCGGTCCGCTTCGCCGCCGCCGAGCTGCCGTTCGCCTCCTCCGCCACCGGCACCCTGCTGAACCCGGAGCGGGAGACGGGCGCCGACACCTGGGCCACCGCCCTCGCCGAGCCGCCGGCCGACCCGGCGTCAGCGCTGCGCACCCTCGCCGGCGCGGGCCACCAAACCATCGTCGTCCTCGGCGAACCGGCCCCCGGCACCGAGGCGGACGCCGAGCTGCTGCCCCTCGGCGGCCCCGACGGCCCGCACCTCACGGCGCTCCTGGCCCGGCTCCATGTCCGGGGCGCGGACGTCGACTGGGCGGCGCTGCTGGCCCCCACCGGGGCGCGACGCGTGCCGCTGCCGACCTACGCGTTCGCCACCCGCCGCTACTGGATGACGCCCGAGCCCGTGGCCCCGGCCTCCGACGGGTCCGCACAGCGGCACCCCCTGCTGGACACGTGTGTCGAACTGCCCGACCCCGGCGGCCTGCTGCTCACCGGCACCCTCTCCCGGACGAACCTGCCCTGCGGTACCGGACCGGCGCAGACCCGACCGGTCGCCGTACCGGGGACGGTCCTGCTGGAACTCGCCGTGCGAGCGGGGGACCGGGCCGGCTGCGACCGCATCGCCGAACTCACCAGCCAGGCGCCCCTCGTGCTGCCCGAGGGCGACGAGGTACGGCTGCGGGTCACCGTCGGCGATCCCGGCCCGTCGGGGGAGCGGCCCCTGCGGATCCACTCCCGGCCCGCGGCCGCCCTGCCCGGCTCCGCGTGGACCCTCAACGCCCGCGCCGTCCTGTGCACCGGCGAGACCCGGGCCTCCTTCGACCTGGAGCTGTGGCCGCCCGCCGAGGCCGAACGCGTCGCCCTGGACGGGCCGACCGCCCCCGAGGGCCTGCGCGGCCTGTGGCGGCGCGGCGAGGACCTGTTCGCCGAGGTCGCGCTGACCGACCCCGGCGAGGGCGGGCAGCACGCGCTGCACCCGGCCCTGCTGGACACCGCGCTGCGCGCGCTGCCGCTCGCCGGGCAGGACGCGTTCGGCGCGACGCCGTCGCCCGACTCCTGGCACCAGGTCGCCCTGTACGCCGAGGGCGCCCCCGCGCTGCGGGTCCGGCTGACCCGCACCGGCACCGACACCGTCGCCGTCGAGGCGGCCGACGACCTCGGCCTGCCCGTCGCGTCGGCCGGCGCGGTCCGCCTCGTCCCCGGCGACCGTGCCGCGCCCACCGCCGCCCGCAGCGGCCCGCTGTTCCGCCTGGAGTGGCCGGAGACCGGCTGCGAGACCTCCCGCGCCAAGCCTCGCTGGGAGCTCGTCGGCCCCGACGTGCTGGGCGCCCGCGCGGCCCTGATGAAGGCCGGCGTCTACACCGAGGCCCACGACGGCCTCGCCGCCCTCGCCAAGGCCCTGGACTCCGGGGTCCCGGCTCCCGAGGCCGTACTGACCGGACTGCTGCCCGGACCCGAGGACGCCGCCCGGGCGGTGCGCGAGGCGGCCGAACTGGCCGCCGAGTGGCTGGCCGACGAGCGGTTCGCCGACATCCGGCTGGTGTTCCTGACCCGCGGCGCGCTGAGCGCCGCGGACGACCCCGGGGGACCGCAGGCCGCAGCGGCCGCCGTCTGGGGACTGATCCGCTCCCTCCAGCTGGTCGCCCCCGGCCGGCTGGTCCTCGCCGACCTCGACGGGGTACGCGCCTCCTGGCGCGCCCTGCCCGCCGCGCTGTCCCTGCCCGAGCCCCAGCTGGCCGTCGTACGCGGCGCGGTGCGCGTTCCCCGGCTGGCCGCCGTGCCGGCGCGCGCGGGGGAGACCGGGCTGCTCGCCGGGCCCGGCGACACCGTCCTGGTCACCGGAGCCGGCCGCGTCGCCGCGGCCGCCCTGGCCCGTCATCTCGCGGCCGAGCGAGGCGTCACCCGGCTGGTGCTCGCCGACGCGGCACCCTGCGACGATCTCGTCGCGCTCGCCGCCGAACTCACCGCCGCGGGCGCCGAGGTGACCGTGGCCGACTGCGACCTCACCGACCGCGACGCGGTGACCACGCTGCTGCGGCGCACGCCGGGCGGCCGGCTGCCGAGCGCCGTCGTGCACGCGCCCCGGCTTCCCGAGCCCCGCGACGGTGCCGACTCCGAACAGGAGCTGCTGGAACGGGAGATGCGCGCCGCCCGGTACCTCGCCGAGCAGACCGGACTTCAGGAACCCGGCACGGGCGTGCCGCTGCTGCTCCTGTCGTCCGCAGCCGGCACGCTGGGCGCCCCGGGCCGCAGCGGCGAGGCGGCGCTCGGCGCCTTCCTCGACGCGCTCGCCCTGCGCCGCCGCGCCCAGGGCCTGCCGGGCGCGTCGGTCGCGTGGGGCCGCTGGGACGCCGACGGCAGCACGGTGGGCGGCGCCCCCACCGGCGTCGCCCCGCTGCCCCGGTCGGCGGGCCTCGACCTGTTCGACGCCGCGTGCGGTCTCGACGCCGCGACCGCCGTCCTGCTGCGCCCCGACCCGGCCGCCCTCGCCGGCCGGCCCGACGGCGCGAGCCTGCCCGCACCCCTGCGCGCACTCGCCGGGCGGCCGCCCCGCCGCCGCGTGGGGCAGCGGGGCGGTGCGAGCGCCCTGAGCACGCTCCGGCGCCGCCTGGCCGGTCTGGCCGACGAGGAACGCGAGGCCGTCCTGATGGACCTGGTCCGCGCCGACGTCGCCGCCGTCCTCGACTACCCCTCGCCCGACGCCGTCGACACCACCCGCGCCTTCAGGGACATCGGCCTGAACTCCCTGACCGCCTTCGCGCTGCGCAACCGGCTGCGCGAGACCACGGGACTGCGCCTGCCCGCGGCCCTGCTGTTCGAGGCCGACACCCCGGGGCGGCTCGCCGCCCACCTCAAGGAAGAACTCCAGCGCCTGTGACGCGCGCCCCGCGTCCCGGCCCGGGCACCCTCCGGGGCAGACCCACGACACACAAGGAGAACCATCACTCATGAAGACGGACGGCGTCTATGTCGACACGGTCGGGGCGTACATACCGGACCGGTGGGTGAGCGTCGAGCAGGCGGTCGAGGAGGGGCTCTACGACGAGTACTCCGTCCAGTACGGCACCGGGCTCACCGCCGCCTACATCGCGGGCGACCTGCCCGCGCTCGACATGGCGGTCCTCGCCGCCCGGCAGGCGTTCGGCCGGTCCTCGTACGACATCGAGGACCTCGACTTCCACGTCCACTGCACCGCGGTGCAGCACGGCCCCGAGGGCTTCTACCCGCCCGGCTACGTCCTGCGCGAGCTCGGCGCGAGCGGCGTCGCCGGCACCGACGTGCGCCAGCACTCCAACGGCCTGCTGGCCGGTATCGAGGTCGCCGTCGGCCGGCTGACGGGCGCCGCCGGCGCGGAGACGGCGCTGGTCACCGCGGCGGAGAACTTCACCAGCCCGCTGATCGACCGCTGGACCGGCTTCGGCACCGGCTTCACCGCCAGCGACGGCGGCGCCGCCGTCCTGCTCAGCGGCGACAGCGGCTTCGCGGCGCTGCGCGCGGTGAACTCCGGGACCCTGGCCGAGCTGGAGCAGTGGCACCGCGGCGAGGAGTCGCTGCTGCCGTTCCGCGGCGAGGAACGCAAGGCGTCCGGCACGATGGACCTGCTCTCCTACTTCAACCAGCACGTCATGCCGCTCGACAAGTGCATGGAGATGATCCGGGACTTCGAGCTGGACCTCGTGCACCGCTCGCTGGTGGACGCCGGGCTGAACGCCTCCGACCTGCGCTGGGTGGTGGCCGCCAACAGCGACTCGCGGATGATCGACCAGATGAAGATGCAGCCGCTGGGCCTGCCGATGTCCCGCTCCACCTGGGACTTCGGCAAGGAGTACGGCCACATGGGCGCCTGCGACATGGCGGTCTCCCTCAACCACCTGCTCCTCAACGGGATGCTGTCGCCCGGCGACCACATCCTGATGACCACCTCGGCGTCCGGCTGGGTCTCCACCTCCGCCGTCCTGACCGTCCTGGAGCTGCCCGACTGGGCGGAGGAGAACACGCCGTCCTGAGCGCTCTGCCGGGCCGAGCCCGGCGACACGGCGACCCGGCACCGAGGAGGTGCCGGGTCGCTGCGCTTACCGGCGCGGTGGCCGCCGTCGCGGTCAGTCCCCGCGGCGGGCGTACACCATCGAGTAGCGGAAGACCTCCGGCAGGTTCGCCGCGCTCTCGACGGTCACACCGAAGCCCTGGGCGTCGAGGATGCCCCGCACCGCGTCCAGCCGGCCGTCGAGGTCCTGGACCTCGATGACGGTCTGCCGCACGCGCTGCCAGTCGGCCGCGTCGAGGCCCTCCATGACCTCCAGCTCCGCGCCCTCGACGTCGATCTTCAGCAGGTCGATCGGGCCCTCGGGCGCCCAGTCGCGCAGCACGTCGGAGAGCCGGCGCACCTCCGCCTCGACCTCGATGCCGGCCATGATGCTGTCCACGGCCTCCTGACCGATCTGCGACACGGTCAGTTCCTGGCCGACCTTCTTCTGCTCCGGGTACCGGGTGGAGTTGCCGGGGATGGCCGGGTAGAAGGTGAACCGGACCCGTTCCTCTGCCTGACGGCCCAGCGCCGCGCGCACCACCTCCACGTCCTTCGCGCCGTGGGCGTCCAGGTTCTCCACCAGCGCCCGGTGGATCGTGGGGATCGGCTCGAAGGCGAGGATCTTCGCGCCCGGGAACTCCTGCTTGACGAAGAGGGAGAACAGCCCCACGTTCGCTCCGGCGTCCACGACCCGTGACGAGTCGGAGAGTCGGATGCCGTGCCTGAGATAGGCGCGTTCGACGAATATCTCGTTGTGGATGAAGTCGACCTCGGAGAACAGCGCGCCCTCCGTCTGCGGCACGACGACGGAGAACCCGTCCGCCACCTGAACTGACCTGATCTCGGTCATGACATGCTCCCTGAGCCGTGGAATTGCTGCTCAGTGTGCCGTGTGGAACACCGGCAATCTCCTAGACTTCCGTCCGCGGGCGACGAGTTCGCGACGCGGTCAGGCGTCCCGGCCGCGCAGCACCAGATACCCGCCCAGCACCGCGACGGTCACCCACACCAGCATGATGACCAGGCCGCCGCCCGGTCCGTAGGGCACGTCGGGGTTGCGCACCACCCGGGCCATCGCCTCACCGGCCTGGTCCGGCAGATAGTGAGCGACCTTCTTGGCGCCGGGCACCGAGGCGAGGATCTGCGTCACGAGGAAAAAGAACGGCATGAGAATTCCCATGGACAGCATGGAACTGCGCAACATCGTCGCCACGCCCATCGAGAACACGGCCATCAGCGTCATGTAGAGACCGGCGCCCAGTGTCGCCCGCAGCACGTTGTGGGCGCCGATGGTGGTGCTGTGCGAACCGAGCGCCGCCTGCCCGGCGAAGAAGGTGACGAAGCTGGTCACCATGCCGACGACGAGGGCCGCGCCGGTCGCCACCGCGAGTTTGCTGAAGTAGAACACGCCGCGGCGCGGCACCGCCGCCAGCGAGCTGCGGATCATCCCGGTGCTGTACTCGCCGCCGATCACCATGACCCCGAACGCGATCATCGCGAGCTGGCCGAGGACGCCGCCGGTGAAGCTGGTGCCGGCCGGGTCGAAGGTGAGCTTGTCCTGCCGGGACAGGTCGTCGTACCGGGCGTTGGACAGGGCGCTGACGAGCGTGCCGAAGGCCACGGTGACGGCGAAGGCCGCGATCAGCGTCCACGCCGTGGAGCGGACCGTGGTGAGCTTGGCCCATTCCGAGCGGAGGGCCGCGACGGGTGCGGACATGGTTCAGGACTCCGTTCGCGTGGTCTCGGGCACCACCGGGCCGCCGGGCAGGACGGTCCCCGTGGCGAGCGGTCCGGTGCGGTATTCGGTGGTCTCACCGGTCAGGGCGATGAAGGCCTCCTCCAGGGAGGCGCTGTGGGGGCTCAGCTCGTGCAGCAGGATCCGGTGCTCCAGCGCCAGCTCGCCCAGCCGTTCCGACGGTACGTCCCTCACCTCGAACGTGCCGGTGCCGCTCTCGGCGGCGGCGATTCCCGCGGCGGCCAGCGCGTCGCGCAGCTTCTCCGGTTCGGGGGTGCGGATGCGCACCGAGGAGCGCGAGTTGCGGTCGATGAACTCCTGCATACCGGTGTCGGCGAGCAGCCGGCCCCGGCCGATGACGACGAGATGGTCGGCGGTCAGCGCCATCTCGCTCATCAGGTGGCTGGAGACGAACACCGTACGGCCCTGGGAGGCCAGCCGTTTCATCAGTGTGCGGATCCAGTGGATACCCTCGGGATCCAGGCCGTTGACGGGCTCGTCCAGCATCACGATCTGCGGGTCGCCGAGCAGCGCCGCCGCGATGCCGAGCCGCTGCCCCATGCCGAGGGAGAAACCCTTGGGCCGCTTCTTGGCGACCGACGTCAGGCCGACCTCCTCCAGGACCTCGTCGACCCGGGAGAGCGCGATGCCGTTGCTGAGGGCCAGGCATCTGAGGTTCTGGTACGCGCTGCGCCCGCCGTGCATGGCCTTGGCGTCCAGCAGGGCACCCACGTGCCGCAGCGGCTCCTTCAGCCGCGCGTACGGCTGTCCGTCGATGAGGACCCGGCCGGACGTGGTGTGGTCCAGGCCGAGCATCATCCGCATCGTGGTGGACTTGCCCGCGCCGTTGGGCCCGAGGAAGCCGGTCACACAGCCGGCCCGGACCGTGAAGGTGAGGTCGTCGACCACCACCTTGCGGCCGTACCGCTTGGTCACTCCCGCAAGCTCGATCATGCGGCCACGCTAGGCGGAACAGGTGACTCCAGTCCGGGGGCGGGGCAAATGTCTAGGGGTTCTCGCAGTGCGGGGAACGCCCGGAAGCGGCTGCCCCGGTGCCGGCGGCGGCGCGCCCTGTCATCCCCGGCAGCGCGCCGAGCAGCCGCGCCCGCGGTGTGGCTCCGGCCCGGGTCCGCGGTGGGTGAGTGGGGCCCGGGGTCTGCGGGGGTGCGGCCGGGTGTCGGTGGTGGTGCCTCCGGCCCGGGTCCGCGGTGGGTGAGTGGGGCCCGGGGTCTGCGGGGGTGCGGCCGGGTGTCGGTGGTGGTGCGTCCGGCTCGGGCCTGCGGTGGTGCGTCAGGCCCCGGAGAGCGCCGTGTAGTACGGCAGATAGGCGTCCAGCAGGGCGTCCAGATACTTCTCGTCCGGCGTGGCCCGGAAGTCCGGCACGAACCGGCGCAGCCGCCTCAGCGACACCCGGGTCACCGCGGGGGAGCCGGGCCGCTCCACCCGGCGTGCCGTGACGCCCAGCCGCCCCTCGATCGCCGTCACGATGGACTCCACCGGCTGCGGGACTCCCGAGGCCACGTTCAGCACCTCGCCGCTCACCCCGTCCCCCAGGAGCCGCCCGACCGCGTGCAGCAGGTCCCGCACGTCCAGCAGGTCGCGGTGGGCTCCCTGATGCACGGTCACCTCGCCGACGCCGATCAGCCGGACGAGCGTGGGCAGCAGCTGGTGAGGGCGCTGATGGCCGCCCACCGCGTGACTCAGGCGCAGCACCAGGTGCTCGACACCCGAGGAGCGCACCACGCTCTCCAGTGCCAGCTTGTGCCGCCCGTACGTGTTCGGCGGGCGCACCGGGTCGCTCTCCGCCGCCTCTCCGTCGTCCGTGAAGCCGTACATCGAGAAGGACGCCGTGGAAAAGAACAGCAGCTGCCGGCCCTGCCGGGCGCAGGCGTCGAGCGCGTCGTAGAGAACCCGCGCCTCGCGGTCGTACTCGGCGGGCGCCGCGGTGGACGTGCTGGACACGCCGCAGGCCAGCGCCGTCACGCCGGGGAAGCGGTCGCCGAACTCCTCGGCGAGATTGCGGGCGAGGAAGCCGTCACCGATGATCCGCATGCCCCGCCCGTTCGTCGATGGTGCCGGCCATGGCGCCGGTCGTGGCGACCACCGTCGCCGCCGACGCCGCCGCGGGCACCGTGAGTGCCTCTCGGGCGCCCGGCAGGTGCGCGGTGATGCCCGGCACCGACCGCAGGGCGACGACCAGGGTCCGCGCCTGCACGTTCACGTAGTGGCTGTACTTCAGCAGTTCCCCGAGCTGACGGAGGGTCACCCACCGGTAGTCGTCCGGGATGTCGTCCGGCCCGTCGCCGTCCGCCTCCACGATCAGGTAGCGGCTCTGCGCGTCGAGGAACCGGCCGCCCTCCTCCGACAGTACGGTGTCGAACAGGATCTGCTCCGGCCGTGCCTGCTCCACCAGGCCCAGGAAGCGGGGGCGGGCGGAGGCCGGCAGGTGGGCGTAGTTCTCCGGGGTGTACTGGACGGTGGGGCCCAGTTCGATGACGTCCAGATAGCCGGGCTCGACGCGGGCGCGCACCAGGCAGTGCGGCACGCCGTCGATCCGGCGCACCAGCATCGCCACCACGCCCGTGCCGTGCGGCTCCAGCAGCGGCTGCGACCAGGACGCCACCTCGCGCCGGTCGGAGGAGACGTCCACGGGCACGATGCTGAAGTACAGGCCCCGCTCGTGTGCGATGCGGTCCTCGTCGACGTGCCAGCCCTCGCTCTCGATCTCCCGCAGCGGCACCAGCTCCGCGCAGACCTCGCGCTCGCTCTGCTGGGCGGTGATCCAGTTGCGGATCGCCACGTCGGAGTGGAGCGCGGGGGAGGGGCCGGGGCCGTGCTGCCAGTCGGGCAGACAGGACAGCACCGTACGGGCGTCCATGTTGACCAGGTTCTCGTACCGCAGCAGCGCGTGGACCTGACGCAACGTCAGCCAGCAGAAGTCCTCGCCGGCCTCCACCTCGGGGCCCACCTCGACGACCATGTTGCGGTTGCGCTTGCAGAAGAACCACGAACCCTGCTCCGACTGCAGCACGTCCGCCAGCACCCGGTGTCCGCGCTCCCACGGCTCCCGGAAGCACTCCACGTACGGCACGGCCGAACCCCCGTGCACCCGCGTGTAGTTGCTCTTCGTGGCCTGCACCGTCGGCGACAGCTGCACGCCGTTGACGTTGCCGGGCTCGGCCTTCGCCTGCATCAGGCAGTGCAGCACTCCGTTGATCTCGCGCACCGCGAGACCGAGGATGCCGATCTCCGGCTGCCGGATGATCGGCTGGCTCCACTCGGGGACCGGACCGAAGTCGGTGCGTACATGCAGGCCGCGCACCGAGAAGAAGCGCCCGCTGCGGTGCTCGAGATCACCGGTCTCCGGGGCGAAGTGCCAGCCGGACAGCTCGGCGAAGGTGGTGCGGCTCACCTCCTGGCGGTGCCGGGGCCGTCGTGCGTCCATCCACTCGAAGAACTCGACGTCGGACATGGCCTCGCCGCCCGTCGCCGTCGCGGACAGAGCGAGCCGCGCGGCGACGACCGCCTCGCTGGGGGAGCCGGGACCGGTCGCGTTGAGCTGGGGCATCGCTGTCTCTCCACTCGGATCGATGTCGGCCCGCGGCACCCCGCCGCGGACGCGGGGGGAACTACGCGGGCGCGGGCGGGCGGGAAGGACCAGCGGTCGGCGGGGGCGACCTGTCGGCCCCCTTCGGGCGGGAGTGGCCGGCCGGCGGAGACGGGCAGCTGCCGGCCGCGGACACCCGGAAGGCGTCCGCCGGAGGCCGGTGCGCGTCCGCCGCGGGCGGGCGGGTCGTACCGGCGACGCGGCCGGCCGAGGCGCCGGCCGGGAGCGGTCCGGGAGGGGTGACCGCGGACCGGTGGGAGGTGCCGGGCCCGGCCGGGTGGGAGGTGCCGGGCCCGGTCCGGTCCGCGGACGTCTCGTCGCCGGGGCCGGTGGTCGTACGGCGTACGGGCGGCGCGATCGCGGTCAGCACCAGCCCCTCGTCGACCAGCCACCACCCGTCCAGGACGGGCCCGCCGATCGCATCGGCGAACGCGGGCGGCAGCGGGTTCAGCAGCCGCGCCGAGAACGTGCCCCGCACCCCGCTCCTCCCGGAGTCCGGCACGACGGCGAAGCTCAGTCGGGCCGTGT
Source organism: Streptomyces sp. PTL18 (assembly GCF_059510295.1). Lineage (NCBI taxonomy): Bacteria > Bacillati > Actinomycetota > Actinomycetes > Kitasatosporales > Streptomycetaceae > Streptomyces > Streptomyces sp. PTL18. The sequence goes on along the minus strand of NZ_JCAJZO010000001.1, from coordinate 957,194 downwards.
CGAAGCCGAGCATCGTGCCGGCCAGCGGGAACCACGTCTTGTAGACCGACTCCTTCGCGCTGAACAGCAGCCGGTCCCACGGCACGTGCGGCTCCGAGGCCCGCAGCCGGGCCAGTTCGGCGCGCTCCACGGGCAGCGACACGGCCTCCAGCACGCCGTCGGGCAGCGGGGCGGCCGTCTCCGCGTCGATGCCCAGCGCCGCCAGGTCCGTGGCGCGGGCCACGGCCGCCACCCGGTAGCCGGCGCAGTGCGAGAGCGCGCCGACCACTCCCTCCGGCCACAGCGGCTCCCCGCGCTGCCCGGACAGCAGCGGCTGCGCCGGCAGGCCCAGCGCGGCCAGCGACAGCCGCGCGCAGCGCCGGCCGGTGGCGAACTCCCGTCGGCGCTCGCCCACCGACCGCGCGACCACCGCCTCCTCCTCCGGGAACAGCGGCGGTGCCGACAACTCGCCGCGCACCTCGGTCACTTCCGCCACGTCCGGCAGCAGCCGGCGCATCAGCGGCGTCATCGGGCACCTCGCCGGGGCAGGATCTCGCGCAACAGGGGATCGGGCATGGCGCGGGCCTGCCACTCGCGGGGGTAGCCCAGCGACACCTCGCGGTGCGGCACGCCATCGTGCCAGGTGGTCCGCGGAATGTGCAGATGGCCGTAGACGACGGTCGCCGCCCGGTAGCGGCGGTGCCAGTCGTGGGTGGCGGTGGTCCCGCACCACAGGGCGAACTCGGGGTAGCGCAGGATCCGGGTGGGCTCGCGCACCAGTGGGAAGTGGTTCACCAGCACGGTCGGCAGGTCCGGGGGACAGGCGTCCAGCCGCTCCCGGGTGTACGCGAGGCGCGCCCGGCACCAGGCCGCCCGGTCGGGGTAGGGGTCGCTGTGCAGCAGGAACTCGTCGGTCGCGACCACGCCCGCCTTCTCCGCGCGGGCCAGCGCGTCGGCGCCGCCCGTCGCACCCGGCGGCAGGAACGAGTAGTCGTACAGCAGGAACAGCGGCGCGATCACCACCGGCCCGTCGGGGCCCTGCCACGTGACGTACGGGTCCTCGGGCGTCAACACGCCGAGGGAGCGGCACAGTTCGACCAGGCGCCGGTAGCGGGCATCGCCGCGCAGGGGTACCGGGTCGTCCGGATGCGTCCACAACTCGTGGTTGCCCGGTACCCACACCACCTTCGCGAACCGGTCGGCGAGCAGCCGCAGCACCCACTCCACGTCCGCCGTCAGCTCGCCGATGTCACCGGCGACGATCAACCAGTCGGACGGGTCGGGCGGCCGCAACTCCCGTACGACGGCGCGGTTCTGCTCGTAGGCGACGTGCAGGTCGCTGACGGCGAAGAGCCTGCCGCCCGCATCACGGCTCACTGCGGGGCCGCCGTACCGGTCGCGGGCCGGGGATCCGGGATGGTGGGCATGGGAACTCCTCGTCGTACGTCCGGCGCGTCGATCCGCGGCCGGCGGTCAGCTTTATGCCACCGGCCCGCGCGCCCGCACAACGCGCAACGGGCCCCCGCGGCCAAGGACAGGGGAAACGCCCAGACTTCCCCCGCCGGGGCCGTCCGGGCCGCCGACGTGCCCGATAGTGGCGGCAGATCCCCGCCAGCCAACGGGCCCGCGCAGCGTACGGTGGCCCGCGAACAGAGGACGGACGAGCAGCGTGAGCGCTTCCCCCGCCGACGACGGCCTGTGGTGCCGACGCTTCCACCCGGCTCCCGAGGCCGCCCACCGTCTGGTCTGCTTCCCCCACGCGGGCGGCTCGGCCAGCTACTACCTTCCGGTCGCCACGGCCCTCAGCCCGCGCGTCGACGTCGTCGCCGTGCAGTACCCCGGCCGACAGGACCGGCGCAACGAGCCGCTGATCGACGACATCGGCGCGCTCGCGGACCAGGTGTACGGGGCCCTGCGCGGCTGGGACGACCGCCCGCTGACCTTCTTCGGGCACAGCATGGGCGCGCTCGTCGCCTTCGAGGTGGCCCGGCGGTTCGAGCGGGACGGCGGCGGCCCGGTGCGGCTCTTCGCGTCCGGCCGGCGCGCGCCCTCCCGGTACCGCGACGAGAACGTGCACCAGCGCGGCGACGACGGCATCATCGCCGAGGTCAGGGCGATGAGCGGCACCGACGACCGGCTGCTGGGCGACGACGAGCTGATCCGGATGATCCTGCCCGCGCTGCGCGGCGACTACAAGGCGGTGGAGACCTACCGGTGCGAGCCGGGTGCCACCGTGGCCTGCCCGGTGACCGCGCTGGTCGGCGAAAGCGACCCCAAGACGTCCGTCGACGAGGCCGAGGACTGGCAGAAGCACACCACCGCCGGCTTCGGCCTGCACGTCCTGCCCGGCGGCCACTTCTACCTCAACAGCCGCGCCGCGGACGTGCTGAAGATCCTCGACGAACACTTCACCGCACAGGCCGCCCGGGCCGCCGCGCAGGCCCGCTGACGCGGGCCGGGCGGTCCCCGACGGCCCGGACGAGAGAAGGGACACGTGAACAGACCCCACGACACCGCTCTGGTACGGATCGAGCGGGGCGTGGCCGGCCAGGAGGAACTCGCGGCACTGACCGCGCTCCTGCTGGCCCGCGCCGCCACGGCCCGTGACCACACCCGTGACACCGACCGGCGCCCCCGCACCGCCGCCCGCTGGAACCGCCTGGAACGACGCCGGTTCTACCAGTCACCGCTCAGCTGGCAGGCCCCGGCCTGACCCCGCGGGCGCGTCGCGGACGAAGCCCGGGACGGAGGGCATGCCGGGCACCTCGCGTGCGGCGCGCTCCCTCGTAGGGGACCGCCACCTCGATGTCAGGCTGCGCCCGGGGCCGGGAGGCACATCGGGTCGCCCTCGCGTTCGGGCGCTTCCCCCGTCGGGGAACCCTCCTCGTCGGGGACCGCCCTCGCGAAGGCCGCCCCTCCGCGTCACGCCGCCCCCTGGGGCCGCACGGCCTCGGCCAGGTCACCAGGGGCGTCGGTGCTGTCGAGGAGACCTGCCTCAGCCAGGGCGGTGGCCAGGCCCGACCGGCCGGAGGTGGACATCTTGCGGTAGCAGTTCGTCAGGTGTTTCTCCACGGCCCGGCGGGAGACGCCGAGGGAGTCGGCGATCGCCTGGTTGGTCAGACCCTGAACGGCCATCCGCGCCACCAGCCGTTCCGCGGACGTCAGCGGGGTGCGGGCGGTGACGCCGGCCGCCGCCGGTCCCAGCATCTCCTGCGCCCGGCAGGCGATCCGCTCCGCGCCGCAGTCCCTGGCCAGCTCAAGGGAGCGGCGCAGCGCGGCCTCCGCCTCGGCGGCGTCACGGGGCGCCACCGTCTCCGCGAGCCGCAGCAGCACCGCGGCCCGGCTGCGCAGGTCGGCCGAGTCCTCCAGCACCCCGGCGGCCTCGCGCAGCAGCCTGGGCGCGGCGGCCTCGTCGCCCACCTCGGCCCTGAGCGCCAGCGCACGGCCCAGCGCCGACGGGGCGCCCCATCGGCGCGCCTGCTCGAGGTAATGCTCGGACAGTTGCTCGGCCCGGTCGGTCTCGCCGGTACGGTGCAGGGTGCGGGCCGCCCAGTAGGCCGCGGGCACCACCAGCGGGTTGCGCCAGCCCGCCCGGTCCAGGGCGTACCCGGCGTCGAGGTAGTGCTCCACGGCCGCCGCCGGTTCGTCGCGGGCCTCGGCCTCCATGCCGCGGACCAGGGTGAGCAGCGCGGCGAGTTCGCAGTTCTCGTGCAGTCCGCGGAAGCGTTCCGGCACCGCGGCGACCAGCTCTGGCTCCCGCGACCGCAGCGCCACCGTGACCAGGGCCAGCGCGGACAGCGTCGTGGCCTCCTCGGGGGCGACGGTGGCGCCGGCCCGCACCGCCCGTTCCCGCGCGGCCGCCAGCCGGCCCTGGGCGAGCAGCACCAGCGCCTGCTCGGCCAGCACCACCGACTCCTCCAGCCGTCCGCCCCGGCGTACGGCGTCCACCAGCGCCTTGTCCAGCCAGGGCAGCAGCCCGGCCACCGAGTCCGCGGCGACCGATATCGGCACCAGCAGCGGCAGCATCGTGTGGACGTGCGCGGCGGAGGCCGGCTCGTGGTCCAGCACCCGGTGGCCGAGCGCCCCGGCGCGCGCGGCCGACAGCCCCGCCGAGACGGTCGCCGCGTGCAGCAGGGCGACCAGCAGCTCCCGCTGCTCGCCGGTCGCCGTCTCGGGCCGCACCTCCAGCCGGGACAGCCGGTCCGCGGCCGTCGCCAGCACGTCCGGGTCGTTCTCGCACAGGTAGTACATCCGGGCCTGCAGGCGCTGCTGCAACGAGCGGTGGACGGCCGTCGATTCCCCGGTGCCCGCGAGTTCGTCCACCGCGCCGAGTTCGTCCGCCGTGCGCCGCAGCAGATCGGTGAGCGACATCAGCGTGGCCGCCGGCGCGACGGGCGTCAGCGCCGCGAGCGCTTGTGCGCGGGCCAGCGGGCCGGGCAGCAGCGGGAAGGCCTGCGCCACGTGCCGCACGGCCACCGACGGGGCGAAGCTGCGCTCCACATGGGCCAGTTCCACCAGCAGCCCGGCCCGGGCCTCGCTGTGCGGCGGGATGTCGCGCAGGGCCCGGCGCAGATGGCGGGCGGCGGTCTCGGGCGCCCCGCGCCGTACCGCGGTGTCGGCGGCGCGCCGCAGCACGGCCACCGCATCGTCGTCCAACTGCGCCGTCGCGGCCAGGAGATGACCGGCGACCCGCTCGGGCGCGCTGCCCCGGTAGCGCAGCAGGGCGGCGGCCTGCAGATGCAGACGGTTGCGCTCGTCCGGGGAGGTGCCCTCGTCGATGACCTCGTGCACCGCCCGGTGGGCCAGCCGCAGGGTGTCCTGCCGGGTCACCAGCGCCAGCCGGCGCAGCCGCCACAGGCTCTCGTCCAGGTCCACCGGGTCCAGCCCGGCCAGTTCGCCCACCACCTGCCGGTCGGCGTCGTCCCCGAGGACCATCAGCGCCCGGGCCGCGGCGAGCACGAACGGCGGCTGCTCCCGCAGACACAGCAGGAGTCTGCGGCGCAGTGCCGGCGGCACCATCGCCGCCACCGCGGACGCCTCGGCGGCCACCGGCGCCACGCCGCGGGTCTGGCACTCCTGCAGCAGTGACACCAGGTGCAGCGGGTTCCCCCGGGTGGCCTCGTGGCACGCCGCCGTGAACTCCGGGTCGGCCGGCACACCCAGCCGCTCCAGCAGCAGCCCGTCGACGGAGGCCGCACCGAGCGGGGCCGGCAGCAGCGTGTGCTCGGCGGCGGCGAGCCGCCGGACCCCCTGGTGCTCCGCCGCGGGCTCTCCCTCGCAGAGGGTGACCGCCACCAGGATCCGCCGGTGCGTCACCTGCCTGACCAACTCGTCCAGCCACTCCAGCGACTCCTCGTCGGCCCAGTGCACGTCGTCGACGAGGAGCACCGGCACCCGGTCGAGAGTCATGTTCTCCACCATCGACAGCAGCGCCCGCACGACCGTCCCCGTGGATTGCCGGAGCGACTCCGGGTCGCCCTGGAGGAAGGCGAGGGCGGGCCGCGCCGGCCCGGAACACCACCGGGCCACGAACGAGCCTGACGTCAGCACCGGCTCCAGCAGCTGCCGGGTCACACCGAGGGGGAAGCCGCGCTCGGCCGGGGCGGCGTACGCCCGCATCACCAGGGCGCGGGGCGGACCCGCCGCGCCGGGCGACGGCCCGGCGGTGAGCCGTGCGGCCAGTTCTCCGATCTCCGCCAGCAGCGCGGACTTGCCGATGCCGGGCGGGCCGCTGATCACGATGAGCGACCCGCTGCCGTGCCGGGCGAGCCGCAGGGCCTCGGCCGCCACCTTCAGTTCGTTCTGCCGCTCAAGCAGCATGCCAGCGGCCTCCTTGCGCGGTGTGGTTGAGCGTGGGGGATGGGGAGGAGCGACGAGCCGGGGAACGTCAGGTCGCACGTGTGTGGTCGCTCAGCCGCCGGGCCCCGGACGCGGGGACGTCCGCCCGGGCCGACGGGCGCAGCCCGGCGGTCTCCCGGGCGACGAGGGTCTGCGCGAACCGGCGGGCCTCAGGGGTACGGCCGAGCCGGCGCAGCGCGCGTTCGGTGAGCCGGGTCGCCTGCGGGGCGGGGGCGGCGAGGCCGCGACGCAGCTCGGTCCAGGCGAGCGCGGAGTCGGTGCCCCAGCGCTCGGCCAGCCGCAGCTCCTCCGCGAACAGCTCGGCCGCCCGGTCCTCGTCGCCGCAGCCGAGATGGGCCAGCGCCGCGAGTGAACGCCACGCCAGCAGCGCCGGGTTGTGCCAGCCGCGCGCCGACAGCCGCCGGCCGCACTCCTCCGCCTCGGCCAGCGCCTGCCGGGGCCGCCCCCGGCACAGCATGAGCTGTGCGCGGCTGTACAGCAGCCCGGTCCAGTCGCTGCTCTCCTCGGCGCCCGGCGGCAGCTCCTCGGCGGCCAGCCGGTCGGCCTCGGAGAACCGCTCCCGGGCGATCAGCACCCGGATCTGCGCCGCCCGCAGCGCGGGCAGCCGGGTGGGATGCCACACGTGCGGCGGCGCCAGGGAACGGCAGGCGGCCAGGTCGCGCGCGGCCGTGTCCGGGTCGCACGCCCGCAGGTTCAACCGCGCCCGCAGCAGCAGGCCCGTCGCGACGACCGTCGGGCTGGCCCGCTTGCCCGCCTCGGCGAGCGTGACGTCCAGCGCGTCACGCGCCGCGGAGTGCGCGTCCGCGAGCGACAGCACGAAGGCCGCGGCGAACCGGGGGAACAGTGGCCCGTCGAGCGGCGCCCGCAGCACCTCCAGGCCCATCTCCCGTACGGCGGTGGCGTCGTGGCCCCGCATCGCCTGCCGCCAGGCGTCGGCCGCCCACGCCGCCGGATCGAAACCGGGGTCCGCCGTGCCGGGGTGCGCGTGCGCGGTGTCGTATGCCGGGGCGGCCCTGCCGTGCGCCGGGCCCACGGCGGCGAGTCCCCCGCCGGGGCGGGCGTGGCGTGCACGACCCGGCCGGACCGGGATGCCGTGCCGCGGGGAACCCTCGCTGGCCCGGCGCCCGCCACCGGCCGGGCGGTCCGTCTGTGCGACGTCGTCGTCCCAGGAGGCGCCCTTCGCCCACCGCAGCAGGTCCGCCGTCCGGTCGCCGCCGTCGGCACACGAGGGGAGCGCAGGCCGTGCGCCGTCGTCGTACGACGGGACCGGCCCCACCGGTATGCCCACCGGTTCGCCGCGGGCGAGGACGAGGTCGGTGGCGGCGGCGCGCAGCCCTGGGCGGGGCGGTGCGCCGGACAGCAGCTTGCCGATCCGCACCTGTGCCGCCTCCGGCGCGGTCACCGCGTACGCCTCGGCGGCCTCCAGCAGCGCCTCGGCGCGCTCCGCCCCGGTGAGCGGCTCGCGCAGCGCACGTTCCAGCAGTTCGGCCGCCTCCGCGTGCCGGCCCCGCGCGAGACGAAGCCGGGCGACGCGCCGCAGCACCGACGGCACCCAGGGGTCGCCCAGCGGACCGGTGCTCAGCAGCAGCGTGGCCACGTCCTCCTCGGCGGCGTCGCACCGGTGGGCCCAGCGGGCCGCGTCCGCACGCAGCCGTGCGCGGGCCTCGGCGGGTACCCCGGCCAGCACGGAGGCGGTGCGCTCCGTGAGCGCGGGCCGCGGCGGGTCACCGCCGTCGACCAGCCCGTGCGCCCGTAATGCCCGCAGTGCGCCGGGCACTTCCGACGCGTCGAGGCCGACGAGCGCGGCCACCCGGTCCACGGGCACCAACCCCCCGCACACCGTCAGGCCGCGCAGCAGCGTCAGCGGCGCCTGCGCCAGCCGCGCGACCGTCTGCCTCGCCAGTTCCGAACGAGCCGTCTCGATCCCTTCGGCGAACGCCGCCCTGAGCTGGGCGGCGGTCATCTCGTGCGGCTCGCGGCGCAGTTCGTCCAGTACCGGCCGCAGAAGCCAGGGACTGCCCCGGCTGATCCGGGCGGCCTGCTCCCACCACGCATCGTGCGGCCCGGCCGGCTGGGGCAGTTGCGTCGCGGTGAACAGCGAGCGGACCTCCGGTGCACCGAGCGGCCCCAGTTCCAGCAACAGGCCCCCGCCGTCCTGGCAGAAGGCCGCCTGGTCGACCAGCGCGGCGCAGTGGTCGGGGAACTCGCCGCGGGTGCCGGTGACGGTCATCAGCACACCGAGCGGCGCCGAGGCGAGCCGCCGCAGCAGTCCCCCGATGACTTCCACGGATTCGGGGTCCGCCCACTGCACGTCGTCCAGGGCGAGGAGCGTCGGCCGATGGGCGGCGGCCAGCAGATCGCGGCACCGACCCGCCACGGACTTCTCCTCGTACGGTGTCGCCGCCCGGGCCGCGCCGGACGTGGAGGCCCTGGGCTGCAGCTGCGCCACGAAGGCGTACGGGGTGTGGGCCGACGACGCCGAGCCCAGTGCGGTGAGCACCTGGACCCCGGCCGCGCGCGCGAAGGCGATGCCGCGCCGCAGGAGCCTGCTGCGTCCGCTGCCCGGGACTCCGTGGAGGACGGCCACCCCCGCGTGGCCGGCGGCGAGCCGGGTCAGCAGGTGTACCAGCGCCGCCTGTTCGGCGTCCCGCCCGTGCAGCGGCGCGAGACCGTCCTGGGTGGCCCGCTCGCGCAGCAGCCGTCCGGCGGGCGCGGACGGCAGATGGCCCGTTGCGCTCATCGGGGCTCACCCCCGGCGGTGTGCGAGCGCTTGCGCCTCGGCCGGGTCGGGCCGGTGGCGGACCGGACGGACGTCGCGGCCCTGCCGGGAAGGGGGAGCGGGTCCGGTAAACGCGGGTCGGGTCCTGGGCAGCCGCGGTTCAGGGGACGAGTGGCCGACGGGGCCGGAAGGAGATTCACGGTGCCACCGGATGTTCTGTGTGGGGGGCGGTCACGGGGGGTCGACGACGTGCGGGAACTGCCCGACGAGAGCGGGCTGTCGATCGTCGACGGCATCTGCGCCACCCTCCTCGCGCTCGGCTGCCCACCCGGCGTGTACGAACTCGACGACGTCCTGGTCGAGTACGGCGCCGCGGCCAACCCCGCCGTCTCCGAACGCCTCGTCCGCATGGTCGAGCCGCTGCACGAGCACCCCGTGCTCTGGGACACCCTCGCCGCCCTCATCGCCGCCGACGGAGTGCGCCACCGGGCCTGTCTGCGCCTGGGCATCCACCGCAACACCCTCGACCGCCGGCTCCAGCGGATCGCCCTGCTGACCGGTCAGCGCCCGGAGGGACTGCGCGGCCTCGCCACCCTGCGCGCGGCCCTCGCCGTCGTCGCCGTGACCCGCCTCCAGCACAGCGCCCGCCTCGCCGGACACGACGCGGCCGACGTCCGCACCCACCAGCCGCTCCCCGCACTCTTGCCGCCCCCGGCCGCGTTCCACCCGCCCCGACGCGTCGCCGCGGCGGCCTTCTGACGCCGTCCTCGTGGGTCTCGCGCCCGGACCACCCCGGACCGCAGACCCCGCCCCGACGCACCCCCGGACCCGGAGACCTCACCCCGACGCGTCGCCCGGAAACCCCGGAGACCCGGCGAGGACGCCGGCCGCAGCCCCACCCCCTCCGCTGCCGGCCCGAAGCGACCACCCTCGTCCCCTCGAACGCGTCGACCCGCGCGCCCGACCCCCGCCGCGCGCCAACCTCGGCCTCCCGGCCCACGGGCCCAATCCCGGTCCACGGGCCCAATCCCGGTCCACGGGCCCAATCCCGGTCCACGGGCCCAATCCCGGTCCACGGGCCCAACCCCGGTCCACGGGCCCAACCCCGGCCCACGGGCCCAACCCCGGCCCACGGGCCCAACCCCGGCCCACGGGCCCAACCCCGGCCCACGGGCCCAACCCCGGCCCACGTGCCTCATGTTGGCCCGCGCGCCAACCCCCGCCGCGCGCCAACCTTGGCCCACGGGCCCAACCCCGGCCCGCGCGCCCAACCCCGGCCCAGGGACCCGATCCCGGTCCACGGGCCCGATCCCGGCCCGCGCGCCCAAGGCTGGTCCAGGGGCTCAACCTTGGCCCACGGCCCACCCCCGGCCCAGGGGCCCAACCCCGGCCCACGCTCGAGACGAGCAGCGCGCACGTGCCCGAATGCTTCTCTGCCCGTGCCCGCATCGGCGCACCCGCCCACCGCCCCGGACGCCCGCCCCACTCCTCGCGGCCCGACCGGCCGAATGCGAGGAAGACTCCGGTCAACACCCTTGACCCCGCGGCTCCCACCGCCGACCCGACCGGTCGGCGTGAGGGACGCACCGCCCGACACCCGTATCTCCATGCCCGAACGACCGGTATCCGTGCCCGAACAGGCCAGCAGCCGTATCGCAGCCGTCGCCGACCGCGCAGCGGAGCCGGCAGCGGTCCGCACCACCCCTGATACGGTGATCGCGCGACCCCGACGACCAGCGGGACAACGCGGTTTCGACCCGACCGCGTCCCTCCCCGCGCGCCCCCGCACACCTCGGTCCTCCGTCCACCGACGCGATGTCCGGGGCGGAGCCGGCTCGCCGGGGACGCGAGGAACCGACCGCACCACGAGGCGGGTCCCGTGACCGCCTCCCGGAACAACCCCCCATCGATGAAGCCCACGAACGGACCGGCACCGCCGTGTCCGCCGGGCGGTGTGTTAGGAGTCGCGGTGGCCCTGCTCAGCGCCGGAAACAGAGAGACCGCGGACGCCGAGGACCCGCCGCGGCTCGTCGGCCGGGACGCGGAACTGTCCCTCATCCGCGAGCAGGTCAAGGGCGCCGGCCGGGCGGTGCTGCTGCGCGGCCCCGCGGGCGTCGGCAAGACCCGGCTGATGACTGCCGCGATCGACGCCGTGACCGAGCAACTGGCCGCCGCCGACGTCTGCGTGCTCACCGCCAAGTGCCCGGAGAACGGCAGCGGCGCCTACGAGGCCGTCCGGGAGCTGTTCGCACCGCTGCACCTGACCGAGGGCAACACCGCGAGCCACCCGCTGCTGCGCGGCAGCGCCCGCCTGGCCCTGCCCGCCCTGACCCCGGGCCGCACCGCGGACGCCGTCCCCGCCGACCTCTACGCCGTGATGCAGGGCCTGTACTGGCTCACCGCGGGACTCGCCGCCGAGCGCCCGGTCGTCCTCGCCGTCGACGAGCTCCAGTGGTGCGACGAGGCGTCGTTGCGCTGGCTCGGCTTCCTGCTGCGACGCGCCGAGGACCTGCCGGTCGTACTGCTCCTCACCCTGCGCACCGAGGCCGAGGAGGCGGTGCCCGCCGCACTGGAGGAGATGGCCGACGTCCCCTCCTGCCGCACCCTCGACGTGCACCCGCTCGGCGAGGAAGCGGTGGGAGAGCTCCTCGCCCATGTCCTCGGCGGCCGGCCCGACGCCGCACTCGTCGACACCTGCATGCGGATCACCGGCGGCATCCCCCTCCTCGTGCACCTGCTGGCCCACCGGTGGAAGGAACGCGACTCGCTCACCGGGCCCGGTGACGCGGTCGACGAGGGAGCCGACCTCGGACTGGTGGCCCGCCTCCAGATCGATCGACTCTCGGCCGAACGGCTCGCCGTGGCACGGGCCGTCGCCGTCCTGGAGGAGGAGACCGTCGAAACGGTCGCCGCCCTCGCCGGCACCCAGCCCGAGCCCGCCCAGCGCGTCGTCGAGGACCTGCGTGCGGCCGGCCTGCTGCGGCCCGACGCCCTCGCCTACCGGCACGACGTCATCCGGCAGGCCGTCCTGCAGACCCTGCGGCCCGCCGAGCGCGCCGCGCTGCACGAGCGTGCCGCCCGGCTCCTCGACGAGGCCGGACGCCCCGTCGAGGAGGTCGCCGTCCAGCTCATGCTGCTCCCGGCCAGCCCCGAGCCCTGGATGATCACCGCTCTGCGCTCCGCCGCCCTCGGCGCCGAACTGCGGGGCGCGCCCGCCACGGCCGGTCAGTACCTGACCCGCGCCCTGCGCCACGCCCCCGACGACCTGGACCTGCTGTCCCACTCGGCCAGAGTCTTCGCGCACCTCGCGCCCAGCACCGCCCTGCGCCACCTCGAACACGCGCTGTCCCGGCCGACCGACCCCCGCACCCGCTGCCGGCTGGTCCTGCAGTACGGCGTCACCTCGCTCGGCGCCCACAACTCACTGCGCGCCTTGGACCTCGTCGACGAGACCCTCGACGTGACCGTCGGGGAACTCGGCGCGTCCCCCGCCGACCAGGCCCTGCGCGCCCGCGTGGAGGCCATGGTGCTGATCTCCGGCCTTGACGAGACGTCGACCGTCGGCCGGATCAGCCGCCGCTTCCGCGACTACACGCCCCCGCCCGGCGAGACACCGGACGAACGCCTGCTGCTGGGCATGCTGTGCGCGCTGCGTACCCTGGAGGGCCGGCCCGCCGTCGAGCTGGTACCCGCCGCCGAGCGGGTCCTGCGCCTCGGCGACGGCCCCCGGGGTGGCTGGGGAGCGCTCGGCGCCTCCCTCACCCTGTATCTGGCGGACGAGATCGAACCCGTCCAGGCCGCGCTGAGCACGCTCCTCGCCCAGGCCCGGGCCCGCGGCGAGGCCTGGCAGTGTGCCCTCGTCTCCACGACCCGCGCCCAGCTGCACCTGTGGGCCGGGAACGTCACCCAGGCCCTGTCCGACGCGCAGTTCTCCCACGACCTCTTCGCCCGGGAGCTGCAGGTGCGGACCTCGGTCTCCCCGCAGTGCGCCCTCGCCGCCGTCCATGTGCGGCGCGGCGAACCGCAGAAGGCACAGCAGCTCCTCGACGAGATCCAGCGGCCCCGGCTGGAGCAGTTCACCCTCGAGTACCACACTTACCTGATGACCCGCGCCCGCACCCGGGAAGTCCTGGGCGACCTCGAAGGCGCGGTGGACGACCTGCTGCGCTGCGGCGACAGCCTCGCCGCGGCCGGTATCGGCAACCCCGTACTGGCGCCCTGGTGGTTCGACGCCGCCCAGCTGCTGGCCCGGCTCGGACGCGAGCACGAGGGGCACGCCGTCGTCGAGCGCGTCGCGGCGCCGGTCGAGGAGTGGGGGACCGTCCGGGCGCGCGGCATGCTGGCCCTGGCACGCGGTGTCCTCACCCCGGGCGACACCGGCCTCGACCACCTGACCGAGGCCTCCGACCTGCTCGGCAGGAGCCCCGGCCGACTGGAGCACGCCCGCGCCGAACACCTCCTCGGACGGCGCTTGCTCGACCGCGGCGACGCCCAGGGCGCCCGAACCCGGCTGCACCGTTCCATCGACGTGGCGGTCCTGTGCGGGGACAAACTGCTGCTCGACGAGGTGCGGCCGGTCCTGGCCGCCGCGGGCGGCCGGCTGCGGCGCGGCACCACCTCGCCCGCCGAGTCCCTCAGCGGCGGCGAGCGCCAGGTTGCCGAGCGCGCCGCCGCGGGCGCCACCAACCGGGAGATAGCGGAAGCCCTGTTCCTCACCCAGCGCACCGTCGAGTTCCACCTGACCAGCGTCTACCGCAAACTCGGCATCCGGGGCCGCCATCAGATCGCGGCAGCCCTCACCGACACCGGGACCGACACCCGTACCGACGGCTGAACGACCACCGGCAGACGGGCGGACGGGCAGCGGTCCCGAATCTCCGGCAACCGGTCATGCAAGAGAATCAACTGTCCGCAACGGCTGCCAGGCTCAGTGCTGATCTCGCCCGCACGCCCTCGGGTCAGCGGCGGATGAAGCCGAGATCGGTGGCGGTAGCCACGGCGGCGGTGCGCGAGTCGACGCCGAGCTTGACGTAGATGCGGGCCAGATGGGACTTGACGGTTCCTTCGGTCAGGTGGAGGCGACCGCCGACGGCCTGGTTGGACAGGCCGTCGGCGACCAGGGCGAGGACTTCGGTCTCGCGCCGGGTCAGGGCGGTGCCCGGCGTGCGCAGCCGGTTCATCAGCCGGTCGGCGACCGTGGGCGCCAGTGTGGTGCGTCCGGCGGCTGCGGTGCGGACGGCGGCGGCCAGATCCTCGGGCTCGGCGTCCTTGAGGAGGTAGCCGGTGGCGCCGGCCTCGATGGCGGGCAGGGTGTCGGCGTCGGAGTCGTAGGTGGTGACGATCAGCACGCGGGGGGCGCCCGGGCGGGCGGTGATCCGGGCGGTGGCCTCTGCGCCGCCCATGCCCTTGCCGAACTGCAGATCCATCAGCACGACGTCGACATCGCCTTCCGCGGCGCGTGTGACGGCGTCCTCGGCGGTGGCGGCTTCGGCCACGACGACGAGGCCGGGTTCGGTCTCCAACACGGCGCGCAGCCCGGCTCGTACGACGGGGTGGTCGTCGGCCAGGAGGAGGCGGATGGGGGCGTCGTCGGTCACGGGCGAACCTCGGGCTCGGTCTTGGTGGGCGGGGTGAGAGGGAGCCGGGCGGCCAGGGAGGTGCCGTGACCGGGAGCTGATGCGATGGTCAGGGTGCCGCCGAGGGCGTGCATGCGGGCGCGCATGGCCGCCAGGCCGAAGCCTCCGCCTTCGGGGTCGGGCGCGGGCAGCTGCCCGGGGTCGAAGCCGTGCCCGTTGTCGACCACGTCGAGGGCGATGTGGTCCCCCAGGTGGCTGAGGGCGACGTCGACGGTGGTGGCCTCGGCGTGGCGGACGGTGTTGGCGAGGGCGGACTGGGCGATGCGCAGGAGAGCGACCTCGTGCGCGGTCGGCAGCGATACGGGGTCACCGGTGAGAAGGAAGCGCGCGGTGAGACGGTGGCGGGCGGACGTGGTGGTGCACAGACGTTCCAGGGCGCCGGCCAGGGTGGTGCCTTCCAGAGTGGGCGGGGTGAGGGCGGCGACGAAGCGGCGGGCCTCGGCGAGGTTGTCCACGGCTGCCTGGCGTGCCGCGTCGACGTGGCGGGCAGCGGCGTCGGGCCGGTCGGGCAGCGCACGTTCGGCGGCGCGCAACAGCAGTTGGATGCTGGAGAGCCCCTGGGCGAGGGTGTCGTGGATCTCGCGGGCCAAACGTTCGCGTTCGGCGAGCACACCTGCGGTGTGCTGGGCCCGGGCGAGGTCCGCGCGGGTGTCGGTGAGCTCCTCGATCAGTTGCCTGCGTCGTTCGCTCTCGTGGTACAGGGCCCGGTAGCCCCACACCACGGCGACGGCGACGGCGGCGCCGAGCGCGGGACCGATCGCCATGGCCGGACTGAAGGTGCCGGTGTGGGCGGCGAAGGCGGTGATGGCCGCCATGGTGGTGGCGATCACCGCAGCCAGTCCGGCGCGGCGTGGCAGCAGGTGGAGCTGGAGGAAGTACAGCGGGAAGGCCACCCACACGGCGTCGGATGTGAGGGACAGGAGCACCAGCCACACCGCGCCCACGGCGGCCAGCCACCAGGCTGCGGCGGGACGGGAGCGGCGGATGCGGGGCAGGAGCGGTCCGACGACGTACACCGCAGCGCACGCCGCCGCTGCGGCACCGATCGGTCCCGCGTGGGGGAGGCCGTCGGTCGCGGCACGGACCGCGGCCAGGGCGAGCAGGCCGATGATCAGCAGGTGCAGGCACCAAGCCAGGGCGCGGGTGGTCGGGGTCGGGGCGGGAGCAGCGGTGTTCACAGTGCTCCCAGGCTACGGAGGCGGGTGCCCGAGGTGCCTCCATCGAAAGTTGGAACCCGCGTGCCGTCTTCCGGCCCGCGAAGTGCCCTCCTGGGCCAGACGCGCACACGGGAGGCCGGCGGCGACGGTGAAGGCCCGCTTCCACCGTCGGAAAGGACAGGCCGAGGCCGTGTTTGTCGCCTGGAGAGATCTGAAGTTCGCCAAGGGGCGCTTCGCCCTGATGGGGACCGTCATCGTACTGATCACCCTGCTGGTCGGGCTGCTGTCCGGACTGACGGCCGGACTGGGCCGACAGAACATCTCCGCGATCACGGAACTGCCCGCCGACAAGATCGCCTTCCAGGCTCCCGGCGGCGGGCAGGACCTGTCGTACTCCAACTCCACCGTCACCGAAGCGCAGTGGCAGCAGTGGTCCAGGGCGCCCGGCGTCGAAAGCGCCGAACCGCTGGGGATCACCACGACCAAGGCCACAGCCGGGAACAGGAGCGTCGGAGTCTCCGCCTTCGGCGTCCGGTCAGGGTCTCGCCTCGCCCCGGAGAGCGACAAGATCGGTGACAGCGCGGTGGTGCTGTCTGCCGCAGCCGCCGACGACCTGGGCGTGAGGGCCGGCGACTCCCTCACCCTGGCAGGTCAGCAGCTGACGGTGGCCGCCGTGCGGGGCGATGCCTACTTCAGCCACGCCCCGGTCCTGTGGACCAGCCTCGACGTGTGGCAGAAGACCGCGCCGCCCACCGGCAGCGGTGAGGGCCCGGCCGCCACCGTCATCGCCCTGAACACCACCTCCGGGGCCGATGTGGCGGCCACCGACCAGCAGACCGGCACCAGGACGGTCTCCACCGAGGACTCGTTGTCCGCCATCGGCTCCTACACCTCCGAGAACGGCTCGCTGGAACTGATGCGCGGCTTCCTGTTCGCCATCTCCGCCCTCGTCGTCGGGTCCTTCTTCACCGTGTGGACCATCCAGCGCAGCGGCGACGTCGCCGTTCTCAAAGCGCTCGGAGCCTCCACCGCGGGCCTGCTGAAGGACGCGCTCGGCCAGGCCGTCGTCCTGCTTACCGGCGGCACCCTGCTCGGCACCGGCATCGCCGCCGCCCTGGGAGCCGTCGTGGCCGGCTCGGCCGTGCCGTTCCTCCTCACACCCGCCACGGTTCTGCTTCCCGCCGCCGTGATGATCGCGCTCGGCGCGCTCGGGGCCGCCCTGTCCATCCGCCGTATCACCTCCGTCGACCCGCTGACCGCCCTGGGGAGCGCCCGATGAGCCTGACCCTGACCGACATCACCCTCACCTACCCCGACGGCGACTCCCGGCTGACCGCCCTCGACCAGGTAGGCCTGGAGGTCCCCAAGGGCAGCCTGACCGCCGTCGTCGGGCCCTCCGGCTCCGGCAAGTCCAGCCTGCTGGCCGTCGCCGCCACCCTGATCACCCCCGACTCCGGCACCGTCACCATCGACGGCACCTCCACCGCCGGTATGACCCGCGGCGAACTCACCGAACTGCGCCGCCACAAGATCGGCATCGTCTTCCAGCAGCCCAACCTGCTGCCCTCCCTCACCGCGGCCGAACAACTCCAGGCCATGGCACAGATCGACGGCCGCAAGCCCCGTACCGCCCGGGGCCGCGCGATGGAACTCCTCGACGCGGTCGGCCTGGCCGCCCAAGCCGGCCGACGGCCCCACCAGCTCTCAGGCGGTCAGCGTCAGCGCGTCAACATCGCCCGCGCCCTGATGAACGACCCCACCGTCCTCCTGGTCGACGAACCCACCAGCGCCCTCGACCACGAACGCGGCGCCGCCGTCATCGACCTGATCACCCGCCTCACCCACCAGCGGGCCACCGCCACCGTCCTGGTCACCCACGACCGCACCCACCTCACCGCCGTCGACCAGACCGCCGAAGTCCACGACGGCCGCCTCCACCTGCCCGCAGCAGCCCGCTGACCCCCCGACGCCCACAGGCCCGGGAGCGGGTCGCAGCACACAGGGCCCGCCCCCGCTGCCCTTCGCAGCGGGGGCGGCTGCGCGCGGGAGGTTGTTGTTCGGAGGCGCGGCTTCGTGACGCGGCTCTTCCACCGGCGCAACTGGCGGTCGTGCTCGCCGGGCGACACAGGACAGGGTGCGGGAGCGGGCGTACTGCGTGAGGGCGGATGCAAGTTGGGCACCACAGGTTGCCTTCACCCCTCCACTTTTTTGCGTGAATCGTGCAACCATACCGGTCCTTCACGTGTCCATCACACGTACAACACGAACCATGGGGGGACCATGAGCCAACAGCAGTACCCGCAGCAGCAGCCCGGCTGGAACGGACCGGAGCAGCCCGGCTGGGGTGGCCCGCAGCACCCTGGCTACGGCACGCCGCCGCCGTTTCAGCCGCAGCCGCCGAAGAAGTCCAACGCAGGCAAGGTGATCGGCTTCGGCTGTCTCGGCTTCGTGGCCGTAGCCGTCGTCATCGGCATCATCGCTGCGGTGGCCGGCAGCGGCGGCGGCAGCACCGTCACGGACAAGCCGCAGGCGAAGACCTCTGCCACCGCAGGTACGGGCGGCGGTCGGCAGAAGGCCACGGAGAAGCCGGCCGCGAAGAAGCCCGACGTGGCGAAGGTCGGCGACACCATCACGGTGACGGGCACGCAGGACGGCAGCCGGCTCGACGTGACCGTCGTCAAGATGGTCGACCCTGCCAAGTCCAGCGACGACTTCATGACCCCCGATGCCGGGAAGCGGTACGTCGGCGTGCAGTTCCGGCTCGTCAACACCGGCACTGCCGTCTACAGCGACAGCCCGTCCAACGGCGCCCAGGTTGCCGACAGGCAGGGGCAGCAGTTCGAGCCGACGTTCGCCGACATCACCGCCGGGCCGTCCATGTCCGCCGATGTGAGGCTCAAGCCGGGCGCGAAGGCGCTGGGTTGGATCGTGTTCGAGGTCCCCAAGGGCTCGAAGGCGGCGACGGTCCAGTTCACGATGGACTCGGGATTCGCGAATCAGACCGGGGAATGGAAGTTGTCCTGACCCGGCGCTGAATCCGGCCCGGTCGTTCCCGCGAGCGCCCGGGCCTTCGTCGCAGCGTCCTGCGGTCGTCGGTCCTTGCCTCCTGGATGCCGGAACCGTCGTTCATGCCTCGGCAGCAGCGGCACGATCACCGCCCACGGCTCGTCGCTGATCTCCCACGGCTTCCCCGTGCCACGGGTCACCGCCCCCCGAAGAGGGGATCACCTCCGCCTCCATCTGTGGCACGACCCGGCGGGATAGCTCGTCATCGTGTGCGAGGAGGGCACCGAGCGGATTCTCGAGCAGAGCGCCCCGGTGCGTGCGCGTACTGCACTGACGGCAGCCTGGCGGCCCAGGGCCTTGTGAACGGTGTCGGTGTCGGTGTCGGCGGAGCCCTTGTCCAGCAGCACGATGCCCGGGGCGTTGTCGTGCACGGACGCGGCGAGCACCACCGTCGCGATCACCAGGTCCGACACGGGGGCCGAACGGCCCCCGCAGTACCCCGTTGGCCCATCGGTCCAGCGAGCCGTCCACGGTCCACTGGAAACCGGCACCACACGTCCACAGGCAAGAAGGGGTCCGGCCATGACCGGCACTGCTCCGCACCTCAGCAGCACAACCCGGCCGCGGGGCGCCGACGTGCACCGACTTGAGGTCACCCACGTCGGCGACGACGCCTACAGCGTCGACATCCGCGGGCACCACGTCCAGGTCGACCAGCCCACCGAGGCGGGTGGCACTGACACCGCTCCGACGCCCACCGAGCTGTTCGCCGCTTCCCTGGCCTCCTGTGTCGCCTTCTACGCGGGCCGCTACCTGCAACGCCACGGCCTGCCCCGCGCCGAACTGCGGGTCCGTGCCGAGTTCGTCATGGCCACCGACCGTCCGGCCCGCGTCGCCTCCATCCGCGTCGTGGTCGTCACGCCCCCCGAGCTCCCCGAACAGCGCCGCGCCGCCCTGCTGGCCGTCGCCTCGCACTGCACCGTCCACAACACACTCGACCAGCCACCGGAGATCGGCATCGAACTGGAGCAATGAGCCCGCTCTCCCGGGGCCGGGGTCACCGAAGACGGTCCGCCGCTCGGTCCGGTCGGGTGGCGGGATGGGACACGGCGTCGGCGGCCGGCCGGGGGCCCGGCCGCCGACGCCCCGCGTGTCAGGCGCCGGAGCCGGCCAGCGGGACCCGGGTCCAGCTCAGGACCTGGGCACTGTGCGGCTGGACGGTCACCTTCAGGTAGTCCTTGGCGTTGCTGGAACCGTCGACCGTGATGCGGTGCAGGTTCGGCACGGCGGTGGTCAGGTGGTAGAACGACAGCCACGAGGAGCCGGCGGCCAGCGGCTGGTCGCTGTTGTAGAGGTGGCTGTCGCCGTTGAAGAGGTAGACCGGGCCGTCGAAGGCGGCCGACTCGCGGGCGATCGCGGCGACGATCGGCTGGAAGGCGTAGTAGTCGGCGTAGGAGGGATCGCTGACGGTGGGGTCGAACATGTCGGCCTGCATCATCAGGGTGACGGCCCGGTCGTGGTGGCGCCGGGCCGAGGCGAAGGTGTCGCGGATGGACTCGATCACCGACGCCGTGCGGGCCAGTACCTCCGCGGCCTGTTCGGGGGTGGGCCGGGTGTTGCCGGTCCACGGCGCCATGCTGTTGTTGCTGCCGACCACGTCGACCGCGGCGAACGCTACGCCGGCGCGGGTGTAGCGGACGTCCTCCGGTACGCCCTCGTCGGCCTGCGAGGTCACCGCCACGCTGTTCTGGCCGAGGGTCCGGCCGGGGCGGGAGAAGAACACCTGGCGGATCTTGGCGAGGCGTTCCAGCGGGTTGTAGGAGCCGTTGTTCGGCCGGTGGCAGTCGGTCCACTCGTTGTCGCCCACCGTGTAGACCAGCGGGTCCTTGAACTGGTCGAAGTCCGACTTGATCATCTGGAAGTACGCGTCGCTGCACACCGTCGAGCCGTTCTTGATGTCCCCGAGGTGAGTGACGAAACGGATGTCGGGGTCGGCGTTGATCTGGCTGATGACGTGCGGGAAGTCGGCGATCTCGGCGTCGCCGTAGGGCATGTCGCCGAACACCGCGAAGGTGAAAGGAGTGTCGCCGGAGGCGGTGTCGGCTTCGGCGGTGCGGGGGCCGGCCGAGGCACTCCCCGTGGACACGGCGAGCGTGACCAGGCTCAGGGCGGCGGTGGCGGACAGGGCGTGGCGCCAGGATCTCATCGGATTCTCCCTCACGGGTCGAGTGGCCCGGGCGGGCCGGGACACGGCTGTCGGCGGTCGGTGGGGGGAGCGGCTGCGGCTCACGGCGGGCGTGGGCGGCAGTCGGTGATCGGCTCGGCCGGAGTCTGGCGGCCCCGGTTGGCCCAAGGGCCGGCCGATGAGCGGACAGCCGGTGAACTCCTGCTGACGCTCCGGTGGCTGATCTGCGGTCCGGGCGAGGAGCAGTCCCGCGATGACGGCGTCGGCGCGTCGAGGGGCGACTACCTCTCCCAGCCGAACGGAGACGGCGGCCTGAGCCCGGGCACGGTGGTGACCAGTGGGCTGTTCCTCGCCGTCATCCCGGGCCTGGTCGTGTACCTGGGTGTACCGCGCAAGGACGTCGCCGAGCCGGAGGGAGCGGCGCGACACGCGGCCTGACCTGCTGAACGGTCCGCGTTCAGGATGTGCTCACCCCCTCTGTGTCACGGTCGGAGTTCTCGGCCGCCGTCGGCGGCCGGCTCGTCCACGAGGGCGCTCGTCCCGGTTTTGGGGACGGGCGCCCTGTCGTTCGACCGGACAGGAGAAGGTGACTTGGACGAACCGGAGGTCCACATCGACCCCGATGTGGCGGGCACGTCGAGTGCGACCGGGTCGGTGATGAAGAAGCTGCCCGAGGTCACGCTGGCCTTCTGGATCATGAAGATCGCCGCGACGACCCTGGGCGAGACGGCGGGTGACCTCTTTTCGCAGACGCTCAAGCTGGGCTACTTCCTCACCACGATCGCGCTGTTCCTGATCTTCGTGGTGACGCTGGTGGTCCAGCTGCGATCCAGCCGCTACAACCCGTTCTTCTACTGGACCGTGATCCTGTCGACCAGCATGGCCGGCACCACGATGTCCGACTTCATGAACCGGGACGCCAGCGCCAAGTACCTATCGAACGGCGCGACCAGGCTGGGGTGGGGACCGCAGGGCCTGGGCCTGGGCTACCCGGCCGGAGCGGCGATCCTCGTCTCGATCCTTCTGGTGATCTTCCTCGTTTGGAAGCTGAGCGGGATGACGTTCAAGATCCGCGACATCGTCACCTTCAAGGGCGAGGCCCTGTTCTGGTCGGCGATCCTCGTGTCGAACACCCTCGGCACCTCGATGGGCGACTTCCTGTCCGACAGCTCCGGCCTCGGCTACGCCGGCGGCGCGCTGCTCGTGACCGGAGCGCTCGCCGTGCTCGCGGCGCTGATGAAGGTCCCCGAGGTGCCCAACGTGCTGCTGTTCTGGATCGCGTTCGTCCTCACCCGTCCGCTGGGCGCCACGGCCGGCGACTTCCTCACCAAGCCGGCCGCCAGGGGCGGTCTGGATCTCGGCACCGCCGGCTCGTCCGCCGTCCTCCTCGCCGTCCTGTTCGCACTCATGGCCTACTCCCAGGTGCAGGAGCGCCGGACCGCTGCCCGGCTGGCAAGGCACTCGGTCACCCAGCAGGCGGACTGACCGTGAAGCGGGTACCGGGCGTGTGCCCGGAACCGTAGGACACCTGACCGCCGACGACGGGCCGGGCGTCGTGCGAGCGGTGGCTCCGGGCCCGCTCCGGCGTGCCCGTCGCCCGCTCCGTCGTGCCCGTCGCCCGGGTCGGGGGTGGCCGGCAGAGTGTCGGCGAGGAACTCCCGGATCGGCTCCATGATCTGCTCGATCAGACAGTGGCAGGAGCGGACAGCGACCCCGTGTTCACCTGCGTGACGGGGACACCCCCTCGTGCACGGTCCACGGCTCCGGGTCCACGCCCCATCCGCTCGTCGCGGCCCCCGCGGCGAGCCCCACGAGCCCCGCGAGCACGCCCAGGAGCAGGCCTGCCCAGGAGGGGACGACACCCGCCGGACAAGGGACGGCGAGGAGGGCGCCGACCGCCGCGAAGGCGAGGCGGGAGGCGTGCACCGTCGGGATGTAACGGGACGGCCGGGGAAGCGGCTTCACGGCGAGTGCGGGGTCGGTCTCGCACAACGGTGCGGCCCCGACGCGCAGATACTTCCGTGGTCCCTGTCCGGTGTCACGCCCCGGACGACATGACCGGAGCCGGAGACGAAGGCGGCCGCGACCCGGCGCTGCTTGTCCGTGCCCGCGCTGTCCCGCCACCGGCTGGGCCGGCACAGCCAACCGCTGTGGCCCACCGGCCGGGCGGCGGCTCGTGAAGATCTTGTGCCTGGCGAGGAGATCACGTCTGCTGATCAGCTCCCGGAAGCCGTGAGAGAACACCACGGCGCCACGGCGACCCCGGCCAGGGCCTCCTGCTCGACCGCGGCCCGCTCCAGGTGAGCGGTCCGGGCCGGCCGGGGCGTGCACGCCGGCGAGGACGGCTAGTCGGGTGGGCCGAGGATGGCGGGAAGGTCGTCCATCCAGGCGAGGACCGCTTCTTCGTAGCGGATCCCGAAGGTGAGGGTGGCGCGCTGGTAGGCGTCGATCCCCGCGGTTTCCAGGCGTGCCTGGTACGTCTTGAGGCGTTGCGCGTGGACGGTCCGGTGGTGGTCGACGTGGCACAGCAGTCGGTCGCGGTCGAGATGACCGCCGAAGGCGATCGTCAGCAGCAGGGGATAGCGGATCTGTTCCGTGCCCGGGGGCGTGATGATCCACTGTGCGAACGCCTCGCGCCCGGCCTCGGTGAGGCGGTAAGGGACGCGGGCGCGCGGTCCGGTGTCCCCCGCCGTGACCAGCCCGCGCTCGGCGAGGGCGGCGAGTTCGCGGTAGACCTGGCTACGGGTGACGGTCCAGAAGTCGCCGACGAGCTCCTCGGCGATGGCCACGAGTTCGTAACCGCTTGCTTCCCCGGCGTGGAGAAACCCGAGGAGTGTGGCGGCTGTGGCGTTGAGGCTGTCCATGAAGGGCCCTCCCTTGACACTCCACAGTGGACGGTACATGATGCTGGCCGTCGATAGTCCACTGTGGTCGGTCCAATGTGTCATGTTCCATGTGCCACCCAGAGCGGACCCCCGTGGGAGCGGCGCAACGGGGAGGGGTGTGATGGCGCGGTTCGGCCCGGGCTTCCAGAGCCTGGATGACGAGACCCATGCAGTGGAACTCCCGGTCAGCGGGCGCCTGCCCGAGTGGTTGAGTGGCGTGCTGCTGCGGAACGGACCCGCCAGGTTCGAGGCCGGCGATACGGGGTTCCGCCACTGGTTCGACGGTCAGGCCATGGTTCACCGGTTCGCCGTCGACGGCGGCCGGGTGGAGTACGCCAACCGTTACCTCGACACACCGAGCAGCCGGGCCGTTCTCCGGGAGGGGCGGATCCGTTACCAGGAGTTCGCCACCGACCCGTGCCGAAGTGTCTTCGCCCGTTTCTTCACGCCTTTCCAGCGCCCACGGCCCGTCAACCCGAACGTGAACATCGCCAGGTTCGGGGACCAGGTCGTCGCGCTCACCGAAACCCCGCTGCCGGTCGAGTTCGCGCCGGGAACTCTCGCCACCGTCGGAGTGGTGGATTACGAGGACCGGTTGGGCGGGCAGTTCACGACGGCCCATCCCCACCAGGACCCGGTCACCGGTGACCTGGTCAATTACGTGACGCACTTCTCGCGGCGCAGCGAATATCGTGTGTATCACCAGAGACCTGAAGGCGCACCGCGCCGCGAACTGCTCGGGCGTTACCGGGTCGACGAGCCCGCCTATATGCACAGTTTCGCAATCACTCCCCGGCATGTGGTGCTGGTTGAGTTTCCCCTGGTGGTGAACCCTTTCAGACTCCTGCTGAGCGGTCGGCCCTTCATCGAGAACTACCGCTGGAAGCCGGAGCGTGGAACCCGGTTCGTCGTTATGGACCGAGAGAGCGGATCGGTGCGCGCGGTGCTGCGCGGACCGGCGTGTTTCGCCTTCCACCACATCAACTCCTGGGAAGAGGACGGCCGGCTCTTCGTCGACCTGTGCGCCTACCGGGACGCCTCGATCATCGAAGCCCTGTACCTCGAGGCCCTCCGTGGCGGGGGTGCCCTCCCGCAGGCCACACCCACGCGGTTCTCCGTGGATCTCGAGGCCGGAACGGTCGTGGCGGAGGAGCTGTCGGGGGAATCCCTGGAGCTGCCGCGCATCGCCTACGGGCAGCGCAACGGCCGGGCCTACCGCTACGCGTACGGTGTCGGTTCGCGCGATCGCCGGACCGATGACTTCCTCAACCAGCTGGTGAAGCTCGACGTCGGCGACGGCAGCACGCTTCTGTGGCAGGAGGAGGGCTGCTACCCGGGCGAGCCCGTCTTCGTCGCGGCGCCCCCCGGTCACGGCCGGGACGGAGCGGAGGACGACGGGATCGTGCTCGCGGTCGTCCTGCGGTCGGCGACCGCGTCGTCGTATCTCCTGGCGCTCGATGCGCGGACCTTCCAGGAACTGGCTCGGGCCGAGGTTCCGCATGCCGTCCCGTTCGGGTTCCACGGCACCTTCGTGCGGTAGCACCGCAGGGGCGGATTCGGGTTCCGGAAGTGAAGAAATACTGAGGCCGCCGAAGGCCGTCCATGATTCCGGAATTTGCTGCAAAATTGTCATGGTCATGGCCTGGTCGGACGTGCTCGAAAGTGGCGATTCTCGTTGACCGCGTTCACTGAATAAAGAATTCCATTTCCTTCCGGTCGACTGGTCGGTAATAATCGTGACTCCGTTCATTTTCCGGAAAACAATGGATACCCACTGTTAACGAGCAGTCTCTTGAGGGTCCATAACTGCGGCCCTAGGCTTCAATCACTGGCTGGAAAGAGTCGGTCGCGGAAGTGTCCCGTCGCCGCCGGCGAGTGAACCTGGATCCAGGCTTACTGGCGGTAAGGAGGGCTTTGGGTCTGTCGTTCCGGCGACTTCTCATGTGGATACGGGTTGCTGTCTCCGGTGAAGTCGGCCGGATTCATCCGCTGTTTTCGTCATTTCGATTCGCGGCTGTCTCTGGAATTCCTGGCTTTTGTAGAACTGTTCACGCGAGCCCTGCCGCGTTCTGTCCCGCTCGGGTCCGTCCCGTTTCCCCGGAAAGGAATCATCATGCCCGCAGTGAGCGCGCTCGAGGCGCAGGAGTGGTTGATCGAGAAGGTCGCGCACCGCCTCGGTGCGGAGCAGACCGAGGTCTCGCCGGAGATGTACTTCGACGAGATGGACCTCGACTCGACGGAAGCCCTGATCCTCGCCGGCGAGATCGAGAACTGGCTGGGGTTCGAGCTCAGCACGACGACGCTGTGGTACCACCCCACCATCAAGGAGCTGGCCGCTCACATAGCGGAGGAGAGCGACCGACGTGCAGCCTCCGCGTAGCGCCGAACGGCCCGTCATCCACCGCTACCGCGTAGCGGCGAGGGGCAGGCACACCGTCTACCTGGTCCATCCCGGCGCGCTCGACGTGTCCGTCCACAGCGGCCTGGCGGAGGCTCTCCCCACGGGCGTGGGGCTGGCCGTGCTCGACCTGGGAGGTCTGCCGGAGTACTGGCAGGCCGCGCTCACCGGCGGCCGTGCCGCCACCACGGTCGACGCCCTGGCCTCCCGGTTGCTGACGGCTCTCCGGATTGCTCACATGGAGGGTGACCATGTGCTGGCAGGCTGGTCCTTCGGCGGCGTGGTGGCGCACGCCATGGTCGGTCTGTCCGCGCCGCACCGCCGTCCCGGACGGCTGATGCTGCTGGACAGCATCGCGCCCGTGGAGGCCTACAAGCAGGACGACGACGCCCTCGAACCGTCCCTGCTGCTCGGCTGGTTCACCATGTACCTCGGCGCCAAACGGGACCGCCCGCTGCCGCTCGACGCGGAGCGGCTGGCCGGCCTCGGAGTCGACGACGGACTGAAGCTGGTGCTGGAGGCCGCCATCGCCGCAGAGGTGCTGCTGCCCTCCACTCCGCTCCCAGGACTCCGCAAGCTCTATGACACCTACGTCGACGGTCTGCTGCGCAACAACCGTCTGACGAACCCGCACCACCCGGTGCCGGCGCCGGTTCCCGTGGTGCTGGTCAGGGCCGAGCGCAGCCTCATCCCCGGGGACCGCACGCTGGGCTGGGAGCCCCTGGCCCCCTACGGCCTCGACGTGCACTCCTGCCCGGGCGACCACTACACCATGCTCACCCGCCCCGACGCCGCGGCCGCCGTCGCGTCGTTGCTCGATGCCGCCTGACCACCGATACCGGGAACCTCAGGTGCCCCGGCATCCAGAACCAGCAGAACTTCGCCGGTTAGGCCCACCCTCCTCCAACGAGGCCGGGCCGTACTGCCCTGCCCCGACACTCGAGAGAGCCTCGCTGTGAACGTTTCGCAGGATTCCGACCTCGACCGCCGCCTCGCCCGCGACCCGATCGCCATCGTCGGTCTGTCCGCCCTCTATCCCAAATCCCCCGACCTGAGGGAGTTCTGGGCCAACGTCGCGGCGGCGGCCGACTGCATCGAGGACGTGCCCGCCACCCACTGGGACGTCGACGAGTTCTACGACCCCGACCCGGCGGTGCCGGACAAGACCTACGCCAAGCGCGGCGGTTTCATCCCGGACACGCCCTTCAACCCGCTCGAGTTCGGACTGCCGCCGAACACCCTGGAGGTCACCGACGTCCTCCAGCTGCTCAGCCTGGTGGTCGCCCGCGACCTGCTCAAGGACGCCGGGGCCGACCAGTCCTGGTACGACGCCTCGCGCACCGGCGTCGTGCTGGGCATCACCGGCGCCAACCAGCTCACCCAGCCTCTCACCGCCCGCCTGCAAACCCCCGTCCTGAAGGAGGTCGTCCGCAGCTGCGGCCTCTCCGACCGGGACGCCGACGAGATCGCAGCGAAGTTCCGCCTCGCCTACGCCCCCTGGGAGGAGAACTCCTTCCCCGGCATGCTCGGCAATGTGGTCGCCGGACGGATCGCCAACCGGCTGGACCTCGGCGGAATCAACATGACCGTCGACGCCGCGTGCGCCAGCTCGCTGGGAGCCGTCAAGGCGGCCGTGAGCGAGCTGCTCGAACGACGTGCGGACACCATGCTGGTGGGCGGCTGCGATGCCGAGAACACCATCTTCATGTACCTCTGCTTCAGCAAGACCCCGGCGCTCTCCAAGTCCGGCCGCATCCGGCCCTTCGACCAGGACGCCGACGGCACGTTGATCGGCGAGGGCATCGGCATGCTGGCGCTGCGCCGGCTCAGCGACGCCGAGCGGGACGGCAACCGCGTCTACGCCGTGCTGCGCGGCATCGGCGCCGCCAGCGACGGCCGCTTCAAGTCCATCTACGCCCCGCGCAAGGAGGGCCAGGTCCTCGCCCTGGAGCGGGCCTACCACGACGCGGACTGCTCCCCGGCCGACGTCGAGCTCTTCGAGGCGCACGGCACCGGCACCGCCGTCGGCGACGCCACTGAGCTCAGCTCGCTCGCCGCCGTCATCACCGCGGCCACCGAGGAGCGGCAGTACGCGGCCGTGGGCAGCGTCAAGTCGCAGATCGGGCACACCAAGGCGGCGGCCGGCGCGGCCGGCCTGATCAAGCTGGCGCTGGCCCTGCACCACAAGGTGCTGCCGCCCACCATCAACGTCGACCGGCCCCATCCGGCCGTCGACTTCACAGGCGGCCCCTTCTACGTCAACACGCAGCTGCGGCCCTGGATCCGCGACCCGCGCCGTCCGCAGCGCCGGGCCGCCGTCTCGTCCTTCGGCTTCGGCGGGACCAACTTCCACGTGGTGCTGGAGGAACACGGCGACGGCGAGGACCTCCGGGTGATGTCCCCGGTCGCCGAGGTGCACCTGTGGCACGCCCCCGACACGGCGGCGCTCACCGCCGCACTCGCCGAGGGCGCGCCCCCGCAGGGCGGCCCCGTCCCCGAGGACCACGCCCGCGTCGCCTTCGCCGCCCGCGGCGCCGAGGACGCCACGGCACTGCAGGAGCTCGCGCTGCGCGAACTGCGGGCACGTCCGGAGGCCGACTCCTGGTCGCACCCGAAGGGCGTCTTCTTCCGCCGCCACGCCGCCGCGACCGGGGAGCGCGGCAGGATCGGAGCGCTCTTCGCCGGGCAGGGCAGCCAGTACGTCAACCCGGGCATGACCGCCGTGCTGGC
The DNA here is from genome assembly GCF_059510295.1 of Streptomyces sp. PTL18. Classification (NCBI taxonomy): domain Bacteria; kingdom Bacillati; phylum Actinomycetota; class Actinomycetes; order Kitasatosporales; family Streptomycetaceae; genus Streptomyces; species Streptomyces sp. PTL18. Next base: position 928,640 of record NZ_JCAJZO010000001.1, on the reverse strand, counting down.
GCTGCCACCGCTGCGCGCCGCCTTCGACCGCGCCAACCGGCACTTCCAGGGCGCCGAGCCGCTGTCCCGGATCGCCTTCCCGCCGCCCGTCTTCGACGAGGCCGCGCGCACGGCCCAGGAGACCGCACTGCGCGCCACCGAGTACGCGCAGCCCGCCATCGGCGCCCTCGCCGCCGGCCAGTTCCGTTACCTCAGCGAGCTGGGCTTCGCACCGGAGGGCTACCTCGGGCACAGCTTCGGCGAGCTGACCGCGCTGTGGGCGTCCGGGGCGCTGGACGACGACACGTACTTCGCCCTCGCCCGGGCCCGGGGCGCCGCGATGGCGCCGCCCGCCGGGCCCGGCTTCGACGCCGGGGCGATGGCCGCCGTCGGCGCCCCGGAGGAACGGGTGGCGGAGCTGCTGGCCGCCATCCCGGGGCTGCACGTGTGCAACCGCAACGCGCCGGACCAGATCGTGGTCGGGGGCGCCACCGAGGCCGTGCAGCGGCTGGTGGCCGCCGCGGGCGAGGCCGGGATCAAGGCGTCCCGGCTGCCGGTGTCCGCGGCCTTCCACACCCCCTACGTCGGACACGCTGTGGAGGCGTTCCGCGCCCACGTCGAGGCCGCGGCGGTGGCCGAGCCGCACGGCGCCGTCTACGCCAACACCCGCGGCGCCGTCTACGGCGCGGACCTCGCGGCCAACCGCCGGATCCTCGCCGAGCAGCTCATCCACCCGGTGGACTTCGCCGCCCGGGTCGAGGAGATGTACGCGGCCGGGTTCCGCACCTTCGTCGAGTTCGGGCCGAAGAGCGTGCTCACCCAGCTGGTACGGCGCGTTCTCGGCGAGCGCCCGCACACCGCGCTGGCTGCGGACGCCGGTCCGGGCCGCGACGCGGACCTCGCGCTGAAGCAGACGGTGGCCCAACTCGCCGTTCTGGGGCTGCCGCTGAGCACCGCGGACCGGTACGCCGCCCCGCCGGCGGAGCGGGGGGCGGTCAAGGGCATGGCGATCACGCTCAATGGCATCAACTACGTCTCGCCGGAGCGGAGGGCCGCGTACCGGGAGGCGATCGAGAACGGCTACCGGATAGCCGCACCGACCGCGCTCTCCGCACCGACCGCGTCGAACGCCTCGTCCGGCCCCGTGCCCGAGCCGGCGGCGCCGCTGCCGGCCGCCTCCCCGCCCGGCGCGTTCGCCGGCGCCCTCCAGCCGACAGCCGACACCGAACGGGGCACCGTCGCGGCCGTCGCCACGCTGCCGGTGGCCCCTGCGCCGTCCCCCGCCCCTGCCCCCGCACCCGTCCCCACCGCTCAGGAGACCGCATCCGTGGACAACGACCGTCTGGCCAACGTGATCGCCGACCACCTGGCGCTCCACGACGATTACCTCAACGGGCAGTTGAACAGCGCGCAGCGCCTCGCGGGTCTGCTGGAGCGTGCCTACGACAAGGGGCAGCTGGACCAGGTGCTCTCCGGCGTCACCGCCGTCAAGGATCACAGCCTGGCCATCGGCCGCACCCACCTGCGTGCCAACGAGATCCTGTGCGAGCTGGCCGGACTGGAACTCGGCGCGGCTCCGGCGACCCAGACTGCCCCGGCTGCCGTGACTGCCCCCGCGTCCACACCGGAGGCGTACGCCTCGCCCGCCCCGGCCGCCGTCCGCGCCCCGGTGCCGCAGCCGGTGGCCGTCCCCGCCGCACCCGCGGTCGCGGCGCTCCCGGCCCCGGCCCCGGAACCCGCGCCGGTCGCCCCCACGCCGGTTGCGGCTGCTGTTGTGGGGTCTGATGGGGCGACGGTGGCTTCGGTGCTGCTGGAGGTGGTGGCGCAGAAGACGGGGTATCCGGCGGAGATGCTGGAGCTGGGGATGGATGTCGAGGCGGATTTGGGCATCGATTCCATCAAGCGGGTGGAGATCATGGGTGTGCTGCACGAGCGGTTCGCCTCGGGTGTGGCTGCGAGTCCGGAGCAGTTGGCGGAGTTGCGGACGCTGCAGGACATCGTGGGCTTCATATCCGGCCAGGATGCGCCCGCCCCGCAGACCGGCCCGTCCGCCGACTCCGCCCCGGCCCCGGCGTCCGAGCCGGAAGCCGCCCCGGAGCGCGGGCGGATCGGCCGGGCGCAGGCCGCCCTGGCCGAGCTGCCCGTCCCCGACCAGCTGGTGAACGCCTACCCCGAGTCCTCCGGCGCGCTGTTGGTGGACGACGGCGGTGAGCTGGCTCCCGAGATCGCCGCGAAGCTCCAGACCCAGGGCTGGAAGGTGCACGTGCTGCGGCTGCCCGGCGTGCCGCAGCGGGTGGACGGTGCGGTGGACCACGCGCTGACCGGCTGGGGCGTCACCGAACTCGCCGCGCGGGTCGAGGAGGCGCTGGGCGAGCGGATCAGCCTGGTGCTCGACCTGTGCACGGTGCCCCCGGCGGACTGGGCGGAGGGTGTGCGCCGCCTGGCGCACACCCTGCTGGTGGCCAAGCACCTGGTGGAGCCGCTGAGCACCGCCGCCACCTTCGGCCGCACCGCCTACACCACGGTCACCCGGCTGGACGGCTCCTTCGGCCTCGGGGGCGTCGACGAGCAACTGGCGCCGATCGGCGGCGTCGCCGGGCTGGTCAAGACCCTGGCCGTGGAGGCTCCGGAGGTCTTCTGCCGGGCCATCGATCTGGCTCCCGGCCTGGCGCCCGGCGCCGCCGCCGCGCTGGTGCTCGGGGAGGTGCACGACGCGGCCACCGAGCCCGTCCAGGTCGGCCACGACGGTAGCCGCCGCGTCACTCTCACCCTCGCAGAGCAGCCGCTGCACCCGACGGGCGCACAGCCGCAGCCGCTGAGCTCCGAGGACCTGCTGGTCGTCACCGGAGGCGGGCGCGGCATCACCGCGGCCTGCGTGGTGGAGCTGGCACGGCGTCACCGGCCGGGCCTGCTGCTGCTCGGCCGTACCCCGCTGGAGGAGGACCCGGAGTGGGCGCGCGGGGTGCAGGACGACGCGGCGCTCAAGGCCGCCGCCGTCGCCGACCTGAAGGCCGCGGGCGAGAAGCCCACCCCGAAGCGGGTCGAGCAGGCCTACCGGGCCGTAGTCGGCGGGCGCGAGGTGCGCGCGACCCTGGACGCGCTGCGCGCGGCGGGCAGTCACGCCGAGTACCTGGCGGTGGACATCACCGACCCGCAGGCCGCGGCGGCCGCCCTCGCGCCCTACCGGGACCGGGTCACCGGCCTGGTGCACGGCGCCGGGGTGCTCGCCGACCAGCTGATCGCGCAGAAGAAGGCCTCCGAGATCGAGCGGGTCTTCGCGCCCAAGCTGGCGGGGCTGCGGGCCGTGACGGCCGCGCTGGACGCGGACGCGCTGCGGCACGTGGTGCTCTTCTCCTCGGTCGCCGGCTTCTTCGGCAACCGCGGCCAGTCCGACTACGCGATGGCCAACGAGGCGCTCAACACCTGGGCGGCCTCCTGGAAGCAGCGCCACCCCGCCGCCCGGATCACCTCGCTCAACTGGGGCGCCTGGGACAGCGGCATGGTCTCCCCTGAGATCAAGGCCGTCTTCCGGGAGCGCGGGATCACCCTCATCCCGCAGGAGACCGGCGTCGCGATGTTCGCCGACCAGTTCGCCGACGGGCGCGCGGACGACGTGGTGACCGTGCTGGGGCCGACCACCCCGCTCTCCGAGCGCGTTCCGGCCGCTCCCGTCGCCTCCCGCACCGTCGAGCGGCGGATCGCCGAGCTGGCCCGGGAACCGATCGTGGCCGACCATGTGATCGGTGAGGCACCGGTGCTCCCGGCGGCCGTGGCCCTCGGCTGGGCGATCGGCGCGGTGGAGCGCGCCACCGGCGGCGAGGTCCGCCAGGTGCGGGAATTCTCGGTGCAGAAGGGCATCGTCTTCGACGGCACCCAGCCGGAGGACTGCCGCCTGGTCATCAGCCCGCTGCCGGAAAGCCCCGGCGCCGTGCAGGCGGCGATCCGCTCGGTGAGCCGGGACGGCGCGGTGCGGCCGCACTACGCCGCAGTCCTGGACAGCGCGCCGGCCACGCCGCAGGCGCCCGTCGCCGGGCTGCCCCCGCTGGGCGGCGGCCGGGCCGCCGACGGCCTCTACGCCGACGGCACCCTCTTCCACGGACCGTCGCTGCGCGGCATCCGGCGCGTGCTCGCCGAGGAGGAGTCCCGGCTCGTTCTGGAGTGCGCGCTCGCCGAGCACCGCACCGCGGGCGGCGCCTTCGCCGGTGCCCGCTACGCCCCCGGCACCGCCGACCTGCTGCTGCAGGCCACGCTGGTGTGGGTGCGGCTCTTCCGAGGCAGCGCCGGGCTCCCGCTCGGCGTCGGCCGCGCCGAACTGCACCACCCGCTGCCCGACGGCGGGCCCTTCCTCGTCCTGGTGCAGCCCGACTCCACGGGCTCGGGCGCCGAGGCCCGACTCACCGTCACCGCCTGCGCCCCCGACGGGCGGGTGCTGACGCGCCTGAACGAGGTCTCCGTGATCTCGGCGCCGCAGCTCACGGCCAAGTTCGTCGTCGGCTGACCGGCCCGTCCGCATCCGACTGACGACCTGACCCGGTCGGCCCGGCCGGCGCGCCCGTACGCGCCTGCCGGCCGGGCCGACCGACTACGGAGGGACCTCGCTCTGATGAGCAAGTACGCCATCGTCGGCCTGTCCTGTCTCTTCCCGGACGCCCGCACCCCCGCCGAGTTCTGGCGGAACCTGCGCAGTGGGGCGGACGCCCGCCGGGAGGGCGGTGACGAGATCTTCGGCGCAACGCCCGAGGACGCCGACCTCGACCCGCGGCACCGCATCTACTGTCGCCGCGGGGGCTTCATCACCGACTTCGCATTCGACCCCACCGGCTACCGCCTCGACCCCGGGCAACTCGCCGGCCTCGACCGGATCTTCCACTGGTCGCTCCACACGGCCCGCGAGGCTCTGCGGGACAGCGGCTACGACGCCCGGCCGGAGACCCTCGCCCGCACCGCGATCGTCCTCGGCAACTACTCCTTCCCCACCCCCACCTCGGCCCGGATCAGCATCCCGTTGGCCCAGGAGGCGGTGCTGGAGGGCCTGCGCCAGGCCGGGCTGCCCGCACCGGCCGGGCTCCCGGCGGGCGTTCCGCTGGTCGACGCCGACCTGCTGCGCAGCGAGAACCTGCGGGTCAGCGGTTCCCCGGCGGCCGTCACCGCCGCCGCGCTCGGCCTCGGCGGCCCGCGCTACGCGCTGGACGCCGCCTGCTCCTCCGCGCTCTACGCGCTCAAACTGGCCTGCGCACACCTCGCCGCCGGGCAGGCCGACCTGGTGCTGGCCGGCGGCGTCTGCGCCCCGGATCCCACCCTCATCCACCTCTCCTTCAGCGACCTGCACGCCTACCCGGAGAGCGGCTTCAGCCAGCCCTTCGACCACCGCTCCGAGGGCATCCTCACCGGCCAGGGCGCCGGGGTGGTCGCCGTGAAGCGGCTCGTCGACGCGCTCCGCGACGGCGACCGCATCCACGCCGTCATCGACGGCATCGGCCTGAGCAACGACGGCAGCGGACGCCACCTCCTCGTCCCGCAGGCCGGCGGCCAGCTCGCCTCCTACGAACTCGCCTACGCCGAGGCCGGCGTGGACCCTTCCGCCATCGACTACCTGGAGTGCCACGCCACCGGAACCCCGCTGGGCGACGCCACCGAGGCCGAGTCCGTCGCCGCCTTCTTCGGCCGCCACGGCAAGGTACCGCTGATCGGCTCGGTGAAGGGGAACATCGGGCACCTGCTCACCGTCGCCGGGCTCAGCAGCTTGCTCAAGGTCATCCTGGCCATGGACGAGGGCCACATCCCGCCCACCATCGGCGTCGAACAGCCGGTGCGCTCCAGTGACGGCCAGGTGGGGGAGGGAGTGCTGGTCCGCGAGGGCCGGCCGTGGCCCGAAGGGGTGGGACCGCTGCGCGCGGCCGTCTCCGCGTTCGGCTTCGGCGGCACCAACGCGCACGTCGTGCTCTCCGCGCCGGAGGCCGCGGAGACCTGGGAGCCCGTCGAGGAGCCTCCGGCAAAGCTGCCCGCGCTGGACATCGTCGGTCTGGGCGCGCACTTCGGCCCGCTGGACTGCGTGGACGCCCTCGAACGAGCCGTTTACGCGGGCGCGGACGCGTTCGGCCCACTGCCCGAGCGGCGCTGGCGCGGTCTGGAGCAGACCCACGGCGGAACGCTCGAACAGGCCGGGCTGGCGGGAGAGTCCGTGCCGCGCGGCGCCTACGTGGACGGGGTGGACATCGACCCCGTCGACCACAAGATCCCACCCGCCGACCTGCGCACCTACAACCTCCAGCACGCGCTGGCCACCCAGGTCGCCGACGAGGCGCTGCGCGACGCCGGGTACAGCCGGACCGTCCCGCCGGGAGCGAACGCGCCCGAGCCGCGGCGGATCGCGGTGGTGGTGGCGATGGAACTGGAGCCGTACACCCACGCCCGGCTCACCCGGTACACGCTGGCCGGCTTCCTCCGGGAGCAGTTCGAGGCCGCCGGAGTGGAGCTGACGGAGGAGCAGCTCGCGGCGGTCGCGGCGGTGGGCCGGGACGCGGTGGTGCCGCCGATCGTGGCCAACGAGGTGCTCAGCTACATCGGCAACGTGATGGCCGGCCGGATCTCCTCGCTGTGGAACCTGACCGGCCCGTCCTTCACCGTCTCGGCGGAGGGCTCGGGGACCGCGGAAGCCCTGGAGGCCGCCCGGCTGCTGCTGCTCGATCCGGGCATCGAGGCGGTGCTGGTCGGCGCGGTCGACCTCACCGGTTCCGCGGAGCACCTGCTGCTGCACCCCGACGTGGTCTCCGAGGCGGGCCTGACCTTTGCCCAGGGCGCACGCGGCCTGCGGATCGGCGAGGGCGCCGGCGCGGTCGTCGTCACCCGTAGCGGTGAGTCCGAAGGCCGCCGCGTCCACGCCCGCCTGGACGCCCTCGCCCTGCGCACCGCCCAGGCCCGCGACGGCGCGGCACCGCAGGCGGACGCCGACACGCTGGCCGCCACCGCGGAGGCGGCCCTGGCCGCAGCCGGGATCTCCGCCGCGGAGGTCGGCTACGTCGAGGCTCACGCGGCGGGTACCGACCCCGAGGACGACGCCGAACTCACCGCACTGGCACGGGTGTACCGCCCTGCCGGGCACCCCGGGCCGGGCACGGTGGAACGGGCCGGGGCCGAGGACGGCCCGACGGCCGGTGCCGGGGACGCCACGGCAGCCTCGCGCCAGGACCTCGCCGAAGGAGCGGCCGCCCCGCGCGGCGCCCAGGCGCCGGAGCGCGGCGAAGGTCCCGCGCGCGCGTCCGGCGACACCCCGGACCCGCTCGGCGATGCCCCGGCCCTGAACGACCCCGCCGACCCGACGCGCACCGTCGCGCTGGGGAGCGTCAAGGCTCAGCTGGGGAACGCGGGGTGCGCCTCCGGGATGGCGGGGCTGATCCGGACCGTGCTCTGCCTGCATCACGGCCATCTGCCCGGCACCGCCGGGTGGCAGCGACCGGCCGTGGAGTTCGCGGAGGGCTTCGCCAGTTCCGCGCTCTACGTGCCCGAGCGGTCGCGGCCCTGGCTGCGTTCCTCACGGTGGGCGCGGCGGTATGCCGCCGTCAGCATGCTGGGGGCCCGCGGCGTCTGCGCCCACCTGGTGCTCTCCGCGGACGGGACCCGCGGGCGCACGGTGGACGCCGACTGGCAGCGGGCCGAGGGCCCGGTTCTGCTGGCGCTCTCCGCCGGGAGCCTCGATGGCCTGCTGGCCTCCGTCGAGCGGCACCGCGGACTGCTGGACGGCGGCGCAGACCCGCTGCCGCTGGCCCGCGCGGCCGCCCGCGAGCTCCCCGGCGCGCCGCTGCGCGCGGTGCTCGTCGGCCGGAACGCGGCCGACCTTCGCCTGCAACTGGAACTCGCCGCCCGGGACATCCCCGGCGCGCACGCCGCCGGCGGTGAGTGGGCCACCCCGGCCGGCTCCTACTTCACCGCCCGCCCGATCGGCCCGGAGGGCAGGGTCGCGCTGGTCTACCCCGGCGCGTTCAACTCCTACCCGGGCCTCGGCCAGGACCTCTTCCGCGCTTTCCCCGGCTTGCTGGAGCACTTCGAGGCGCAGGCCGAGGAGCCCTCCCGCCAGCTGCGCTCCGCCCTGCTCCACCCGCGCACCGTGGTGACGCCGGGACGGCGGGAGCTGATGGAGCTGGAGTCCGCGCTGGGCGAGGACGTGCCGTTCATGCTGGCCACCGGCACCAGCTTCGCCGTCCTCTACACCCACCTGGTGCGGGAGATCCTGGGCGTCACCGCGCACGGCGGCTTCGGCTACAGCCTGGGCGAGTCCAGCATGCTCTTCGCCACCGGCGGCTGGCTCGCCGAGGGCCGCCGCGACGATCTGATCAGCACCACGCCGATCTTCCGGGACCGCCTGGTCGGCCCCCGCCGTACCGTGCGCGAGCTGTGGCAGGACATACCGGCCGGGACCCCGGACAAGGACCTGTGGGCATCGCACGTCCTGCTCACCGACCGGCGGACCGCCGAGGCCGCGCTGGCCGGATACGACCGGGTCTTCCTCACCCACATCAACACCCCCGGCGAGCTGGTGATCGCGGGTGACCCCGCGCAGTGCCGCGCGCTGATCGAGGAGTTGGGCTGCCCGGCGGCACGCTCGCCGGTCAGCGTGGTGATGCACTGCCCGGTGGTGGACGCCGAACTCGACGGCCTGGCCGGGCTGAACGACTACCCGACCGGCTCCATCGAGGGCCTGGAGCTGTTCTCCGCGTACGACTACCAGGAGCTGCCCGGTCTGGAACGGGAGCGCATCGCCCGGCGCATCGCGCACACTCTGCGCTCCACCATCGACTTCCCGCGCCTCATCCGCACCGCCTACGACCGCGGCCACCGCTACTTCATCGAGGTCGGCCCCGGCGCCACCTGCTCCCGCTGGGTGCGCGACACCCTCGGCGAGCAGCCGCACGTTGCGGTCTGCGTGGACCGGCGCGGCGTGCCGGCCACCAAGTCGATCGCCCAGCTGGTCGCCCGGCTCGTCGGGCACGGCCTGCCGGTGGACCTCACGGCTCTGCTCGGCGCGGAGGCCGACGCCGAAGCGCCCGCCCCGGCCCGGCGCACGGCCCGGTTCCGGGTGGGCGGCGGCGACCCGGTGCCGGAGCGGGTAGCCCGCGGGGTGCGTGCCATCGCCCCGGCCGCCGACCTGCTGACGGACCGTCAGTCGGCTGCTCGGCCGGTCGCTCAACCGATCGCCACGCCGGTGGCCGTGCCCGTCGCCGCCGCCTCCGGACCCGTTCTTTCCGGACCCGCCTCGGCCCCCGTCCCGTCCACCGCACCGGAGGAACCCGATCCCATGCCCGCCGACCCGACCGTCGTGGACCCCGAGGCCATCGCCTTCGACGGCGACCCGATCGCCTTCCTGCCGTGGGCACCGGCGAGCCCTGAGCAGCCCGCCACCGCAGCCCGCGACCTTCGCGACCTCCCCGTCGCACCGACCGCCCCGGACTCGCCCGCCGACCCGGACAGCACCGGCGCGCCCACCGCGGACCTGGTGCGGGAGCTGCGCCGTCAGATGATCGCCACCCACTCGGTGGTCATGGAGACCCAGCGCGTCCTCCAGGACGCCACCCTCAGCCGTGCCGAGGCCCTGCTCGCCGGGGAGCCGATCCCCTCACACGCCCCGCCGGCCCCGGACGTCCCCCTGCGGAGTGCGCCCGCACCGCTGCCCCCGACGGCGCCCGCGCCCGGAACCGCCCCGGCCGCCCCGGCCGCAACCGCCGCGCCCGAAGGCGGCCCGCTGGAAGGGGTGATCTGGGACGAGACCGCACTGCTGGAGTTCGCCACCGGGTCGGTGGCCGAGGTGTTCGGACCGGAGTTCGCGCCGATCGACTCCTACGCCAAGCGCGTCCGTCTGCCCGCACCGCCGTACCACTTCGTCACCCGGGTGACCGAGCTGGACGCGCGGACCGGCACGTTCGGCCCCGCCACCATCACCACCGAGTACGACATCCCCGAGGACGCCTGGTACCTGGTGGACGAGGGCGCACCGCCGGCCGTCACCGTCGAGGCCGGCCAGTGCGACCTGCTGCTGGTCAGCTACCTGGGCATCGACTTCCGCAACAAGGGAGAGCGGGTCTACCGCCTGCTGGACAGCTCGCTGATCTTCCGCGGCGGGCTGCCCCGGGCCGGGCAGACACTGCGCTACGACATCTCCATCGACCGCTTCGTGCACAACGGCGACACCACGCTGTTCTTCTTCAGCTACGACTGCTACGCCGACGACGAGCTGATCCTCGAACTCCGCGACGCCTGCGCCGGGTTCTTCAGCAAGCAGGAGCTGGACTCCTCGCTCGGCGTCGTCATCACCGACCGCGAGCGCGCCGAGCGCGCCGCCCTGACCAAGGGGTACTTCAAGCCCCTCGCCCACACCGGCAGGACCCTGCTCACCGCTGCCGACCTGGAGCTGCTCGCGCAGGGCCGGCACGGTGAGGTCTTCGGACCCGAGCACGCCCAGGACGAGGGCCTCAATCCGGCACTGCGGCTGCCGGACGCGATGCTGCGGATGGTGGACGAGGTGACGGTGGATCGTCTCGGCGGCCCGCGTGGTCTCGGCAAGCTCACCGCCGTCAAGCGCCTGGCTCCGGACGCCTGGTACTTCACCTGCCACTTCCCCGACGACCCGGTGCTGGCCGGCTCGCTGGTGGCCGAGGGCGCGGTGCAGCTGCTCCAGATCTACCTGCTCTACCTGGGCATGCACCTCACCCTGCCGGACGCCCGCTTCCAGACCGTCCCCGACCAGCGGATCGACGTCCAGGTGCGCGGCCAGGTCACCCCGGAGCACCGGGAGATCCGCTACGAGGTCGAGATCATGGAGATCACGCTGCTGCCGCGGCCGACCGTGATGGCGGACATCCTGGTCCACCTGGGCGACAAGCCGGTCATCAAGATGCGGAACCTCGGCCTTCAGGTGCGGGAGAAGGACGGCACCCCGTACCGCCCGGAGAGCGGGGGAGTGCCCGCCTTCCTCGGTCGCCGCAACCGCAGCGGCGAACCCGCGATGATCAACGAACTGCACCTGGCGCACGCCGCCAAGGGCCTGCTGGACATGGCGATGGGCCCGGAGTTCGAGATCTACCGCAGCAGCCGCGCGCCCTACATCCCCAACGGCGACTTCCAGTTCGTGGACCGGGTGATGTCGCTCGAGGGCACCCGTGGCGACCTGGGCCCCGGTTCCGAGATGGTCACCGAGTACGACTCGCCCGCGGACGCCTGGTACTACCGGCAGAACTCCTACCCGCACATGCCCAACTGCGTGTACATGGAGACCTCGCTGCAGGCGGCCATCTTCCTCGGCTACTACCTCGGCGCGACTCTCAAGGACCCCGGGCAGCAGTACTCCATCCGCAACCTGGACGGCCGGGCCACCCTGGTGAAGGACGTGGACCTGCGCGGCAAGACCATCCGCCACCGCTCCAAGCTGCTGATGACCAGCGCCGTCTCGGGAGCCGTGCTGCAGAACTTCTCCTACGAGCTCTCCGCGGACGGCGAGGTCTTCTACACGGGCGAATCCCTCTTCGGATACTTCAGCGAGGCCGCGCTCGCCAACCAGGTCGGCCTGGACAACGGCAGCTACGTCGCACCCTGGATCGAGCAGGAGCAGCCCGCCGCCGAGCGGGTGCGCCGCATCGAACTGCCCGCGGAGGCTCCCGCGTTCACCGACCCCGCCGCCGGGCACCTGCACCTGCCCGGCGAGAACTTCCACCTGGTGGACCGCGTGGACCTGGTCGCCGACGGCGGCCGGCACGGCGCCGGCTACCTGCACGGCCACCGCCAGGTGCGGCCCGACGAGTGGTACTTCGACTGCCACTTCCACCGCGACCCGGTGATGCCCGGCTCGCTCGGGGTGGAAGCCGTGCTGCAGGCCATGCGGCTGTTCGTGCTGGAACAAGGACTGGCCGAGGGCATCGAGAACCCGCGCTTCGCGATGGCCACCGGTGTGGAGATGAGCTGGAAGTACCGCGGCCAGATCCTCCGCAACGACGGCGAACTCCGCTTCGACGTGCACATCAAGGAGGTGCGGCGGGAGGCCGACCGGCTGCTGCTGATCGCCGACGCGGACCTGTGGAAGCCGGGCCTGCGCATCTACGAACTCACCGACGCGGCCATCGAGGTTCGCTCCGCCCCCGACCACGCCTGAACCAGCCTAGGAGCTGCGTTTCCCATGCCCACCAAGCACCCCCAGACCCCGCTGCGCTGGTACGGCGACGGCTCGCCCAGCACGGACCCGGCCGGCGTCTACCAGGTCCTCGCCGACCTGGAGAACCCCTGCTTCATCGTCGGTACCCCGCGGGGCCCCGGTGCCGTCTCCGGCGGCACCGCGGCCCCCACCGGCCAGGGGCCCCACCTCCTGGCCGCTGCCGCCCCGCTGCCCCCGCACCGGCTCGGCTCCTCCGCCTTCACCGCCGCCCACGGCGTGGGCCGGCCCTACATGGCCGGGGCCATGGCAGGCGGCATCGCCTCGGCCGACATGGTGATCGCGCTGGCCCGGGAGGGCTTCCTGGCCTCCTTCGGCGCGGCCGGGCTGCTGCCCGAGGTGATCGAGAAGGCGCTGCTGCGGTTCGCCTCCGAGATCCCCGGGCTGCCGTACGCCGTCAACCTGATCCACAGCCCCAGCGAGGACCGGCTGGAGCGCGAGGCCGTGGAGCTGTTCCTGCGTCACGGTGTGCGCTGCGTCGAGGCGTCCGCCTACATGGACCTCACGCCACACGTGGTGCGCTACCGGCTGGCCGGGCTGCGGCGGGACGAGGCCGGGCGGATCGTGGCGGACAACCGGCTGATCGCCAAGATCTCCCGCCCGGAGACCGCCGAGCGCTTCATGCGCCCTGCTCCCGCCGCCACCGTCAGCGCCCTGCAGGAGCAGGGACTGATCACCGCTGAGCAGGCCGCGCTCGCCCACCACCTACCGCTGGCCGACGACATCACCGTGGAGGCCGACTCCGGCGGCCACACCGACCGCCGCCCGCTTCCCGCGCTGCTTCCGGCCATCCTGCGGTTGCGCGACCACGTGCAGCGCGAGCACCGCTACCCGGTGCCGATCCGGGTCGGCGCGGCAGGCGGCCTCGGCACCCCGGTCGCGGTCGCGGCGGCCTTCACCATGGGCGCGGCCTATGTCGTCACCGGCTCGGTCAACCAGTCCTGTCTGGAGTCCGGGGCCTCCCCGGCCGCCAAGGCGATGCTCGCCGAGGCCGGCATCGCGGACTGCGAGATGGCCCCGGCCGCCGACATGTTCGAGATGGGCGTCGACCTCCAGGTGCTCAAGAAGGGCACGCTCTTCCCGATGCGCGCCCGCCGCCTCCACCAGCTCTACCAGGCGTACGACGGCTGGGAGGCGCTGCCCCCCGCGGAGCGCGCCCGGCTGGAGCAGCAGATCTTCCGCCGTCCGCTGGAGGACGTCTGGCAGGACTGCGTCGCCTACTTCGAGCGCCGCGACCCGGACCAGCTCACCCGCGCCGCGGGCAGCCCCAAGCGCCGGATGGCCCTGGTCTTCCGCTGGTACCTGGGCATGGCATCGCGGTGGGCGGTGACGGGGGAGCAGGGCCGGGCGCAGGACTACCAGATCTGGTGCGGACCGGCCATGGGCTCCTTCAACGACTGGGTCACCGGGAGCTACCTGAAGAACCCCAGCAACCGCCGGGTCGCCGATGTCGCCCACCACCTGATGCGCGGCGCCGCCTTCCACACCCGCCTCGCCCAGCTGCGCCTGGCGGGCGTGCACATCCCGGCCGGCGCCTCCGACTACCGCCCCATCCCGCTGGAGACCCCCGCCGGCATCGCACCCACGGCAGGCGCCAGGTGAGTGCCGCCCTGACCCCTCAGGCGCTGGAGCAACTGCTCGGCGACCCGGGCGACCCCGCCAACCCGTACGGCTACGCCGCCGCCGTCGCCCGCGACGAAGCGGACGCCTTCCCCGAGCAGCTGTGCGAGACACTGCGCCACACGGGCTTCCACCTCACCTACCTGCCGAAGCGGTGGGGTGGCGCCTTCGAGTCCTTCGACCGCAGCCTGACGCTGGTCCGCGCGGCGGCGCGCCGAGACGTCACGATCATGCCCGGCACCATGTTCAGCATCATCGCCGCCACCTGCCTGCAACTGCACGGCACCGAGGAGCAGCAGGAGCGGGTGGCGCGCATCCTGCGGGACGGCGGCGCCGTCGCCTTCGCGCTCACCGAAGCAGACCACGGCAGCGACCTGCTTGCCGGGGAGGTTCGGCTCGACGCGGACGGGCTGCTGCACGGCGAGAAGTGGCTGGTCGGCAACGGGCTGCGGTGCGAGGCGATCTACGTCGTGGTCCGCACCGGCGAACGCGGGCCAGGCGCCTTCACCTCCTTCCTGCTCGATCTGACCGACGAAACCGTCGACCCCGACGACCTGACCCGGCTGCCGGCGCCGCGGACCGGCGGCATGCGCGGCATCGACCTCGCCACGCTGCGCTTCGACGGCCTCCCGGTGCCGTGGGGCGCCCAGGTCGGCAAGGAGGGCGAGGGCCTGGAGGTCGCCATCCGGGCGCAGCAGGCGGTGCGGCTGATGAGCACGGCGGGATCGCTCGGTATCGCGGACACCGCCCTCCGCCTCACACTCGAGTTCGCCGACGAGCGCCGCTTCGGCCGTGCGGTGCTGTCCGCGACGCCGTACGCGGCACGGGAGTTGTCGATCGCGTCGGCCGCGCTGCTGGCGGCGGACGCGGTGGCGCTCTGCGCCGCCCGCGGTGTGCACGTGGTGCCGGAAGCGTTCAGCGTCTGGGGCCTGGCCGCGAAGCACCTGGTCGCCGAGGCAGCCGAGGACCTGTTGCGCCGCTGCGGCACCGTGCTGGCGACCCGCTCGGTGCTGCGCGAGCAGACCCCCGGGGACGGGGTGTTCCAGAAGCTGCAGCGCGACTCGGCCGTCGTCCGCGTCATCGACGCCAGCCCGTACGCCAACCTGCGCGCCTACTGCGGCCAGCTGCCCACCCTGCTCGCCACCACCGAGTCGCCTGCGCAGGAGACCCTGCGCCGCATCTTCACCCTGGACACCGAGCTGCCGCCCTACGAGCCCGCCCGCCTCGACCTGATCGCGCGGGGTGTGGACCCGGTGCTGGGCGGGCTGCCGACCGTGGCCGCGTCCGTCCGCGTGGCGCTGGACCACGACACGTCGGACCTCGTCGCCCGACTGTCCGTGGCCGCCGCCGGCCTCGCCGCGGAGGCGGAGGCCGCGCGCCGGCCCGGCGTCGACCCCAACGCCCTCGCCGACCTCGCCGAGCGCTATGCCTGGCTGCACGGGGCCGCCTGTTGCGTCCACCTGTGGTGGGCCAACCGCGAACGCCCGCTCTACGGCGCCGAGCCCGGCGCCACCGGCTGGCTGCGCGCCGCTCTCGCCTACCTGCTGGCCCGAGCCGAGGGCACCGATCCCCGGTGGTGCGGTCCGCACCTGCTGCCCGCTCTCGGCGCCCTCGGCGCGCTGCGCGAGCAGGGTCTGCTCTTCACCGCCACCCCCGTCCGCCTCGCCGCGAAGCCCCAGGAGGCCGCTGATGCCCAAGGCTGATCTGACCGCACTGGCCGCCCGGTTGGAGGAGTTCCTCGGCTGCCCGCACGATCCTGCCGGCCGGACGCCGTACGCCCGGGTCATGGAACTGGACGAGCGGGGAGCGCACTCCTGCGAGCTTCTCCAGTTGCTGCGCGGCTGGGCTGTACCGGAGTCCGTCCTCGTCGGCGAGCTGTCAGCCTCCTCCGTCCGCCTCGCCGCGAAGCCCCAGGAGGCCGCTGATGCCGAAGGCTGATCTGACCGCACTGGCCGCCCGGTTGGAGGAGTTCCTCGGCTGCCCGCACGATCCTGCCGGCCGGATGCCGTACCCCCGGGTCATGGAACTGGACGAGCGGGAATCCTATCCGTACGAGTTCGTCCAGATGCTGCGCGGCTGGGGAGTGCCGGAGTACGCGCTGCCCAGTGAGCAGGGCGGCCGCGCGGGCGACGTGGAGGCCGAGTTCAACCTGGTCCGGCTGGTCGCCCGGCGCGACCCGGCCACCGCCACCGCGCTGATCATCACCAACCTGGCCTTCATGCCGGTGTGGATCGCCGGCACCGACGAGCAGAAGCGCCGGATCGTCGAGGCGGTCAAGCACGGCCACCGGCTCTCCTGGGGCCTGTCCGAACGCGCCTACGGCAGCGACCTGCTGGCCAACGCCATGACCGCGACCCGGGTGGACGGCGGCTACCTGCTCACCGGCGAGAAGTGGCTGATCGGCAACGCCACCTGGTCGGACGGCATGGTGGTCTTCGCCCGCACCGGCGAGCGCGGCGGCACGGGCGGCTTCTCCGTCTTCGTGCTGGACAAGCGCACCGCCCCGGTCGGCAGCGTCCAGGAACTCCCCGGCGAGCGGCTGCACGGCCTGCGCGCCATGGACATCAGCGGCCTGCGGGTGGAGGGCGTCTTCGTGCCGGAGGAGGCCCGGCTCGGCGCCGAGGGCCAGGGCCTGGAGACCGCCCTCAAGGCCACCCAGACCGCTCGCGCCCAGATCAGCGGCATCGCGCTCTCCGCGGTGGACACCGGCCTGCGGCTCACCCTGGACTTCACCGAGGGCCGGATCATCCTGGGCCAGGCCGTCAGCGACATCCCGTACAGCCGCCGCCAGCTCACCGAGGTCTTCGCCGACCTGCTGGTGGCCGACGCGGTCAGCCTCGGAGCGGTGCGCGGGCTGCAGGTGACGCCGCAACAGGTCAGCGTCTCCTCCTCGGTGGTGAAGTACTTCGTGCCGACCCTGCTGGAACGCACCATGTCCCAGCTCGCCGTCGTGCTCGGCGCCCGCTTCTTCCTGCGCGGTCACCCGCACTACGGCGTCTTCCAGAAGATGCTCCGTGACCTGCTGGTGGCCAACTTCGCCGACGGCAACACCGTGGTCAATCTGCGCAACCTCGGCCACCAGCTGCAGCCCCTCCTGACCACCGCCGTCAGCGGGGACGAGCGGCTGCGCGCCGAGGCGGTGCGCAACGCCGCCGTGCTGTACGGCATCGATCAGTCCATGCCGCCCTACCGACCCTGGCTGCAGGAGCTGTTCAGCCGCGGCCGGGACGACACGGTGCTCGCCGCGCCGGACGGCCTGGCCCGGCTGCGCGCCCTGGCCGAGGAGGCCAAGGACGACGACCAGCGCGCCTGGCTGCTCCGCGCCGTCGACACCGCCGAGGAACTGCTCGGCCACACCGCCTCGCTGGCGGAGCGCTGTGAGCGGCTGCGCGCCGAACTGGGCCGTGCCCATGGCCAGTCCGCCGAACTCTTCGACCTGGCCAAGGAGTACTGCCTGGTGCACGCCGCCGCCGCATGCGTGCTCACCTTCGTCCACTCGCACGGGGCCCTGGAGGAGCCGCTGCCCAACGGCGCCGTGCTGCTGCTCCAGCTGGAACGGCTGCGTCGGCACCTGCGGCCGCACGAGGGCGTCACCGACCAGGCCGTGGTGGACGAGGTGATGGGGGTGCTGCGGCACTTCCACCGTGAAGACCGGCTCTTCTCGCACTGGCAGTTCCCGCTCGCCACGCGCGCCGTCGACCAGGACGCCGTCCGCCATTGACCCCCGAGGAGGGCCCCGGCGTGAGCCCCGCCCCGCAGACGCCGCCCGTCTCACCCCGGGACCCGTCACCTGGGAAGGCCGCCGCCTTCCTGGACACCGCTCCGGAGACAGGAGGACGCCCGCGATGAGCGTTGACCCGGCCGTGCTCTGGCTGTTGCCCGAGCGGGCGGTGGAGGGCTTCGCCACCGCGCTCGGTGGTCGGCGGCTGCTCACCGAGGAGGAGCGGGCCCGCCTGGAGCGCCTGCGCGGCGAGGGCGCGCGCCGCCGCTTCCTGGGGGCCCGGCTGCTGGCCCGCTACGCGCTCAGCGCGCGCAGCGGACGTCCGCCGCACGCCTGGCGCTTCCGGCCCGGCCCCTGGGGCCGGCCCGAGCCCGAACCGCCCCACGAGGGGCTGCGGTTCAATCTCTCGCACACCGAGGGCCTGATCGCCTGCGTGACCACTCAGGGCCGCGACTGCGGGGTGGACGTCGAGTGCGCCCCCGCCTCACCGGACGCGGTCACCCACCTCATCCCGCACCTGGCCGACGCGGAGCGCGCAGAACTGGCCGCCCTGCCACCGGCCGCCCGCGCCGACCGGCTCAGCGAGCTGTGGGTGCTCAAGGAGGCGTACCTCAAGGCCCTCGGCACCGGGATCACCCGGGACCTGGCCGGTTTCGCCTTCTCCACCCCGCCCGACGGGCCGATCACCGTGCACGACCCCCACCGGCCGCCCGCGGCGGGCGACGCCTGGTGGTTCGAGCTGCTGCGCCCCGCCCCCGGGCATGTGCTTGCCGTCGCCGCCGGGCACGGCCGCCCGGGTGATCTGCGCCGCATCGACCTCGCCGACCCCGGCGGGCCGCCCGCCGCCTGACCGCCCGTTCACTTCCCCGTGGAGGACCACCATGGCACCCGACCGCACCCCCCGCGTCGCCGTCATCGGCGCCGGCGTTTCCGGCATCTCCGCCGCATACCATCTGCGTGACCGCGCCCGGATCACCCTCTTCGAACGGGAGGACCGGCTCGGCGGGCACGCCAACACGGTCGAGATCGAGGAGGCCGGCCGCGTCCTCGGCATCGACACCGCCTTCGTCGTCTTCAACCGTCCCGCCTACCCCGACCTCTACGGATTCTTCGACGAGTTGGGCGTGGAGGCGGTGGAGCACCTCGGCGGCTTCAACTTCTTCGACCTGGACACCGGGCTGGAGTACGGCACGGATGAACTCGACCTCACGGAAGAGGAGGTGACGGCCCGCTACGCCGGCTCGCCGGAGTTCCTCACCATCTGGCGGGAGGCACGCCGCTTCCACACCGAGGGCCGCCGCGACTTCCTGCGCCGCCGCACCGACATCCCGCTCGGCGAGTACCTGGACCGCGGCGGCTACAGCCAGGAGTTCCGGCACTCCTACGTCATCCTGCTCTGCTCGGCCGTCTGGTCGGTGCCCGCCGAGCTGATCTGGGAGATCCCCGCCTCCACCGTCATCGCCTTCTACATGGGCCACGACGAAGGGGGGCTGGGCGGGCGCCGCGTGGACTGGCGCACGGTGGGCGGCGGCTCCATCTCCTATGTGCGCAAGGCCATCGCCGCCATCGGCCCCGAGGTGCGCGCCGGCGAGCCGGTCACCGGTGTCCGCCAGGAACCGGACGGCGTCACGGTGACCACGGCCGGCGGCAGCGAGCGCTTCGACTACGCCGTCATCGGCGCGCACGCGGACGAGGCACTGGCCATGCTGGAGAACCCCACCGAGCGGCAGCGGAACGTCCTGGGCACTGTGCGCTACAACTCCTCCGACGTGGTGCTGCACACCGACGACTCGGTGATGCCCGCCGACCGCGAGCGCTGGGAGGCGTGGAACTACGGCAAGGTCTCCACGGACGGCCAGGCCCACACCTACGTCGCGTACTACATGAACAAGCTGCACGGCTTCACCGCCGAGCACGACTACTTCGTCACCCTCGACTATCCGCGCGAGGTGCGCCCCGAGACGGTGATCGCCCGCTTCCCCTACACCCACCCGATCATCGACAACCCGGTGCGCGCACTGCAGAAGGACATCCACGACGTCAACGAGGGCACCCGGGTCAGGCTCTGCGGCTCCTACTTCCACTCCCGCCGGCTCGGCTGGGACCAGATCGGTTCGCACGAGGCAGGCTTCTCCTCCGGCGCCGAGGCGGCCCGCCGCCTGCTGGAGGAACTCGACGGCCCGGGCGCCTGACCTCACTCCTTGTGGCGCTGCGCGGACTCGTGTTCCTGGGCGAGCCTGCGCAGCGCCATCAGGGCGGGCTCCAGCAGGGTGGTGAGGACGACGGCGCGCTCGGCCAGTTCCAAGGGGTCGGTCACCCCGTCCAGTTGGTCGAGGTCCAGGCGGGCGGTCTCCTCGGCCAGCCGGGCGTAGGGAAGCAGGGCGTGCCAGTCGAGAGCCATCCCGAACTGCTGCAGGCTGGCCAGGGTCCCGGCCAGCACGCTGCGGGCGGGGGCGTCCTTGTGCACCTGCCAGCCCAGCTCATGGGTCAGGGCCTCCACCGCGGCCAGTTGCTCGGACTCCTGGGTGGGCTCCTCCGAGAGCCGGATCGCGCCGAGGGCCAGACCGAGCACCAGGTGCGGGGAGGACTGCTCCTCGGACAGGGCTCCCAGCACCTGCCGGGTGGCCTCCACGGAGAGCCCGCGCATCCCGATCAGCGCCCGGATCAGACGCAGCCGGCGCAGATGCTGCTCGTCGTACTCGGCCTGGGTGGCCGAGGTGAGGCGGCCGGCGGGCAGCAGCTCCTCGCGGATGTAGAACTTGATCGTGGGCACGGAGACCCCACTCTTCCGGCTGAGTTCCGAGATTCGCATCGGGTTCGCTTCCTTCTGGCCATTCGATAGCTCTACTGTCTATCATCGATAGTGTCACTGTCCAATGTGGCTGCCGGCGGCGTCCGCAGAAGGCCACTCCCAGGAAGACACAGTCATGCCCACACTTCCCTGGACCACCCCGAACGCGCCGCGGCCCGGCCTCTCCACCGCGCTGGTGATGGCCTCCCGCCTGGAGGTGCGTTCGATGAAAGACGTGCCGCGGTTCTTCCTCCGCTCCCTCGTGGCCTGGAAGCAGGTCCGCGGCGCCCAGGGGGCCCTCGGCGCCTCGCTCATCGCCGATCCGCTGCGCCGTACCTTCTGGACCCTCTCCGCCTGGGAGAGCCGCGAGCAGCTCTACGCCTACGCCAAGACCGAACCGCACAACTCGATCATGAAGGGGCTGCGGCCCACCATGCGCCACTCGGTCTTCACGTTCTGGGAGGTCCCGGTCGGCGAGCTGCCGATCGCCTGGAGCGACGCCAAGCGCCGCCTTGCCGAGCAGCAGGCCGCCGAATCCCGTACATGAACAGCCGTCAGCACAGACCGTCCGTCCCGTTCGCCTCCCCTGGCGAACCCGCCGAGGAGAGACCCTCCATGACCAAGCCCGATACCCGGTCGGTGCCGCTGTGGCTGTCGATCGTGGCCTCCAGCGTCCCGATGTTCATGGTCGCGCTGGACAACCTGGTCGTCTCGACCGCGCTGCACACGCTGGCCGTGAAGCTCAACGCCTCCACCCAGGACCTGCAGTGGTTCGTCAACGCCTACGTGCTCAGCTTCGCCTGCCTGCTGCTCACCGCGGCCGCGCTCGGTGACCGCTTCGGCCGCCGCCGGGTCTTCATGCTCGGCATCACCCTCTTCACCCTCGCCTCCATCGCCTGCGGCCTCGCGACCACCAGCGGCGAGCTGATCGCCGCCCGCGCCGTGCAGGGCATCGGGGCCTCCGCCGTCATGCCGCTCTCGCTCACCCTGCTCTCCCAGGCGGTCCCGGCCCGCAAGCGGGGCCTGGCACTGGGCCTGTGGTCCGGAATCAGCGGCCTGGCCGTGGCCATGGGCCCGGTGGTCGGCGGCGCGGTGGTGGACGGCCTGGACTGGCAGTGGATCTTCTGGGTCAACGTGCCGGTGGGCCTCGTGGCCGTGCCGCTGATCCGCTTCGTGCTGCAGGAGAGCCGGCTGGAGGGCGCGGGCCTGGATCTGCTGGGCATGCTCCTGGCCGCCGCCGCGCTGTTCGCCGTGGTCTGGGGTATCGTGCACGGCTCCACCGACGGCTGGACCTCCGGCACCGTGCTCGGCGCGTTCGCCGCCGGATGCGTGCTGCTCGTCCTCTTCCTGCTCTGGGAGCGCCGTACCGCGCAGCCGATGCTGCCTCTCTCCTTCTACCGGGTGCGCGCCTTCACTCTCTCCAACGTCGTCTCCGCCGCCATGTACTTCGGTGTCTTCGGCTCGCTCTTCCTGCTCGCCCAGTACCTGCAGATCGCTCCGTCGCGAACCCCGCTGGAGGCCGGTGTCCGGACCCTGGCCTGGACCCTGATGCCGATGTTCGTCGCCCCGGTCGCCGGTATGCTGACCAACAAGGTCGGTGGCGGGCGGCTGATGGCCCTCGGCCTCTTCCTGCAGGGCGCCGGCCTGGCCTGGATCAACCTGATGGTCGGCACCGACACCCCCTACGCCACCCTGGTCGCGCCGATGGTGGTCTCCGGCATCGGCATGGGCTTCGTCTTCGCACCCACCGCCGCCGTGGTGCTGGGCTCGGTCGGCCCGGAGCACGCGGGCAAGGCCTCTGGAGCCAACACCACCGTCCGCGAGGTGGGCGGCGCGCTCGGCATCGCCGTGCTGAGCACCGTTTTCGACAGCCAGGGGAACACCGCATCTCCCACCTCCTTCGTCCACGGCCTGCACCCGGCCGTGTGGGTGGGCGTCGGTGTGGTGCTCGCCGGCGCGCTGTGCGCCCTGGGCATTCCTCGCCAGACGCAGCCCGTCGAGGCCCCGGCAGCCGAGTCCGAGGCAGCAGCCGCCGCCGACGCCGACCGCACCGCGGCGGCCACCGCCTGACCGAACCGTCACCCGACCGTCCATCCCCGATCGGCGCGGGTGCCCGACCCCCGCGGGCACCCGCGCCCCACCGCGCCAGGAGGAGCCATGGAACCCTCGCTCGAAGGCTGGGACATCACCCGCATCGACGGCAACGACGACCTCCCGTGGATCCCCTGGGGCGCCGAGGGCAAGGCACGGGCCAGGATCGCCGCCCGCGCGGACGGCTACCACGTGGCGATCGTCGAGGCCCAGCCCGGCTACCGGACGGACCCGCACGTCCACCGGCACGCCGAGTTCCTCTACGTCATCGACGGCACGCTCAGCAACCAGGGCCGCATCATGACGACCGGCGACGTCTTCGCCGCGGCCGCGGGCTCCGCGCACACCCACTTCACCGCCGAAACACCCGTCAGGTACGTCTCGATCTTCAAGACCGAGAGCGACGAAGTGGAGGGCTGACGCCCTGCCTTCGACGTCATCGGCGCCCCGCCGCGGGCTGCTGCACGGCCGGTCCCGAATGGCAGATGTCGTCGGCGGCCGATCCGCCGTGATGTGCGTCTCGAGTCGGGGGCCGCGTCACCATCACAGAACCAAGGACTCCCATGCATGTCGAATCGTCATCCGACAGCGTTCGCAAGGTTTTCTTCCGCGTCCTGGGTCCGTTGCGGGTCTGCTTCGAGGAAGGGGAGGTTCCGCTCTCCGAAAGCCGGCAACTCACCGTGCTGGCAATGCTTCTGACCGAGGTGAACAAAGCCGTGCCACTCGGCAGGCTCGTCGACGCGGTGTGGGGCGACTCGCCACCGGTCACCGCGGACAAGCAGATACAGACCTGTGTGTGGCGGCTGCGCAAGGCATTGGTCGGCGGGGGGACCCGCGCCGATCTCATCGAGACCGTCCGTGGCGGCTACCTGCTGCGTCTGACTGACGGCTCGTTGGACACCCATCTCTTCGAGGAGTTCAGAGAGCGCGGCCGGGCCCGGGCTGAGGCCGGTGATCCGAAGGGCGCCGTCGACGACTACCGCGCCGCTCTGGCACTGTTCCGGGGAGAGCCGTTGGCCGGGCTGCCGAGCCGGGTGCTCGAGCCGGTCGCGGCGTACTGGGCGGAGCGTCGGCTCAGTTTGCTGGAGGAGTGCATCGACGTGGAGCTCGCCCTCGGCCGCCACCGCGAACTGGTGGGTGAGCTGAGCCTGCTGGTCGACGAGCACCCGCTGCGCGAACAGCTCCGCGGGCGCCTGATGACGGCGCTGTACCTGTCCGACCGCCGGGCCGATGCCCTCGCGGTCTACCAGGCGGGCCGGGCCGCGCTGGTCAGCCATGTCGGCCTCGACCCATGCGCCCGCCTCCAGGAGCTGCACCAGCGGATCATCGCAGGCCACCCGGTCCTCCCGACCTACACCTTCCCGCACCCGGGGCCCGCCCTGCGGTGGCGATCCCGAGCGGCAGGCTGACCGCACTCACGGGAGAGCGGGAGTCGAGGACGGAGGCATGCGCTCGGCACCCTGACAGCTGCCGAGCGCATGCGACGTGCATCACCGGGGACCGGCCGCTGCCGCCTTCCCGGCCTGTACGAGCTCGTCGGCGAGCTGCTCCAGCGCATGCCGGAGCACATCGATGGCGATCACGTAGTCGACGAGGTCGATGTGCTCCAGGTCGGTATGGTCGAGGCTGGAGTCGCCCGGGCCGTAGACGGCCATCGGCACCTTCCAACGCGGCTCCAAGATGTTGAGGTCGGCCGTGCCCGTCTTGAGCTTCAGCGTGGGACGCGCGCCCTGAGCGCGTATCCCGGAGCAGAGGGCACGCACCGCGGCGCCACCGGTGTCGACGCGCACGGGCGGGGTCCGGTCGTCGGTCGTCAGCACACCGTCTCCGGCGGCATCGGCCAGGAACCGCTCGAACTCCTCCAGGTCGAATCCCGGGGGAGTGCGGCAGGCGACGGTCATCCGGGCCTGTTCGGTCGTGCCGCCCATGTCCACCAGCGTCGGGACGGGACGGTCGAAGGCGCGGCTTCCCGCCGCGTGGGCGTCGCAGTAGCCGACCACCTTGTTCCAGAAGGCGATGGCCGCCTCGGTGGCCTTCTCTTCGGGGCGGGCCGTGTGCACGGCGGGACGGCACACGTCGTAACGCACCACGATCCGCCCCTTGTAGCCGATGCCGACGCCGGACCACCCGTTGGGTTCCCCGACGAAGGCGGCGTCGGGCCGGTGCCCCTCGAGGAGATGCGCCGCCCCCCGTCCGAAGGTCTCCTCCTCGACCACCCCTGCGACCACCAGGTGCACGGGGCCGACGTCGGCTGTCGCGGCCGCGCAGATCATGGTGGCCAGTGGCCCCTTGGCGTCCACCGTGCCACGCCCGTGCAGGACGGTGCCTTCCTGCCGCACCTGAAGCCGGCTCGGCACGGTGTCCATGTGGCCGATCATCATGATCGTCGGGCCGGAGGCCGGTCCGCGCCCGGCGATGACGTTGCCGACCTCGTCGATGTGCGTCTCGAAGCCCCAGTCCCGCAGCTCCCGGGCGAGGAAGGCGGCCAACTCCGCCTCGCCGCCGGACGGCGAGGGGATCTCGACCATGCGTCGCAGCAGTGACTCGGCGCGCGTGCTCATCGGGTCCTCCCTTTCAAGCGGGTGAGAACTGGTCGTTCCTGCAACGGGTGGGGGCCGGTGGCTTCGGGTGGGGCTTCGGGCATGGCTGTCATCGGGCAGCCGTCGGACGGCACAGGGAGCGGCCCTCGTTACGGAGTGTCATACGGGTCGGGTTTCGCGTCACACGCGCGGTCCGACATCGGAGCCGGGAAGCGCCCTGACGAATGTGGTGCCGGCTCCCGTCCGTGCGGCGAGCACCGGGGAGTCCTGCCGGCCGTCGGCGAGGACGACATGCGGGACCCCGGTCAGGAAGGCCTCAGCCGCGCTGTGCAGTTTGACCTTCATGCGCCCTCCCACGTTGTTCAGGTAGCGGGACAACTCCTCGCAGGGCACCTCGGTGACGAGGCTCGTCGGATCCGCGGGGTCGCGCAGCAGCCCGGGCACGTTGGACAGGATGATCAGCCAGTCGGCTGCCAGGGCGATGGAGAGCCGGGCGGCGAACCGGTCGGCGTCGACGTTGAGCATGCCGCCTGCCGGATCCAGTGCCGGAGGCGACACCACAGGGACGTAACCGCCGCCCAGCAAGGTCAGCAGGAGATCCGGATCGACCTTGTGGATCCGCCCGGACAGGTCGTCCCGGACGACCCGCTCGACGCCGTCGACCACAGCCCTGGCCGGCGGCGTCCGGTGGGCGGTGACCAGGGATCCGTCGATCCCCGACAGGCCGACAGCGCGTAGTCCGGCGCTGCTCAGAGCCGTGACCAGCGCCGGTTTGAGACGGCCGAGCATCGCCATGGCGAGCGCGTCGAGCGCGGACGCGTCGGTGCAGCGGCTGTGCCGGCCGTCACGCGCGGTCATGGTGCGGGTGGGCCGGCCGAGTTCGGCGGCGAGCCGGTCGGCTTCGGCTCCACCACCGTGCACGACGACCACCTCGGCGCCCTGCTCGGCGAGTTCGGCGATGTCGGCGCATGCGCCGGCCGTCTCCGCGCCGAGCGAACCGCCGACCTTGATCACGAAGCGCTCAGGCCGGGTGGAGCCCGGCGAACCGCAGTCCCGCAGTCTCGTCGTGGCCGGAGGCGACACATCGCGGCCCATGAGGACAACGGCATGATGAGCTACATCGACGTCGTGGACCAGATCCGCCCCGGTTGGCCCGCAGGCGAACACCGCCAGGTTCACGAACCGGCGGAAGGACACCTGGGGCGTGTGTCGAATATGCCGGTCACCGCACTCGTCGCCGGCCGCGACGAGTGGCGGTCGCCCCGACCGGGACGAACTTCGGCGGCCGGCCACCGTGAGAGCCGCGCTTCCTGCGGTTGCGGGCCTGGTCGGCGTTGTCCGGGATGGTGCGGTGGACGCCAAGCGTCAGGCACCGGCAGTCGACCGGCCCACGGGACGGCCCGTCGTACGTCGTGGCCTGCTGTACGTCATGCACGCGCCGGCACTCACGCGCAGTACGGCCGGGTGTTCACTCCGCTTGGGCGTCGTACCGATACGGCAGGATCGCCGCCTCCTGCGAGGCGGCGATCCGGATGCTGCTTCACCGCTGTGGGCCGGCTTCGCGGGAAGCCGGCCTCGAGGTCAGTTCCAGATGCCTGCGATGTCGGAGGCCTTGGCAGCGGCCCCCGCGTGGGTGGTCAGCCCGGCCAGGTCCTCGAGGGTCCGCAGCGTGTCGTAGTGGTTGTAGCGCGTCGAAGTGGAGCTACCCGGCGCTACGTGCGCACCGTAGAACACGGTGGCGATGTGGTTGCTGTGGGAGCTGTCGTCCTCGTCGAAGGTGACGGCGAGGATGCTGTTGTGGCTCTGGGCCCAGGTGGCGTAGGCGCTGAGGTTGTTCTTCAGCCAGTTGTCGCCCGTTGTGATGGAGCAGTCGTGCATGTCGTCGCACAGGTTCGGGATGACGAACGACACCTTGGGCAGAGTGGTGTAGTCCGTCGGGAACTGCGTGAAGGGGTACGCCGTGTTCAGCGGGACGTTGCTGAAGGCGAACCACGGGTTGTGCTTCCGCGCGTACTTGGTGGAGGAGTTGGTGCACACGGTGGAGCCCTGGGAGGGCAGGCCCTCGTTGTAACTGCGCCACGTCTTGCCTGCGGCGATGAGCTCGGAGCCGAGGTTCGCGGCGCTGCTGAACTGCGGGGTGTAGCAGTTGTCGTTGGTGATGCCCTGGTTGTTGCCGGAGAACAGATCCAGGTAGTTCGGCTGGCTGGGGTGGGTGATGGCGTACGAGCTGGTGAGGTTGCCGCCACCGGCCACCAGCGTGTTGTTCAGGTACGGGGCGCTCGAACTGCCGATGACCTGCTGGTAGGCGTGGTTCTCGAACACCACGACGACGACGTGATCCGGTGCGGGGAGCGCGGCGGCCTGCGCGGCCGGGGCAGCGGCCCACACCCCGACCAGGGCGGCGGGCAGGGCGGCGGCCAGGCCGAGCGCCCGGCGGGAGCGCTTGATACGGGACAGCAAGGACACGGTGGACCTCCCGGATGAGCGGCGGGGAAAACGGCGGGAAGCGTGTTCACCGATCAGACTCTTCCTGATCAGGCGGTAGGAGATTAGGGGAGCCGTGTCGACCCCGTCAGGTGGCTGCACATGAAGACCCGTCAAACAACCGTGGCCTGTCCCGGGCTCATCCGCCCTTCGTGTTCACCTGCGCGGGCCAGGGCGGGCAGCGTGTGGTGCTCCTTGCGTCTTCGACGTCGCGAGGTCACCGTGTGTGGTGGCCGGGGGCGCGTGGGCCCGGGCCTCCCCGGGATTCACTCGCTGTTCTCTCAGGGGGCCTCACCGCGACTCGCCGGCCTTGCCGGGCCGCCGTCCGGCTGCTCGGTGTGGAGGACCACGTAGTCCGCCGACGGGGCACCGTCTGCGGGACATGTCGTGGGCGGCAGCACCAGGTTGTGGCCGTAGTCGGCACTTGACTGCTGGAATCCGGTGTCGGCGCCGACACGGTATCGGGTGGACGCTGCACTCCCACGCGTCGGGCGCACTGCACCGGGACGGGATCGACTCCGCCTGGGCCGAGGCGGACGAATCCAACGCCGCGGCGATCGCGCCGGCCGAGGGCGCCGGCGCCCGAGCAGCCACCCGGAGGCGGGCACCGCTGACACCTCCTCAGGTGCCGCGGTACAGCAGCGAGGAAGCGCTCCCGGGAGACCTCGGTCCCGCTTCGGCCGCCGTTGCCGCCACGGCGCCTGTCGCCTCGTGCCGCCGTCGACGTCCCGGTGAGGCATGTGATCCGGGTCCGCCCGGGTCGGCGCGGTCCCGGCCGCCGCGCAGACGGTCTCCGGCAAGAAGTCGAGCGGGTGGAGAACGACCGCTGCCTTTCGGTCCGGGGCGGCGAACAGGTCCACACCCGACGTTCGGAGCTGCTGCCGGCGTATCCGGCGGACCGATGCCCTTGTTCCTCGCGGGGCGTGTGTTCCCCGCTCCGCTGATGCCACGTCCCGGGTCCGGATGGGTGCGCCTGGCAGACGGACGGCGCGCGTCGGCCACGGGGCGCCTTCGGTGAGCAGGGTTGCGGTCAGGCGGCGGCCATACCGGGAAGGAGCTCGGACGGTGGACCGGGTGGTGTGCGTCTCCGGCCTGATCGACACCACCGTGTGCGCCGAACCGCGGCGACGCTCCTCTCCCCGTGCGTCACCGAATGGTGACAGTCCGCGAGGGAAGGATCGCCGGGCGGCTGCGACGGTGAGCGGTGGTGGCCCCTGCGCGTCACGGCTGCTCGCCGGGTTGTTCGCAGGTCGCGGACGAACGGCGATAAAATGACCCGAATCGGTGGCCCGGCTTCCGGGCCCTGGGCTGCCGCTCGACCCGTACGACTCTGGGAAGCGGCACGGTGGCGAGGTCTTCTGAGGACCGCGGAGGTATGCACAGCGGTGGTCTGCGGGGCAGGGCGCTGTCCCTGCTGCCTGCTCTGCTGCTGTTCATCGGCCTGTTCATCGGCCTCTTCACGCCCCGTGACGTCAGACCGGATGCCTTCCTCGCCACGGCCATGGTCTCCGCCGCCGCGCTGCTGCCCCTGTGGGGGACCGTGCTCATCGGAGTGGGCGCGTGCGCCAC
Organism: Streptomyces sp. PTL18; assembly: GCF_059510295.1. NCBI lineage: Bacteria > Bacillati > Actinomycetota > Actinomycetes > Kitasatosporales > Streptomycetaceae > Streptomyces > Streptomyces sp. PTL18. The sequence continues at coordinate 899,652 of NZ_JCAJZO010000001.1, read as the reverse complement.
CTTCGTCGGCCTGATGGTGGACTTCGATTCGCTGCGAGATGCGACCGCCTACTCGGAGCTGGCCACCCTCACGGCGATCGCGGCATTCGCCGTCTTCTTCAACCGCCTGCTCGGCCGGCGCGCCCTTCAGCTGCTCCAGGTCCGCTCAGTGGCCGAGACCGCCCAGCTGGCGGTGCTGCACCCGGTGCCGCGACACCTCGGCCCCGTCGCGCTCGAGAGCCTCTACCTGGCCGCCGCCGCGGAAGCCCGGATCGGCGGCGACCTGTACGAGGCGCTGCGCACCCCGCACGGGGTACGGCTGCTCATCGGCGACGTGCGCGGCAAGGGCCTGCTCGCGATCCAGACGGCGGCGACGCTGCTCAGCGCCTTCCGCGAGGCCGCCCACGACGCGCCCGACCTGCCGCACCTCGCGCGCCGACTGGAGACGAGCATGAGCCGCCACGCCTCCCAGACCCCCGGGGTCCCGGGCTCGGAGATCGCTGAACGTTTCATCACCGCCCTCCTCGTCGAGATCCCGGACGACGAACCGGTCGTCCGGACCGTCACCTGCGGCCACCCGCCCCCGCTGCTGCTGCACCGCGGCGAGGTCCGGGAGCTGCGGCCCGCCGACCCCTCGCCGCCGCTCAACCTCGGCATGCTGGTGAGCGGCGGGTACCACGTCGACCTCACCCCCTTCCACCCCGGAGACCAGATCCTGCTGTACACCGACGGGGTCACCGAGACCCGCGACCGCTCTGGCGTCTTCTACCCCCTCGCCGAACGCATCCGCTCATGGAGCGGCGAGGCGCCCCACCAGCTCCTCGACCATCTCCACCACGACCTGATCGCCTACAGCGGCGGCGAGCTCGACGACGACATCGCCGCCCTCGTCGCCCGGCGGCGCCCGAGCAGCTGAGTCTGTCGCCCAGGAGCCGCACGACCGGCCGGGTCACCTGCCGTAGCCGGCCTCCGGTGATGCCGGCCTGCACCGCGTTGCCGCACCGGCCCCGGGCCGGTGTCCTCGCTGTTGTGCTCGGTCGCGGCCGGTCGTGGGGTGGCGCGACGACATCGTTGCCGGCCGCCCCGTCGACGGGGGGTGAGCAGCTGCGACGGCGTCGAGGCGGGAGGACTGCCGGCGGGAGATCCAGCGTGGACGGTGCGGGCTGCGGACCTTTCGTGCCGAACGCCCGCCCTCGCGTATCTCTTACCGAAAAGCGACGGTGGGCAGGGAACAGGTGGCGCGGGAATCCGGTCTTGTGGGGTGACAGCGTCTTGGTCCGACCGCAGCCGTCGGCGGTAGGGAGGCCGCAGCGGGCCGGGACTTCGCATCGCATGAGGGGGAGGACGACGAGATGGATCGTGGGATCGGCCGTGCCGGGAAGGCAGGCTTGGGGCGTCAGGGGGTCAGGGTTGCCGCAGTGGGGGCACTCGGAGCGGCTGCCCTCGTACTGGCGGTGACGCCGGCGTTCGCCAAGGGTAGCGCCGACCTGACCGTGTCGCCGAGCACCGTCCGGGCCGGCCACACCGTCCATGTGACGGGGCAGGGCGACAGCGACGCGGTGCAGTACGCGATGTTCTGCGCGCAGGAACGCGCGGGCACGCACGGCGCGTGGCACACCCTCGCGTGCGGCCGGATCGTGGAGAGTGCGGCCGAGGAGGCCACGGTGGACGTGGAGTTCAAGGTCCGCCACCGTGGCGCAGTGCAGTTCCGCGGCGTGCTCTACGGCGTCGACGGCCCGCGCGGCGGCCACCCCTACCAGGACATCACCACTCCCGCCAGGACCGTCCACGCGCACTGATCCCGTCGGGAGCGACGACTCAGGCGGCGCCGACGCCGGCCGTTCAGCCTCGGTGAGTTCGTGCTACCGCCGGGTGCCGCACCCCGGGCAGAACGCCGCACCGTCCGGCACGACTGCGGAACACGACGAACACTGGTGACGCTGAGCGAGCTGGTAGCCGCAGCCGGAGCAGAAGGCGGCTCCGCGGGTCTCGGTGTGGCAGCGCGGACACACCAACTGCCGTGGCGTGGTGGTGTCGTAGCTCTGCCCAGCCTGCTGCCCGGCGGCGTACGAACGCTGTGCGGCCATGTCGTTCAGGCCGCGCTGCTGGGCGGCCATGGCCTCGGCCGCGGTGTCCGGGGCGCAGCGCAGGCACAGCCCCTGCGCTGCGTTCCAGCAGCGTCCGCAGACGTAGTCGGTGCAGCGGGCGCAGCGGTTGAAGTGCCCTCGTGCGTTGCTGGTCGCTCTCTCGAAGGCGTGGTCGCGCGCCCGTCCCCAGCCGGCGCCCGCCAGCCCGTCGGCCGCAGACAACAGCCCGCCGCCGCTGCGCCCCAGCAGGCCCCAGGCCATGTCGACACCCTTTCTCAGCCAGGTGGCGGCCCGCTCGCCGGTGTAGGGCTCGAACGGCGAGCGCCAGGTGTCATAGCAGCGCGAGCACGAGAACTCGAACTGGAACCCCGCCCCCGTGCCGTTCCGCTCGCACAGGTCGCGGTAGTTGTTGCTGAAGTAGAGCTCGCTGCTCATGTAGTCCCCCCATGGACCAGGCGGTTTGCACACACTGTCGTACGACGCTGGAGGAACGGTAGCGGTTCTGGCCAGTCGACGATGCATCCCGGCCAACGACTGGAGATCTCAGCCACGGGGCCGTCGCCGGGTGCGGCCGTGGCTGTCAGCCTCCGTCGGACTGCTGTGCCTTCGGGGACGACGACGGGGAGACGGAGGCGCTGGTCGGCGAGGTGTCCTTGGCGGTGGCGCTCGGGCTCGCGCTTGTGCCGGCCGAGGGAGTGCTCGGTGACGCGGACGGGGAGGTGGCGGCCGTGGGAGCGGTCGGTGACGCGGACGGGGAGGTGCCGGCCGTGGGAGCGGTCGAGGGAGGCGTCCGGTCGGGCGCGGCCAGCACCGCGTCGATGACCAGGCCGTCCGCGTTGGTGGTGAGAGTGACGGGGTCGGTGGCGCCGAGCAGCTGGTCGCAGCCCAGGTTGGTGAACGTCTGGTTGGCCCGTGCGGCGAGGAAGCCGAAGAGGTTCGGCGCCATGGCGGGGTCCGGCGAGGGCGCCTTTTCCAAGAGCGCCTTGTCCTTGAAGACGCGTTGGATGCCGGCCGGATCGCGGAAGAGGGTGGTGCAGAAGGCCGCTCCGTCACCGTCGGCACCGGCACCGACCGCGGGCATGTCGACTCCCGCGCGGTACGCGTTGGTCTTCGCGACGCTGCGACGGCCGTCGACGAGCGCCATCGGATCGTTCTGCGGTACCAGCGCGACGGGGGCCTTCTGGTGTGCCGCGGCGGACAGTTCGTCCAACGCGAGCGCGGACGTGGCCTGGCCGTCGCTGGACTGGTCGGGCACGGTGAACGGCTTGCAGCCGAGGGCAGGGTCCATGAACTGGGTCAGCAACAGGTTGTCGCTGCCGTTGGCCAGATCCTTGGGGGCGCGGGTGGTCGCCCACTTGGCCCTGCCGTTGTGCCGGTGGCGCCGGTCGCCCCGGTTGCTCAGCCGGGCGGCCTTCTTGAGTGCGGCCCTGCTCGCGGCGTTGTTCTGGGCGATACGGCCGTGCGCGTCGGCGAGGTAGTGGGTCACCACGTTGTCGCTTCCGTCCTGGTCCACGACCGAGAAGTCCCGCGTGGTCGGGCAGGGCAAGCCGTCCTTGGCGGTTCCGAGCGCCGGAATCCTCAGGTGGCCCTTGGCGATCTGGGCGTTGGCGGCGCGGAAGAAGGCCGGCGCATTGCAGTACGCGAACTGGCCGAAGGCCGATCCCCGCAGGCCGTTGACGCACTTGCTCCGGGCGAGTCCGTGCGGACGGCCGCTTGCCCGCAACGTCAGCTTGGCGCTGTTGAAACCGAACCAGATGCCCACGGTCGAGCCGCGCGGCACCCAGGGCCGGGCGGTGCGCGCGGCCGGTCTCGTTCCCTTGTCGATCACCAACGGGTTGTACAGCGTGAGCTTGCCGTTCGGGGTGACGATCGCGGCTTCCACGAACGCCGACTGATCGGGGTTGGCCTCGTGGCAGGGGCCCTGTGCCGGATCGGTCGCGACGAGTCTGTACGGCGTGGCCAGGCCACGGGCGGTGAGCGGGTTGTCCGGCACCAACAGCGTGCAGTTCGGATCGGGTTTGCCGGCTGCCGCGGGCTGCGCGGCGGCTCCCCGGTTCCGTTGCGGGCGGGGCTGGTAACGGCTTTCCGCGGCGAACACCGAACCCGCGACGACGGCGAGGATCACCGGCCCGCCGATCAGCGCGAGCGACACCTTCGACCGCTTCCAGCCTCGGGCGTGCTCCCGCCGCGACGTACGCGACGACGGTGTCAGGTTCTTGCGGGCCACTGAGCTGCTCCTCACTGTGCGTCCTCCGTGGGCAGTGCCCCACGGTCGCGTGGTCGCACGACGGTCATGACAGTCCGGATCCATTCGCGGTACGTGCCGGGCCCACGGGATGTTCAACGGCCGCACGTGTCATTGCCGAACCTTGGCCGAAGAGCGGGGCCATGGAGCGCCTTCGGCGCGGTGCACGGGGCCCGCGGAAAGCGTCAGGACGCGGGGCCGCCCTCACCGTCGAGCAGGACCTCAGCGAGTCGGCCGGCGCGCGGGGGTCACACGTCAGACCGAGGCGGAGGGCAGGGGCTGTTCGGTCCAGATCGACTTGCCGGTGCGGGTGTGGCGGGTGCCCCATCGTTGGCAGAGTGCGGAGATGAGCTGCAGGCCGCGGCCGTCCTCGTCGGTGGCGGAGGTGTGGCGGATGTGCGGTGTGGTCAGGCTGGCGTCGGAGACCTCGCAGATCAGTGCGCGGCTGCGGAGCATGCGCAGCCGGATGGGACCGCAGGCGTGCCGGACGACGTTCCCGACCAGCTCGCTGACCAGGAGCTCGGTGGTCATGATCAGGTCCTCATCGGCCAGAGCCCAGTCGGCGAGCTGGGCGCGGACCAGTTCGCGGGCCTGGCCCGCCGCCACCGGGTCCTCCGGCAACGGCCACTCGGCGACGTTCTCCGGGCCCAGCGGGTGGGTGCGGGCCAGCAGCAGAGCGGCGTCGTCGACCAGCGCGCCGTGGGCGGGGAGGAGAGCGGAGGTGAGGGTGGCGGAGAGGGCGTCCAGGTCGGACGCGTCAGGCGACGTCAGCATGGCGTTCACGGACTGCATGAGGAGGTCGGCGAGGCGGCTCATGCCGGTGGTGACATCCCTGTCCTTGCTCTCGACCAGGCCGTCGCTGTAGAGGGCGAGCAGGCTGTCGGCGGGCAGGAGGGTCTCGAGGGTTTCGAAGGGGGGAGCGGCCACCCCGAGCGGCGGGTCCGGGGTCATGGACAGGAAGGTGACGCTGCCGTCGGGGCGGGCCACCGCCGGGGGCGGCTGGCCGGCGCTGGCGTACGACAGACACCGGGTCACCGGGTCGTAGATGCCGTACAGGCAGGTTGCGAAGGCATCGGTGCCCAGCTCGCCGACGATGTCGTTGAGGTGGCCGAGGATTTCGTCGGGCGGCAGCTCCAGCTCCGAGAGGGTGCGGACGGCCGTGCGGAGCGCGCCCATGGTGGCGGCCTCGGCCATGCCGTGGCCCATGACGTCCCCGATCACGAGCGCGACCCGGGCCGCGGACAGCGGGATCACGTCGTACCAGTCGCCGCCGACGTCGGCTCCCTGCTTGGCCGGCTGGTAGCGCGCCGCCGCCGTGACCTCCGGCAGCTCGGGCAGCGCCTGCGGCAGCAGGTTGCGCTGCAGGGTACGGGCCCGCGTCGTGGCCTCGTCGTAGAGCCCGGCCCGCTCCAGGGCCTGCGCGATCAGGCCGCTGAGTGCGGTCAGCAGTGTCCGTTCGTCGTCGTCCGGCACCCGTGGCCGGCCGAAGCAGATCACCGCCGCGCCGATCCCGCGCCCGGATACCGCCAGCGGCAGGACGGCCCACGCCTGCTTGCCGTCCTCGCGGGTGAGGATCTCGGCCCCCGGGTAACGCCTCAGGAGGTCCTCCGGGGAGGAGATGTAGAGGGAGGTGCGGGTACGCAGGGCGTCGCTCACCGGGTTCGTGGTGTCCTCGACCGTCCACTGCCCGTCCAGCAGGCGGGTGAACTCCTCCGAATGTCCCCGGGAGCCGACCACGGTCAGCCGGTCGCCGACCACGCCGAGCACGATGAGTCCGGTGGCCCCGAGGGGTGCCATCACACCGTCGGCCACCGCCGTCATCACGTCCTGGGCCGTGACGGCCTCGGCCAGATCCCGCGTGATCCGCTGCACCAGGGCCGCCCGCTCCGCGGCCGCCCGCTCCGCGGCGGCCCGCTCGGCCTCCCGCAGATGCCGCTCGGTGATGTCGGTGATGTAGAGCGTGAGGCCTTCCGGCACCGGGACAAGACGCAGGTGGTACCAGGACGTCCCGTCCGGCCCCGGTACGTCGAATCCGGCGGGCCGGCCCTCGGCCGCCGTGGCCCGGCAGCATTGTTCCAGCCCCGGCACGGCACCCATCGCGGGAACGTTCCAGAGCAGGGCCCCGGCCACGTCTTCCGCAGCGCCCAGGAGCCGCTCGGCGGCCTGGTTGAGGAATCCGATGCGCCAGTCCGTGTCCAGGGAGACGAAACCGTCGCTCATGTGCCGCAGCGCCCGTCCCACCGACTCGGCGGCGGCGTGCGTTTCGCTGCTGTCCCGGACGGCGCCGACCACCTCCACCGGCGTCCCCTCTTCGTCCGTGATCGTCCGGACACGGGCCTCGATCCAGAGGTATGTGCCGTCCTGGCGTCGGATCCGGTACTCGTTCCGGAAGCCGCCGCGCACCTGTATGCCGGTGTCGAAGCCGGCCACCGCCCCTGGCAGGTCATCCGGGTGGATCAGCGCTGCCCAGGCCTCGATGCCGCCGGCCATCACCTCCGGATCGATGCCGGCCAGCACCTCCTCGACGGGCCGGTCGGCGGTCAGCTCGCCGGTGCGCAGGTCCCAGGTGAACGTGAGGGAGGGCACCCCTTCCAGGTCCCACGGGGTGGTGGCATCCCGCGGTCCTGGCCCGTTCTGCAGGGCGCACAGCACGGTGGGGGGCGGATTGAGGATCCCGGACGACTTGAGCCTTCCGGATATCCAGACCGCCACCTCGTTCAGAAACGCACGCTCCGCCGCGCCGGGCTCGGTGCCCGGCGGGAAGAGGACGGAGAGCGCGCCGCGTCGCCGGCCACCGCCCGGAACGGGGACGGCCAGGTGACCGATGCCGACGGGGAGCCGCGAGGGCCACAGGGCGGCGGGATCCCGTCCCGGTACCGGGTCGGGCGGGGCCAGGTGGGGCTGCCAGGTGACGGTGTCGTCGCGGGCGGCCCTGCTGGGCGGTGCCGTGCCCCGTGCCGGGATGATCAGCCAGGGCCGGGTCATCGACTCCGGCAGGCCACTGTCGGCGACGAGGTAGAGGATGCCGCTCATACCGCCGCCCGGGAGATGCACCATGCCGCCCAGCCCCTGGACCTCGGCCACCGCCTGCTGGAGCGCGGTCAGCAGCACCTCGACATCGCGCCGGTCCTCGTCCACGGCGTCCAGCAACCCCATCCGCAGGTGTCGGGACAAGGACCGCGAGGCTCCTGTGGTCCGCGGGCCCTGAGGCCGGTGCGACGGATGGAGGACGCGGGGCATGGTCGGGTTGGTGTCGTCGGCATCGCCGCCTCTGGTGGTCGCCACTGCAGACTGTCGCCTCCGCTCACGCTTCGGGTACCGGCTGGACCGTATATGACCGGATGTGGACCTGTGGCGATCTACATCCGTCGAAATACATCCTAATCAGAACAGCTCAGGCGATTTCATCCGTCAGGGGAAAGTCTTTGGCGCTGGTCAACCGTGCGTGACGCCTCCTCGCCCTGTGTCGCCGCGGAGGATCTTCCGTTCGGTGGTTCGGTGGAGGGGTCCTGTCGTGTGGCGCGGCTCCCGGACGCAGGCCCGGGACCCCGGTGCGATGGGACGGGCGGGGGGCGGGGGATCTGATCCCGCCGCCGGCACTGTTGAACGGCGGGGAGGGGAAGGTCGCCGTACCGACGGTCTCGCCCCCGGGAGTCGGCGCGGTCCGGCGGAGCCCTCCTTCACGTCTGCCTCTCGAGGGCGACGGGGCGGGCGGGGCGTGAAAAGCATTGCCGTACCAGGGGTGTTGACGGGCCTCACGAACACTTTAAGATCCCAGCTGCTCGAAGTACCGATCGTCGTACGAAATATCGGACGAGGTCAGCTGACGCTTCGGCGGGCTGCCTTACTCCGGCCGGTACGCAACACAACGGTCCGTCACAAAGGAATGAGCCGCATGCCTTCAGAAGCCGGAGTGCCGCGCAGAACCGTCCTGACCGTCCTGGGCGCCGCCTCCCTCGCCGGGACCTTCGCCGCCGCCGCTCCCGCCGGAGCCGCCGAACTCACCGGCACCACCGCGAGCGCCCCCGCCGCGGAGCTCCCCGCCGCAGCCGCCCACTGGACCTTCGACGAAGGCTCCGGCACCTCGGCCGCCGACGCCTCCGGCAACGGTCGTGACGCGACGCTCCAGGGCGCGGCCGGCTGGGCCACCGGCAAGGTCGGCACCCACAGCCTGAGCCTCACGGCGGGCGGCGACGCCACGGCCGGCGGGCCGGCCCTCGACACCTCCAAGGCGTTCTCGGTGGGCGCCTGGGTCAACCTCGCTCAACTCGGCGGCTACCAGACCGCCGTCAGCATCGACGGCAAGGTGGTCAGCGCCTTCTACCTGGGGCTGCGCGACGACACCGGCACCTTCGCCTTCGCCCGGCTGGCCTCGGACGCCACCCAGGGCGCCTCCGTGGCGGCCGCCGCTTCAGCGCCCCCCACCGGCACCTGGACCCACCTGGCCGGCGTCAGCGACCCGACCGCCGGTGTCATCCGCCTCTACGTCAACGGCGTGCTGGAGGGGGAGACCGCGTACACCGCGGGCTGGGCCGGCAGCGGTGACACCGCCATCGGGCGTGCGCTGTACGGCGGTGGGCACGTCGACCAGTGGCACGGCCTGGTCGACGACGTGTGGATGTTCCCGTCCGCCCTCACCTCCGAGCAGGTCGCGGCACTGGCCGGGGTCCCCGTGGAGACGACGACGCCGCTGCTGAGCGTGGACGTCGCCCACCCCGCGCACGCCGTGTCCCCCGTCCTTCCCGGCTTGATGTTCGAGGACATCAACCACTCCGGCGAGGGCGGCATCTACGCCGAACTGGTGCAGAACCGCTCGATGATGGCCGACGACACCACGCCCGTCCACTGGTCCGCCGTCGGCGGGACGACCCTCGCCCTCGACACCGCCACCCCGCTCAACGCCGCCCTCGACCGTTCCCTCAAGGTCGTGCTGCCGAGCGGCACCGGAGCCGGAAACCGGGCCGGCGTCGCCAACGACGGCTTCTGGGGCATACCCGTGCGACCCGGAACCACGTACACCGCCCGGTTGTTCGCCAAGGCGTCACGACGCATCGGCCCGGTCACGGTGGCCATCGAGTCCCAGGACGGCGCGACGGTGTACGCGTCCGCCCACGTGCCCCACATCGGCACCCACTTCCGCGACCGTCCGTTCGAGCTGACCCTGCGCACCACTTCGCGCACCCCCGTGGTCGGCGACGCGAGGCTGACCGTCACCACCGCCGACCCCGCCGCCGCGGGCCAGACCCTGTGGCTCCAGCACGTCTCCCTCTTCCCGCCCACCTACAACAGCCGGCCGAACGGTCTGCGCATCGACCTGATGGACAAACTGGTCGCCCTGAAGCCGAAGTTCCTGCGTTTCCCCGGCGGGAACTTCCTCGAGGGCAACACCATCGCGACCCGGTTCAACTGGAAGAACACCATCGGTCCGGTCTGGGAACGCCCCGGCCACATGGACGACGCCTGGGGCTACTGGTCCACGGACGGCCTCGGACTCCTCGAATACCTGGAATGGGTCGAGGACATGCACGCCCAACCGGTCCTCGCCGTCTACGCCGGTTACGCGCTCAAGGGCGAACACGTCACCGGCGACGCACTCAGGCCGTTCATCCAGGACGCACTCGACGAGATCGAGTACGTCACCGGTCCCGTCACCAGCACCTGGGGCGCACGACGTGCCGCCGACGGACACCCGGAACCGTTCCCCCTGGAATACGTCGAGATCGGCAACGAGGACTGGTTCGACTCCTCGGGGTCGTACGACGAGCGGTTCGCGGCCTTCCACGACGCGATCAAGGCGAAGTACCCGCATCTGAAGCTGATCGCCACGACGTCCGTGACGAGCCGTACGCCGGACCTGATCGACGAGCACTACTACCTCGCGCCGTCGGCCGCCCAGGCCTCCACCCACAAGTACGACAACCGGGACCGCTCGTCGACGAAGGTGTTCGTCGGGGAGTGGGCCGCGCAGGAGGGCCGCCCCACACCCGACCTCAATGCGGCGCTCGGGGACGCCGCTTGGCTGGCCGGGCTGATCCGCAACTCGGACCAGGTCCTCATGGAGTGCTACGCGCCGCTCTTCTCGCACGTCAAGAACAACGTCTGGGCCACCAACCTGATCGCCTACGACAACCTCACCAGCTACGTGTCGCCCAGTTACTGGGCACAGCACATGCTGACGAGCAGGCTCGGCACCACGGTGCTGCCGGCCACCGCACGTGCGCTGCCCGGCCTCGCCACCGTGGCCACCCGCTCCGGGAACCGCCTCTACCTCGCGATCGTCAACTGCGGGACGGCGAAGGCGAACGTGCCGGTCGAACTGAAGGGGCTGGCCAAGGGAGTCAAGAGGCAGGCCACCGCGACGGTCCTGACCGGCCCCTCGCGCACCACCACCAACACGCTGACGGAACCCGACACGCTGGTGCCCAGGACGAGCACCGTCACCGGCGCGGCAGCGTCCTTCACCAGCACCGTGCCACCGCTCTCGGTCACCGTACTGGAACTCGTCCTGACCTGATCGCGCACGGCTCGGCGCTCCTGCCCGGGCAGGGGAACCGACACCCGCTTCCGGCTCCTGGCCGGGGCGGGTGTGCGTCCCTTCCTCCGCCACCGCCTCGCTGCGGTGGGAACCCCGCCTGCCTGCGGTTGGCCGGCCACCGCTGCCTCGGTCCGGCCGGCCGGAGCCTTGGGCCGTATCTCCCGCCTCTCGCGTGACCTGTTTCACCCTGCACCCGCCCGAAGCCTTCTGCCCGGTCAGCGCACTGAGTCCGACGCATGGCAGGAATCGTCAACAGCCTGTCATTGTGGACGGTCCTCCGCGGGGAACAGGCTGTCACCATGAGACAACGACATGTTGTTATCGTGGTCTACCGCGGTGCCCAGACCCTGGACGTGAGCGGACCGCTCGAGGTCTTCGACACGGTGAACCGGCTCATGGCCGAGCACGCGAGCGCCTACCGTCTGCAGTGCGTCTCCCCTGATTCCCCGTCAGTGGCGACCTCGGCGGGCCTCGTCGTGCAGGCCGATCCCCTGGAGGCCGCGGAGGGGGCGATCGACACCCTCGTCGTGCCCGGTGGGCCGGGTCTCAGAGAGGCTTTGACGGATACGTCCTTCGTCGCATGGATCAGGTGCGCCGCGGCACGGTCCCGACGCGTGGCCTCCGTGTGCGGTGGGGCCTTCCTGCTGGCGGAGGCCGGCCTCCTCGACGGACGACGGGCCACCACGCACTGGGCGTTCGGGGAGCAGATGGCGCGGCGCTACCCCGAGGTGACGGTGGATCCCGAGCCGATCTACGTCCGGGACGGCCCGTACATCACCTCGGCGGGGGTGTCCACCGGTATCGACATGGCCCTGGCCCTGGTGGAGGACGACCTGGGGGCGGCGTGCGCCTTGGAAGTGGCGAAGTACCTGGTCCTGTACTTCAAACGGCCCGGTGGCCAGACCCAGTTCAGCATGGTCCTTGACACACAGCTGACCGACCAGGAGCCGATCCGGTCCCTTCAGGACTGGATCCAGGAGAACCTCCACCGCACGCTGACGGTGTCCGAACTCGCCGGACGCGCGAGCATGAGCCCACGTCACTTCGCCCGCGTCTTCGCGCAGTCGGTGGGTATGACGCCGGGGCAGTACGTACGGCGATTACGTATCGCCCGGGCCCGTCAACTCCTGGAGGCGACCGACCTGTCGGTGTGCCAGGTCGCGAGCCGCTGCGGATTCGCCGCGATCGAGACGTTCCTGCGCGCCTTCACCGCCGTCGTCGGCGTCACCCCCGCACAGTACCGGCACCACTTCCAGCTGCGGACGCACTCCGATCCCGTCGTCGAGCCGGCATGGGCGGAACGGAGGTCCGCATGACCTGCCGGATGCGTCTGGTGGACTACGTCACCGCCGAACTGGAGCGGATCGGTGTCCGGTACGTGTTCGGCGTGGGGGGAGCGAACATCGAGGACCTGTACGAAGCGGTGCACCGCGCCCCCGGCCGCATCCGCGGTGTCGTGGCCAAACACGAGTTCTCCGCGGTCACCATGGCGGACGGGTACGCACGGGCCACCGCGCGCCTCGGTGTCGTCGCGGCCACGTCGGGGGGCGGTGCGATGAACCTGGTCCCGGGACTGGCGGAGGCCCACGCCTCGCGCGTCCCGCTCCTGGCCCTGGTGGGACAGCCGCCCACCTTTCAGGAGGGCCGGGGCGCCTTCCAGGACTCCAGCGGCAAGGCGGGCTCCTTCGACGCCCTGGACGTCTTCGCACCCGTCTCTCGCTTCTGCGCCCGAGTGACCGAGCCCGACGCGATCCCCGGACTGCTGGCCCGCGCGGTCACCGTGGCACAGACCGAGCCCCGGGGCCCCGCCGTGCTGCTCCTGCCCAAGGACGCCCAGCAAGGACACCTCGAGGTGCCGCTCGCCGGGAGAGAAGCGGGCAAGGCGGCGCACAGGACGGGGGCGCCCCACCCGCCCGCCGCCCCGCAGCCGGATCCCGCCCGCCTGGCCGAGGCGGTCGGCGTGCTGGAGAACGCCTCCCACGTCGTGGTGATCGCCGGGGAGGGCGCGGCCGGGACGAGGGCGCGCGAGGAACTGGCGGGCATGGTGCGGCACCTCGGCGCCTGCGTCGCCGTGTCACCGGACGCCAAGGACGTCTACGACAACCGCAGCCCCCGGTTCGTGGGCGTGGCAGGGGTGATGGGCCATCCCGAGGTCGAGGACTGCCTGCGCCGGGCCGACGCCTGCCTGCTGGTGGGCACGCGCCTGCCCGTCCTGGCGCGGGGGAGACTGGAGTCGCTGCTCACCGGGATGCCCGTGGTCTGCGTCGATCCGGAGCCACCCTTCGTTCCGGGAATTCCCCTGCTCGGCCCGGTCGCCGACACCCTTCGGGCGCTGGAGCGCCGTCTGTCACCGCGGCCTCCGGCCTGCCCGGCCCATCACCCGCCGTCCTCCCTGCGCCCTGCTCCGCGTTCCGGTCCGGCCCCCGGCTACACCTCGGTGGTCGGCGCGATCGCCGAGGCGCTGCCCCAGGACGCCCATGTCTTCGTGGACGCCGGCAACGTGGGGGCCGCCGCCATCCACGCGCTGCCGGCCCCCCGCGACGGCCGCTTCGTCGTGGCGGTGGGCATGGGAGGCATGGGCTACACCTTCGGTGCCGGGATCGGCGCCGCGTTGGCCACGGGCCGGCGGACCTACGTGGTGGCCGGTGACGGGGCGTTCTTCATGCACGGCATGGAGATGCACACGGCGATCGAGTACGACGCGCCGGTCACCTTCGTCGTCCTGAACAACAACGCGCACGCCATGTGCGTCACGCGCGAGGAGCTCTTCCAAGGCGGCGCCCGCCTCGAGAACGTCTTCCACCCGTCCCGCATCGCAGCCGGCGCGTCGGCGATGTTCCCCAGGCTGCGCGTCGCCTCGGCCGGCGACCCGGCACAGCTGCGATCCGCGTTGCTGCACAGCAACGACCTCGGTGGGCCGGCCCTGGTCGCCATGGACCTCGACCACCGCGAGACACCGCCGTTCCAGCCCTTCCTGACCGCTTCCGCAGCCGGTCCGGGCGCCGCCGTCGCGCCCGGACACCGGCCGATCCACGACGAGGAGATGCACACCCATGACCGACCGATCCACGTTGGCTGACATCCCGGGCCTCGTGCGGGTGGAGAACACCAGCCCCGAGGAACTGGCCGCCCGCTGCCTGGAGATGACCTCGGACGCCTATCCGCACCAGCAGGTCTACGGCGAGTACTGCACCATCCAGGAGTACGTCGACTGCCCGCCGGAGGCGACGTACGACTATCTCCGCCGCGGCCACCACCTCGAGGAGTGGACGTGCAGCCTGCGGGGGTTCCAGCCCGCGGACGCGCCGGGGCTGTGGGTGGGCCACGACCTGCTGGAGAAAGGCACCCGGATCTACTGCCGGACCGAGGCCCACCCCGGGGCGATGACCGTCGACTACCACTGTGCCTGGGACCAGGGCGACGAGCTGTGGATGGTCTACCTGATGAGGGTGGTTCCGGCCGCCCTCGTCCTCGGCCGCTCCGGATCGGTGATCACCTGGACCAACTGCCGCCACCCGTACTACCGGCGCAATCCCCATCCGGACCTGGCACCGCGCCCCGACCGGCGCTGGGTGGGTGAGTACTGGGACCTGTTCTATGCCGGTCACACCCTCGAGATGCGCAACCTCAAGGCGATTCTCGAGCACCGGCACCGCAACGGTCTCCCCGTCAGCAGCTCCCCCGTCGAGCAGGTGTCCCGATGACGTCGGTGAGCCTGACCGACGTCTCGACCTATCTCCCCGGCGAGCCGGTACCCGCCGCCTTCTTCACCGAGCACCCGGCGGCGGAGGACAAGCTGCGCGACAGCCCGATGTTCAAGGTCCCCCCGTCACGCCACCACGTGTCGCCCGACGAGACCAACGCGGACATGATCGAGCGTGCCGTCCAGCCGCTGATCGAACGCCACGGCCGAGCGGCGATCCGCCGCGTCGACGTCCTGCTCGTGCACAGCCAACTGCCGGACCAGCCCTTCGTGGGCGCCGGCACCGAAGTGGCGCGCCGGCTGGGCCTGGCGCCCCGGTGGCTGATCGACGTGGCCAACGCCGGCTGTGCCTCCTTCGTGCACATGCTCGACCTGGCCCGGCAGATCCTGCTCGACGGCGAGGCCCGCACGGCCCTGATCTGCAATGCGCAGAGCGCCGCGGGCCAGCTGTTCACACAGTCACAGGTGCGCGGTCTCTCCCAGGCCGCCATCCCGGGCGACGGCTGCGGTGTCGGCTACGTGACGACCTCCGCACACGCCCCTGTCCTCGGGATCGAGAGCCGGCACATCCCCGCCCATGCCGGCGACATGACCATGGTGCGCGACGACGGGCGCAAGTACTGGGAGGCCGGTGAGGCCCAGGTCCACATCGGGTTCACCGAGACGGGAGTCACCCATGTGCTTCAGCGGGGCAACCATCTGGTGCCGCAGGTCGTGCACGACCTGTTCCACCGCCTGGGAAGGAAGACCACCGACATCGACCACCTGATCACCAACCAGCCCAACCGCACCTTCTTGCGCAACTGGCGTGACGCTCTGGACGTGCCCGCCGAGCGCCACCCCGACACCTTCGACCGGTACGGCAACCTCTTCGGCGCCGCGATGCCCGTCACACTCGACGACGCGATCCGCTCCCGGCGGATCCGGGAGGGCGACCTGGTGGTGCTCGCCGGGTTCGCCCACGCCGGGGACTACGCCGGCGCCGCCGCGATCCGCTGGGGGCAGGGATGGTGACCGCGGTGTCCCCCTCCCCGCGCCTGCTGGGACTCAACGAGAGCCCTTACCCACCGCTGCCGTCCGTCGGGAAGGCGATCCGGGACACCGCCGACCGGGCCCACCGCTACCCACCGTTCCACCCCGACCGGCTGGCCCGGCGGATCGCCGGCTGGTGCGGTGTGGACGGCGACGCCGTCGCGGTCGGCAGCGGATCGGTGGGCGTGGCGCTCCAACTCCTGCGGGCCGTGATCCGGCCGGGCGACCGCATGGTGTACGCCTGGCCAGGGTTCGACGCCTATCCGATGCTGGCCGCCATGGCGGGGGCCGAGCCGGTTCCCGTGCCACTGCTGCCCGACGGGCGACAGAACCTGGCCGCCCTGGCCCGGGCGATCGACGCGACCACCGGCGTCGTGGTGGTCTGCAATCCGCACAACCCGACGGGCAGCCTCGTCACCGCGCCCGAACTCGCGGAGTTCCTCGCCCGGGTACCGGAGCACGTCACCGTGCTGCTGGACGAGGCGTACATCGAGTTCGTGTGCCACCCCGCGGCCCCCGACAGTCTCCCCCTGCTGGCCGGCCGGCCGAACCTCCTGGTGCTGCGGACCTTCTCCAAGGCCTACGGACTGGCCGCGCTGCGGGTGGGCTACGGCCTGGGTGATCCCCGTCTGGTGGCGCGCATACGGAACCAGCAACTGCCCTACGGCATCAACGCGGTGGCCGCCGCCGCGGTCGAGGCCACGTTGGGGGCCGGTGAGGAACTCGCCGCACGCGTGGACGCCGTCATCCGCGAACGCGAACGCCTGCACCGCCGGCTCACCAGGCGCGGGCTGCCCGTCCTGCCCAGCCAGGCCAACTTCCTCTGGTTCGCCGCCGGGTCCGGCTTCGGCACCGAGCATGCGGCGCACACGCTCACCACCGCCCGGATCCACATCCGTCACTGGCCGGGGGAGGGCATACGGCTGACGGTCGGCCGTCCGGAGGACGGGGATGCGGTGCTGTCCGTCCTGGCGCCGGCGGGAAAGGGGTGCGCGGACGGACCGGTGAGCGGGTGACCGCGGGTCGGTGCGCCTGAGCGGTGCCGGGGGCCGTCACCTACGGCCTGGGCACCGGCGAACGTTCGGCGCGACAGCCCGGTCGGCCGACGCCGGCCGCCGGGCTGCACCCGTCTGCCGGTTGCTCGGCAGCCCGGGACACGCGCGGTGGTCCGCCGGCCGCTTCGTTCGGCGGCCCCGGCGTTGCTGCTGCCGGCGCCGGGCGTTCCGGCCGCCGGTGGGCCCAGGCGCGTTGTCGCCGGAGCTGAGGGGCGGCCCCGAGGACGCTGACGCGCAACGCCCCGTGCGGGTGGTGCCGGCACAGCCGGATTGCGGCCGGGGCGTCGGCGAGGTGGGCTTCCGTCCGTGCTCGAACGGGTTCCGGCCGACCGGCGTGCACCCGACGCGATCGCCGAGGCCACGGCCTCGGCGGGGAGCACAGGGCTGCCCACCGAGGCCGCAGGGCGGCCGTGGGATCAGGCGCCCTCGTCGTCGAGGGCCGCCAGCTCACGCTCCACCGCGCGCCGGTGCTCCACTGCCTCCTCACGTGCCTTCCGCGGGCTCCAACGGCCGGCCATGACGAAGATGAAGGGCAGGAAGAACACTTGTCCGGCCACACAGATCAGCCACCAGGTGCGCCACTCCTCGGGCCCCTTGGCCGCGGCGCTCTTCACCTGGGACCCGTAGCGTTGCAGCAACGCCAACTGCGGCTGGGCCTTGCGCACGGTGGCCAGGTCGGCGGCCCCGACCTCTCGCACCGCCTGCGCCGCCAGTGCCGACGGGACCGCGGTCGGAGGGTATGCCTGGAGTTCGGCGAAAAGCCGCGGGTGCGCGTTGATGACGGCCAGAGCGGGGGCGGCCCGGACGCTCGCGGCCTTCACCTGGGCACCGTGCTCGACCAGTGGCGTGGCAGACGTGACCACGACCGGGACGAACGCTGTGGAGATCGCGACCACCGCCCGGATGATCCACCCCCACACGGCCAGACCGGTCGCCGTGGCGGCCGCGTTGTGTTTCTCGACGGTCTCGGTGAAGCTCGCCATCCAGGGTGCGTAGGTGACGCCGGTGAACACACCGATGGCGACGAACAGTGCGGCGAACGTGTAGTAGCCGGTGCGCTGTTCTGTGGCGTGCAGGGCGAAGAGCGTGGTGACCGCGATCGACCCGAGGGCTCCGGCGACCATGAACGGCTTGCGGACCTTCAGCTTGTCGGAGAGCAGCCCGGCCGCCACCAGCGCCACCGCGTTGGCCGCCCAGTACCAGTTGGCCAGCCCGTTGGTGCGCTGCTCGCTGTAGCCGAAGGTCGCGGCGAAATAGACGACGAAGTTCCCCACAGCGCCGAAGTAGAGCAGGAGGAAGAGGCTGACAGCGGTGGCCGAGCCGATGACGTCCAGCCGCAGCATCTGCCGCCAGTGACCCTCTGTCGCCGTCCTCGGGTTCATGCCCTTGGCCCGCGCTTCGACCAGCGCACGGTCGCGGAGGCTGACCATGATCTGATCACGCAACCGGGGCGACAGCTCGCGCAGCCCCACCAGTGCCAGAACGAAGACGGCAAGCCCGGCCCAGCCGGAGTAGCGCAGCTCGTCCTGCCAGTCGGCGAAGGACAGGGTGCTGCTGGTGACGACGGTGACGACCAGGCTCCCGATCACCGGGCCCATGGTCCAGTAGCCCATCGCGGTGGCCCGTCCGAGTTGCGGGGAGAAGTCCCGGATCAGTGCCGGCGTGGCCACCAGCACGATGCCTTCGATGAAGCTGAGGCAGGCGAAGAGCGCCAGGTAGGTGCCCTTGTCCGGGGCGTTGGGCAGGGCGAGGAGGCTGAGCAGCGCGGCGATGAGAAGACCGTAGACCACCATGTTGGCCCGGCCCCAGCGGTCGGCGAGGCCCGCCACGAGCGAGGCGAACGCGCCGACCGCGTTGCCGATGACGGACACCCACACGAAATAGCTGTAGGTCATGTGGAAGTGCGTGATGATCGACGTGGCGACCGCGTACTGCACGTAGAGGGCGTAGTACAGGACCACGGTGGTCAACACCACGATCGCCAGGTACGCCATGCGGCGTGAGGTGACGGGGTAGTGGTTCAACTCCCGGCGCCACAGCCGGGCGACGCGGCCGGCTGTTTCCGGTGTGCCGGTATCGGTTGGTCCGGGATGAGTGTCGTCGGGCGAAGCAGGCATGGCAGTCATGCGGCGGCTCCTGGGTTCGGGCCCGAGGGCCCGGTGCGGTGAGTGCGGACAGTGCACGCCTTGCGGTGCGGCGGGCGCGAGCGCTGTTCGGCCTGGTGGGCCGAATCCCGGTTCTCTGCATTCGGGGAAGGTGTGCGCAGAGGCTAGTACCGACCAGTCGGTACGGCCTAGGTGTGTGTGGGGGGATGCCGAAACGTGACCTTGCGCCCGGGGAGGTGCAGGGGTGTGCGGTCGCGCCGGAACCTCTGTGGGCGCCGATGGATCATCCGGCCTGTCCCGGGCCGCACGTTCGTGCTTGTGCCGGTGACGGTCTTCTCCCCGGCCGGTCGGCACGGCGTCGAGGTCCGTCGTGGCCTCGCCGACCGGGCGAGGCGGCCGCCGGGGCCGTGCCGCCGCGTCGGGCTCCAAGCCGTGGTGGGCCACGGGATCCTGTGGCCGGTGTCCGAGGGGAGGGTGGGTTGTATGGTAAGAAAATCGGATGTAACGGACTTTCGGGGTGTCAGGGTGTGAAGCGGCGGTGCGTACGGCTCGTGCACCGGTCGGCGAGGCCGTCGGCGTCCCGCGATGGGCCGGGGCCCGTCCTCGCGGCGCACGGGGCCGGTGACGCGTACCCGAGCCCGCAGCCCGGCGGCGCACGGCGGTGACGGAGAGATGCAGGGCCGACCCGGACGCAAGTTGTCGCAGGCTCTGCCCGACCTCGTCGACCAGGCGATCGTGGTCTGCGACGCCTCCGGCGTGGTTTGCTGGTGCAACGGCCTGACCGGTGTCTACTTCCCGGACCTGCGGCCGGGGAAGGTGCCGGATGCCGCGGTGGCCGGGCCCCTCGGGCAGGCGGTCCTCTCCTCCGCGGCGCACTTCGACGCCGAGTTCCTCGGCCGGCGGCTGACCGGACGCAGGAGCACCGTGGAGGACTGCTCGGTGTGGCTCGTCCGTGACGAGACCGAGGTCCGCCGCTGCGAGGCCGAGCTGCGCGCCGAACGGTCACGGACGGCGTTCCTGAACGAGGCGGGCCGACGACTGGGGGCGTCCCTGCACCACGGCCGCACGGCCCGCAGCGTGGTGGAGCTCGCC
Organism: Streptomyces sp. PTL18; assembly: GCF_059510295.1. Classification (NCBI taxonomy): domain Bacteria; kingdom Bacillati; phylum Actinomycetota; class Actinomycetes; order Kitasatosporales; family Streptomycetaceae; genus Streptomyces; species Streptomyces sp. PTL18. Next base: position 879,819 of record NZ_JCAJZO010000001.1, on the reverse strand, counting down.
GTGCCGGCCTTGGCGGACGCGGCGTTGCTCGTACTGCCGCCGCGTGCGGGCCACGCGGGCTGGTATCGCTGCGCCGCGCCGGGGACGGTGGAGTCGGGCACGTTGCCGGCGTCCTCCCTCCAGCGTGTGCCGCACCTGAGGCGGGCCCTGTCGGGCCTGTGGCAGCGGCCCGCCGCCTGCCCACCGGGAGAGTTCACCGAGCTCGATGGGGCGCCGCCGGAGCCCGGCGAGGGGGGAGGGGCGTCATTCGTGACGGCACTGCCGGGCAGCGAGGCCCCGGCGGGGGCCCTGGTTCTCTTCCGCTCGGCCGAAGCCGGGGGCTGGAGCGCCGAGGACGCCGCCGTGGTGGGTGACTTCGCCCTCCGGGCCGGTATGGCGCTGTCGACCGCCGCCCTCTTCGCCCAGCAGGCCCACACGGCGGCCGTGCTCCAGTCGGGCCTCAATCCGGCGCCCCTGCCCGACGTGCCGGGGGTGCGCCTGGGCGCCGCCTACCGCCCGGCCCCGGAGGAACTGGGCTTCGGCGGCGACTTCTACCAGGTGGAACCCACGCGGGGCGACGGCGGGGGTGTGGACTTCGCCCTGGGGGACGTGTGCGGCAAGGGCGTCGAGGCGGCCGTACTCACCGGCCACGTCCGCCAGAGCCTGCGGACCCTGGCCCTTGTCGAGTCCCGGCCACTGCGTGTGCTGGACGTGCTCAACCAGTCGCTGCTCGAGGCGGACTCGGGCCGATTCGCCAGTGTGGTCATCGGCACCGCCCGCCCGGGCTCCGGAGGTGCCCTGGACGTGGTCCTGGCCGGAGGCGGGCATCCGCCGCCGCTGGTGCTGCGCCGTGGCGGCGCCGTGGAGGCCGTGGTCGTGGGCGGGATGCTGGTCGGGGCCCTGCCCGGCCCGGAATTCGGCCAGGCCGGAGTGCACCTGGCGCCCGAGGAACTGATCCTGCTGTACAGCGACGGGGTCACCGAGGCGCGGGGCGGCGCCGAAGGTGCCGAGGAGTACGGAGCCGAGCGGCTGGCACACGACCTGGAGGTCTGCGCGGGGATGCCCGCCGGCGCGGTCGCCGAGCGGGTCGAGATGCGCGTCGCCGACTGGCTGGCCGGAGCTGCCCACGACGACATCGCGGTGCTGGTGCTGCAGGCCTCACCCGGTTCGTCCGGCACCGCCGGAGCCCTGCGGTGACCGGCGCGTGCGCCGTGGCGCCGGGCGTCCGCGCCGCCTTCGACGACCACCTCGCCCGCGCCGACGAGACCGGGGCAACCGCCCTCGCCCTGGGCCTGCTGCGGTCCGGTGCCTCGGCGGAGGAGGTTCTGCTCCGTCTGATCGCCCCGGCCCAGGCCGCTGTCGGCACCCGGTGGGTGTCCACTCGGTGGAGCGTCGCGCGGGAGCACGCCGCCACCCACGTGAGCGAGCGCGTGGTGGGCGCCGTGGCCGCCGAGGCCTCGGCGGCCCGCCCTCGGAACCCCGCGCCGGGCCGCCGTGTCCTGTGCGCGTGCGTCGAGGGGGAGCACCACACCCTGCCCGCGCGGATCGCCGCCGAGGTGCTGCGGCTGCGCGGCTTCGACCTGACGTTCCTGGGCGCCGACGTCCACGTCCCGCGCCTGGTGTCCCACCTGCACCGGCAGGGGCCCGACCTGGTGGCGCTGTCCTGCATGATCCCGGTATGCCTGCCTGCCGCACACCGCCTCGTCGAGTGCTCCCGGCGCGCCGGGGTGCCGGTGCTCGCGGGCGGGGCGGGCTTCGGACCCGCAGGCGTCTGGGCCCGCACGCTCGGAGCCGACCTGTACATGCCCGATCCGGCCGCCGCCGCCGACGCGCTCGCCGTACGGTGGCCGGACACCCCGGGCGAAACGGCGCCCCTGGAGCACCTGGCCGACGAGGAGCACTCCCGGATCGTCCGGCAGCGGTCCGAGTTGCTGCGGCGGCTGCTCGCCCGGCTGCGCGAGCGGTACCCGTCGCTGTGCGACCCCGGCGCGGAACATGCCGAGGCCGTTCGGGAGGACCTCGGCCGTCTCCCGGACGTACTGGCCGCGGCGAACTACGTCGACGATCCGCGGGTCCTCACCGACCACCTCTCCTTCGGTGCGGCGTTCCTCCGCGCCCGCGGCGTGCCCACCGCCGCTCTGGGCGTGGCCCTGGGGGCGCTGTCCGGCCCGCTCGGCGACCTTCCGCGGGCGTCCGGGCACCTGGACGCCGGGCGGCGGTGGCTGGCGGCAGCGGGCCAGGCCGTCCCGTCGGACTGACGGGGGGCGGCCGGCGTCGGCGCCGTGCCGTTGCGCCGAGCCGAGCGCGCGGGTGGCTCGTGCGGGCTCGGCCGAAGACCTGCACCGGCGTCCCGGCGGCCGCGCAGGTCACCGACGCGCAGGGACCACGGGGCCGCCCAGGGGAGTGCCGTCACCGGCGGCTGAGGCGCAGCGGCTGCCGCCGGCATCTTGTGGAGCCGAGCCGTCCGCCTCGGTATCGACACGGGAATCGTCCGACGCGCCCGGGGCATCCGGGCCGGATCGGCGTCGGGCCGAGTCGGCCGGGTCACCTCTTCGAGCGGCCCACGGCCGCGCCTATAGTCGGCGGCATGAGCCGTTGGGAGGAGTTGACCGGGGGAAGGTCGGGACAGGACTATGCCGCCCGGTTCGCGGCCCTGGCCCGTGGCGGGAAGGACGTGCACGGGGAGGCGCGGTTCTGCGCGGCGCTCGTGCCCGCCGGAGCGCGGGTGCTGGACGCCGGGTGCGGTACCGGGCGGGTCACGATCCGGCTCGCGGAGCTCGGGTACGACTGCGTCGGGGTCGACCTCGACGCGTCGATGCTGGCGGTGGCGCAGCAACAGGCGCCGGAACTGCCTTGGTTCCAGGCCGATCTGGCCGGGTTCGAGCCGAGCCTGCTCGGCATCGCGGCGGACTTCGATCTCGTGGTCGCTGCGGGCAACGTGCTCCCGCTGCTCGCCCCCGGCACCGAGGCCGCGGTGGTCGGTCGCCTGGCCGCGGCCCTGCGCCCGGGTGGTCTGATGGTCGCCGGGTTCGGCCTGGACGAAGCTCATCTGCCCGTGCCGCCCGGCATCGGCCTGGACGAGTACGACGACTGCTGCGCAGCGGCCGGCCTCACCCTCGTCGACCGCTTCGCCACCTGGGACGCGGACCCCTACGAAGGCGGCGGCTACGCCGTCAGTGTCCACCGCCGATGAGGTCCTGCGGCACGACCTGATCCCGCCCTGCCGGGCGGCCCCGCCGACCGCCTCCGCCTCGCCCGGATCCGTTCGACACCGCTGGTGCGACCGCTGTGGCCGGCAAGGGGTTCCGCCTGCCCTTCGCGGCATCTCGCCGCCCTCGGTCCTGAAGCCCCGGGCAGCCGCCGACCTGACACCTCGCCGGACGGCAAGGCCTGACCGAGTGTCAGATGATGAACGCCGGTAGCTGATGGTGAGTCAGCCCGCGCCAACTGTTCATTCTGCACGGGTGGTTCATGACAAAGGTGACTGTTGGGCTCATGCCGCGCATGACAATCTCGCTCCCGTCGATCGGACCGGAGGAAGGGGTGGCATGGACAAGCGGTACGAGGTGTTCTGTCTCGCCGACCGCCAGTTCTACGAGACCCCCGAGCGGCTGGCCGTCGTCCGCGAGCAAGCCGGGCCGCAGGAGTTCGAGCCGGCGCTGCGCCCGGCCCCCGAGGGCTGGCGGCGCACCCGCAAGGGGGACTGGCTGCATCTGAGGCCGTCCGGTCCCCACGGGCCCGCCCAGGGATGGAAGATCCACGTCTCGGCGTGCCTCGGCAACGCCGAGAAGTCCGCGGCCAAGCTGTGGGACTACTGCGTGTCGCGCGGCATCCCGTTCAAGTTCGTGCCCAGTGCCCGCGAGCTGTTTCTGCGCAACTCCAAGTACGCCGACCGCGGCGGCAGCGGCAAGTTCGCCACCGTCTACCCGGGCGACGAGGAACAACTGCACACCGTGCTGCGTGAACTGGACGAGGTGCTGGCCGGCGAGCCCGGCCCGTACATCCTCACCGACCTGCGCTGGAACGACGGCCCCCTGTACGTGCGCTACGGCGCCTTCGCGCCACGCTACTGCGCCGACGCCACCGGTGCGCTGGTGCCGGCCATCGAGGACGACCGAGGCCGGCTGATACCGGACCGCCGCGACCCGGTGTTCCATGTGCCGTCGTGGGTGCGGCTGCCGGCCTTCCTCGAACCCCAGCTCGCCGCGCGCGCCGCCACGACCGTCGCCGACCTCCCCTACCGCATCGAGCGGGCGCTGCACTTCTCCAACGGCGGCGGGGTCTACGCCGGCACCGACACCCGCACCGGCGAGCGGGTGGTGCTCAAGGAGGCCCGGCCGCACGCCGGACTCGCGGCGGACGGCGCCGACGCGGTGACCCGTCTCGAACGGGAGAGGACCGCCCTGGAACGGCTGGCCGGCCTGCACGTCGTGCCCGCCGTGCGCGACTGGCTCGACATCGGCGGGCACCGGTTCCTGGTGATGGACTTCCTGCCCGGCCGCACTCTCAACGCGTTCTTCGCCGAACGGCACCCGCTGATCGCCGCGCGTCCCGACCCCGAGGCCGTGGCCGACTACACCCGCTGGGCGCTGCGGCTGCACCGGGCGGTCGAGGAGGCCGTCGCCGCTGTGCACGGGCGCGGGGTGGTCATCGGCGATCTGCACATGTTCAACATCATGGTCGCACCCGACGAGGAGTCGGTCGCGCTGCTGGACTTCGAGGCCGCGGCCCCGGCCGAGGACGGCGCCCGCCAGACCGTCGCGCACCCCGGTTTCGTGGCACCGCCCGACCGCACCGGCTTCGCCATCGACCGGTACGCCCTGGCATGTCTGCGGCTCGCGCTGTTCCTTCCGCTGACGACGCTGCTGGCGATCGACCGCGGCAAGGCCGCCCACCTCGCCGGGCTGGTTCACAGCCACTTCCCGGACGTGCCCCGCCAGTGGCTCGCCGAGGCCGTCGCGGAGATCGAGGGCGGTGCACCGCCCTCGACACCGGCCGCGGCACCCTCCGCCGCACCGCCTGCGGACCTGCCGCAGGTGGCCGACTGGCCGCGCAGCCGGGACGCGATGGCCGCCGCCATCCTCGCCTCCGCCACCCCCGAACGCGACGACCGGCTGTTCCCCGGCGACATCGCCCAGTTCGGCGACGGCGGCGGCATCGGCATCGCACACGGCGCGGCGGGCGTGCTGTACGCCCTGGCCGCCACCGGCGCCGGCCGGTACCCGGACGGCGAGCAGTGGCTGCTGCGGCATGCCGCCGACCCGCCGCGCGGTACCCCGCCCGGCCTGTACGACGGGCTGCTCGGCGCGGCGTACGCGCTGGAGGGGCTCGGTCACGCCGACGCCGCGCTGGAGATCACCCACCGGGTGCTGAGCGAGAAGTGGGACCGCCTCGGCATCGGTCTGCACGGCGGACTGGCCGGCGTGGGCCTCGTCCTGGGCCATCTGGCGCGGCACGACCCGGCGCTGCACGAGCACGCCGACGACGTGGTGCGGCTGACCGCCCGCCGGCTGACCGCTGCGCCACCGGACCGCACCGGACTGCTGCACGGCGCCACCGGAGCGGCCCTGCTGTTCATCCGGCACCACGAACGCACCGGTGACCCCGCGCTGCTGGACGCCGCCGCCACCGCGCTCCGGACCGATCTGGCCCGCTGCGTGCGACGGCCGGACGGCACCCTCGTCGTCGACGACCGCACCCGCACCCTGCCGTACACCGGCGCGGGCAGCGTCGGCATCGCCATGGTGCTCGACGACTACCTCGCGCACCGCCACGAACCGGAGTTCGAGTCAACCCGGGCCGCCATCCTGCCGGCCGCCTGCTCCCGCTTCTACGCGCAGCCCGGCCTGTTCCGCGGCCGGGCCGGCATGGTCCTGCACCTGGCCCGCACCACCACGCCGGGCGAGCGCCCGGCCGCCGAACTCCCCGTCCAGCTCGCCGCCCTCGACTGGTACGCCATGCGCCAGGACAGCGGGCTGGCGTTCCCCGGCGACCAGATGATGCGGCTGTCCCACGACCTGGCCACCGGCACGGCGGGTTGCCTGCTCGCCGCCGGGGCGGCCCTCCACGCAGAGCCCGTCGGGCTCCCCTTCCTCCCGCCGCCACGGCCGCGGGACCACGAGCCGGCTCCGGACCCGGAGTCGTAACCCACCATCCCCGTCCCCACGAGGACACGGAAGGAAAGGAAACGATCATGTCGCTTCTCGACCTGCAGACGATGGAGACCCCCGAGCCGCAGGAAGACGAACTGCACGGCGGCGGCAGCGAGATCAGCCTGACGCTGTGCGACAGCGTCGCCAGCGTCACGCTCTGCCTCTGAGGCGCCGGCGGCCCTGACGGGCCGGCGCTGAAACGTCCCGGGCGGCTCCGAGCCGCCCGGGACACACCCTTTGATCTCACGACGTGGGCAGACTCCGGCAGGAAGGTGCGCATGACGAGGACCAGCGGGCAGTCCGCCATGCGACACAGCGCCTCAGAGCCCCGAACAAGACGGGCGTCCGTCTCGCGACGCCTGGCACGCACGCTCTCCGCGTCGCCGAAAGACCCTGGCGGCTCCGCTACGACGCCCTTCCCGCGCCTTGCGATCGCGCGCACCGTTCGCCGCGAGACGATCGGAGGCCCACTTCGCTCGGGGTTCCCACCCGCCGCCGTACTGTGCGCGGTCACCGTCTGCGGCTCGGCTGCCGCAGTGATCCTGCCCGCCGCACTCGGCCGCACCCTCGACCTGCTGCTCGCCCAGGAGGACCGCGCGGCCGCCACCCGCTGGACGCTGCTGTGCGGGTGCCTGCTGGCCGCCGTCTCCCTCTGTGACGCCTTGCAGACCTGGCTGACCGGCACCACCGACGCCCGCACCACCGCCCGGCTGCGCCGCCGGCTGATCCGCCGCGTCCTCGCGGCCGGCCCCGCCACCGCCCAGCGGTTCACCGTCGGCGACGTGGTGGCCCGCTGCACCGGCAACGCGGCAGCCGCCGGCACCGTGCCCACCTCGGTCGCCGCTCTGCTCGCCGCGCTCGTCACTCCGATCGGCGCCATCGTCGCCCTGGGCCTGATCGACCCCTGGCTGATGGGCGTCTTCCTGCTCGGTGCTCCGCTGCTCATCGCGCTGTTGCGCGCCTTCACCCGGGCCGGCACCGAGTGCGTCGCCCGCTACCAGCAGGCCCAGGCCGCCATCGCCGGACCGCTCGCGGAGGCCGTCGGCGGCGCCCGTACCATCGCCGCCGCCGGAACACAGGCCCGCGAGCGCGACCGCATCCTGCGCGCCCTGCCCGAACTGAGCCGCCACGGCCACCGCACCTGGCACATCCAGGGCCGGGCCGCCGCACAGGCGTCCGCGCTCGTCCCGCTGCTGCAGGCCGCGGTGGTCGCAGTCGGCGGGCTGCGGCTGGCCGGGGGCCGGCTCAGCGTCGGCGACCTGCTCGCCGCCTCCCGCTACGCCGTGCTCGCCGCCGGTATCGGCGTGATCGTCAGCCGGCTGGACGCCCTGGTCCGGGCCCGGACCGCGGCCGCCCGCACCGACGCCCTGCTCGAGCTGCCCCCCGTCGCCTACGGCAGCCGTCGACTGCCGCCGGGCCCCGGCCGACTGGAACTGCGCGGTGTGAGCGTGGCGCGCGGCGGTGCAACGGTACTGAGCGAGCTGGACCTGGTGGTGCCCGGTGGCACGTCGCTCGCCGTGGTCGGGCGCTCGGGATCCGGCAAGTCCCTGCTCGCCGCGGTGGCCGGTCGGCTGGCCGATCCTGATCGCGGCGCGGTCCTCCTCGACGGCGTGCCGCTGGACGAACTCGACCGGTCCGCACTGCGCGCCGGGATCGGCTACGCCTTCGAACGGCCCGCGCTGTTCGGAGAGACGATCGCCGACGCCATCGGTCACGCCGCCCCCGAAGCGGACCTGGACCGCGTCACCGCCGCGGCCCGGTCGGCCGGTGCGGACGGCTTCGTCAAACTCCTGCCCGACGGCTACCGCACGCCCCTGGCCGACGCCCCGCTGTCCGGCGGGGAGGCGCAACGCCTCGGCCTGGCGCGCGCCTTCGCCCACGCCGGCAGGTTGCTCATCCTGGACGACGCCACCTCCAGCCTCGACACCGTCACCGAACGGCACGTCACCGACGCCCTGATGCACCACACCGGCGGCCGCACCCGCCTGGTCATCGCACACCGCGCGGCCACCGCCGCCCGCGCCGACACGGTCGCCTGGCTCGACGGCGGCCGCATCAGGGCGCTCGCGCCGCACCGCGAGCTGTGGCGGCTGCCGGAGTACCGGGCGGCCTTCGCGGAGGGGGACGGATGAAGCCGCGTGCCCGCTTCCGGTCGGGTCCCGGAGGGCGTCTGGCCGCCGGGCGGGCCGCCCGCACGGTGCCCCCCGCAGCGGAGCGGCGCCTCACCGGACCGGGGAGCCCCCGCCACCTGCTGGTGCGGCAGGGGCTGCGGTTCCTGCGACGGCGGGCCGCAGTACTGGTGGCGCTGGCGTTGTGGTCGCTTCTGGAGACCGGGCAGACCTTCATCGGCGGCTATGCGATGGCCCGTGCCGTGGACGCGGGTTTCCTCGCCGGCCGTCCGGGCGCCGGCCTCGGCTGGCTGGCCGTGGGTGCGGTCGGCATCCTGCTCGGCGCCTTCGGTACCGGGCGCTCCTACGCCGGCGTCGCCGCGCTCGCCGAGCCGCTGCGGGACGCGCTGGTACGACGGGTGGTGCACGGTGCCCTCGGCAAGCCGGCCTCCGGCGCCGTCGCACGGCTCACCCAACAGGTCGAGATCGCCCGGGAGAGCTTCGCCGGACTGGTGATGGTGGCCCGGTCGTTCGTGTTCACCGCCGCCGGGGCGCTGGCGGGCCTGGCGTCCCTGTCGCCTGCCCTGCTGCCGGTGGTGGGAGTGCCGCTGGTGGCGGGGCTCGCGGCGTTCGCCGTGTCGCTGCGGCCCATGGCGACCCGGCAGCGCGTGTTCCTCGCCGCGGGCGAGAAGCTGGCCGATGAGCTGCAGGCCACCGCCACCGGGCTGCGCGACGTGGTCGCCTGCGGGGCGGAGGACCGGGCCGGGCGACGCGCCGAGGAGCGGATCGCCGCCGAGTACCGGGCCGCTCGGGCGCTCGCGCGGTGGGGCACGCTCCGGATCGTCGCCCTGGCCGCCGGCAGCCGGCTGCCCCTGGTGCTCCTGCTGGTCGCCGCGCCGTGGCTGTCGGCCCGCGGCGTGACCGCCGGTGACCTGCTCGGCGCGCTGACCTACCTGACGCAGTCGCTCTCGCCGGCGTTGCAGGCGCTGGTGCACGGCTTCGCCGGGGCGGGCACCCGGCTGACCGTCGTCATCGACCGCCTGACCGCAGCCTCCGATCCCGCACCACCGCCGTCCGAGGTGCAGCCGGAGGCGCCGGTGGCCGGGCGGGCACCGGCGGTGGAGCTGCGGGGGGTGAGGTTCGCCTACGGCGCGGGCGCCCGGCCCGTGGTGGACGGCCTCGACCTGGCCGTGGCGCCCGGCGAGTGGCTGGCCGTCGTGGGGCCCAGCGGGGTCGGCAAGTCCACGCTCGCCGGGCTGGTGGCCGGGACACTCGCGCCGCACGCCGGGCAGGTGCGGGTGCACGGTGTGGCGGTGCCCGGGAGCGAACCGACCCGGCAGGCCGCACTGCGGGTGCTCATCCCCCAGGAGGCCTACGTCTTCACCGGGACACTGCGTGACAACCTCGGCTATCTGCGCCCGTGCGCCGCGCCCGTCGGCGACAGCGAACTCCGCGCGGCAGCCGGCGCGTTGGGCCTCGGTGAACTGGTGGCCCGGCTGGGCGGCTGGGACACCGAGCTGGATCCGGCGGCGCTGTCCGCCGGGGAGCGGCAGCTGATCGCCCTCGCCCGCGCCTGGCTCAGCCCCGCGCCGGTCGCGCTGCTGGACGAGGCGACCTGTCATCTGGACCCGGCGGCTGAGGCGCGCGTCGAGCGCGCCTTCGCCGCCGGGAGGGGCGGCACCCTGGTGGTGATCGCGCACCGCATCAGCTCCGCGCGCCGGGCAGGCCGGGTGCTGGTGCTGGACGGCGCTGAGGTGGTCGGCGGCACCCACGAGGAACTGCTGCGTCGTTCAGCCCTCTACCGGGACCTGGTCGGCGCCTGGGACGACGGTTCACAGCCACCCGGCGCCGTGGGAGATGCGGATCGCGTCGACCCGGTTGCGGCCCCCGGTCTTGCGGGTGATGGAGGCCATGTAGTTGCGCACCGTGCCGTTGCACAGGTGCAGACTGCGGGCGATCTCCGAGATGGACGCCCCCTCGGCGGCCAGTGACAGCACGCTGAGCTCCCGCGGCGTGAGCGGTATCTCGGAGGCCCGCAGGAAGTCGTGACCGAGCGAGCTGTCGACGAAACGTTCCCCCTTGGCGACCCGGCGGATGGCCCTCAGCAGCGCGTCCGGCGCGGCGTCCTTGTTGACGAAGCCCAGCGGGCGAGCCCGCCACATCCTGCGCAGCAGGCCCGGTCTGCCGGGCGTGGCGAGCACCAGCAGGCCAGGACCGCCCGAGCCGTCGGACAGCGAGGCCAGGCCGGCCAGCTCGGCCGACTCCGGACCGTAGGCGGCCCCCGGAGCGGCGGACGTGTCCACGTCCACCACACACACCTGCGGCCCCAGTGAGCGGGCCTCCGACACCGCGTCCCCCCAGCCGGACGTGGCGACTTCCAACCCACTGTCCTGCCCTAACAGCGCCGCGAGCGCCGACCGCAGCAGCCTGTTCTCATGGACCAGAAGCACTCCGATCACAAGCCCTCCCCAAGTAGCCCCGTCCTACGGGTGTCGTCACGAAACACGATCACCCGTACCCGGTGGGTAACCGGGCATGGGGGTGGAAACCAGCCAAGCAACTCTCAAGGGGGCGCCCGCCGTGTGAGACGACGGCAGACCTGGGAAAGGTGGGTCGGCTTTCGCTCACGACGGTGCGGCGCTGCGAAGGTGTTCCCTCAGCCACTGCTCGGTGTGGCTGACGTGCATCAGTGCGGCGGCCTGGCTGAGGGCGGCGTCACGGGTGCACAGGGCGTCGAAGATCGCCTCGTGTTCCGCGAGGGTCCTCCCCGCGGCCTGGTCGTCGACCAGACCGCGCCAGATGCGGGCGCGCAGGGTACGGCCCGAGATGCCCTCCAGCAGGGTGAGCAGCGTCTCGTTGCCCGTGGCCGAGACCACGGCGCGGTGGAACGCCGCGTCGTGCGCGTTCAGCTGCTCGACGTCGTCGCGGGCCTCTCGCATCGTGTCCAGGTGCCGCTTCACCTCTGCCAGTTGGTCGTCGGAGATCCGGGTGGCGGCGAGAGCGGTGGCGACCGGTTCGAGGAGCCGGCGAACCTCCATCAGGTCCAGCAGTGCCGCCGAGTCGCTCTGCAGCAGTTCCACCGCGCCTCCGAGGCCCTCGAACAGCAGGCTCGGCTGGAGGCTGGTCACATAGGTGCCGTCGCCCCTTCGGACTTCGAGCACACGGGCGACCGCGAGTGCCTTGACCGCTTCGCGGGCCAGGTTGCGGGACAGGCCCAGCTGGGCCGCCAGCTCCGGCTCCGGCGGCAGCTTCGAGCCCGGGGGCAGCGCCCCGGTGCGGATGAGCTCGCGGATCTGCTCAATGGCCCTGTCCGTCAGAGACAACGCGCACCCCTTCCGTCTCCGGAGTGTTCTCCGCGCCGTTCCGCGGGGGTACGTCCGGCCTGATCAGGCCCTGGGTGCGAAGGTCGTCCCAGAGAGCGTCCGGCACGTGCCGACGGTGGAGTTCCACGTTGCGCCTGACCTGCTTCTGATCCCTCATTCCCAGAGTGACGTTGATGATACTGGGATGGCTGAAGGGGAAAGCGATCGCGGCGGCGGGCAGGGTGGTGCCGTGACGTTCGCAGACCTCGGCGATGGCCAGGGCACGGGCGACCACGTCCGGCGGGGCGTCCTTGTAGTCGTACTTCATGCCCGGCGTCGGACGCCCCCGGGAGAGCAGCCCCGAGTTGAACACGCCGACCGCGATCACGCTCTTGCCGTGTTCCCGCGCGGCGGGCAGCACGTCGTCCAGCGCCGACTGGTCGAGGAGCGTGTAACGTCCGGCCAGCATCACCACGTCGGCCGCGGTCTCCCGCAGGAAGCGGGCGAGCATGGCCGACTGGTTCATACCGGCGCCGATCGCGCCGATCACCCCCTGGTCGCGCAGGTCCGCGAGGGCGGGCAGGGCCTCCTCGGCGGCCTGCCGCCAGTGGTCGTCGGGATCGTGCACGTACACGACGTCGAGACGGCCGAGACCTGTGCGCTCCAAGGTGGCGTCGAGGGAGCGGAGCACGCCGTCCCGGCTGAAGTCCCACTGGCGGCGCAGGTCGTCCGGGACGACGAATCCCGCGCTGTCGACGCCCCGCGGCCGCTCGTTGGGCACGAGCAGCCGGCCCACCTTGGACGAGACGACGTACTGCTCGCGTGGACGACCGCGCAGGGCCGCCCCCAGGCGCCGCTCGGACAGGCCGAGCCCGTAGTGCGGCGCGGTGTCGAAGTACCGGATGCCGCTGTCCCAGGCCGCCTCCACCGCGGCGGTCGCGTCCCGGACCGGCGTCACCCGGTAGAGGTTGCCGATGACGGAGGCCCCGAAGCCCAGCTCGGTGACGTCGACGGTGGTGTTCGTGATCTTCCGGGTTCGCACAGCATGCTCCTCGGGTGCTACGGGCGGGGCAGGGGGCACCGATCAGCGTCTGACGGCGGCCGAGCCTCTCGCCACGAGCGCTTCGACCTCGGTGAGCGAGGCCATGGAGACATCGCCGGGCGTGGTCATGACGAGCGCGCCGTGCGCCGTGCCGTAGGCGAGGGCCCGCTTCAGACAGGCGGCGGTGAGCGGGCCACCGGTCGGCTCGGAGGCGGTGCGCCGGAGCCATGCCGAAACGGCCGTGGACTCCTCCTCGGAGCGGGGGGCGGACGTCAGCAGCCCGTGGATCAGTCCGGCCGCGAAGGCGTCGCCGGAGCCGATGCGGTCCAGGACGTGCAGGCCGGGCATGTCGGGGCCCGCGACGAAGCCGGTCGCCGGTGACCAGGCCGCCGAGGACCAGTCGTTCACACCTGCCGAGGGCACGCCGCGGAGCGTCGTGGCCAGTACCGCCACCCCGGGCAGCAGACCGGCCACCTCGGCGAGCGCGTCCGGCACCTCGTCCGCGTGGACGTGCCGCGTTCCCGGGTGCGGTCCGGCGAGGCCGAGGGCACCCACCACCACGTCGGCGTGCCGGGCGAGCCGCAGGTCCACCTCCCGGGCCCGTGCGGCGCCACCCCGGTCGGCCCAGAGGCTCGGACGGTAGTTGGGATCGTAGGAAACGGTGACGCCGTGCCGGCGCGCCGCGGCCATCGCCTCGTCCGCCACGTCCACCGTGGTGTCCGACAGGCCGGCGAAGACGCCGCCTGTGTGGAACCAGCGCGGGCCCCCGGCGAACAGCGCCTCCCAGTCGATGTCCCCCTTGCGCAGCTGGGACACGGCCGTGTTCGCGCGGTCGCTGACGCCGAGCGCGCCCCGGATGCCGAAGCCCCGTTCCACGAAGTTCAGCCCGTTGCGGGCGGTGCGGCCGATACCGTCGTCGGGCACCCAGCGGATCAGGGAGGTGTCGACTCCGCCCTGGAGGACCAGGTCCTCGGCGAGCCTGCCCACCGCGTTGTCGACCAGGGCGGTCACGACGGCCGTGCGCAGACCGAAGCAGCGGCGCAGCCCGCGCACGACGTTGTACTCGCCGCCGCCCTCCCAGACCTGGAAGGTGCGGGCGGTGCGGACGCGGCCCTCGCCGGGGTCGAGGCGGAGCATCACCTCGCCGAGGGCGACAACCTCGGGGACGCTCATCTCGAACTCCTCTCGACGGCCTCGGCGGTCAGTCGCCGGACCCCCTCGTAGTCGCCGCGCTCCAGATGGCCGGTGGTCGCCATCCAGCTGCCGCCGACGGCGAGGACCGACGGGTGGGACAGGTAGGCGGGCAGGTGTCCGGGGCCGATGCCTCCGGTCGGCAGGAAGCGTGCCTGGGGAAAGGGAGCGGCGAGCGCCCTGAGGACGCCCGCGCCGCCGAGAGGCTCGGCGGGGAACAGCTTGACCGTGTCGAGGCCCGCGCGCAGGGCGCGCATCAGCTCCGTGGCGGTGGCGACGCCCGGTACGACGGGCACGTCGAGCTCCACGCACGCGGCGACGACCTCGGCGTCGTAACCGGGGGAGACCACGAAGCGGGCCCCGGCCGAAACGGCCCGCTCGGCCTGCTCGGAGGTGAGCACGGTGCCCGCGCCGACCGCCAGCCCGCCGTGAGCCGCCATCGCCTTCACCACCTGCTCGGCGTCCGGGGTGCGGAAGGTGACCTCGGCGCACCGGGCTCCGCCCGCCGTGAGTGCGTCGGCGAGCGGGCCGGCGTTGGCGACGGACGGAACCGTGAGCACCGGCAGGATCCGGGTGCCGGCCAGCACGGAGGTGAGAGACGCGGTCATCGGCCCAGCCATCCGCCGTCGACGGGCAGGACGGTGCCGTGGACGTAGGCGGCGGCGTCGGAGGCCAGGAAAACGCCGGCGCCCGCGAGGTCGTCGGCGGTGCCCCAGCGCCCGGCGGGGATGCGGTCCAGGATCGCCTTGCCGCGCACCGGATCGTCCCGCAGGGCCTGGGTGTTGTCGGTGGCGATGTAGCCCGGTGCGATGGCGTTGACGTTGACGCCGTGCGGGGCCCACTCGTTGGCCAGCGCCTTGGTCAGTCCGGCGATGCCGTGTTTGGCGGCGGTGTAGCCGGGCACGGTGATGCCGCCCTGGAAACTGAGCAGCGACGCCGTGAAGATGATCTTCCCCCGGCCGCGGGCCACCATCGCCGCGCCGACCGCCCGGCTGAGTGCGAACTGGGCGTTGAGGTTGACCTGGAGGACCAACTCCCAGTCCGCGTCCGAGTGTTCGGCCGCAGGAGACCGGCGGATCGTGCCCGCGTTGTTGACCAGGATGTCCACCGGCCGCCGGCGGCCCGCGAGGTCCGCGCCCAGGGCCCGTACGGCGTCGGGATCGGCGAAGTCGGTCCGGATCGCCTCGAAGGTGCGCCCCGCGGCGACGACGTCCTTCTCCACCGCGCTGCCGGACTCCTCCAGTGAGGCGCTGACGCCGATGACGTCCGCGCCGGCCTCGGCCAGCGCACGGGCCACGGCTCGGCCGATGCCGCGCCGGGCGCCGGTGACGACGGCGAGCCGGCCGGTCAGGTCGAAAAGAGGCATCTCAGGCTCCCGTCGTGCCGTTGCCGCAGTCCACCAGGATCTTCATCACGCCCCCGCCGGCCTCCAGCGCCTCGAAGGCCGCGGGCGCCTCGGTGAGGGACACGACCTTGCTGATCAGCCGCTCGGCGGGAATCGTGCCGTCCGCCACCAGGGACACCGCCCGCTCGAAGTCGGAGCGGTCGTACAACCGGGCGCCGACGAGGGTGAGTTCGCGCCAGAAGAAGCGGTGCAGGTTCACCTCGCGGGGCCGGGGGTGGATGGCCACCAGGCACAGACGGCCGCGCACGCCCAGCACCTCCACGGCGGTCTCGACTCCGCCCGCCGCGCCGGAGACCTCGAAGGCGACGTCGGCGCCCGCGTCACCGGTCCACCGCCGTACCAGGTCGGGCACGTCGTCGGCACCCGGGTCCCAGACGGTCAGGCCCAACTCCTCGGCCAGCACCCGCCGGTGGGTGCTCAGCTCCACCACGCGGACCTCCGCACCCGCGGCCCGAGCCACCAGCGCGATGAGCACCCCGACCGGTCCGCCGCCGACCACCACGACCCGCTCACCCTCCCGCACCTGGGCCCGGCCGACGTCGTGAACGGCGACGGCGGTGGGTTCGACGAGGGCGGCCCGGTCCAGCGAGACGGAATCCGGCAGGCGTACGAGCGTGGAAGCGGGCACCGTCCAGCGCTGCTGCATCGCGCCCGGCGAGTCGATGCCGATGAAGTCGAGGTTCTGGCAGACGTGCCGGTGACCGGAGGCGCACGCCGGGCAGGTGCCGTCCCAGCGCAGCGGCATCACCGTCACCGCGTCACCGGGCTGCCAGCCCGCCACGTCCGGCCCCACGCGTACGACGCGGCCGGACATCTCGTGCCCGAGGACGGCGGGCGCGGCGACCCGGGCGTCCATGTCGCCGTGGAAGATGTGCAGGTCGGTGCCGCAGATCCCGACATAGGCGGGGGCCAGTTCCACCTCGCCGGGGCCGGGGGCGCGGGTTTCGGCGGGCGCCGTGTCCAGGGTGCGGGCTGCCGTGTAGCGGACTGCGAGTGTCATCGTGGGGTCAGGGTCCCTTCAGCGCGGACGCCGATGGTCAGCAGCAGGTTGGCGTACGTACGGATGTCGGCGGTGACGATCGCCAGCGCCAGGTCGGGGGAGCGTGCGGCGTCGTAGAACGCGAACCGGTCCAGCGTCTGGACCGGTGCGGGCGCCAGCCGGGCGCGGTACTCGGCGATGGCCGGCGGCTCCGGTTCGCCCGTGGGCGGCACCATCACCTGGGCCGACTCCACGGGGATGGTCCGCAGGAGGGTGTCGAGCACGGTGGTGACGTCCAGCAGGCCCGGTCTGAGGTTGAGGTGGACGGTTCTGGCCCGCTCGCCGGTGGCCGTACCGGCGGGGTAGTGGCCGTCGGCGAGCAGCACGCGGGCGCCGTGGCCGGCTCCGGCCAGGGCTTCGAGGATTCCGGGGTGCAGCAGTTCCGTCAGAAGCACGTCGTCTCCTCCTTCATCGGGGCGGGCGTCAGGCGGTAGAAGGTCGTCGCGGTACCGGCGAGGATCGCGTGGATCTCGGCGCCCGAGCAGCCGCTCAGGAGTTCCTCGACGGTGGCGGCCCAGCGGTTCCAGCCACCGGCGAGGACGCAGACCGGCCAGTCGGAGCCGAACATCAGCCGGTCGGGGCCGAAGGCGGAGAGGAGGACCTCCCACGCCGGGCGGATGTCTTCGACGGTCCACCTCTCGTGGTCGGCCTCCGTGACCAGGCCCGACACCTTGCAGCGGACGTGGGGATGCCGGGCCAGTGTCCGCACCTGCTGTGTCCAGTCGGTCAGTTCGCGCCGCAGGAGAGGCGGTTTGCCCGCGTGGTCCAGGACGAGAGGCAGCTCCGGGAGTCTTTCGGCGAGACGGATCGCCTGCGGGAACTGGTGGCTGCGGATCAGCACGTCGTATCCGAGTCCGCGCTCCGCGACCGCTCGCAGTCCCCGCTCGACGTCCGGCCGCCCGAGCCAGTACGGGTCGGACTCGCCCTGCACGATGTGCCGTACGGCCCGCAGGTACCGGCCCGCGGACCCGGTCCGCAGGTCGTCGAGTACGTCGCCGATCGCGGGGGACGTCAGGTCCGCCCAGCCGACGACGGCGCCGACCAGCGGGTCGCTGTCGGCCAGGGCGAGCAGGTCGCGTGTCTCGGGGACGGAGGTGATGCACTGGACGACCACCGTGCTCGTCAGCCGCCGTCCGGCGATCGACCGGGTCGCGGCCGAGCGCAGGGCGTGTGAGCTGAAGTTGCGGCGGAGCGGCTCGTGTCCGGGTTCGTCCAGCCAGGGCTGCGGCCGGAGGTTCAGGTTCCACACGTGGTGGTGGGCGTCGACGAGGGCGTGGGCGTCAGACACGGGCGGTCCAGACGGGGCCGTCGGGGTAGGTGTACTCCTTGAGGGACTCCGGGTGCATCTGCGCGCTCAGCCCGGGCAGCTCCGGCGCCAGGTAGTGGCCGTCGGCGATGCGCACCGGGTCGACGAAGTGCTCGTGGAGATGGTCGACGTACTCGATGACCCGGTCCTCAACGGTGCCGGAGACGGCGACGTAGTCGAACATCGACAGGTGCTGCACCATCTCGCACAGACCGACGCCGCCGGCGTGCGGGCAGACCGGCACACCGAACTTGGCGGCCAGCAGCAGGATCGCGATGTTCTCGTTGACGCCGCCGACCCGTGCCGAGTCGATCTGCACGATGTCCACCGCGCCGGCCTGGAGAAGCTGCTTGAAGACGACCCGGTTGGCGACGTGCTCGCCGGTGGCGACCTTGATGGGGCTGACGGCCTCGCGGACCGCGGCGTGGCCGAGGATGTCGTCCGGGGAGGTGGGTTCCTCGATCCAGTACGGCCGGTAGGGCGTCAGGGCGCGCATCCAGTCGATGGCCTGAGTGACGTCCCATCTCTGGTTGGCGTCCACGGCGATGCGGATGCCGTCGCCGACCGTCTCGCGGGCGGTGCGCATGCGTCGCACGTCGTCCTCCAGCGACGCACCGACCTTCAGCTTGATCTGCGTGAAGCCGTCGGCGACGGCCTTCCGGGCCAGGCGGGCCAGCTTCTCGTCGGAGTAGCCGAGCCAGCCGGGGGTGGTGGTGTAGGCGGGGTAGCCGCGCTCCAGCAGGCGGGCGATGCGCTCCTGGCGGCCCGGTTCGGCACGGCGCAGGACGTCCAGGGCCTCCTCGGGAGTGAGCGCGTCGCTCAGCCAGCGGAAGTCGACCTGGGCGACCAGTTCCTCGGGCTGCATCTCGCCGAGGAAGCGCCACACGGGCTTGCCGGCGCGCTTGGCGGCCAGGTCCCAGGCGGCGTTGACCACGGCGCCGGTGGCCATGTGGATGGCGCCCTTCTCCGGGCCCAGCCAGCGGAGTTGGGGATCGTGCACGAGGGAGCGGGAGAACGCGCCGAGGTCGCCGCAGACCTCGTCGACGGAGCGGCCGACCACGTGGGGTGCGAGGGCCGCGATGGCGGCGGCCTGCACGTCGTTGCCGCGTCCGGTGGTGAAGGCCAGGGCGTGGCCCTCCAGCCCGTCGCCGGCGTCGGTGCGAAGGACGACATAGGCGGCCGAGTAGTCGGGTTCGGGGTTCATCGCGTCCGACCCGTCCAGGTGCTCGGACGTCGGGAACCGCACGTCCAGGACGTCGAGGGCGGTGATACGGGAGGCTGCGGACACGGCAGAGGACATGAGGGACACTCCTGTGAGAGCAGGTGGGAACACAGGCCCCCTGCGACGGAACGGGCAGCGGCGAGCGGTGTGCGGCGGCGACGGCCGCCGGATCACTCCTGGACCTTGCCGCCGGTGATGCGCGAGATGGTCAGCGCGACCAGGATGATCAGGCCGTTGAGGGCGCCGATCCACTGCGCGGGGACGCCCGCGAGGGTCAGCACGTTCTGGATCATGAACAGCAGGAGGATGCCGCTGAAGGCCCCGAACATGGTCCCCTTGCCGCCGTTGAGGCTGATCCCGCCGATGACGGCGGCGGCGAAGACGGTGAAGATGTAGCCGTTGCCCTGCGCGGAGGCCACCGACGCGAGCCGCCCGGACAGCAGCAGTCCGGCGAGGGCGGCGAGCACGCTGCCGGTGACGATGACGATCCACAGCACCCGGTCGGTGCGGATGCCGGCCGCCTTCGCGGCGTCGACGTTGCCGCCGACGGCGTACAGCGAGCGCCCGAAGCTGGTCCAGCCGAGCACCACGATCGCGGCGGCGAAGAGCACCAGGCAGATCCAGATGGACGCGGGCATCCCGAACCATTCCGCGGTGCCGAGGTAGAGCATCGACGGCGGCAGCTGGAAGAAGGTCTGGCCGCCGGAGATACCGGTGAGGACGCCTCGCAGCACGATCAGCATGCCCAGGGTGACGATGAAGCCGTTGAGGCCGAAGCGGATGATCAGCAGGGCGTTGACCACTCCGACGAGCAGGCCCATGGCGAGCGTGACGGGAATCGCCCAGGCACCGGGCAGCAGACCGAGGCCGTGGCCCGCCCCGGCAGGCACCACCAGCCAGGCCGCGACGCCGGGTGCGAGTCCCATGGTGGACTCCAGCGACAGGTCCATCTTCTTGACGATCAGGATCATCGCCTGGGCGAGGACCAGCAGCGCCATCTCGGACATGGTCTGCAGGACGTTGATGAGGTTGTCCGCCTGCAGGAAGACCGGGTTGACGATCTGGCCGACGATCGCGATGGCGACGATGGCGGGGACGAGTGCGAGGTCGCGGAGCCGGGCCAGGGGTATCCGGCCGCCGAGCAGCGCGGTCCGCTTCGCCCGACGCTCCGTGCCCTTGGTGGCGGCGGTGTCCGCGAGGACGGTTTCAGGCATGCAGGTCCACTCCTTCCATCGCGGCCACGAGTTCGTGGTCGTGCCAGCCGCGGGCGATCTCGTTGGTCACACGGCCCTGGAACATCACCAGGACCCGGTCGCACATGCGCAGGTCGTCGAGCTCGTCGGAGGCGATGAGCACTCCGGTGCCGGTCTGCGCGGTCTCCTGGACCTTGCCGAGGAGGAACTCCTTGGAGCGCACGTCCACGCCCGCGGTCGGGTTGATCAGGACCAGCAGTCTCGGGTCGTCGGCGAGGGCGCGGGCCATGACGACCTTCTGCTGGTTGCCTCCGGACAGCGAGGAGACGGGCAGTTCGGGGCCGGGGGTCTTGATCGCCAGGTTCTGGATCAGGCCCGCGGCGAGCCGGTCCCGGCGGCGGGCGCTGATGAACCCCTTCCGGCCGAGCCTGCCCGGCACGGAGAGGGTGGCATTGTCCGCTATCGACATGCCGGGCACGAAGCCCTGGTGGTGCCGGTCCTGCGGGACGAATCCGGCGCCGGCGACGAGTGCGGCGGGCACACTCCCGGGGCGCGGACGATGGCCGGCGATCTCGACCACGCCGCGGTCGGCGGTCCGCAGTCCCACGACGGTCTCGGCCACCTCGGTACGTCCGCTGCCCGCGGCCCCCGCGAGCCCGACGATCTCCCCGGCCCCGACCCGGAAGGTGATGCCGCCGTAGGTCTCGCCGCTCAGCTCCCGCACGCTCAGCGCGGCCGTGGCGCCGGCGTCCAGGGTGCTCGCCCGTTCTTCGCGCCGGTCGGCCGCCGCCTCACCGGTCATGGCGGCGACGAGTTCTGTGCGGGGGAGCTGCGCGACCGGAGCGGTCAGGATGTGGCGGGCGTCCCGGAACACCGTCACCGTGTCGCAGATCTCGTAGATCTCCTGCAGGTGGTGGCTGATGAACAGGAAGGTCACGCCCTGCCGCTGCAGGCCGCGGATGCGGTCGAAGAGCCGGTTGATCGCGGCCGCGTCGAGCTGGGCGGTCGGCTCGTCGAGGATGATGAAGCGGGCCCCGAAGGACAGCGCGCGGGCGATCTCGACGAACTGCCGCTGCTCCACCCCGAGGTCGCCGGCGGGGGTCTGCGGGTCGACGTCCACGGACCAGGTCGACAGCAGGTCCTGTGCGCGGCGGCGTAGGCCCTGCCAGCTGATGAGCCGACTGCGGCCGTGATCGTGCCGGTTCAGGAAGAGGTTCTCGCCGACGGTCAGCGCGGGGATGATCGTCGACTTCTGGTAGACGCAGGCCACGAGCTGCCGCCAGGCGTCGCGGTCCGTGAGCCGCGGTGCGGGCCTCCCGCCGAAGGTGACCGTTCCCTCGTCCGGGGTCTGCAGGCCGGTGAGGATGGACACCAGGGTGGACTTGCCGGCTCCGTTGCGGCCGACCAGGGCGTGGGTCTCGCCGGACCTGATGGTGATCCGGGCGCCGTTCAGGGCCACCGTCGGACCGAATCGTTTGACAATGCCCGTCGCCTCGACGACGGGCGGATCCGCCGGGATCCGTCCGTCGTTCGCCGGGGCGGGCACGGGGTTTGCCGTTCGCTCCCCGTCGCTCATCTCAACCGCCTTGTGTCGCTAGCTGTTGGCTTTCCGGGACGCGCTGTCAGCCGAGGTTGTTGCCCCACAGGGACGTGTCGTCGCTCTTGAGGCTGGGCGCGCCGCCGTAGGTGCCGCCGTCGGCGGTGACCAGCGGAGCGGAGAGCTGGTCCTCGAGCAGGCCGGGGCGGACCTGGATGATGGTGCTGTCGTGGTCGGTCCTGCCGGGCTTGAACTTCTTCCCGTCGATCGCGGCCTTCAGGTAGTACAGGGCGTACTTGGCGTAGAGGTCGGCGGGCTGGGAGACGGTGGCGTCGATCTGCCCGGCGGCGATGGCCTTGAGCTCCTCGGGGATGCCGTCGTTGGAGACGACGAAGACGTGCTTCGGGTCCTTGGGGCCCACCAGCAGGCCCTTCTGCTTGAGGACCTGGAGGGTGCCGGAGAGGGCGAAGCTGGCCTCCATGTAGACGCCCTTGATGTCCGGATTCGCGGTCAGGTCCGTCTGCAGCTTCTGTGCGGCGACGGCGCCGTCCCAGTTGGTGGCCTCGCCGAACACCTTGATGCCCGGGTAGTTCTTCTTCATGCAGTCGTTGAACGCCTCGGTGCGGTCACGGCCGTTGATGGAGTCCAGACCGCCCTCCAGCATCACGACCTTGCCCTTGCCGCCCAGCTTGGTACCGAGGTACTGACAGGCCTTCTCGCCGTACGCCCGGTTGTCGGCCCGCACCACCATGAACACGTTGCCGCTGTCGGGGCGGGTGTCGACCGTGACCACCGGGATCTTCTTCGCCTCCAGCTGCGCCAGGGTCGGCGCGATGGCGGCGGTGTCCTGGGGGGCCATCGCGATGCCCTTGACGCCCTGGCTGATGAAGGTCTGCGCGTTGGCGGTCAGCTTGGCCACGTCGTTCTGCGAGTTGGTGGTCTTGAGCGACAGGCCGAGCTGTCCGGCGTACTTCGGCGTGTACTTGATGTACGAGTTCCAGAAGTCCGTGTCGGAGCGCGGGTAGTCGACGCCGACCAGCGGCGCGCCGCTCGACGACGCCGAGGCGCCGGAGCCGCTGCTGCAGGCGGTGAGCAGCGCCAGGGCGGACAGGGCCGAGGCGGCGGAGCAGAGGGCGGTTCTGAGTCTCATCGTGTTTTCCTCGCGCTGGTCCCGGAAGCGGGAGACGGTTCGCAGGGCGACAGCCGTGTGTCGCCACGTCGAAGAGATGGGATGTATATATAGGCGCCCCTCGTGCGGGCTGTCTAGGTCTCGCGCCAAATCGCTGTTGGAAGCGATACCCGTGAAGTCGAACATGACGGGCGATGGGAAATCAATCCCATCAATAGGAAGCCCTGGTGATGCGCCGACGGCCTTTCCTGGCGGCCTGGCAGGACTGGTACGTCGCGCAGACATTCCATGTCTTGCTCTCGAGAAAAGGGGCATAACCGTATGCATGGTTATGAAGTGACCGGTCGGGAAGTTCATTCATCCCTGCACACCCGTTGACACCAGTGCGTCACATCGTCGAACTTCGTGCGTAACGTCCGGCACTCCAGAGCCGTGGGCGTCTTGTCTTCCCTCTGTCCCCCAGTCCAGGGATGTCCCCATGACGAGCTCGTTCAACAGACGCCAGTTCCTGACCGCCGCCACCTGCGTGGCCGCAGCAGCCGTCGCCGGCGGCGGCCTCGGGGCCGGCGTCGCAGAGGCCGCACCGAGCACCTACACACCGGCGTGGACCTCGGTCGACCAGCACCCGCCCGCCCCCGAGTGGTTCCAGGACGCCAAGTTCGGCATCTACTTCCACTGGGGCGTCTTCAGCGTTCCCGCATACGACAGCGAGTGGTACCCGCGCAACATGTACATCGCCGGCAGCGCGGCCAACCAGCACCACGTCGCGACCTACGGCGACCCGTCCGTGTGGCCGTACCACAACTTCATCAACGGGGCGAAGGACCTCGCCGGGAACACCGTGCAGTTCGCACCGAAGCTCAAGTCGGCGGGCGGCAACTTCGACCCCGACGCATGGGCGCAGCTGTTCGTCGACGCGGGAGCGAGGTTCGCCGGACCGGTCGCCGAACACCACGACGGCTTCTCCATGTGGAACAGCCAGGTCAACGAGTGGAACTCGGTCGCCAAGGGCCCGAAGCTCAACCTGCTGCAGCTGTTCACCACGGCGATCCGGGCCAAGGGGCTCAAGCTGCTGGTCGCCATGCACCACGCGTACAACTTCAACGGCTACTACGACCACGTCCCCGCGCAGTCGGACCCCAGCCTGCAGAAGCTCTACGGGCAGTTGGGCAGGACGCAGGAGAACCAGCTCTGGTACGACAAGCTGAAGGAGGTCGTCGACCTCGCCCAGCCGGACATCCTCTGGCAGGACTTCGATCTGAGCGCGGTCGACGAGACGCAGCGCCTGAACTTCCTGTCGTACTACTACAACCAGGCCAACGCCTGGGGCCGTGAGGTCGTCGCCACCTACAAGGACGGTTTCGACAACAAGGGCGAGGTCTTCGACTACGAGCGCGGCGGCCCGGCCGACCTGACCGCGCCGTACTGGCTCACCGACGACAGCATCTCCAGCTCCAGCTGGTGCTACACGCAGGGCATCGGCTACTACAGCACCCAGCAGATGGTGCACTCGCTCATCGACCGCGTGAGCAAGAACGGCAACATGCTGCTGAACATCGCGCCGATGGCGGACGGCACGATCCCGCAGGGACAGAAGGACATCCTGCTCGGCATCGGCGACTACCTGAAGCGCTTCGGCGAGTCGGTCTACTCGACCCGGCCCTGGACGGCGTACGGGGAAGGCCCGACGAAGATGGGCGGCGGCTCCTTCACCAACCCGACGGCCGGCACCGCGCAGGACATCCGCTTCACCCGGAACAAGACCAGCACGGTCCTGTACGCCACCGTCCTCGGGTGGCCCGGCAGTTCACTGACCATCAAGTCCCTCAGCTCCGACCGGATCGACCTCTCCTCGCTGACGTCGGTCAAGCTGCTCGACTCGACGGCCGGCAGCTACACAGGTCTCGCCACGCCCACGCAGGACGCCTCCGGGCTGAAGGTGACCCTGCCGTCTTCGGCGCCGTTCAGCGCCGACGCCTACGTCCTGAAGCTCGCCTTCTCGGGGCAGATCCCCAGTCTGCGGCCCCTCTCCGGCGCCGTGGTCTTCGGGGACGTCACCTACTCGGGTACGACCGCCGTGCTCCCCGCCGGCGACTACGCCGCCGACCAGCTGAGGTCGGCCGGACTCGCCCCGCTCACCCTCTCGTCCGTGCGCCTGGCTCCGGGCTTCCAGGTGATCGGCTACTCGGGGGACAACTTCACCGGCACCTCGTGGACCTTCACCGCCGACAACCCCGATCTCAGGGTCACCGGCAACAACGACCAGATCACCTCGCTGAAGGTGCAGCTCAATCCGTCGACGCACTTCCGGATCACCAACGTCACCGACGGCCTCGCTCTGGACAGCGGCGGCAACGTGGCCTCCGGGTCCAACCTCAAGCAGTGGACCTGGGACGGCAGTCCCAACCTCCAGTGGCAGGCGGTCGAGGTCGGTGGCGGCTACTACAAGCTGGTCAACCGCACCAACGGCATGGTCGCCGACGGTTGGGGGGACACCGGCAACGGTTCAGCGGCCAGGCAGGCGCCGTGGAACAGCGGCACGAACCAGCAGTGGACGATCACCCACCGGGGAGACGGCCGGTACACGATCGCCAACCGCACCACCGGCCTGGTCCTCGACGGCGGCGGCAACGTCGCCTCGGGCTCGGTCACCAAGCAGTGGGCGTACGGCAGCAGCACCAACCTGCTGTGGACCTTCACGGCCCTGTGACCCCGTGAAAGCAGCCGCGCCCCGACCTGCCCACCGCGGACTCGGCCGGGGCGCGGCCTGATGATCTGCCGGGTGAAGCCCAACGGCCGCTTGCAGCAGCGGAGCCGGTGGTCCAGGAGGCCACCGCGCGGTCTTGGTTGCCGAGCCGCATGCCTGCCGCCACCTGTGCCTTGACCTGGGCGGGCGGGATGGACGGCGGCGTACCGGGGGACGCACGGGTGGGGATGCGGCGCTCACCGGGAGCGTCGGCCGCGCGCCGTAGCCCGGCGCACCGACTCGGCCGGCGGACGCTCGCGCAGAGCGCCGTAACCGATGAAGTACGCCGGCACACGCTTGAGCCACGGTGCGCCGGCGAGCAGTCCGCTCATCCGCTCCGCCCGCCCGGCGTGGCCGAAGGGCGGCCGTCCCTGGAGTACGGGAGCGATGACCCGCGCATGGGCGGTTCGCTGGAGTGCCTGCGTCGCCGCCGTGGTCGGCCACCGGCGGCGCTGGACGTTGCGCACGTCCCGCAGACCGACCACGCCCTCGCGCAGCGGTCCGACCAGGTGACGCGCGGCGGCGACCGCGTCCTCGACGGCGAGGTTGATGCCGATCCCGAAGACCGGCGACATCGCGTGCGCCGCATCGCCGATGCACAGCAGGCCCGGGCGGTGCCAGCGCCGGAGGCGGTCGAGCCGTACATCCAGCATCTTCACCTCGTCCCACGACCGCAGCGCGTGCGTCCGGTCCGCGAGCCAGGGCACGGCAGCCGAGAACGCGGCCATGAACCGCTCGAGACCCGCGGCGCGGCGCTCGGCGTCGGTCCCCTTGGGGATCAGCGCGGCGCACTGCCAGTAGTCCCCTCGGTCGATCAGGGCGGTGAGGAAGCGATCGCCGATGCCCCCCAGCAGCCCATGGGGGTCGCTCTCCCGACGCGGCAACCGGAACCACCAGGCGTCCATGGGGCAGGTGAACCGCCGCAGCCCCAGTTCGGGCAGCGACCGGGCCAGCGAGCCGCGGCCGTCGCAGGCCACGGTGAGGGTGGCCCGCAGCTCACCGCTGCGGCCGTCGGACGTGCGGTACCGAACTCCGGTGATCCTCCCCCGAGCTCTCGACTTCGCTCCACCAGGGGGGACCTCCACGCGTTCCTCCAGAAAGGACGTCGCCTCGGTGTTCATGCGCAGGGAGAACGACGGCTCCTTGCGCGCCTCGTCCGCGAGGAGGTCGAGCAGGTCCCACTGCGGCACCATGGCCACGTAGTTGTAGGGGGCCGGCAGGGCGCTGATGTCCGAGACGGTCATCAGGGAACCGTCCGCGCCGATCGGCAGCCGGACCGCGGTCACCCGGCGCTGCGGCAGGCGGGCGAAACGCTCGGCCAGGCCGAGATCGTCCAGCAGCGCCAGCGTCGACGGATGCACGGTGTCGCCGCGGAAGTCGCGCAGGAAGTCGGCGTGCTTCTCCAGAACCGTGACGGCCACGCCGGCCCGGGCCAGCAGCAGGCCGAGGACCATTCCGGCGGGTCCCCCGCCCACCACGCAGCACGTCGTCCGCTCCACAGCCGCCCTTTCCGCGACGACATCCGCCCCCACGCCGGTGCGACGCGGGAACCTGACGGTGTGCTGTGCCCCCGCATGCCTCGCTGAAAACACGTTCCGTACTGGACCATCCGGATGATTCACGGACGCCGTGGGGTGAACGGTGGGAACCGGTGCCCGGAACCGACGGCCGGCAGCCCCTCGCGACCATACGTTGAGTGCTGTGCCACTGAGCTACGCCTTTGTGAACCTGAAGCCCGGAGTGGGGAAGACGACCAGCGCGGTCTGGTTGGCTCACGCACTTCACGAGTCGGGCGTCCCACCGCTGCTGGTCGACAGTGACCCCGCCTCCTCCGCGCTGCACTGGAGCGAGTTGGCGGGCGGCTTTCCGTTTCCTGTGGTCGCTCTTCCGGTGGGCGACGTGCACCGGCGTGTGAACGACTTCCTGGGCGACCGGCAGGCCGTCGTGTTCGACGCTCCGCAGCTGGAGGACCACGCGCACATCGCCCGGAGCATCATGAGGTACGCAAGCCAGTGGATCTTGCCGGTGGCTCCGGCTCCCATCGAACTGGATCGCATGGCGCCCATCGGCGGCGAGATGGGCGACGTGCAGTCCTTGCGCATCCAGCCCGCCCGCGCCGCCGTTCTGCTCAACCGAACGAATCGTGCCGAGGCCACACGCACCGGTCCCGACGCCGACGCCCGCGAAGCTCTCACCGAGCGGGGATTCGACGTGCTGTCCACCCACATTCCGCGGCTCGACCTGTACGCCCAGTCGTTCGGCAGTCCGGTCGAGGCGAAGGGGTCGGCGTACATGGACCTCGCAGACGAACTCATCAAGCGACAGGACACCGCATGAACCAGCGCAAGGACACCTACCGAGCCGCGTTGCACCGCGGACCCGATGCCGCCGTACCGCGTCCCGTCAAGGTCACTCAGCTGTGCACCCGATACGTCCGGCTCACCATCGAGGTCGACACCGGCTTGCCGCGCGACCTCATGCGATGGGTGGGGGCACCGGTCTCCGCGATGGGGCGGGTCGGCGCCGCGGCACTGCGCCCCCTCAGGAGTGCCCCGTAGACGACGGGCCCTGGGTGCGTGTGCCGCATGTGCGGGTCACCGCGTGGCGGGAATCCTCTCCAGGACCCCACCCGCGAACACGTCGTACAGCGGCAGCGTCTCCAGGTGGACATAGCCGATGTGACAGTCGCAGACGGTCAGCGGGCACGCACGGGGGCGCAGTGCCCGCCGGTAGGAGCCGTCGTACAGATTGCCCAGCTCCGACCGGACGAAGTGACAACGGCGCACCGTGCCCTCGCCGTCCACCGATATGACGGACTCCCCCGTACGGCAGGGCAGGCCCGCACTGCGGTGCGGATGACGGCTGTAGGGGAAGAGCGGATCGAGGGCGGTCCACTGATCGGCTTCGGCGTCGGTGTAGGTGTGCCCCTCGGCCGCGTTGACCCACAGGTACACCTGGGCGGGGAGGTCGGCGCGCAGGCGGCGAGCGTGCTCCAGGTGTGCGGGCAGGCCGACGACGCCGACGCTGTGACGGACCCCGCGGGCGGCGAGGTCGTGGCACTTGGCGAGGAAGCGGTCGTACGGCGTCTGTCCGGGGTGGAAGGTGCACCACAGGGCGAGTGTGTTCAGGTCGGCTGCGTCCAGCCAGTTCGTGCGGCAGCTGAGATTGGTCTGGATGGCCACCCGGCGGATGTGCGGCAGCCGGCTCAGTTCCGCGAGCGTGCGTCGGTACCAGGAGCGCACCAGTCCCTCGCCCCACGGCGTGAACAACAGGGAGAGCCGGTCGTTCTGCTGTGCGCCCGCCCAGTCGGCGAAGCGTTCCAGCGCGGCGCGATCCGCGGCCAGCTGGGCGTGGGTGTCCCGACGCTTGGCGAAGGGGCAGTACGGGCAGTCGTAGTCGCACGACGCCAGCGGCCCACGGTAGAGGATCGTCAGGTCCATGCGGGCTCCGTCACTTCGGTTCGTAGGCGGTCATGCGCTCTCGCACGGCGGCGGAGAACAACTCGGGGCCCAGCGCGTCGGAGTGGGCCAGACCCTCGGGGGACAGGCGCAGCAACTCCGGGCCGGCGGTCTCGTCCAGCCAGCCCCGGTCGCGGAACCTGTTCAGCTCGTCGGCGAAGTCGGCACCGGGCTCGGTGCCGAAGCGGGCCCGGTAGTCCGCGACCGGCATGCCCTCGGCCTGCAGCAGCGACTGCAGCAGATGGCGGCGCCGGGTCTCGTCCCCGTTCATCTCCCAGCCGTAGTCCGCGTGGCGGAAGTCGTCGACCGAGCGGGCGGTGTAGTCGTCGATGATGCCGCGTATGCGGTGCATGTCCACGGCGTAGTCGAAGGAGTAGTGCAGCGCGGAGGTGTACGAGCGGGCGCCGCAGCCGAGGCCGACCATGCCGTCGGTCTGGCACGCGTAGTCCTCCGCGCCGGTGACGGGGGCGCCCGTGCGGCGGAACATGCGCATCGACACCTGCTCGTAGCCGTGCGTGAGCAGGTGGTCGCGTCCGTGGCGGTACAGCCGCAGCCGCTGTTCGTCCCATGCGGCTTCGCCGGGCACCCGGTCGGCGTGCCGGCCGAGACCGGTGAGCGGGCGCACATAGAGGGGATAGAGGTACAGCTCCTCCGGCTGCCAGGCGAGGGCGGCGTCGAGGGAGTGCGTCCAGGACTCCTCGGTCTGGCCGTCGATGCCGTAGATCAGGTCGATGTTGAGGACGGGGATGCCGGCGTCGCGGATCCGCGCGAGGGCCGCTTCGACGTCCGCCCGCCGCTGGGGGCGTACGGCCGTGCGCGCCTCGGCGTCGACGAAGCTCTGCACACCCAGGCTCAGCCGCGTGGTGCCGCGCGCGGCCAGCACGGCCAGCCGGTCGGCGGTTGCCGTGGCGGGTGAGGCCTCCACGGACAGGGGGACGGCACGCAGGTCGGCGCCCAGGCCACGCTCGGCGAGATCGCACAGCCGCTCAAGCTCCGCGGCCTCCAGGAACGTCGGAGTGCCCCCGCCGAAGGCCGCGTTCGCGAACCGCGCCCCGTCGCCCAGCGCCTCGCGCACCGCGGCCGCCTGGCGCTGCAGCGCGTCCAGGTAGGCGGTGGTCAGGCCGTCCGGCGCGCCGATCCGGGTGAAGAGATTGCAGAAGCCGCAGCGTACCTCGCAGAAGGGGATGTGGAAGTAGAGCGAAAGGGCGTTCTTCGGCTCGCCGGCCCACAGGTCGCGCAGGGAAGCGTGCTCCGGGCGCAGCGGGCGGTACGCGGTCTTGTGCGGATACGCATAGACGTACTGCTGGTACGGCCGGACGGCGGGCGTGGTCGCTGCTTCGGTGATGGTCATCGGGCCTCGTCGAGGAAGAAGTGGGCGTAGGGGACGGTCCAGACGACGTCATGGCCGATGCGGTGGCCGGTGTAGCCGTCCTCGCCGTACGCGGTGCCGTGGTCGGAGCAGACGACGGCGAAGCACGGACGACGGCTGGAGGCCGCCGCGAAGAGCCGTCCGATGTGCCGGTCGACGTACTCCAGGGCCGCGGCGTGGGTGGCCCGCGTGTCACCCGCCTCACGGGTCGCACCGGGCAGGTGGAACCAGTTGGGCTGGTGCAGGGCCGACACGTTCACGAAGAGGAACAGGCGCTGCTCGTGGGGGAGTTCGGCGACGACCTTCTCCGCGCAGGCCACCTGTGCTTCGAAGGACGTGGGTGAGGGCACGCCGAACTCCGGCTCCCAGTGGCTCTCCTGGAACATCCCGGGCAGGACGGAGCCCAGCGGTCCCCGCTTGTTGAAGAAGCCCACGCCGCCGATGCAGACGGTGCGGTAGCCCACGGCGGCCAGACCCGAGACCAGGTCGGGCGTGTCGTGGACGAAGGTGCCGTTCGCGGTGGTCTCACTGCCCGCGAAGCGCGCGGCGAAGAGCCGCGGATGCGGGCCCGGCGCGGCCGGTGTCGGCAGGAAGCCCGCGAACATCGCCTGGTGGGAGGCGTAGGTGAAGCTGCCCGGGGCGTGCCGGCGCTCCCACGCGCCGCCGGGCAGCTGACGGGCCAGGTTCGGGATGCGCCCTGCCGCGGCCAGCTCCTGTGCCACGTCGTAGCGGAGTGTGTCGAGCGTGACCAGCAGGAGGTCGTGGCTGCCCACGACCTCGTTCATGTCAGGCGACGGTGTCATGGTGACGCTCCTCGTGTTCCGCTCGCCGAACGGCGGCCGGTGCGGCGGCGACCTGCGCGGCATAGGTGTCCAGGCCCTCGGCGCCGCTCCCGGGCAGGCCGGTCAGCCGGGGCAGCAGATCCCCGAAGGCGTTCACCTCACCGACGGTGAAGCGGCGCCACCCGGTGGACGGCAGGACGTCCACACCGACGCACAGCGTGTCCGGGAAGCACGCGGCCGCCTGCTCGGCGGTGTCCAGCACGTCGGTGAAGCTCCCTCCCGCGGCCCGGATCGCCTCGCGCGCCGCGCCCAGGTCGCCGCGGACGCCGCCGAGGTGCAGATTCGTCATGGGGTGCCGGCTGGTCCGCACGACGGCGTGCGTGGCCCGTCCCGCGACCACGACCACCCGGAGATCGGCGGCCCGGCCGCCCTGCGAGGCCTTGGGCAGCCACCGCTCCACGTGGATCCCGTCCGGGACCAGGGCGTCGACGAGGGCGGCGACCTCGGTCTCCGAGGTGTGGTGGCGCACCCGGAGCGAGTTGTACAGGCGGCCGTCGGGAGCGGTTTCCACGGACGTGGTCGCCTTGATGCGGCGGGGCCCCGCCATCGCCAGGGCCACTACACCGGAGGCCGACGAGCCGTGCGCCGGTTTCACGAACGCCCGCGGCATGCGGGCGGCCTTCAGATGGTCCCTCAGCTCCTCCCAGCCGCCGACCGGAGCCGTCAGCGCCGGCGGGACCGGGACGCCCGCGGCGGCGAGCCGGGCATGGCAGCGCCGTTTGTCGAACATGACCGCGACATCCTCCGGGTGTGCGGACGTCACCGCGCCCGCACGGCGCGCGGCAGCGGTCACCTCCCGGACCGCAGCGGTGAAACGGCGGTGCCACAGAGCGGTCCCCTCCACCCGGGTGGGGTCGTCGGTGCCCCGCAGCAGCCGGTCGACCTCGGCGTTCTCGCCGGGGGAGTCGACGCGTACGAACTCGCCCGGTGTGAAGGCGTGGCGTCCGCGCAGTACGTCCCGCCACGCCAGCACGCGCGGTGGCGCGTGACCCGCCGCACGGACGGCATCGGTGAACATCGTCGTCCGCCGGTTCTCGGGGTTGCCGATGACGGCGAACCGGAGGCCGGTGCCGGACCCCGGGTCACTCGGAGACAGCGACATAGCGCCACTCCTCGTCCCGCCAGCGGTGCGGAGTGCGGTGGTCCGACAGGTCGATCTCGGTCCCGGAGGAGCCGACGGCCATGCGGACCCGTTCGGCCGTGGAATCGCTCAGGAAGTGGTGGTGCAGGTCCAGCCGCTTGAGATGGGTGAGCGGCTGACCGCGGAGCAGAGCTTCGGCACCGGTGTCGGTGAGGGTGCCCATCGACAGGCTCAGCGACTCCAGCTGTGCCACGACCGGCGCCGAGGCCACCGCCGCCGCGATCTCGTCCTGCAACTCACTGTCCTGAAGACCGAGATGGCGCAGCGCCGGGAAGCGTGCCCCGGCCAGGACCGGCGCGAGGTCGGCGACCGTCGTGTCGCCGCCGTACTGGGACACGCCGAGCCATAGTTCCAGACGCTCCAGAGCGGGCAGTTCGCAGGCGCCGACAGCCCGCACCACCTGCCCGGGCAGCCCGCCCGACTCGAACCGCAGTACCCGCAGCGCGTCATGGCGCACCGGACGCATCGACAGGGGCTCCTCGCCGAGCCCGTGCGAGTCGCCCCCGCGGACGGCGAACTCCTCCAGCAGCGGGAAGGCCTCCAGGACGGGGGTGACATCGGTGAGCTGCAGCCAGGAGATCTCGCATTCCTCGCCGGTGACGTCGGCGAGGAACAGGGCGCGCAGCGCGGGGAAGCGCTCCGCGTCGGCCAGCACCAGCTCCAGCGCCGGACGCAGCTCGCTGTACTCGTCGTCCCACCAGGGCCCGATGACGAGGGCCTGTACATCGGCGCTCGGCACCCGCTCCACAAAGCTCCGCCACAGCTCGGGGAACGGCATCTCGCCGGCCGCGAAGCAGTCCAGCCGCCAGGCCACCCCGCCCGCCGCCGGAAGCGTCTGTTCGGCTGGCTCGGGAAGGGTGAAGACGGGCAGCCCGTGGAACGTCTCGAAGTGATCGGCGAAGGTCATGACGGCCTCATTCCGCCACGGCGGTGAAGCGGCGGACGACGCCGTCGTCCTCCCACGAATCGCCCGGCTCGGACAGGTCGATCTCCACGCCGGACGGCTCCAGCGCCACCCGTATCCGCTCGGCCACCGGCTCGGTGACGAAGTTGTGGTGGAGGTCCAGCCGGGTCAGGTGGGTGAGCGGCTGGCCGCCGAGCAGCGCCGTCACACCCTCGTCGGTGAGCACTCCCAGGGACAGGTCGAGCGAGGTCAGCTGGGCGACGACCGGGGCCCCGGCGACGGCGGCGGCGATCTCGTCCTGGATCTCGCTGTTGCGCAGGCCGAGGTGGCGCAGCGCGGGGAAGCGTCCCGCGGCCAGGAGCGGCGCGAGGTCGGCGACCGTCGCATCGCCGCCGTACTCCGTCACGCCCAGCCACATGTCGAGGTGCTCCAGCGCCGGGAGTTCGCTGGCGGCGACACCGCGTACGACCTCCCCCGGCAGGCCGCCGGCCTCGAAACGGAGTCTGCGCAGGTGCTTGTGGCGGACGGCAGGGAAGCGCAGTCCGGTGCCGCCGCGGATCCCGAACTCCTCGAGCAGCGGATAGGCCTCGAGGACCGGCGTGACGTCGGACTGCTCGATCCAGGAGATCTCCGCCTCCTCCATCTCCAGATCCCCGACGAACACGGCCCGAAGCGCGGTCAGCCGGTCACGGGCGTCCACCAGCCGCCGCACGATGACGCCGGAGTCGTTGTCGTACGCCTCACCCCACGGACCCACGATGATCGCGCGGACCCCGGTGGGGTCCACGGAGTCGAGGAATCGGTCCCACAGGTCCCCGAACTCCTCCTCCGAGGAGTCCCCGTAGGGATCGGCGGCCAGCCGCCAGGCCACAGCACCCGCCTCCGGCAGTTCCCGCCGCTCCTCGGGGGCGGGGAAGTCGAAGGCCGGGAGGCCGTGCAGTTCCTTGAGATGTTCGACGTGGGACATGGCGCCGGCCTCCTGAGACACGAACACGGTGCGTTACTCGCGCAGTTCTACCAAGCCGCTCTGACATCGTCGGTGACGGGTTGGGCGCAGGCCGGTCCGGGGGCGTTGTCAGACCCCTGGCGTAGCGTCGTGGACGTCGATCGGCGAGGCGCCGACGGGGAGGGAGACACGCATGTACCGGCAAGGGGACGTCCTGATCGTGCCCGTGGCGGAGGCGGCCGTGCCGTCGGGCACGGACCGGCTGCCGCGGCAGCCGCGGGACTCGCGCGGCAGGCTCGTGCTGGCTCTGGGCGAGGTCACCGGGCACGCCCACGCGGTGGTCGGTCCGGGCACCCTGTTCCGGGAGGCCGGGCCGTTCGCGGCCTCCTATCTCCACCTCCCCGACGGCGGACGGGTGGTGCACGAGGAACACGCGGCGATACCACTGCCCAAGGGCTGGTACCGCGTGGTGCGGCAGCGTGAGTACGTGCCCGGCGCGGTGCGCGTCGTGGCGGACTGAGACAGCGGGGGAGCGGAACGGTGACGACGCCGACGGAGACGGTACAGACGGACACGGTGGCGACGTGGCGCGAGGTCGGGGCGGCGACCGGCCCCGCGGACCGCGCGGCTGCCGAGGAAGGGGTGCGCCTGGCCTACCGGCTGGCGGCGCTGCCCGAGCCGGAGCGCATCGTCTGGGCGGGCTCGCCCCGCGAGGGTGCGGCACTGGCGGCACGGCTGACGGTGGAGGGCAGGGCCGGTCGCAGCGTCCGCGAGGCGGTCCGTACCCGGCCGTGGGCCGCCGCTCGGGAGCGTGCCCTCCACCGGCTCGGGCCGGCGGGCTGGGCCGGGCACTGGGCCCTGACGGGTGCTCAGCTCTGGGACGGCATGGTCATGCTGACCGAGCGGATACGGACCGGCGTGGTGGAGGCGTCGGCCGGTGCGGCAGGGGGCGAGCAGGCCGTCCGGCTCGTGCTGCTCGACGCCGTCCTGGGTCAGCACGACGCGGCCTGGCTGGCGGCCTTCGACGGGCAGGACGACGAGGGAGCGCTCGACGGCATCGTCACGGTCGCCCGTGCCGCCGGCTGGTGGTGGCCGTACGAGAAGACCGCGGTCGTCTGTGAACGCCCCGTGGAACTGCACCGGGACGAGGCGGGCCGGCTCGACCGCGGGGACGGGCCGGCGCTGGCCTTCCCCGACGGCTTCGCACTGCACGCCTGGCGCGGCATGCCGGTCCCCGCCGCATTCCTCCGCGAGCTGGCCGGGTTGACCCCGATGCGGATACGCGAGGAGGAGAACGCCGAACTTCGCCGCGTGATGCTGGAGTACTACGGCTACGACCGCTACCTCGAGGAGTCCGGGGCCGAACCCGTGCAGCGGGACGAGGCGGGTGTGCTGTGGCGTATCGAACTGGAGGGGGACGAGCCGCTGGTGATGGTGGAGGTGGTCAACTCCACCCCTGAGCCCGACGGCACCCACCGCACGTACTGGCTGCGGGTGCCGCCGCGCATCCGGACCGCGCGGGAGGGCGTCGCCTGGACCTTCGGACTGGCGGAGGCCGACTACGCGCCGGAGAGGGAGACCTGAGCCGACCCCGGCGTGGCACGCGCTGGAGACCGAGCCGGCCGCCCTCGCCGCGGTACGCCGCACCCAAGAGGATCTCGCCGAGACCGACGCCGCACCGGCCGCGATGACTGGACGCGGTCGACCGCGGGAGCTCGGCGTCGGTGAGGACCAGCGTTTCCGCTCCGCGGTCACGGCGGCCGCCCGCAGCGCACTCCTGGCCGGGGTCATGGCCGAGATCTCCCTCTCGATCGCCGAGAGCCGCACCGAGTCCCTGCGCCGGCCGGGCCGCCCCGTCGGCTCGCGGGAGCAGGGCGGAGCCCGCACCGCCCGGGTCACCGGTGATCGGGGGGCGCTGTGGCGGCGCGTGTTCGCCACGGTCGGCGGCCTGACCCGGCCAGGGGCGCGACGGTGGGGGCGCCGGGGCGAAGGGCGACGCCCGGCGCCGCACCCGACGCGTCACCGGCATGCCGGAACGCCGGAACCGGAACGAACGGCGGCCCGTCCCGCTGTGGCAGGGCCGCCGGAAGCGGCTGAACGGTCAGCCCTCCGTGCGACGGGGCAGCCGCCACCCCGGGCGCGGGAAGTGGCAGGTGTAACCGTCGGGGTAACGCTGCAGGTAGTCCTGGTGCTCGGGCTCGGCCTCCCAGAAGGGGCCGACCGGCTCGACCTCCGTGACGACCTTGCCCGGCCACAGCCCGGAGGCGTCCACATCCGCGATGGTTTCCTCGGCGACCCGCTTCTGCTCGTCGTCCACGTAGTAGATCGCCGAGCGGTAGCTGAGGCCGATGTCGTTGCCCTGGCGGTCCTTGGTGCTCGGGTCGTGGATCTGGAAGAAGAACTCCAGGATCGTACGGAAGTCGGTCTTCTCGGGGTCGAAAAGGATCTCGACGGCCTCCGCATGGGTGCCGTGGTTGCGGTACGTCGCGTTCGGCACGTCACCCCCGGTGTATCCGACCCGGGTCGCCGTCACGCCCGGGAGCCGGCGGATCAGGTCCTGCATCCCCCAGAAGCATCCGCCCGCCAGCACGGCCCTCTGCGTCTGCACTGCCATCTCGGCCCTCCCATAACCTGTCGTCCCGGTCACGCGCGCTGTTCGGCTCGCACACCGTCGCATCCCTTGCCTTGCACTTCATCAGCGCATGAGGGCCCCGAAGAATTCCGTCCGGGCGGGGTCGAAGGGATCGGGGCGGTGATCGTTTCGGGGGCGGTTCGCCGCTCAGGTCTTCCTGCGCCCCCACTGCGGCCCGACCAGGGTCCACTCCACGTCCCACTGCTCGAGGCGCCGCCGGTCCAGCCACCACCGCCCGGCCCTCCCGACGCCGTACACCACGCCGATCGAGGCGAGCGCCGCCGAGGCTCCGAAAAGTCCCGCCTCGACGGCCGCCTCGGTCGGGGTCGGCGGCCGGGTGCTCAGCTCCCCGCGAGGGCCGAGCCAGATCCGCACCGTGGAGCCGGCCCTCCTGTTCGGGGACACCAGTGTCATGCCGCTGTGCACGGAACCGTCCGGGGCGGTCCAGCGGACCTCTGCCGAGGCCAGGTCCCTGCCCAGTCCCGAGGCCGCCGCGCGCGGGACATCGGTGAGGAGCACGGCGGGGACAGGGCTCCGCTCGGTCCGCTGCCGGGCGAGGACCTGGTCGGCGGCGTGCGCGCTCACGACGCCGGCCAGCGTGCCGCCCACCACCATGAGGGCCCCCACGACCAGCAACAGCCACGCCTCGAGAACGTCGTCGCGTCGACGGATCGGGTTGCTCCGCCACCGCCACAGCAGCGACCTCGTTCGCCCGGGCTTCCCGCTCGCCGGCTTTCCCTTGCGCGTCATTCCGCACCTCCTCGACGTCTCCGACACGAAGGTGGCAGCCCGGGACAGGGTGCGACACGGGCCGACCAGGCCCACTGGAGGGCCGATCGGGGACGAGTCCGGGAGGCCGGTGGGCCGTCAGGGCCCCTGCCGTGGTTCCGGGGCCCGTCCCTCGCTCGCCGCGGTGGGGCACCCCCTGCCGGGAACGGCGGCGAGGGCCTCCGGCAGGCGGCCGTACGTCTCGAAGACGCCGTCCAGTCCCGTGACGCTCACTATGCGCAGGAACTGGACGCTGTCCGTCACAAGGCGCAGCCGGCCGTGCCGTTCCGTGGTCCTGTTCCGTGCCCGGCACAGCAGCCGCAGCCCGGCGCAGTCGATGAACGACACGGCGCGAAGGTCCAGCACGAGGTCGGGGCGGACGGCCGCCGTCAGGTCGTCCAGGCGTGCCCCCAGGGGCGGTGCCGTGAGGATGTCGATCTCGCCGCGCAACTCGACGACGGTGGTCCCG
Source organism: Streptomyces sp. PTL18 (assembly GCF_059510295.1). Classification (NCBI taxonomy): domain Bacteria; kingdom Bacillati; phylum Actinomycetota; class Actinomycetes; order Kitasatosporales; family Streptomycetaceae; genus Streptomyces; species Streptomyces sp. PTL18. The sequence continues at coordinate 841,939 of NZ_JCAJZO010000001.1, read as the reverse complement.
GCGACGGTGCGTTCGGTGTGGCCGGTTTCCGACCTGATGAGGGTTTCGGGCATGGTGAGAGGAAATCGGGGCCGAGGGGGGCGCCGGAAGGGCCGTTCGGCCCCGCTCGGCCGTCACGCCTGGTCGGGCCGCTCTCCGGTCAGAGTGGGACCGGTGGCCCCTCACCCGGGGCCGCCGCCGGGCTCAGCATGGAATCCGACCCCCTCCACCGGGCGAAAGACGGGTGGCCCATGTACGCGAACGACGGTTTCCGCGAGCTCGGTCCTGCGGAGTGCCTGCGCCTGCTGGCGACGGTACCGGTCGGCCGTGTCGTCCACACCCGCCAGGCGCTGCCCGCGGTGGTGCCGGTCAACTTCGGCCTGGACAGTGACGGAGCCGTGCTGCTGCGGACCTCGGCGGACTCCGAACTGGCCCGTGCGGTCGACGGCGCGGTCGTCGCCTTCGAGGCGGACGCGGTCGACACGGACACCCGCTCCGGCTGGAGCGTCGTCGTCACCGGCCGGGCAGCCGTCGTGAGGGACCGGGCCGAGGCGGAACGTCTGGAGCGGATCGGCCCGCGCTCGTGGGCGCCCTCTCCCGAGGAGGTCTTCGTGCGCATCGAGCCGGAACTGGTCACCGGACGCGAGCTCGTCGGCGGCCGCACGATGTACGGCGTGCGCTTCTCCGCCTGACCACCGGCGCACGGCCGCACTCCCCGTGACACGGCCCCAATGGCCCATGGGACGGGGGCCGAACGGCGTCGCGACGGGTTCCCGCAGGCCCTGCCCCGCCCGGTGGCCGTCGGGAAGCATCGTCGACGGAGCCGCCACGGAAGGTGTCCGTGTGCGGTGTCGTGAACGATGCGGAGGCAGTGATGACCGTGGCAACCCACGCAGACGTGGACGCATCCGCCGAGGCCTGGCGTGGCTTCGCAGGCCGGAGCTGGCGCGAGCGGATCGACGTACGCGACTTCATCCAGGCCAACTGCACGCCGTACGAAGGCGGTCCTGAGTTCCTGGCCGGCCCGACCGAGCGCACGCTCGCCGTCTGGCACAAGGTCAGCTCCCTGTTCCCCGAGGAGCGGCGCAAGGGCATCCTCGACGTGGACACCGCCACCCCTTCCACGATCACCTCGCACGCCCCCGGATACATCGACCGGGACCGTGAGCTGATCGTCGGGCTGCAGACCGACGCCCCGCTGAAGCGGGCGATCATGCCCGGCGGCGGACTCCGGATGGTGGTGAACGGGCTGAAGGCGTACGGATACGAGCCCGACCCCTTCGTGACCAAGGTCTTCGGCACCTACCGCAAGACCCACAACGACGGTGTCTTCGACGCGTACACCCCCGCGATGCGGGCCGCACGCAAAGCCGGGATCATCACCGGTCTGCCCGACGCCTACGGCCGCGGCCGGATCATCGGCGACTACCGGCGCGTCGCGCTGTACGGTACCGACCGGCTGATCGAGGCCAAGCGCGCCGAGCGGGCCGGGCTGGACGGCCGGTCCTCCACCGCGGACGTCATCCGCGACCGCGAGGAACTCGCCGAGCAGATACGGGCGCTGGGCGAACTCGCGCGGATGGCCGAGGGTTACGGGTGCGACGTCACCCGCCCCGCCGCCACCGCCCACGAGGCCGTGCAGTGGCTCTACCTCGGCTTCCTGGCCGCGGTGAAGGAACAGAACGGCGCGGCGATGTCGCTCGGCCGCACCTCGACCTTCCTGGACGTCTACCTCCAGCGGGATCTGGACGACGGGCGCATCGACGAGGCCCGGGCCCAGGAGCTGATCGACGACTTCGTCATCAAGCTGCGGATCGTACGCTTCCTGCGCACCCCCGAGTACGACGCGCTGTTCTCCGGCGACCCGACCTGGGTGACGGAGTCCATCGGCGGCATCGGCGCCGACGGCCGCCCTCTCGTCACCCGTACCTCCTTCCGCTTCCTGCAGACCCTCTACAACCTCGGTCCCGCCCCGGAGCCGAACCTCACGGTGCTGTGGTCGCCGCGGCTGCCGGAGGGCTTCAAGCGGTTCTGCGCGCAGGTCTCGATCGACACGAGCTCCATCCAGTACGAGTCGGACGACCTGATGCGCCCGCGCACCGGTGACGACACGGCCATCGCCTGCTGCGTATCGGCGATGGCGGTGGGCAGGCAGATGCAGTTCTTCGGCGCCCGCGTCAACCTCGCCAAGGCCCTGCTGTACGCGATCAACGGCGGCCGGGACGAGATCACCGGCGAGCAGGTCGCACCCGAGACGCCCGCCCTGACGGCGGAGTACCTGGAGTACGAGCAGTTGTCGGCGGCGTACGACCGGATGCTGGACTGGCTGGCCGAGACATACGTCGACGCGCTCAACGTCATCCACTACATGCACGACAAGTACGCCTACGAGCGCATCGAGATGGCCCTGCACGACTACCCCGTGCACCGCTTCATGGCCTGCGGGATCGCGGGGCTCTCCGTGGCCGTCGACAGCCTGTCCGCGGTCAGGTACGCCCGGGTGAAGGTGATCCGGGACGGGACGGGGCTGGCCGTGGACTACGAGGTCGAGGGCGAGTACCCGGCCTACGGCAACAACGACGACCGCGTCGACGGCCTCGCCGTCGACCTGGTGGAGTCCTTCATGGCCAAGGTGCGCAGGCACCCCGCCCACCGGGGCGCCGAGCACACCCAGTCCGTGCTGACCATCACCTCGAACGTGGTCTACGGCAAGCACACCGGCAACACGCCGGACGGCCGGCGCGCCGGGCAGCCGTTCGCACCCGGTGCGAACCCGATGAACGGCCGGGACCGGCACGGTGTGGCGGCCTCGGCCCTGTCGGTGGCGAAACTGCCGTACGAGCAGGCCCGCGACGGCATCTCCCTCACCTCGACCATCACACCGGAGGGCCTCGGCCACGACCCGGCCGAGCGTGCGGCGAACCTGGTCGGCATCCTGGACGCGTACATGGCCGCGGGCGGCTTCCACATGAACGTCAACGTCCTGAACCGGGCGACGCTCGAGGACGCCATGGAACATCCGGAGAAGTACCCGGAGCTGACGATCCGGGTCTCCGGGTACGCCGTCAACTTCGTCCGTCTGACGCGCGAGCAGCAACTCGACGTGATCAGCCGTACCTTCCACGGTTCCCTGTGAACACCGGGGCGACCTCAGCGGCAGAGCAGGCGGTCCCCGCGGCGGGACGGCTCACGGGCCGGGTGCACTCCTGGGACCTCTCCACGGGCGTGGACGGTCCCGGGACCCGGTTCGTGCTCTTCACCAGTGGCTGCCCGTTGCGCTGCCTGTACTGCGCCAATCCGGACACCTGGCACCTGCGCGACGGGCGGGAGACCACCGTTGACGAAGTGATGGCGCAGATCACGAAGTACCGGGCCTTCATCACCACGGCGGGCGGGGGAGTGACCGTCACGGGCGGCGAGCCCCTGCTCCAGTCCCGGTTCACCGGCGCGGTGTTCCGCCGCTGCAAGGAACTGGGCCTGCACACGGCCCTGGACACCTCCGGCTTCCTCGGAGCCCGTGCGGACGACACGCTGCTCGCCGACACCGACCTGGTGCTGCTCGACATCAAGTCCTTCGACATCGGCACCTATCGACGGCTGACCGGCGGCACCCTCGCTCCCACGCTCAGCTTCGCGACCCGCCTGGACGCGTTGGGCACTCCCGTGCACATCCGCTACGTCCTCGTCCCCGGCTGGACCGACGACCCGTCCGCCGTGGACGGCCTCGGCGCCTTCCTGTCCGGGCTGGGCAACGTCGACCGGGTGGACGTCCTGCCCTTCCACAAGCTCGGCGCCCACAAGTACGACGCCCTCGGCATCGACTTCCCGCTGCGCGACACGCCCGTGCCCGACCCGGAGCTGACGCAGCGGGTGCGGGAGCAGTTCCGGGAGCACGGCCTGCGGGCTCTGTGACCCGGCACCGTCCGCACACGCCCGCCGCGCCGGGCTTCCCCACCGATTTCGCAACCGTGAAGGAGGACGAGATGTCCCGCACCGTCACCGCAGGCCTGGACGGCTCCCCGCAGAGCCTCACAGTCGCCGACTGGGCGGCTCGCGAAGCCTTGCTCCGCGACGTCCCGCTGCGCCTGGTCCACGCCCTTCGGCGGCAGCCGTCCCCGTACGCGCCCCTGGGCGGGACACCCCAGCCGGCTCCGAACCCCCACGCGCAGAGCCGCTGGGCGGACCGCATGCTGCGCGAGGCCGAAGCGAGGATCGCGCAGCGCCACCCGGGCCTGCGGATCACCGTCGACCGTGTTCCCGGTGAGCCGGTCCCCGCTCTGCTCGAGGCAGCCGAGGAGGCCGACCTGCTGGTGCTGGGCGCCCGGGGCCCGGGCGGCGTCGCCGGGTATCCGGTGGGGTCCGTCGCCCTCGCCGTCGTGGCCGGCAGCCGACGTCCTGTCGTCCTCGTACGGGACGGCCAACGCCCCGAGGACGAACACCGGCCCGGCACCTGCGGATCCGGGGCCGCACCGTTCCGCGACGTCGTCCTCGGCCTCGACTCCGCGGCCCCGGACGACACCGTGATCGGATTCGCCTTCGACGCCGCCTCCCGCCGTGCGGCGGGGCTGCGCGTCGTCCACGGCCGGCGCCCGGAGCTGCCCTGCTTCGACAACGGCGGCGACCTCGACGCCGAACTGCACGCCGAGCTCACCGGGGGGACGGACCGTGCGCTGTCCGGGGCACTGGACCCCTGGCGCGACAAGTTCCCCGGGGTCGAGGTGAGAGAGCAGGCCGTGATCGGCAAGGCGGGCTCGCATCTGGCGGAGGCCTCGCACGACGCGTCCCTGGTCGTGGTCGGCCGCCGTCGGCGCCGGACGCCGATCGGCGCTGCGACCGGCCCGGTCACCCATGCGGTGCTGCGCCACGCAACGGCGCCGGTCGCGGTGGTCCCGCACGATTGACAGGCCATCGGGCGGGCAGACCCGGCTTCCGGCTGAACGCGGCGTGAGAACCCCGAAGGGTTCTCACGCCGCTCAGGCGTCGGCGGCGGTGAGACGGACGCCGGTGACCAGGTCGGGGCGGATGCGCACCGCGTAGTCCATGGCCTGATTCACCCAGGGGGTGAGCAGGGCCTGATAGCGGGCCAGCTCTTCGGAGTCGGTCACCAGGTGGGCGTATCCGGTGACCACGACACTCCAGCCGAGGTGCGTGTCGGGATCGATGGCGTCGGCCTCGTATGCCACGACGACGCCCTGGCCGTCGGCCTGCCCGGCGCGCGCGGTCAGTGCCGCGCCCTCGTGGGTGCGGATGACGATGTCGCCGTCGTCCAGGACGTGATTGACCGGGCGGACGGTCGGCAGCGCGTGGCGGGTGAAGACGATCCTTCCGAAGGGAACGCTGCCCAGCAACCGCAACGCTTCGTCGCTGTCCAGCTCGATGCTCCGGCGCGGCCCGACGGGGAGGGTCTGGGGGGTATCGGTGGTCATGAGAGCTTCCATGCGGGTTCGTTGCTCGTGCTGGGTGTCGTGGGCCGGCGATGCTGTCGCGCGGACTTTCGCCGTGATGGCGGCCGGTGCGCCGGTACGGCGTGTGCGCCGTCCCTTCCAGACGTGGGTGGCTGCCTGTCCGTGGCACCCGGCTGGGAGCCACGGACAGGTTCGATCAGGTCATTGGACCGGCACCGGGGCTGTGGGGACCAGGGCCGTTCGGCCCTGGTCCATGTCCGGCCGTCCCTGCTTGTCCCCGTAGTAGGCCGTGCGCATGATCTCCTGCATGTCGTCCAGCATCGGCATGCGGGGGTTGGCCGGCGCGCACTGGTCCTCGTAGGCGTTCAGGGCCTGCTGGGGCAGCGCGTCGAGGAAGGCGCGCTCGTGGACGCCGAGCGCCTTGAACGACCGTTCGATACCCACGGCGTCGCGCAGCCGTTCCACCGCGCAGGCCAGCGACTCCACGCCCTCCTGCGCGGTGGAGGCGGGCAGACCGAGGGCGCGGGCGATGTCCTGGAAGCGTTCCGGGGCGCGGTAGTTCTCGTACTTGGGCCAGCCCGTGAGCTTCGCCGGGACGGTGCCGTTGTAGCGGATCACGTACGGCAGCAGGACGGCGTTGGTGCGGCCGTGCGCGATGTGGAAGGTGGCGCCGAGGGTGTGGGACATGGCGTGGACGATGCCCAGGAAGGCGTTGCCGAAGGCCATGCCCGCGATGGTGCCCGCGTTGTGCATCCTCTCCTGTGCGTCCGGCCGCCCCGCGCGGTCGTTCACCGCCTCCGCGATGTTGTCGAAGATCAGCCGGATCGCGTGCAGGGCGAGGCCGTCGGTGAAGTCGTTGGCGTACACGGAGACGTACGCCTCGATGGCGTGGGTGAGCGCGTCGAAGCCGCTGTCGGCGGCCAGTGCCGGGGGCAGGTCGGCCGTGAGCAGCGGGTCGACGATGGCCACGCTCGGGGTCAGCGCGTAGTCGGCCAGCGGATACTTCTTGCCGTTGGCCGGGTCCGAGATCACCGCGAAGGGGGTGACTTCCGCACCGGTGCCGGAGGTGGTGGGCACACACACCAGGCGGGCGAGGGTACCGAGGACCGGGAAGCGGAAGGCTCGCTTGCGGATGTCGGAGAACTTCTGCCGCATGTCGGCGAAGTCGATGTCCGGGTGCTCGTACAGCAGCCACATCACCTTGGCGGCGTCCATCGGGGAGCCGCCGCCGAGCGCGATGATCGTGTCCGGGCGGAAGTCCCGCATGAGCTGGGCGCCACGCTGGACGGAGTCGATGCTCGGTTCGGGTTCGACGTTGTCGATGATCTGGATCGTGACCGGCTCGTGGCGCCGCTGCAGTACGCGGCTGACACGGTCGACGAAGCCGAGGCGGGTCATGGTGGCGTCGGTGACGACGGTGACGCGGTGGACGTCCGGCATCGAGGTGAGGTAGCGCAGGGACTGCGGCTCGAAGTAGATCTTCGGCGGGACCTTGAACCACTGCAGGTTGTTGCGGCGCGTGCTGACCCGCTTGATGTTCAGGAGCTGGGCGGCGGAGACGTTGTTGGACACCGAGGTGTGGCCCCAGGAGCCGCAGCCCAGGGTGAGTGACGGCAGCAGGCTGTTGTAGACGCCGCCGATGGCTCCTTGCGAGGAGGGAGCGTTGACGATGATCCGTACGGTCTTCATGCGCCGGCCGTAGGCCTCCGCGAGAGCGGGGTCCTCGGTGTGGATGACCGCGGTGTGGCCCTGGCCGTGGAACGCGACCATGCCGGCGGCCAGGTCGAAGCCCTGCTGCTCGGAGCCTGCGCGCAGCACGGCGAGCACCGGGCAGAGCTTCTCGCGGGTCAGCGGCTCGTCCGGACCGACCCGGTCGGCCTCGACCAGGATCAGCGAGGTGTCGTCCGGGACGGTGAAACCGGCCCGTTCGGCGATCCATGCCGGGCTCTGCCCGACGGCCTCGGCGTTGACCTTCGGCTCGCAGCCTTCGTTCGCCCGGCCGGCCGGGAACAGGAAGGCTTCCAGCTTGGCCTTCTCCTCGGCGGTCGCCAGGTGCGCGTGCAGGGTGCGGAACTCGGCGAGGGCCGCGTCATGGATCTCGTCGTCCAGGATGACGGCCTGTTCGGAGGCGCAGATCATGCCGTTGTCGAAGGACTTCGACAGCACCAGGTCGTTGACGGCCCGGCGCAGCTTCGCGCTCCTGTGCACGTACGCGGGGACGTTGCCCGCGCCGACCCCCAGGGCGGGCTTGCCCGCCGAGTAAGCGGCTCTGACCATGGCGTTGCCGCCGGTGGCGAGGATCAGCGAGACACCGGGGTGGCGCATCAGGATTCCGGTCGCCTCCACCGACGGGGTCTCGATCCACTGCACGCAGTGCTCCGGCGCGCCGGCGGCAACGGCCGCGTCCCGTACGATGCGGGCCGCCTCCGTGCTGCACCGCTGGGCCGACGGGTGGAAGGCGAAGACGACGGGATTGCGGGTCTTCAGGGCCATCAGGGCCTTGAAGACGGTGGTGGAGGTCGGATTGGTGACCGGTGTGATCGCGCAGACCACGCCGACCGGTTCGGCCACCTCGATCATGTCCTCGATGTCGTCGCGGGCGATGACCCCGACGGTCTTCATCGGGCCCATGCTGTGCGTGACGTGCTCGCACGCGAACATGTTCTTGGCCGCCTTGTCCTCGAAAACACCGCGCCCCGTTTCCTCGACGGCGAGACGGGCCAGCGCCGTGTGCTGGTCCAGGGCGGCGACCGAGGCCTTCTTGACGATGTGGTCGACCTGCTCCTGGGTGAGGGCGTCGTAGTCGGCGAGCGCCTTGAGCCCGTTCGTGACCAGCTGGTCCACGGCTATGGCGATGTCGGACGGCGCGTCGGCAACTGCGGTTGCCCGGGTTCCGGCGTCGTGACGGGTCATGGGGGAGCGCCTCCGTTGGCGAGGGCCGCCGACAGTGCCCGGCGGCGTGCGGACGGGAACGGCACCGTGAGAGCTCGGTGCCGCTCGCGCCTTCACTCTCGCCCGGCCACGCCCCCGATCCCATGTGCCGATGGTCCCTTCCGGGGGCTGACCGGCACCGGTTCGGACGGGCTCGGCGGCCCGGCCCGGCTCAGGAACCACCCGCATGCGAAGGAACAGCGATGCGCTCGCAGAGGAGGACCACGGGGGTCTAGTCCCGGCCGCCGCGCCACGGAGGCGGGGTGGCCGACCTGCGGTCCTCCTCCTTGCGGTGCAGGACACGGTTCACCTGACCGCGCAGCCGGTCCTGCAGGCGATCCGCCAGTTCATGCGCCGTGGCCTCCCGGGCATGCACGACCACGAGGGTGCTCCCCACGACGAGCTCGGCCCCGGCGGACCAGGGCCGCTCGGCGTGGTGGGCCACCGCCTTGGCGACCCTCACCTCACCGCTCACGGCCGGAACTCCGGGCCGGCCGAGGACCGCGTCGACCTTTTCCCGGACGTACGTGACGGCTTCCTGGTCCGCATCGCCTTCCCCGCGCACCTGTACGGCGGTGTCGGCAGCGGCGCGGGCACCGGTGTCCTTGGCAGTCATGTTCCACTCCTTCTGCTCGTTTCGCAGCGGGTCCAGACTTCTGCGGGCACCGGTCCGGGCCCAGGGCTGTCAGGCCCCATGAGCCGGGCCACAGGACCTTCACCCCGTTCGGTGGACGGACGTGGTTCCCGGCGGTGCGGCACCCGTGCGGCCCCCCGGGAGCCGCCGGGTGCGTGACACCCGATCGACGTGGATCCGCCGGGCCGCTTCGTGCCCCGGGGCGGCACCAGGTCCCGATCGCGGGACACTACGGAGGGAAAACAGGGCCGACCGGCCCTGGCCCTTCGGCCCGGACCCGAGGAGGATCCCGGCACGGAGGGCCGATTCCGTCGACGAGCGGACATCGGTGCGGAACATGGAACCAGGGAGCAGTTTGATGGCGGACAGCGAGCGGCCCGGCGCCGGCAACCCGATCCGGGTCTTCCTGCTGGACGACCACGAGGTGGTACGGCGTGGTGTACGCGACCTGCTGAACGACGAACCGGACATCGAGGTGATCGGCGAGGCCGGCACGGTGGAGCAGGCGTTGGTGCGCGTCCCCGCGTTGCGCCCGCAGGTGGCGGTGCTCGACGTCCGTCTGCCCGACGGCGACGGTGTGAGCGTGTGCCGGGAACTGCGCTCGCGCATGCCCGAGCTGGCCTGCCTGATGCTGACCTCCTTCGACGACGAGGAGGCACTGCTCGACTCGATCATGGCGGGCGCCTCCGGGTACGTCCTGAAGCAGATCCAGGGCTCCGACCTGGTGTCCGCCGTGCGCACCGTGGCCGGGGGCCAGTCCCTGCTCGACGCCAGCGCGACCACCAAGTTGATGGCCCGGCTCCGCGGTGGCGGGCAGGAGGAGCAGCAGCCGGACGGACTGCAGGGCCTGACCGAACGGGAGCGGGAGATCCTGGCCCTGATCGGCGAGGGCCTGACGAACCGCCAGATCGGCCAGCGGCTCTACCTCGCCGAGAAAACGGTGAAGAACCACATCTCCCGCCTGCTGGCCAAGCTCGGCGTGGAGCGCCGTATCCAGGCCGCCGTCATCGCCACCCAGGTCCAGGACCGGCAGCGGCAGGAAGGGCACTGAGTCCGCGGACCGTCCGGTTCGTCCCTTCCTTCACCACCCGGTCCTCTTCCGTCCCCGGCCAATGAGCCTGATCCCGTACCGTCTGCTGTCGTGGGCGGATAGCGTGGCCCGGACAGGGACGGTCGGCCGTCGACGGGCTGAGGGCTTGGAGGAATCGCTGGTGGGAGGCTCCGAGAGCGCCCGTGTACGCATGCCGCAGTTGAGGCTCGATGAGCTGCTGGAAGAGCTCCAGGCTCGCCTGGACGCGGCCCGCGGCACCCGGGACCGGGTGCACAGCCTGCTGGAGGCGGTGCTCTCGGTCGGCCGGGAGCTGGACCTGGAGCAGGCGCTGCGCAGCATCGTGGAGGCCGCGGCGGTCCTGGTGGAGGCCGAGTACGCGGCCCTGGGCGTCATCGACCCGGACGGCGAGCGGCTGTCGGAGTTCCTCACGGTCGGCGTCGCCGAGGAGCAGATCGCCCGGATCGGCCCCTACCCGCAGGGCCACGGCATCCTGGGCGAGCTGATCCGGCATCCCGAACCGCTGCGTCTGGCCAAGCTCTCCGAGCACGCCGCCTCGTACGGTTTCCCGCCCCACCACCCGCCGATGAACACCTTCCTCGGCGTCCCGATCCGGGTACGTGACCAGGTGTTCGGAAACCTCTATCTGACGGAGAAGCGGGGCGGGGCCCAGTTCGACGAGGAGGACGAGTCGGTCCTGTCGACGCTGGCCGTGGCGGCCGGCGTGGCCATTGACAACGCACGCCTGTACGAGGAGTCGCGGCTGCGTGAACGCTGGCTGCGCGCGAGCGCGGAGATCACCCACAGCCTCATGTCCGGCAGTGATCGTGGTGAGGTCCTCGGGCTGATCGCCGAACGGGCCAGGGAGATCACCTCCGCGGCACTGGCCGTGGTCGCGGTTCCCATGGAGGACACCGACGCACTCACCGTGGAACTCGCTCTGGGACACACGGCGGAGGCGCACCGTGGGCTCGTGGTGCCGGTGGACGACAACCTGATCGGATCCGCCTTCTCGAGCGCCTCGCCGGTCACCGACCCGGACGTCTCCCGTGGGGAGGCGGCGGAGGTCCTCGCGTCCGACGGCCGGGAGGGCGTCCCCGCCGCTGCGTCGCGCTTCGCCGGACTGGGCCCGGCGGTGGCCGTTCCGATCGGTTCCGGCGACAGCGTGCGGGGTGTTGTGCTGCTTGCCCGGGCGTCGGGACAGACGGTGTTCTCCGAGAAGGAGACCGAGCCGTTGCTCGGATTCGCCGCGCAGGCCGCGGTCGCCATGGAACTGGCGGAACGCCGCAGGGACGCCGAGCAGATCGCCGTGCTCAAGGACCGCGACCGTATCGCGCGGGATCTCCACGACCTGGCCATCCAACGGCTGTTCGCCACCGGCATGACATTGCAGAGCGCGGGCCGGTTCATCGAGCACGGCGAGGCCTCGGAGCGCGTGCTGCGCGCGGTGGACGACCTGGACGAGACCATCAAGATCATCAGGTCGACGATCTTCGGTCTCAGGTCCCGCGACGAGAGCCCCGCCGGAGGTGGTCTGCGGGCCCGTGTCGTACGGGTGGTCGGCGAGGCCGCGCCGGTCCTGGGCTTCGCTCCGAGTGTGCGCATGGAGGGCCTGCTGGACACCGAGGTGCCGAAGGAGACCGCCGACCATGTGGTGGCCGTCCTCTCCGAGTCCCTGGTCAACATCGCCCGACATGCGCATGCCGGGCGAGCCGAGGTCGGGCTCGAGACCGACGGGCGCGAGGTGCGGCTGACGGTCTCCGACAACGGTGTGGGCATCCCTCCCGACGGTCGCCGCAGCGGCCTGCGCAACATGGCTGAGCGGGCCGGGCAACTGGGCGGAAAACTCGAGTGGACCAGCCCGGCCGACGGGGGCACCACGCTGATATGGCGGGTGCCCGTGGCGGACGGCTAGGGGCGGCCGGGGGGTGATGCGCGTGACGGGAGCGCCGTCCGCGGCGCGGAACGTCGTCGGTCAGGCCGGGGACAGGCTCTCGTCGCCGTTGGCGGGGGTGGCGGCCGGTTCCGTCGGCTCCTCGGCACGCGTCAGCTCGAACTCCACGTCGACCACACCCTCGACGGCCCGGACCAGACGCGCGGCCACGGGCACCAAGGCCGTGTCACGGGCACGTCCGCCGAGCTTCACGACGCCGTCCCGGACCTCGACCCGCACAGCCGACCCGGGCCCCGGGAAGAGGTGTGCGACTACTTCCCGCCGGACCTCCTCCGCGATCTCCTCGTCCTTCCGCAGGAACACCTTCAGCAGGTCCGCGCGGCTGACGATGCCCTCCAGCATGCCCACTTCGTCCACCACCGGGAGCCGTTTGACCTTGGCGTGCGCCATGATCCGCGCGGCCTGCGCGAGCGTCGCGTCCGCGCGGACCGTGAGAGCGGGGCACGTCATCAGGTCCTCCGCGGTGAGCCCGCCCGCCTTGGCCAGGTCGCCGAGACGGTGCAGTTGCGTCACCCGGTCGGGGTCGCTGTCGCGGAACTCCTCCTTCGGCAGCAGATCGGCTTCGGAGACGACGCCTATCACACGGCCCTCGCCCTCGAGGACGGGCAGGGCACTGACGTTCCAGTCCTGCATCAGCCGCACGATCTCCTTGAAGGCGGCCCGGCGGCCGACGGCGGCGACCGTGTGGGACATGACGTCGCTGACGATGTGCGGGGTGCCGTGCATGGTGACTCCTTCGTGGCGTAAGCCCGTTCACACGGCGCTTCCGGCGCCGTAGGGGGCGTAGAGGTCCAGCAACCGGGTCCTGGTGGAGCGCAGGCGGTGGGCGAGCACCTCGCCGGCCCATCGGGTGACGGCCTGACCGAGTGCCGGGTCCTCCCGGCACAGGGAGCGGACGGCCGTGGCGTCGAACTCGTAGGCCCGCACGGGTGTCGCCGCCGTTGCGCCCAGATGCCACACATGCGGCGCGAACAGCCAGGAGAGGCCGACGAGTTCGTTGTGCCCGAGGGTCTCGATCGTGGCGCAGCGCCGACCGGGCACGTGCGTGTCGAGTTCGACGGAGCCCGTACGGATGATCCAGAACCGGTCCGCGCGGGCACCCTCGTCGAAGAGGCGCGTTCCCTGCGGGAAGGACACCTCGCGGGCCAGACGCATGAGCCGTTGCCGGTACTCGGTGGGCAGCGCGCGCAGCATGCTCGGGGTGTTCATGGCCTGCCTTCCGGTCGGTGGTGTGCGGAGTGGCACCTCCAGCCTGGGGCGGCGGGCGGGACGAGGGGAGGGGCCGTCCGGTCCACAGCGGGGCCACACGGTCCTGAGACGGATCCCTCCGTGCGCCACGACGGCCGCCGCCCGCGTGTCGGCGCGGGCGACGGCCGTGGCCGCGGGATTCGTGCCTCCCCCGCACGAGTCCCGGGCGGATGTCCCTCACGGCTCCTGGAGCGTGTGGGACAACTCCCCTCCTCGAACGTGCCGTCAGGAAGTGGGAGCCGCACCTCGGTTGACCGTGCGCGAAAGCCCCGGCCGCAGCTCCTGCTGCCCATTGTGGAGCCGGGGCCGTCGCCCGGGAGAGGCCGGAAGGACCCGTGCGACGGGACGAACGGCCCTTGCCCTTCCCCCGCTCGCGCGGAGGCGGGTGCCGGGGCGCCCGCCACGGGGAGAACGTTGCCCGCCGTGGCACTCGTTGGGCTGGCCGGGGCCTACGGCACGGGACCATCGGGAGCCGTCCACGGGCCGTGTGGCCGCTGACCGCCCCTGTGCACGAGCAGAAGGATCGGTCGCGGATCGACCATCAGTAACGACCTGCACAGGGAGTGCCACCATGCCCAGAACCACAAGAGGCGGAACGGGGACGGCGCCCACCGCGGCGCTCGGCCTTCCCGCCGCCTCCGCGCTCGTGATCGGCAGCATCATCGGCACCGGAGTCTTCGCGCTGCCCTCCGCCCTCGCCCCGTACGGACCGGTCTCCCTCGTCGCGTTCGTCGCCGTGACCCTCGGCGCGCTCGCGCTGGCCCTGACCTTCGGATCGCTGTCCAAGCGCGTTCCCGCGAGCGGCGGCCCGTACGTCTACGCCCGCGAGGCCTTCGGGGAGTTCGCCGGGTTCCTCAACGCCTGGTCGTACTGGATCACCGCGTGGGCCGGCAACGCGGCCATCGTGGTGGCCTGGGTGGGCTACGTCGAAGTGTTCGTCAACACCGGGCACCACAAGGGCGTTTCGGTGCTCCTCGCGCTGGTCGGGCTCTGGATACCCGCCGCCGTCAACCTCACCGGCGTCCGCAACATGGGCGCCTTCCAGGTGATCACGACCGTGCTGAAGTTCGTCCCGCTGATCTTCATGGCCACCGTCGGACTGCTGTTCATCGACTTCCGCAACTTCGGCCCGTTCAACGCCAGTGGCCAGTCGGTGCTGGGGGCGATCTCGGCCGCGGGCGCCATCGCCCTGTTCAGTTACCTGGGTCTGGAGGCCGCCTCGGTGGTGGCCGGCCGGGTTCGTGAGCCGGGCCGCAATGTGCCGCGCGCCACCGTCTACGGCACGCTCGTCTGCGCCGTCATCTACATCCTGGGTACCCTGGCCGTCTTCGGCACCGTCGCGCACGGCAGGCTGGGCGAGTCGACCGCGCCGTTCACCGACGCGGCGAACAGCATCTTCGGCGGCAGCTGGGCCGGTGACATCGTCGCCGTCGCGGCCATCATCTCCGGTATCGGCGCGCTCAACGGCTGGACCATGCTGTGCGCCGAGATGCCGTACGCCGCTGCCGGCGACGGCCTCTTCCCCCGTGCCTTCGCCCGGCTGCGCGGCGAGAGGGACGTCCCCGCCTTCGGCATCGTCGCCTCCACTGTGCTCGCTTCGCTGATCACCGTGTTCAGCTACACGCGCTTCGACGACGTCTTCACCAAGATCGTGCTGCTGAGCGTGCTCACCGCCGTCATCCCGTACCTGTTCTCCGCCGCCGCCCAGCTCTACTGGCTGCTGGTGCGCGGCCGGGAGACCCTCAGCCCGCGCGGGCTCGTCCGTGACGTGATCGTCGCCGTGCTCGCCCTCGCCTTCTCCTACTGGTCGATCCAGGGCAGTGGCTACCAGACCGTCTACTACGGCCTGTTCGTGTTGCTGCTCGGCGTGCCGGTCTACGTCTGGCTCAAGCGCGGCCAGGGCACGTACGGCGAGGAAGGGGCGGTGACGGCCGAGGCGATCCCGGCTCCGCGGGAGCGGGCTCCCGAGACGCCCCCGCCGGCCCGGCGGCTCTCCCGCGGGCTCCGTACGAGCCGCATCGGCGGGCCCCGGAGGCGGAACGGCCTCCGCCGCCACGACTGACCACTTCCACCAGCACGGAGAAAAGCGATGAACACCTTCCACGTCGACTCCGAGGTCGGCCCGCTGCGCCAGGTGATCCTGCACCGCCCGGGCCTCGAACTCTCCCGCCTCACCCCGCGCAACGTCGACGCCCTGCTCTTCGACGACATCCTGTGGGCCAAGCGCGCCCGCGAGGAGCACGACGCCTTCGCCCAGGTCCTGCGCGACCACGGCGCCCGCGTGCACTACTTCGCCGACCTGCTGGCCCGGACCGTCGAGGTCCCCGATGCCCGGGACTGGCTGCTGGACCAGGTCGTCACTCCCGCCACGGTCGGGCCTGCCCTCCTGGAGCCGGTGCGTGAGCTGTGCGTCCGCCTCGACGGGGAAACGCTCGCCGGTTACCTGATCGGTGGCCTCCTCAAGAACGACCTGCCGCTCGCCACCCGGCAGAGCCTGGTGTGGAACGCGCTCGGCGCCGACGACTTCGCGCTGGCGCCGCTGCCGAACCACCTCTTCCCGCGCGACAACTCGTGCTGGGTGTACGGCCAGATGTCGGTCAACCCCATGGCCAAGCCCGCCCGGCGGCGGGAGAGCCTGCACGCCGAGGCCATCTACCGGTTCCACCCGATGTTCGCCGGTGTCGCGCCCGCGCCCCTGCTCGACGGGCCCGTCGGCACCCTCGAAGGAGGCGATGTCCACGTCCTCGGCAACGGCGCCGTCATGGTCGGCATGGGCGAGCGCACCACCGCCCAGGCCGTGGAGAACCTGGCCGCACGTCTCTTCGCAGCCGGTACGGCGAGCCGGCTGATCGCGGTCCGACTGCCGGCGGCCCGGGCCTACATGCACCTGGACACCGTGCTGACCATGGTCGACCGTGACGCCTTCGTCATCTACCCCGGTCTCGCCGACTCCCTGCGCTCCTGGACGCTGCGGCCCAGCAGCCTGCACGAGGCAGGCTTCGACGTCACGCCGAACGCGGACCTGGCGACCGCGCTGGCCGAGGCTCTCGACCTGGACAAGGTCCGCATGCTGTCCGCACCGCAGGACATCCGCAACGCCGAGCGCGAACAGTGGGACGACGGCAGCAACTTCCTCGCCCTGGCGCCCGGGGTCGTCGTCGGCTACGAGCGCAACGTCACCACCAACACCTACCTGCGCAAGCAGGGCATCGAGGTCGTCACCGTGGCCGGAGCCGAACTCGGCCGCGGCCGGGGCGGACCCCGCTGCATGAGCTGCCCCGTCGAACGCGACCCGGTCGCCTGAGCCCCCAAGGACACCGCCATGACCGTCGACCTGCGAGGCCGCTCCTACCTGCGCGACCTCGACTTCACCACCGCCGAGATCCACCACCTCCTCGACCTCGCCGCCGACCTCAAGGCGGCCAGGCGTGCCGGCACCGAGCAGCCACGGCTCATCGGCAAGCACATCGCCCTGGTCTTCGAGAAGACCTCCACCCGCACCCGCTGCGCCTTCGAGGTCGCCGCCGCCGCCCAGGGCGCCAGCACCACCTACCTCGGCCCCGGTGACACCCACGTCGGCCGCAAGGAGTCCGTCACCGACACCGCCCGCGTCCTCGGCCGTATGTTCGACGCCATCGAGTACCGGGGCTCCGCCCAGTCGATCGTCACCGAACTCGCCGCCCATGCCGGCGTCCCCGTCTACAACGGCCTGACCGACACCGCCCACCCCACCCAGAGCCTGTGCGACATGCTCACCATGCGCGAGCACAGCACCAAGCCGCTGTCCGACACCGCCTACTGCTACCTGGGCGACGCCCGCAACAACATGGGCAACTCCCTGCTCGCGATGGGCGCGTTGCTCGGCATGGACGTGCGCATCGCCGCGCCGAAGGCGCTGTGGCCGCGATCCGCGCTGGTCGCCGCATGCCACGAAGCGGCCGACCGGAGCGGAGCGCGCATCACCCTCACCGAGGACGTGGAAACCGCCGTACACGGCACCGACTTTCTGCACACGGACGTCTGGGTGTCCATGGGAGAACCGGCCGACACATGGCGGGAACGGATCGAACTGCTGCTCCCGTATCAGGTCAACGACAAGACGCTCGCCCTCACCGGCAACCCCGACGTGAAGTTCATGCACTGCCTCCCGTCCCTCCACGACCACCGCACCCGGCTCGGCCAGGAGCTGTTCGAGGCCTACGGCCTGAACGGTCTCGAGGTCACCGACGAGGTCTTCTCCTCGCCCTCCTCGATCGTCTTCGACCAGGCGGAGAACCGGCTGCACACCATCAAGGCCGTGCTCGTCGCCACCCTGGAGGACTGAACCATGCGCATCGTCGTCGCCCTCGGCGGCAACGCCCTGCTGCACCGGGGCGAACGCCCCGACGCGGCCGTCCAGCAGGCCAACACCGACCGGGTCGCCACCGCCCTGGCGGCGCTGGCCCAGGAGCACGAACTCGTCATCACCCACGGCAACGGCCCCCAGATCGGCCTGCTCGCCATGGAGAGCGAGGCCGACCCCGCGCTCAGCGCCCCGTATCCCCTGCACCTGCTCGGTGCCCAGACCCAGGGCATGATCGGCTCCCTGCTCGCCTGCACCCTGCACGACGCTCTGCCCGGGCGCCGGATCGCCGCCCTCGTCACCCACACCCTCGTCCGGGCCGACGATCCCGCCTTCGGCCGCCCGACGAAGTTCGTCGGTCAGGTCTACACCCGGGACCTGGCCCAGAAGCTGGCACGCAGCCGCGGCTGGCACATCGCCCGGGACACCACCGGCTGGCGCCGCGTCGTCCCCTCGCCCAGGCCCGAACGCGTCCTGGAGACCGACACGATCCACGAACTGCTGACCGGCGGGATCCTGGTGATCTGCGCCGGCGGGGGAGGCATCCCCGTCACCGCCGACCGCGACACCGGTGCGCTGACCGGCGTGGAAGCCGTCGTCGACAAGGACCTCACCGCGGCCCTGCTCGCCGAGGACCTCAAGGCGGACTTCCTGCTCATCCTCACCGACGTCCCCTATGTCTACGAGGGCTACGGCACCTCCGACCAGCACCCTCTGCTCGACGCCACACCGCGGGAACTGCGGCACGGCGGCTTCCCGGCCGGCTCCATGGGACCCAAGGCCGAGGCGGCCGCCCGGTTCGTCGAACGAAGCGGTGGGCTGGCGGCGATCGGTGCCCTGGACGCGGCCTACGAGATCGTCCACGGCAGGTCCGGCACATTGGTCCGGCCGGACCTCTCCGTCGGGTGACGGAAGGGGGAGCCGGAGCGGTCCCGGACCGAAGAGCCCGCCCGGTCCGGGACCCGCTGTCCGCCGCACCGCCCGCGGCAGGCGGTGGCGGCACACCCCGTGCGGCAGGTGAGGGTGCGCGCGGGTGTCGCCGGGTCGCCGCCGGTGACCGGACCGCGGGCGACCCTGCCGCCCCGGAGCCGCGTTCCACACGGGGCCGGCGGACCGCTCCCTGACGCCCCCTCACCCCGCCAACCGGCCCTGCCGACAGGGATCGTTCAGCCCCCCGGTCGGAGACCTTCGGCATCCGGCGCCACCCGTACGCAGCCGACGAGAGTGGGGGACGTCAACAAGTCGACGGCTCAAACCTCCCCGAAGGGAACACCATCATGGCCGTGCACGAGCACTCTCACCGCGGTCCGCGCTTCCACCTGCCGGTGGGCTTCCGCCGGAACCGGACCGGCTCCGCCTCCGACCCCGTCGCGGCGGCACGTCCCGGCACGTACACCGCACAGGCCCACGCCCTGGCGTCCCTGCGCATCCTGACCGGGTTCGTCTTCCTGTGGGCCTTCCTGGACAAGACCTTCGGCCTCGGGTACGCGACCGCGTCCGGCAAGGGCTGGATCGACGGCGGGTCACCGACGAAGGGCTTCCTCAGCGCCGTCGCCGCCGGGCCGATGGAGTCGACGTTCCACTCCTGGGCCGGCGACACGTGGGCGGACTGGCTGTTCATGCTGGGCCTGCTCGGCATCGGCGCCGCCGTCATGGCCGGTGTGGCGCTGCGGCCGGCCGCGGTGGCGGGCACGGCGATGATGGCGCTGATGTGGATCGCCGAGTGGCCGCCGGCCAGGCATCTGTCGGACGGGTCGCCGAGCATGTCGACGAATCCGTTCGCCGACTACCACGTGATCTACGCCGTCGCGCTGATCGCCGTGGCGGCCGCGGGCGCGGGCGCCACCTGGGGCCTGGGCCGGATATGGGCGCGGCTGCCGATCGTCCGCGACCACACCTGGCTGCGCTGACCCGCCCGCGGCGGAACGGACCCTGGCTCCCGGCCCCTCACGGGGCCGATGGTCCCGGCCGGAGGGCCGACGGCCCCTGCCCCGCAAGACCCCCGAACACGACGCTGGTACCGGGTCCCTCGGGTCCCCGGTTCAGGAGGAGGAGAACATGCCACGCACCATCACCGTCGGCCTCGACGGCTCGCCGGAGAGCCGCGCCGCCGCGGAGTGGGCGGCCCGCGAGGCGGAGCTGCGCGGACTGCCGGTCAGGCTCGTGCAGGTCTGGGAGCCGGTACCGGAGCCCATGGCTCAGGCCCCGCTTCTGGGCCCGGAGACCCACCAGCACTGGACCGAGAGGATTCCCCGTGAGGCCGCCGAGCGTCTGCGGCTGCGCCACCCCGGTGTCGAGGTGACCACCGAGCAGATCACCGGCCGGCCCGCCGACGCCCTGGTCGTCGTCGCGAAGGACGCCGACATGCTCGTCCTCGGCTCGCGCGGCCTCAGCGGGATCGGCGGCTTCCTGATCGGCTCGGTCGGGCTCTCGGTCGTGGCGCACACCGAACGGCCCGTCGTCCTGGTCCGCGCCGGCGAGCAGGCCGCGGACGAGCCCGAGGCGGACGCGGCAGGCACGCCCTCCGCGGCCACACCGTTCCGTCCGGTCCTGCTCGGACTGGACACCGACGACCCCGACGCGGCACCGATCGAGTTCGCCTTCGAGGCCGCCACGCACCGCTCGGTGCCCCTGCGGGTGCTGCACGGCTGGAACTTGCCGTCGTACTACGCCTACGGCATGGTTCCCGTTCCCGAGGTCACCAGGATGCTGGCGGAGAGCGACGCCGGCGCCCTGACCGAACTGCTGCAGCCCTGGAAGCGGAAGTACCCCGACGTCGAGGTCGTCGCGGAGTCGCACTACGGCAGCCCCTCGCTCCTCCTGATCGACGCCTCCCGCGAGGCATCCCTGGTCGTCGTCGGCCGGCGGGTCCGCCGCTCCTCCGTCGGCGCCCACATCGGCACCGTCACCCACGCCGTCCTGCACCACTCCACCGCCCCCGTCGCCGTCGTGGCGCACGGCTGACGCACCACCACAGAGGAGAGAGAGACCATGCAGGCAGCGGTCGTACGAGCCTTCGGCGAGCCCCTGGTCATCGAGGAGCGCCCCGACCCCGAGCCGGGCCCCGGCCAGGTCCGCATCCGCGTCGAGGCCTCCGGGCTGTGCCACACCGACATCCACGCCGCGCACGGCGACTGGCCCATCAGGCCCACCCCGCCGTTCGTCCCCGGTCACGAGGGGGTCGGCCTGGTCGAGAAGCTCGGCGAGGGGGTCACGCACCTCACCGTCGGACAGCGCGTGGCGGTGCCGTGGCTCGGCAAGGCGTGCGGGCGGTGCGAGCACTGCCTCTCCGGCTGGGAGACACTCTGCGAGCAGCAGATCAACACCGGGTACGGCTGTGACGGCGGATACGCCGGGAAGATGCTGGCCTGGGCCGACTTCGCCCAGCCGGTGCCCGAGGGTGTCACCGCCTTCGACGCGGCCCCGCTGACCTGCGCCGGCGTCACCACGTACAAGGCGCTCAAGGTCGCCGGTGTCCGGCCCTCCCAACTCGTCGTCATTTCCGGGATCGGCGGCCTCGGTCACCTCGCCCTGCAGTACGCCAGGATCGCCGGCGCCACCGTCGCGGCCGTCGACGTCACCGACGACAAGCTCCGACTCGCCGCGGAACTCGGCGCCGACCTGGTGATCGACGCCCGCAAGCAGGACGTCGGCAAGGAACTCAAGAAGCACGGCGGCGCCCACGCGGCGCTCGCACTCGCGGTGGACCCAGCCGCGTTCGAGGCCGTCAACTCCGGTCTGCGGCGGGGCGGAAAACTCGTCATGGTGGCCCTGCCCGCGCACGGCACCGTCCAGGTGCCGATCTTCGACACGGTCCTGAACGGCACGTCCGTCATCGGCTCCATCGTCGGCACCCGGCAGGACCTCGCCGAGGTCTTCCAGCTCCATGCGGCCGGCCGCACGAGGGTGATCTACGAGACCCGCCCGCTCGCCTCCGTGAACGAGTCCATCGACGCCGTACTGCGCGGCGAGGTCAAGGCCCGGATCGTCTTCGACCTGGGCGCGGGAAGGTGAGCACGATGGAGTCCCCCCTGGTCGTCGGCGTGGACGGCTCGGAGCCGAGCCTGCGCGCCGTCGACTGGGCGGCCGACGAGGCCGCCCTGCGCGGGCTCCGGCTGCGGCTGGTGTACGCCTCGCTGTGGGAACGGTACGAAGGCACGGCGCTCGCGGACGATCTCGGTAAGCCCTCCGAGCAGGTGATGGCCGAGGACATCGTCGAGACAGCCGCGCGCCGGGCGCACAGCCGCCGGCCCGACGTGAAGGTCGTCACCGACGTGCTGCCCGAGGAACCCGAGTACGCGTTGGTACGGGAAAGCCGTACCGCATCCGCCGTGGTCCTGGGCTCGCGCGGCCGGAGCAGCGTGGCCGAGGCGCTCCTCGGCTCCGTCAGTGTGGCGGTGGCCGGTCACGCCCACTGCCCGGTGATCGTGCTGCGCGGATGCCACGACAACCGGGTCCGCTCCGGCGCGCGCCGCATCGTCCTCGGTGTCGGCGAGAAGCCGGCGGACGCGGCGGCGGTGCGTTTCGCCGTCGAGGAGGCGCGACGCCGAGGCGTGCCGCTGGAGGCCGTACGAGCCTGGCGCTGCCCGGCGCACGAGACCGCCGACCATCCCCTGCCGGCGGACGAGGCCTCCCGCCTGCACGAGCAGCAGGCCGTCGACGCACTGAACGCGGCCTTGCAGGACGCCCCGGCCGACGTCGAGGTGCACCGGCGCACCGTCGAAGGCTCGGCACGCAACGTGCTGCTGGACGCCTCGGCCGACGCCGACCTGCTCATCGTCGGGGCCCGGCGCCGCGCGGGCCACATCGGCCTCCAGCTCGGCCGCGTCGCCCACGCGGTGCTGCACCACTCCGCCTGCCCCGTCGCCGTCGTACCCCGGCGGGGCTGAGCGAGACGGCCGACGGCGCCCGGAGGAGCGGCTGCAGCGACTGATGCCCACGGGAGCGAGTGACGCCCCGGTGCCCTGAGCACGGGGCACAGGGGCGCGGTCCCGCTGCGGGCGCGCCTGGGGGCCGCCGGGGAGTCGCACGGCGGTCCGAAGCGCGCCCCGTCCAGGTGCGCGACTGTGAGCAGTCGCCCAGATCCCCACCTCGCGCGGACACCGCCCACATCGCGGACACGTGGCCGTGAAACGTGAGCGCTCAGGGCCGACCGGCCCAGCATCCGGCCCCGGACAGCCCATGGGACTGCCCTCCGATCCGCCGGATGCTCGAACCACCAAAAGGCTTGGAGGAGATCCGTGATGTCGGACGCCGTGCTCAACCGCCCCCCGGTCCACGCCCTGCTCACGGACGGCACCACCGTGTGCATCCGTCCTGTGACCCCGGCCGACCACGAGCAACTGCAGGGACTCTACGAGGAGATGACCCCGGAGAACCTGCGTCTTCGGTTCTTCTCGCCGAGCTCGCGCTCCGCCGCCCTGGCCGCGGACCGGGCCTGCGCCGCACCCCGCCGAGGCTACCGGGCCCTGCTGGCCGAGACGCACGGTCAGGTGATCGGGCTGGCCGAATACGACACCGGGGGCGCCGGGGACGAGGCCGAGATGTCCATCGCCGTCTGCGACGGGCTGCACCACCGCGGGGTGGGCACCCTGCTCGTCGAGCACCTGGTCTCCGCGGCCCGGGCGGAGGGCGTCACCACCTTCACGGCCGACGCGCTCAGCGAGAACCACGAGATCCTCCGGCTCTTCGCCGACCTCGGCCTGCGCACCGCCCGCCGCTTCGAGGGCCCCGAGGTGCGCTGCACCATCCGGCTCGACCAGGACGACACCTACCTGTCGGCTGTGGAGGCGCGCGGCCGGGCCGCCGACGTCGCCAGCCTCGAGCCGCTGCTGCGCCCGCGCGTGGTCGCCGTCGCCGGCGCCGGACGCAAACCCGGCTCGGTCGGCCGGGCGATCCTGCACCACCTGAAGGCGGGCGGCTACACCCGCCGTCTCTTCGCCGTGAACCCGAGCGTCAACCACATCCTCGGCGTGCCGTCGTACCCGTCCGTCAGCGCCCTGCCCAAGACCCCCGACCTGGTCGTCGTGGCCGTCCCCGCAGCGGCGGTCCCGGCCACCGCCGAGGAGTGCGGCAAGGCCGGCGTCCGGGCGCTGCTCGTCGTCACCGCCGGCCTCGACGCCGACCAGGCGCGGGCGTTGCTGGCCACCTGCCGCAGCCACGGCATGCGCCTGGTCGGGCCCAACTGCCTCGGCATCTCCAACACCGACCCCGACCTGCGTCTGGACGCCACGTTCGCCGCCGGCCACCCGCGCCCCGGCACCGCGGGCGTCGCCGTGCAGTCCGGTGGGGTCGGCATCGCCCTCCTCGACGGGTTGTCCCGGCTGGGCATCGGTGTCTCGTCGTTCGCGTCGCTCGGCGACAAGTACGACGTCAGCGGCAACGACATGCTGCAGTGGTGGGAGAGCGACGGCCGCACCGAACTCGCGCTGCTGCACCTGGAGTCCTTCGGCAGCCCGCGGGCGTTCTCGCGCACGGCTCGGCGTGTGACCCGCCGTATGCCGGTCCTCACCGTCGACGCCGGCCGCACCGACGCGGGCCGCCGCGCCGCCGCCTCGCACACCGCGGCGGCCGCGACCCGCACCATGACCCGGCAGGCACTGTTCACGCAGGCCGGTATCACCGTGACCCGTTCGGTCGGCGAACTCCTCGAAACCGCCGCCCTGATGCACTCCCAGCCACTCCCGGCCGGCAGCCGCGTCGGGATCGTCACCAACGCGGGCGGCGCCGGGGTGCTGGCGGCCGACGCCTGCGCGGAGGCGGGACTCGCCCTGCCGCCGCTCCCTCCGGACGTGATCGACGACCTGCTCGCCGTGCTGCCCGAGGGTGCGGCGGTCGGCAACCCCGTCGACGCCACCGCCGCCGTCACCGAGGAGCGGCTCGCGGACGCGGTGGACCGGCTGATGCGGCACCCGGGCGTCGACGCCGTCCTGGTGGCCCTGGTGCCCACGGCGGTCGCCACTGCGACCGGCGACGACCTCGTCCGGGCCCTCACCGGCACCCGCCGCGGGAGCCGGGCCAAGCCGGTGGCCGCGATACGCCTCGAACAGGACCTACCCGTCAGGATGCTGCCCGCCGCCGACGGCGGCACGATCCCCTCCTACGCCGAACCGCAGGCCGCAGCACGCGCGTTGGCCCACGCCGCTCGCCGCGCGTCCTGGCTCGCCCGGCCCGCGGGTACCGTCCCGGACCTCGACGGGATCGACACGGCCCGCGCCCAGGAGATCGCCGAGACCTTCCTGACCGCGCACCCGGACGGCGGCTGGCTCCACCCGCGCACCTGTGGCGACCTGCTGGCCTGCTACGGCATCCCGCAGATCCCCTGGGAATGGGCGGAGACCGAGGACGAGGCCGTCATCGCCGCCGAACGGCTGCGCGGTCCCGACGGCCGGGTGGTGATGAAGGCCCACTGGCCGGGACTGGTTCACAAGAGCGAGCAGCGTGCCGTTCACCTCGACCTACAGGGCGATGCCCAGGTGCGCGCCGCCTTCCGCGACTTCGAGACGCGGTTCGCGGGGCTGCTCACCGGGGTGGTCGTACAGCCGCTCGCCCCGCGCGGCACCGAACTGTTCGCCGGTGTCGTCCAGGACGAGGTCTTCGGCCCACTCGTGCTGTTCGGACTCGGCGGCACCGCCACCGAGGTCCTCGGTGACCACGCCGCCCGTCTGGCCCCCCTCACCGACCACGACGTCCACGACCTGATCACCGCACCGCGCTGCGCCCCGCTGCTCTTCGGGTCGCGCGGCAGTGGGCCGGCCGATCTGGAAGGCCTCGAGCAGTTGCTCCTGCGCCTGTCCCGGATGGCGGCCGACCTGCCGCAGCTCGCCGAGGTCGACTTCAACCCCGTACTCGCGACACCGGAACGGGTCTGCGCGCTCGACGCGCGCGTGCGCCTGGTGCCGCGCAGGCCACAGGATCCCTATCTGCGCCGACTCCGCTAGGAGGAACCCGGAGATGAAACACAACAAGGTCGGCTCCGTGATGACCACCGAGGTCGTCCGCGCCGAGTACGGCACCCCCTTCAAGGAAGTGGCACGATTGCTCGCCGACCACAGGATCAGCGGACTGCCGGTCGTGGACGAGGACGAGAAGGTGATCGGCGTCCTGTCCGAGACCGACCTGATGGCCCGGCAGGCGCAGACTCCCGACCCGTACGAGCCGAAGCACCGCTTCCGGTTCGCGGCGCTCACCCGGAGCGGCAGGCGGCAGGCCGCCAAGGCCGGGGCCCGCACCGCCGGCCAGCTGATGACCGAACCACCCGTCACCACGCGCGCCGAGAACACCATCGTCGAGGCCGCACGGACCATGGCCCGCAGTCGCGTGGAGCGGCTGCCGGTCGTGGACGAGGAGGACCGGCTCGTCGGCATCGTGACCCGACGGGACCTGCTCCGGGCCTTCCTGCGGCCCGACGGGGAGATCCACGACGAGGTGGTCGAGGAAGTCCTCGTGCGTGCGCTGTGGCTGGCGCCGCGGACCGTCGACGTCTCCGTGACCGAAGGTGTCGTCACGCTCACCGGGCAGCTGGAGCGCAGGAGCGAGACGGAGATCGCCGTCTCCATGACCGAGCAGATCGACGGCGTGGTCGCGGTGGTCGGCAATCTCACCTACCGGCTGGACGACAGCCACGTCCAGCCCGGCGAGCAGGCACTGCACGGGGTGGCCGACGACTGGCTGCGCCGGTTGTGAGAGGAGGCGGGCCGCCATGGCCGGCAAGGTCCTGGTCGTCCACGGGACGACGAACGGATCGACGGCGCGCATCGCCGAGGCGATTGCCGAAGTCCTCTGCAGGGAGGGGCTGACGGCCGAGGCGCAGCCCGCCCAGTCGGTGACGTGTGTCGAAGGGTACGACGCGGTGGTGGTCGGGGGCGCACTGTACGCCGGGCGATGGCACAAGGACGCGCGCCGCTTCGTCCGCCGCCACCGGCGAGCCCTGGCCGAGCGCCCGGTGTGGTTCTTCAGCAGTGGGCCACTGGACGCCCCACCCGCGGAACGGGACATCCCGCCCGTGCGCGGTGTGCGGCGCGCCATGGACAGGCTCGATGCCGAGGGACACGTCACCTTCGGGGGCTGCCTGGAGGAGGGCGCGAAGGGGTGGGGCGCACGGATCGTCCTCCGCAATGGCGGGGGCGGCGACTTCCGCGACTTCCCCGCGATCGAGGCATGGGCGGCACGGATCGCGGACGACATGGCCGCATAGCGGCGGCAACGACGGAGCCGCGGCGCCTTACGGCACGACGACGACCGGACACCGGGCTTCGCGCAGCAGGGACTGCGCGAAGCCCGGGTCCACACCGCGGCCGCGTCCCACGACCGCGAGCGCGGCGCCCCGGGCATGGTGGACCAGGGCCTCCAGGGGGCTGAGGAGCACGACGTCCTCGAGCACCGGCACCCGCGGGTACTTCGCCCGCCACGGCCGCAACGCGTCGGCCGGCATCTGCGCCTCCTGGTCCTCCCGGGTGGCGCGGTCCCTCGCGGCCCGCCCCGCCGGCGCAGACGACGATGACTCGGCTCACAACGATCCGCCCCCCTCGCTCACGGGCAGCCCGCCCCGGCGCGTCCTACCGTGCCGACCCCTCCGGTTCCGGCGCAGGGGCCGAACGGGCCGGGCGGAGACCGTGCGGCCCATTCCCGCGGGGTGACCGCAGGAAGACGCTGGCAGCACAGAGCAGACCGAAGCGCAGGAGGTGCGCACCATGCTGTCGCCCGTCATCGCCGGAGTAGACGGATCGGCCGAGAGTCTCGCCGCGGCCGAGTGGGCCGCCCGCGAGGCGGTGCGTCGTGACCGACCGCTGCGACTGGTGCACGCGTGGAACTGGCGTCCCGGCCGGCGGGAGGGCGAGCCCGCGAACGCGGCGCAACGGCATGTGGCGCGCCGCGTCCTGCGGCAGGCGGAGGAGCGCGTCCGCGCCGCCGTACCCGGCGTGCGCCTCACCGACGAGCAGGTCGAAGGCCCGGCGACCGCGGCCTTGCTGAAGTTCGCCGAACAGGCCGAACTGCTGGTGCTGGGCTCCCGAGGCCTCAGCGGCTTCACCGGAGTTCTGGTCGGCTCGGTCGCCCAAGGGGTCGTCGCCAGGGCCTCATGCCCCGTGGTACTCGTACGGACGGGAGAGGAGGCGGAGGACGAGCACTTCCCGGCCGACGACGGCGGCCCGTCCGCCGGAACCGGCTACCGCGATGTGGTGCTCGGCGTCGACCTCGCCGACGCCTGCGACGAGGTGATCGAGTTCGCGTTCGAGGCAGCCCGGGTGCGGCACGCCCGGTTGCGTGCCGTGTACGCCTGGCAGCCGCCGTCCGCGATCAGTCTCGGGCCCGGCGACATCGGTCTGGTCAACGATCCCGCGCGGGCCGAGGAGTGGCGGGAGTTCCTGTCCGCCGTGCTGAAGGTGTGGCGCGACAAGTATCCCCGGACCGAGGTCCTGGAGACCGTCGTGGAGGGCAAGGCCTCCACCGCGCTGGTTCGGGCCGCCTCCGCGGCGAGTCTCCTCGTCGTCGGCCGCTGCCTGTCCGGGCGTCCGGGATTTCCGCGTATCGGCCCTGTCACCCATTCCGCCGTCCAACACGTCGGCTGCCCGCTGGCCGTCGTGCCCCACGAGTGAGAGACCGGAGAGCGCGATGCGCACACCGACGAAGTACGTCTACGAATTCGCCGAGGGCAGCCGGCAGATGGCCGACCTGCTCGGTGGCAAGGGAGCCGGCCTGGCCGAGATGACCCGGCTCGGGCTGCCGGTGCCGCCGGGGTTCACCGTCACGACCGAGGCCTGCAAGGTCTATCTGGCGACGGGGGAGGAGCCGCTCGAGCTCGGCATGGAGGAGGCCCGCGCCCTGGCAGCTCTGGAACAGGCCGTGGGCCGCTCCCTCGGGGCACCTGACGATCCGCTCCTGGTGTCCGTGCGCTCCGGCGCCCGGTTCTCCATGCCCGGCATGATGGAGACCATTCTCGACATCGGCCTGAACGACGCGTCCGTCGCCGGACTGGCCAAGGCGTCCGGACAGGAGCGGTTCGCCTGGGACTCCTACCGTCGGCTTGTGCAGATGTTCGGGCGCACGGTGATGGGCGTCGACGGCGACCTGTTCGAACAGGCCATCGCCGCGCACAAGGCGAAGCGCGGAACGCGCGACGACCACGACCTCGATGCCGGCGAACTCGCCCTCCTCGTCGAGGAGTTCAAGGCGATCGTCCGCCGGGAGACGGGTCAGGACTTCCCGCAGGAACCCGTCGAGCAACTCCAACGCGCCATCCGTGCCGTCCTCGACTCCTGGAACGGCGAACGCGCCCGCGTCTACCGCCACCGCGAACACATCCCGGACGACCTCGGCACCGCCGTCAACGTCCAGGCGATGGTCTTCGGAAACCTCGGTCCCGACTCCGGCACCGGCGTCGCCTTCACCCGCGACCCGGCCACCGGCGCCCGCGGCATGTACGGCGACTACCTGCCCGACGCCCAGGGCGAGGACGTCGTCGCCGGGGTGCGCGACGCCGTACCGCTGGACCAGCTGAAGATCCTCGACCCCCGCTCCTACGCCCAGCTCGCAGACCACCTGCGCACGCTGGAGAGCCACTACCGTGATCTGTGCGACGTCGAGTTCACCGTCGAGCGCGGCCGGCTGTGGATCCTTCAGACGCGGGTCGGCAAGCGCACCGCCGAGGCTGCCTTCCGCATCGCCCACGACCTGCGCGAGGAGGGCACGATCACGGCCGACGAGGCACTGGCCCGCGTGGACGGCGCCGAGCTGACCCGGCTGATGTTCCCCCGCTTCGGCGTGACCCCCGACGACGTGGCCCTCGCCCGCGGCGTACCCGCCTCGCCGGGCGCAGCGGTCGGTGTCGTCGTCTTCGACTCCGCCGAGGCGCAGCGCCGGGCCGCTGAAGGACAGAACACCATCCTCGTGCGCCGTGAGACGACCCCCGACGACCTGCCCGGAATGATCGCCGCGCAGGCCGTCCTCACCAGCCGCGGCGGCAAGACCAGCCATGCCGCCGTCGTCGCACGCGGTATGGGCAAGGTGTGCGTCTGCGGGGCCGAGTCGCTCACCGTCGACCCGGTCGCCCGCCGGCTCACCACGGACACCGGAGTCGTCGTACGCGAGGGCGACACCCTCTCCGTCGACGGAACCGCGGGCACCGTGCACCTCGGGGCGCTGCCGCTCACCGCGTCCGACGTCAGTCGCGCGCTGGAGACCGGCGAAGGCACCGGCCCGCTGACCGAGTCGGTGCTGGCAGCCCTGGCCCACGCGGACTCCGTCCGGCGCCTTCAGGTACGGGCCAACGCCGACACCCCCGAGGACGCCGCACGCGCCCGCAGGCTCGGCGCTCAGGGCATCGGTCTGTGCCGTACCGAGCACATGTTCCTCGGCGATCGTCGGGCGCGGGTCGAGGCGCTGATCCTCGCCCCCGACGACAGGGCGAGGGAACGTGCTCTGGCGGAACTTCTGCCGCTGCAGCGGACGGACTTCATCGACATCCTCGAGGCGATGGACGGACTGCCGGTGACCATCCGGCTCATCGACCCTCCGCTGCACGAGTTCCTGCCCGACCGTACCGAGCTGGCCGTCCGGCTGGCGAGCGCCACCCACCCGGACGTCCACGACCGGGAACTGCTCGATGCCGTCGAGCGCATGCACGAGCAGAACCCGATGCTGGGCCTGCGCGGCGTTCGGCTCGGCCTGGCCGTTCCCGGCCTGATGGCCATGCAGGTGAGGGCGATCGCCGAGGCTGTGGCCCACCGGCTGCGCAACGGCGGCCGGCCACGGGCCGAGATCATGATCCCGCTGGTCGGAACGGTCGAGGAGCTGCGGCTGGCGCGGGCTGAGGCGGAGCGCGTGCTCGCCGAGACCGGCGTCGAGGCAGGCGAGTCGCTGGACCTCCCGATCGGCACAATGATCGAACTGCCGCGTGCCGCCCTCACCGCGGGACGCATCGCCGAAGCCGCCGACTTCTTCTCCTTCGGCACCAACGACCTGACCCAGACGACCTGGGGACTGTCCCGGGACGACGCCGAGGCGTCCTTCTTCCCGCTGTACCTGGAGAAGGGAGTCTTCAGCACGTCCCCCTTCGAGACGATCGACCAGGAGGGTGTCGGCCGACTCGTGGAACTCGCCGTCGAGGCGGGGCGCGCCGTCGACTCCCGGCTGGAGACCGGGGTGTGCGGCGAACACGGCGGCGACCCGGAGTCCATCCACTTCTTCCACCGAACGGGTCTCGACTACGTCTCCTGCTCGCCGTTCCGCATTCCGGCCGCCCGACTCGAGGCGGGGCGAGCCGCGCTCACGGACACCGACACCAGCGACAGCAGGTGACGGTCGCGCTCGGGCCCGGCAGTCGGCACTCCGGGTGCCGGCACGCGCCGCGCCGTCCGGGTGCCGTGCCGACGCCGGACGGGACCGACGGGCCCTGTGCCGGGGAAGCTCGGCCCTGTTCCGGGCGACGGCCCACAGCAATGATCGATGTGCCGGTCGGATCCGCACCACGGACCCCGGCCGCGACGGTGAACGCCGTCCCCCTACGTGCCCACGTCTCAGAGGAGTCCCATGCTTTCGCCCGAGTCGGCCGCTGTCGTTCGTGCCACCCTGCCCGCCGTCGGCGGCGCCCTGGACGAGATCACCGCGCGCTTCTACGGCACCATGTTCACCGAGAGGCCCGAGCTGCTGGACGGCCTGTTCAACCGCGGCAACCAGGCAAGCGGTGAGCAGCGCCGGGCACTGGCCGGGTCCATAGCGGCCTTCGCCCAGGCCCTGCTGGCCGACCCCGACGCCCGCCCGGACGCGCTGCTCTCCCGCATCGCCCACAAACACGCCGCGCTCGGCGTCACCGAGGACCAGTACACGATCGTCCACAAGTACCTCTTCCGTGCCATCGGCGATGTCCTGGGCGAGGCGGTCACCCCGGAAGTGGCCGCCGCATGGGACGAGGTGTACTGGCTGATGGCCGGCGCCCTCATCGCCCGGGAGGCCCGCCTCTACCAGGACGCGCAGGTCGATCCGCGCACGCAGTGGCGGCAGTGGACCGTGGTGGAGCGGCGGGAGGAAACCCCGGACGTGGCCTCCTTCCTGCTGCGCCCGGCCGACGGGGGCCCCCTGCCCGAGGCGCGTGCCGGCCAGTACGTCAGCGTCCGGATGCTCATGCCGGACGGTATCCACCAGACCCGCCAGTACAGCCTGTCCAACGCTCCCGGCGACCGGCTGCGGCGCATCACCGTCAAGCGGGTGGCGAGCGTCGCCGACGCACCGGAGGGCGAGGTCTCCAACCAGCTGCACCGCACCGTGCACGCCGGCGACGAGCTCGCCCTGTCGGCCCCGTTCGGCGACGTGGTCCTGGACGATGCCGACACCCCGCTGGTGCTGGTCTCCGCAGGCATCGGCTGCACCCCGATGGTCGCCATGCTGGAGAACCTCGCCGCCACCGGATCGTCCCGGCCGGTATGGGTCCTGCACGCCGACCGCACCCCCGCCGACCACGCCCTGCGTGCCGACACCCGTCGCCTGCTGGACCGGCTGCCGGAGGCGCGCGGGCAGTTCTGGTACGAACAGGACGCAACCGGGGAGCCCGGCTCCCGCACGGGCCTGATGGACCTCGACGGCCTGGACCTGCCCGCCGACGCCGACGTGTACCTGTGCGGTTCGCTTCCCTTCATGCGAGCCGTGCGCACCCAGCTGCTCCAAGCGGGCGTCCCCGCCCGCAGCATCCGCTACGAGGTCTTCGGCCCCGACCTGTGGCTGGCCCACGCCGAGGGCTGACAGCCGCCCGGCGGTTCGGCCGGGCCTTGTCCGGCCGGCGCCGCTCCGCCGGCGAAGCGCTCCTGCGACGCGACCCCGGCCGCCCCCCTTCGAGGGGACGGCCGGGGTCGCGCTTTCCGCATCCCGGGACCGGGCGGTCCCTCACAGAAGGCTGCTCCAGTAGGGCCAGAACCGCGTCAGGACGAGGACGACGATCACTCCGTACCAGGCGGCGAGAAGCATCCAGTGCGTCTCCAGCACAAGGGCGGACAATCTCCGCCCTGCTGCCGGGACGGGGAGGACGCCGTGTCCGAGGTTGTGCACCGTGACGTACCAGAACAGGGCGATGGTGACGACCCAGACCACGGCGCAGTAGGGGCAGAGCCGGCCCAGGCCGAAGAGGGACTGGTGGATCAGCCAGTGCACGAACACCACGCCGGTCAACGCCCCGGCGTTCAGGGTGAGCCACAGGGCCCGGTGCAGTCGGGCCCCGGTGAGCACGGCCAGGCCGAGGACGGCGACCGCGGCGAAGGCGCCGAGGCCCAGCAGCATGTTGGGAAAGCCGAACACGCTGCCCTCGGGACTGGACATGACGCTGCCGCAGCTGACGACCGGGCTGATGTTGCACGGCGGTTGGTAGGCCGGGTCCTTCAGCAGCCGCCAGTCGTCCACGGTGAGCTGGAAGGAGGCGAGCCAGCCGGTGATCCCGGTCACGGTCATCAGCCAACCGATGCGCCGGCTCCCCTGCGCCGGGTGGGACGCTCTCATGCGGCGTGCCCGGTGGGCGGTTCGGCTGCGGGGACGCCGCTCACCACTGGTGCCGCAGTGGCTGCGCGTCGCCGGTAGACCAGGTAGGGCCGGACGAGGTAGCCGATCGGGGCGCTCCAGACGTGGACGAGGCGAGTGAACGGCCATGCCGCGAACAGCAGGCATGCGCTCAGGGCGTGCAGTTGGAACAGGAGCGGTGCGCCGGCGATCGCCTCGGGGCGCGGGTGGAGGGCGAAGACGCCGCGGAACCAGACCGAGACGGTGGAGCGGTAGTCGTAGCCGCCGCCGAACACGTTGTGCGTGGCAGTGGCGGTGACGCCGAGCAGGACGGTGGCGGTGAGCAGCGGAAACAGCAGTTTGTCGCTGCGGTCGGTGGTGAGGCGGATCCGGCGGGCGAGGAGCCGGCGGACGCACAGCATGCCCAGACCGGTGACCATGGTGGCCCCGGCGACGGAGCCCAGCGCGACGGCCGTGGTGTGGTAGGCGTGCTCGCTGATCCCGGCGGCCTCGGTCCAGGACGCGGGAACCGCCAGGCCGACCACGTGACCGGCGATCACGGCGAAGGCGCCGAGGTGGAACAGGGGGCTGCCCCGGCGCAGCCAGCGGTGTTCGAGCAGTTGCGTGGTGCGGGAGGTCCACCCGAACTGGTCCTGGCGGTAGCGCCGGACGTGCCCCACGGTGAACACGGCGAGGCAGACATAGGGCAGGGCTACCCACAGCAGCAGGTCGGTGCTCGTGGTGGCGGCCGCGATCGGGTTCATCGGAGACCTTCCGCGTGGTGGGTCGGCGGGGCGGGCGGGGGCGGGACGAAAGCATCGGGCGGCGCGAACTCTCCGGCGCCGTAGGCTCCGTAGGGGTGCAGGCCGACTTCCTCGTTCGGCGGACCCTCGGCGGCCAGCTTCGCCACCGCCTTCTCATCGGCCTCCGTCGGAGGCGGCAGGAGGGTGAGCAGCGCGGCCAGGAGGTGGTGGTACGGCGAGTCGGCCTCCTCAAGGGCCCGGTGGATCAGGTCCAGTCCCCGGCGGTGCTGCCGCAGAGGCGCCTCGCCCGCGCCGGTGCCGGCGAGCGCGGCGAACTCCAGGACGACCGGCAGGTGGTCGGGCAGTTCCCCGCCGTCGACGTCCCAGCCGGCGGCCAGGTAGCGGCGGGCCAGGGTGAGCAGGGCCATGCCGCGGCGGCGGGTGTCGCCGTGCAGGTAGTACGTGAGGTAGAGGCTGCTCCTGCGACGCAGGTCGAAGACCTCCACATAGTGGCGTTCCAGCGCCTCGGGGTCCTGCGCTGCGAACCAGGCGGTGAAGTCCGTCAGGGGCCCGGCGGCGGGCGTGGGCCGCAGGGCGCGGACCAGGGCCGCCAACTCGTCCCGTGCCGCGGCCAGTTCCTCATCGGGGTACTGCAGGAGCAGCGAGATCAGTCTCAGCAACAGGGCCCGGTCCCCGGTCTCCCGGGGCGACAGTCGGGACGGACGTGCCGGCCGGCGGACCGCGGCGCGCAGGCGGGTGCGCACGATGGCGGGAACGGTGGCGGGCAGGGGACTCACGCGCGGCCTCCCGCGGTGTCGCGGCGCAGGGTGGGGATGCCGAGCATGACCTTCCGTCCGGCCGGCTCACCGGAGGGCTCGACCGGGCAGCGGTTCTCCGTCGCGCTCAGCGCGGCGGCGTCCTCCCGGTGGGCGGCCGGGACGACGTACCGGTCCCGGTACTTGGCCACCGCCAGCAGTCGGTGCAGGCTCTCCGCCTCCCGGGCGGTCAGCCCGACGGCCTCGAGCACGGCCTCGTCGCCGTCCTCGCCGAGCGTCTTCTCCCGCATGTACGAGCGCAGCGCGGTCAGCTTCATCAGCACCCCGGCGACCACGTCGGTGTCCCCGGCGGTGAACAGTTCCGCCAGGTACTCCAGCGGGATGCGCAGCCGGGTGACGGCGGCGAAGACGTGGTCCGGGTCGTCCTGGTCGCCGCCCGCGGAGGTGACCGCGTCCAGGACCGGGGAGAGCGGGGGCACGTACCAGACCATCGGCAGCGTGCGGTACTCCGGGTGCAGCGGGAGCGCCACCCGGTACTTCGACACCAGTGCGTACACCGGGGAGCGGCGCGCGGCGTCCAGCCAGTCCTCGGGTATGCCGGCCGCACGGGCCGCCACGATCACCTCGGGGTCGTCCGGGTCGAGGAAGACGTCGCGCTGGGCGTCCAGCAGGTCCCGCTCGTCCGGGGTCGCCGCGGCCCCGCCCACCCTGTCGGCGTCGTACAGCAGCAGCCCCAGGTAGCGCAGCCGGCCGACGCACGTCTCCGAGCAGACCGTGGGCTGCCCCGCCTCGATGCGCGGGAAGCAGAACGTGCACTTCTCCGCCTTGCCGGTGGCGTGGTTGACGTACACCTTCTTGTACGGGCACGCCGTCACGCACATCCGCCAGCCGCGGCAGCGGTCCTGGTCGACCAGGACGATGCCGTCCTCCACCCGCTTGTACATCGCGCCGGACGGACAGGCCGACACACAGGCCGGGTTGAGGCAGTGCTCACACAGCCGGGGCAGGTGGAACAGGAAGGTCTGCTCGAACTCGAACCTCACCTTCTCGGCCCACGCGCCGCTCAGGTTCGGGTCGCCGCCCGCGTGCGCGGGTGCCCCGCCCAGGCCGTCCTCCCAGTTGGCGCCCCAGGTGATGGAGGTCGGCCTGCCGGTGAGGACCGAGCGCGGGCGGGCGACGGGCATGTCGGCTCCCGCGGGGGCGCTGACCAGGTTGTCGTAGTCGTACGTCACCGGCTCGTAGTAGTCCTCGATGGCCGGCAGGTCCGGATTGGAGAACAGCGACAGCAGCCGCTTGACCCGGCCACCGGAGCGCAGCACCAGCCGGCCCCTGCGGTCCAGCCTCCAGCCGCCCTTCCACTGCTCCTGGTCCTCGTACCGGCGCGGGTAGCCGACGCCCGGCTTGGTCTCCACGTTGTTGAACCAGGCGTACTCCACGCCCTTCCGGTTCGTCCAGGTCTGCTTGCAGGTGACCG
Organism: Streptomyces sp. PTL18; assembly: GCF_059510295.1. Taxonomy (NCBI): domain Bacteria; kingdom Bacillati; phylum Actinomycetota; class Actinomycetes; order Kitasatosporales; family Streptomycetaceae; genus Streptomyces; species Streptomyces sp. PTL18. Next base: position 805,928 of record NZ_JCAJZO010000001.1, on the reverse strand, counting down.
AACAGGTGTGACACCCGATGCACTTGTCGAGGTTCATCACCATCGCCACCTGGGCCATCACTCGCATGTCAGTACTCCACCCGCTGGCTGCGGCGGCGGATGACGGTGACCTCGTCACGCTGGTTGCCGGTCGGGCCGTAGTAGTTGAAGGCGTAGGTGAACTGGGCGTGGCCGCCGGCCAGATGGGTCGGCTTGAGCAGCAGCCTCGTCAGCGAGTTGTGGATGCCGCCGCGCTTGCCGCTGACCTCGGTCCTCGGCACGTTCACGGTGCGGTCCTGGGCGTGGTACATGTACACGGTGCCCTCGGGCATGCGGTGGGTGACCACGGCGCGGGCGGCGACGACGCCGTTGCGGTTGTACGCCTCGATCCACTCGTTGTCCCTGACGCCGATCCTCTCGGCGTCGGCCTGGGACATCCAGATCACCGGGCCGCCGCGGGACAGGTCGAGCATGTACTTGTTGTCCTGGTAGTTCGAGTGGATGGACCACTTGGAGTGCGGGGTCAGGTAGCGGACCGTGACCTCCGCCCGGCCGTCCTCGCCGAGGTGCTCGTCGCCGTAGTGCCGGATCGCGTTCAACGGCGGCCGGTAGACGGGGAGTTGCTCGCCCAGCTCGGCCATCCAGTCGTGCTGGACGAAGAAGTGCTGGCGGCCGGTGAGGGTGTGCCAGGGCTTCCGGTGCTCGACGTTGATCACGAAGGGGGAGTACCGGCGCCCGCCGGCCTCCGACCCCGACCACTCGTACGACGTCATCACGGCGCGGGGCTGGGTGCGGGTGTCGGCGAACGTGATCCGCTCGGCCTCACGTTCGGAGGCCAGCTCCACCAGGCCCCCGCTGCCGGTCTGCCGCTCCAGCTCCCGGAAACCCTCGGTCGCCAGACGGCCGTTGGTGGTGCCGGACAGTGCGAGGATCGCCTCGCACATGTCGGTGGCGGTGGCCAGGGCGGGACGCCCGGCGGCGAGCCCGTCCCGTACGGTGCCGCAGCGGTGGCGCAGCTCGTCGAGCTCCCGGTCCGGGTGGACGGTGACGCCCTTGGTGGTCGTACCCAGGGTGTCCAGCAGTGGGCCGACCGCCCGGATCTTCTGCGCCACGGCCGCGTAGTCCCGCTCGACCACGACCAGCTTCGGCATCGTCCGGCCTGGAATCGGCTCGCACTCGCCGTTCTTCCAGTCCCTCACCACTCCTCCCGGCTGGGCGAGTTCGTCCGGGGTGTCGTGGGCCAGCGGTACGGCCAGGACGTCGGTGCGGGTGCCCAGATGCTCGGCGGCCAGCTCGCTGAACCTGTCGGCAAGGGCCAGGAACGTGTCGTAGTCGGTGCGCGCCTCCCAGGGCGGGGCGATGGCCGGGGTGAAGGCGTGTACGAAGGGATGCATGTCCGTGCTCGACAGGTCGTCCTTCTCGTACCAGGTCGCGGCGGGCAGCACCACGTCGGAGAGCAGCCCGGTGGAGGTCATCCGGAAGTCCATGGAGACCAGCAGGTCGAGTCTGCCCTCGGGTGCCTCCTCGTGCCACACCACATCCTCGGGGCGTTCCCCGGGCGGGGTCTCGGCAGAGCGGACCGCCGCGTCCGTGCCCAGCAGGTGGCGCAGGAAGTACTCGTTGCCCTTGCCGGAGGACCCCAGCAGGTTCGCCCGCCACACCGTCAGCACACGCGGGAAGTTGACCGGGTCGTCCGGATCTTCCGCGGCGAACCTCAGCCGCCCGGACTTCAGCTCGTCCACGATGTGCTCGGCGATGTCGCGTCCCCCGGCCGCCGCCTCGTCGGCCAGGTCCAGCGGGTTGCGGTTGAAGCCGGGGTGACCCGGTGTCCAGCCGAGACGCACGGCCTGCGCCAGGCAGTCCGCGAACGCCTTGCCCTTGAACCGGCCGGCACCGAGCGGCGAGGCCAGTTCCTCGGGACCGAACGCCTCGTAGCGCCACTGGTCGGTGTTCAGGTACCAGTAGGAGGTGCCCGCCATGTGCCGGGTGGGCCGCTGCCAGTCGAAGGCGAACGCCAGGTGCTGGAAGCCGGTCAGCGGACGGACCTTCTCCTGACCCACGTAGTGGGCCCAGCCGCCGCCGTTCACGCCCTGGCAGCCGGTCATCGTGGTCAGCGCCAGGAACGCGCGGTAGATCGTGTCGGAGTGGAACCAGTGGTTGGTGCCCGCGCCCATCGCGATCATCGACCGGCCGTTCGTGCGCTCGGCGTTACGGGCGAACTCCCGGGCGATCCGCGCCGCCTGCCCGGCCGGCACCGAGGTGATGGTCTCCTGCCAGGCCGGGGTGTACGGCTGGCTCGCGTCGTCGTACGCCGGCGGCCATGCGCCCGGCAGGCCGGGCCGGACCACCCCGTACTGGGCGAGCATCAGGTCGAACACGGTGGTGACGAGCCGGCCCCCGACGCGTCGCACCGGCACGCCGCGCACCATCACCGAGCCGCCCTCGGTGGCGCCCTCGTCAAACCGGGGCAGTGCGACCCGCACCCGGTCCTCTGCCGTCTCCAGCAGGCTCAACTCCGGCTCGATGCCGTCGAGTCCGAGGTTCCAGCGGCCTCGCCCGGCTTCCCCCCACCGGAAGCCGAGCGAGCCGCCGGGGACCACCGGTTCGCCGGTGGCCCGGTCCAGCAGCACCGTCTTGAACGCCGCGTGCTCCTCGTCGCGGCCGAGGTCGGCCGCGGTCAGGAACCCGTCCGGGACGAGCCCGTGCTCGCCCTCCCGCAGCGTCACCAGGAACGGTGCGTCCGTGTAGCTCCGCAGGTAGTCCCGGAAGTACGGCACCTCGCGGTCGACGAGGAACTCGCGCAGGATCACATGGCCCATGGCCATCGCCAGGGCCCCGTCCGTTCCCGGGTGCGGGGCGAGCCACTCGTCGGCGAACTTGACGTTGTCGGCGTAGTCGGGGCTGACCGCGACCACCTTGGTGCCGTTGTAGCGGGTCTCGGTCAGGAAGTGCGCGTCGGGCGTGCGGGTGACGGGGATGTTGGAGCCCCACATCACCAGGTAGCCCGCGTTCCACCAGTCCGCCGCCTCGGGAACGTCGGTCTGGTCGCCGAAGACCTGCGGGGAGGCGACCGGCAGGTCGGCGTACCAGTCGTAGAAGGACAGCAGTGTCCCGCCGATCAGTGACAGGAAGCGGGCGCCGGCCGCGAAGGACGCCATGGACATCGCCGGGATCGGGGAGAAGCCCGCCACCCGGTCCGGCCCGTACGTCCCGACGGTGTGCACGTGGGCGGCGGCGACCAGTTCGGTGACCTCGTCCCAGTTCGCGCGCACCAGGCCGCCCTTGCCGCGGGCCCGCTTGTAGGCGCGGGCCTTCGCCGGGTCGCCGGTGATCTCGGCCCAGGCCGCCACCGGGTCGCCGAGCCGCCGCCGGGCCTCGCGCCACAGCTTCAGCAGCGCGCCCCGTACATACGGGTGGCGGACCCGGCTGGGGGAGTAGGTGTACCAGGAGAACGACGCCCCCCGCGGGCAGCCGCGAGGTTCGTACTCGGGGCAGTCGGTGCCGATCGACGGGTAGTCGGTGGCCTGGTGCTCCCAGGTGATGATGCCGTCCTTGACGTAGACCATCCACGAGCAGGAACCGGTGCAGTTGACGCCGTGCGTGGAGCGCACCACCTTGTCGTGCGCCCAGCGGCCCCGGTAGAAGCCCTCCCACTTCGGGTCGCCTGCACCGAAGACGGCGCGTCCGTCGGCCGACACCTCGCGGCGGGTCAGCAGCCTGCGGGCGGCCAGCGGCCAGCCCTCGCCTGCGCGCCGCTGCGACGGTCGCGCGATCTCGTCGTTCTCCATGGCCACGAACGCTAGGCGTCGGTCCGGTTCCGGGCCTGGGGCCGAACGGCCCCGACCGGCAGACCTTCCGGCCCGGACCCTCCCGTGCCGGCCCGGAACCCAGGTCCCCATGACGCGCCGAGGGGCGGTGCGGCCGTCACGAGCCGGCCGTGGGACCGCCGGCGACCATCCGGCCCTGCGGCCCGTCCGGCACTGCCGGATCACTGCAGCGAGGGACACTCGGCCCCCGTCGATGGGCTCATCGGCCGCCGCGCCGACACCGCCCGATCGCGGATGCTGACCGCTGATCCGATCCGTTCCCGGCCCCCGGTGTCGTCGACTCGCACGAGGGAGGAAGCATGGTGCGCAGGCCCGACCTGGACGCGGGCGCCCTGGAGGCGCTGCTCGCGGCGGCTGTGGCGGCCCCGTCCGTCCACAACACACAGCCCTGGCGTTTCCGCGTGGACCCGGAGAGCCGGCTCCTGGAGGTCCGCGCGGTGCGGGAGCGGCTGTTGCCGTTGGCCGACCCCGACGGCCGTGCGGAGCATCTGTCCGTGGGCGCGGCCGTGTACAACCTCCGGCTCGCCGCCGAGCACCTGGGATGGCGCCCGGAGGTGTGGCTGCTGCCCGACCCGGGCGAGCCCGATCTGCTGGCTGCCGTACGGCTCACCGCCCCGGCAGGTCCCCACGACCGCCACGGGCAGGAGGCGAAGCTGTACGACGCCATCGCGCGGCGGCACACCAGCCGGATGCCGTTCACAGGGCGCCCGGTGCCCGATCCGGTCGTGGTGGAACTGTCCGCGGCGGCGCACTCCGAAGGCGCGCGACTGCATCTGCCGGACATCGCGGGAACCCGGAGGCTGCTGCACCTGACCGCCGTCGCCGAGGCCCGCAACCAGGCCAGCCGGTCGCGCTCCGCCGAGGCCCGCGCCTGGATCACGGCCCCCGGGTCGGACCGGCCGTACGGCATCCCGGTCACGGCACTCGGCCCGGCGGACGCGGCCGGGCGGATGCCGATGCGGGACTTCACCGGCCCCCTGCCGACGCTGCGGCTGCCCGCTCTGCGCTTCGAACGCCACGCCCAGGTGGCCCTGTTGTGGACCTCCCAGGACCGGCGCGAGGACTGGCTGCGCGCGGGCCAGGCCCTGCAGCGCGTGCTGCTGACGGCAACCGTGCACGGGGTGCGTACCTCGCTTCTGCACCAGGCGATGGAATGGCCGGACCTGCGGGAGGCCGTCGGCCTCGCCCGCAGGCGGTGCCACCCGCACCTGCTGATCCGCATGGGCTACGGTCCGGACGGCGGCCGCACCCCCCGCGCCCGCGTGCAGGCGGTGCCGGCGCCTGCGAACGAGCCCCGCGCGGCACCCCCGGCGACCGGCACCGGATCGGAGACCTGAGCGGGCGCGTACGCCCCGGGCCGGTCTCCCGGCGACCGGCTCCGGCTGCCGAGGCCGCGCACGGTCGCTGCGAACCGGTCCGCGGTCAGTCCGGCCGCGCGCGCCCGCGAGCTCCCGGCCGGCGACCACTGGGCCTCGATGTCTGCGAAGGCCCCGTCGCGCGTGACCACCGAGGAGCGCTCGCCGGTTCGCGACGGCCGTTGGTGTTCGGCGCGTCCCCCACCGCGGTCGCCCGGCCGGTGACGAGCACACTCTCCCGCCGCAGCGGGTCCCGGTGTCGGAGTCGCCGGCCTCGAAGGCCACGACGACGGTGCCGCGGCCAGAGCCTGTGCCCCAACGCGGTACGGGAGCGGGATGCCCGTCCCGGGTCGGCCGGGAACCGAGGACCGCCGGGCCGGCGGATGAGGCCTTGTGGCCCACCCCCCGAGGGGGTCCGAATCCGGATATTCGCATCAGGTCACTGGCACGCGGCACGCGGTCGTCAGGTCCCGCGGCCCCGGTACGACCCCGGGCCGCACGGCGAACACGAAGGGACGGGCGGCATGCTTCAGCCGTCGAGGGAGAAGAACGAGGCACCGGCACGGAATGCGACCGTGTCCGGCCGGGCGGGCCTGATGCTGGCGTTGGCCACGGTGGGCTTCGCCGTCAACTTCTGGGCGTGGGCGCTGCTCAGCCCGCTCGGCCCCCGGTTCAAGGACAGCCTGGGCCTCAGCTCGTTCCAGCAGTCGCTGCTGGTGGCGGTGCCGGTCGTGGTCGGCTCGCTGGGCCGGATCCCGGTCGGTGCGCTGACCGACCGGTTCGGCGGGCGCGTGATGTTCCCGCTGGTCTCGGCCGTCACCATGGTGCCCGTGCTCTACCTGGGCCTGGCCGGGCACTCCTCGCTCGCCGCCCTGCTGGTGGGTGGCTTCTTCCTCGGTACCGGCGGCACCGCGTTCGCCGTCGGTGTGCCGTTCGTCAACGCCTGGTTCCCGCCGGAGCGGCGCGGCCTGGCGATTGGGATCTTCGGGGCCGGCATGGGCGGCACCGCGATCAGCGCGCTGACCACGGTCGGGCTGGTGAAGGCGCACGGCATGGCCGACCCCTTTCTGATCACCGCCGCCGTGCTCGCGGTCTACGCGGTGGTGGCCGCCCTGGTGCTGCGGGACGCGCCCGGCCGTACGGTGCCCACCGAACCGCTGGCCCGCCGCCTGGCCGCCACCCTCGAGCTCGGGATCACCTGGCAGGCGTCCGCCCTGTACACGGTCGCCTTCGGCGGATACGTCGCCTTCTCCGTCTACCTGCCCACCTACCTGAAGACCGGCTACGGCCTGACCCAGGCGGACGCGGCGAACCGCATGGCCGGCTTCGTGCTGCTGGCGGTGGCCATGCGCCCGGTGGGCGGCTGGCTTTCGGACCGCATCGGCCCGGTGCGGGTGCTGGCCGGTGTGCTGACCGTGGTCGTCGTCGAGTCGTTCACCCCGTCCCTGGCGGCGGTGGGCACGATCGCGTTCCTGGCGATGGCCGCCGCGCTCGGCGCGGGCAGTGGTGCCGTGTTCGCCCTGGTCGCGCTGCTGGCCCCGGCGAACACGGTCGGCTCTGTCACCGGCGTCGTCGGCGCCGCGGGGGGCATCGGCGGCTTCGTCCCTCCGCTGGTGATGGGCTCGCTCTACGGAGCCTACGGCTCGTACGCGGTCGGGCTGGCCCTGCTCGCGGTGGTGGCCGCCGCGGCCCTCGCCTTCACCGGCACGGGTGTGCGCCGCGCGCTCACCCGGCGCGTCCCCGCGACCCCGGCCCACTGATCCCCCGGGCCGGGAACGCGGCCTGCCGGATGCTCCGTTCCGGTCGGCTCGGCGGCTGTGGCCCGAACGGCCCTGTTGGGTAACCGGCGCGTCGACGGAGGGTGGCCGTACACACCGGAGCACAAGACGCGCACGACACCAAGACACACGAGACCCGCAAGACGCCAGACACCCCGACCACTGCCCCTGGGACCCGACCCGGCACGGAAAGGAATCCTGATGCCCGCCGACACGCAGCAGGCACCCGCTCAGCTGGAGGAGGACGAGCTGAGGTCGCTGGACGCCCACTGGCGCGCCGCGAACTATCTGGCCGTCGGCCAGATCTACCTCATGGCCAACCCCCTGCTGACCGAACCCTTGCGTCCCGAGCACGTCAAGCCGCGCCTCCTGGGCCACTGGGGCACATCACCGGGCCTGAATCTGGTGCACACCCACCTCAACCGCGTCATCAAGGCCCGAGAACTGGACGCCCTGTGCATCTGGGGCCCCGGTCACGGCGGACCCGCGGTGCTCGCCAACTCCTGGCTGGAGGGCTCCTACTCGCAGACGTACCCCGACATCACACGGGACGCGGCCGGCATGGCCCGGCTCTTCAAGCAGTTCTCCTTCCCCGGCGGAGTGCCGAGCCACGTCGCACCCGAGACGCCCGGTTCGATCCACGAGGGCGGTGAACTCGGCTACTCGCTCTCGCACGCCTACGGCGCCGCGCTGGACAACCCCCGCCTGCTGGTCGCGTGTGTGATCGGTGACGGTGAGGCCGAGACCGGGCCGCTGGCCGCGTCCTGGCACTCCAACAAGTTCCTCGACCCCGTCCACGACGGCGCCGTCCTGCCCGTCCTGCACCTCAACGGCTACAAGATCGCCAACCCGACGGTGCTCTCCCGGCTTCCCGAAGCGGAACTCGACGACCTGCTGCGCGGCTACGGCCACGACCCGATCCATGTCACCGGTGACGACCCGGCCACCGTGCACCGCGCGATGGCACAGGCCATGGACACCGCCCTGGACCGTATCGCCTCGATCCAGCGCGCCGCCCGCGAGGACGGTGCCACCGACCGGCCCCGCTGGCCCGTCATCGTGCTGCGCACTCCGAAGGGCTGGACCGGGCCGGCTCAGGTCGACGGGCTGCCCGTGGAGGGCACCTGGCGTTCCCACCAGGTGCCGCTGGCCGCCGTACGGGACAACCCGGAGCATCTGCGGCAGCTGGAGCAGTGGCTGCGCTCCTACCGGCCGGAAGAACTGTTCGACGAGCACGGCGCCCCGCGCCCCGACGTGCTGGCGTGCATCCCCGAAGGGGCGCGTCGGCTGGGCGCCACCCCGTACGCCAACGGTGGACTCCTGCTGCGTGAGCTGCCCCTGCCGCCGCTGGAGCGGTACGCCGTCGAGGTCGACAAGCCCGGCGCCACCCTGCACGAACCCACCCGAGTCCTCGGCGACATGCTCCAGGACGTCATGCGGGCCACCGCCGACCGCCGCGACTTCCGTCTCGTCGGCCCCGACGAGACGGCCTCCAACCGCCTCCAGGCCGTCTACGCGGCCAGTGGCAAGGCCTGGCAGGCCGCCACCCTCGAGGTGGACGAACACCTCGACCGGCACGGCCGGGTGATGGAGATCCTCTCCGAACACACCTGCCAGGGCTGGCTGGAGGGCTACCTCCTCACCGGCCGGCACGGGCTGTTCTCCTGCTACGAGGCGTTCGTGCACATCGTCGACTCGATGGTCAACCAGCACGTCAAGTGGCTGCGCACCTCCCGCCGCCTGTCCTGGCGCGCTCCCGTCGCCTCCCTCAACTACCTGCTCACCTCGCACGTGTGGCGACAGGACCACAACGGCTTCTCCCACCAGGACCCCGGTTTCGTCGACCACATCCTCAACAAGAGCCCCGAAGCGGTACGGGTCTACCTGCCGCCGGATGCCAACACCCTGCTGTCGGTGGCCGACCACGCACTGCGCAGCCGTGACTACGTCAACGTGATCGTCGCCGGCAAACAGCCCTGTTTCGACTGGCTGTCGATGGAGGAGGCCAAGGTGCACTGCGCACGCGGCGCCGGCATCTGGGAGTGGGCCGGCACCGAGGACGGCTCACGCGAACCGGACGTGGTACTGGCCTGCGCGGGCGACGTACCCACCCAGGAGGTCCTCGCGGCGGCCCGGTTGCTGCGCCGCCACCTGCCCGAACTGGTCGTGCGGGTGGTCAACGTCGTCGACATCGCCCGGCTGCTGCCGAGCGAGGAACACCCGCACGGCTTGAGCGAGTTCGAGTACGACGGGCTGTTCACCCCGGACAAGCCGGTGATCTTCGCCTATCACGGCTACCCGTGGTTGATCCACCGCCTGGCCTACCGGCGTACCGGCCACCGCAACCTCCATGTGCGCGGCTACAAGGAGATCGGCACCACCACCACGCCGTTCGACATGGTGGTCGGCAACGACCTCGACCGCTACCGCCTGGTCATGGACGTCATCGACCGCGTCCCCGGCCTCGCGGTCCGCGCGGCGGCCGTACGCCAGCACATGGAGGATGTCCGGCAGCGCCACCACGTCTGGATCCGCGAGCACGGCACGGATCTCCCCGAGGTCGCCGACTGGACGTGGGACGGCTGAGCAGCCGCGTGCCCTCCCGGCCGGGCGGGAAGCGTCAGGCGGATGCGCCGAGCGGGACCGCCCACTCGACGACGGTGCCGCTCGGCCGGTTCGCGGACAGGGTGAACGTGCCGCCCATCTCGTCCGCGCGCCGGCGAAGGTTGGCCAGGCCGCTGCGGCGGGTGACCGCCGGGTCGATTCCGCGGCCGTTGTCGGCGACACGCAGCTTCAGGGCGGCGTCGGTGACCTCGACGCCGATGTCGACAGCGGTGGGGTGCGCGTGCCGGGCGGCGTTCGACAGGGCTTCGCCGAGCACGGCCAGCAGGTGCTCGGCCTGCCCGGCGGACACGGCCGTGTCCAGCAGCCCGGTCATGCGCAGCGCGGGGGCGAAGCCGAGCGTTTCGGTGGCCCGTTCGGTGGCCGCCACCAACTGGGCACGCAGCCCGGTGCCACGACGGGCCTGGTCGTGCTCCCGGAGCGCGTAGACGGTGGAGCGGATGATCTTGATGGTGTCGTCCAGGTCGTCCACGACGCGCTGGATCCGTTCGCCCACCTCGGGCAGGCCGGAGACCCGGCTCAGCGTGGACTGCAACGTCAGCGCGCCGGCGAACATCCGCTGGATGACCAGGTCGTGCAGGTCCCGCGCGATCCTGTCGCGGTCGTTGAGCACGACCATCCGCTCGGCGTCCCGCCGGTGCTCGGCGACGTCCAGGGCCAACGCGGCCTGGTTGCCGAACCCGGCGACCATGTCGATCACGGCGTCGGTGAAGAGGTCCCCGCCCGGCACGTTCGCGACCTGCAGCACTCCGCGGACGTGCTCCCGGGTGCCGAGCGGTGCGAAGAAGGCCGGCCCGAGCTCCACCACCGAGGCGCTGCCGCCCTCGGAGCGGGGGTCGGCGCTCACGGCCTCACTGATGATCGTCTCCCCGGACGTGTAGACCTTCGCGGCCAGAGTCGTGGCGGGCAGCACCAGCCCGCGGACCTCCTCGGCCAGCGGTCCGGAGGCCGCCTCGATGACCAGCTCGCCACGGTCACCGACCGGCACCGCCAAGGTGACCAGATCCGCTCCGGCCATCTCCCGCACGGTGCCGGTGCAGGACTGGAGCACCGCGGCGGGCTCAGCGCCCGACAGCAGATTGCGGGTCAGCTCGTTGCTCGCCGCCAGCCACCGCTGCCGGCGGTGCGCATCGTCGTACAGCCGGGCGTTGTCGATCGCCACGCCTGCCGCCGCAGCGAGGGTGCGCAGCACCGCCTCGTCGTCGCTGTCGAACTCCGCGCCGCTCTGCTTGTTCGTCAGGTACAGATTGCCGAAGACCTGGTCCCGCACCCGGACGGGGGCGCCGAGGAAGCTCGTCATCGGCGGGTGCCCGGACGGGAAGCCGACGGACGCCGGATGCTCCGCCAGGTTCGCCAGGCGCAGCGGCTCGGGGTGCCGGATGAGCAGCCCGAGGATGCCCTCGCCGCGCGGATAGTGCCCGATCCGGGTGATCGTCTCCTCGTCCATGCCGACCGTGACGAACTGCTTGATCGTGTCTTCCTCGCCCAGCACGCCGAGCGCCCCGTAGCGGGCGTCGACCAGGGCGACCGCCGACTCCACGATGCGGTGCAGCACCACCTCCAGGTCCAGGTCGGAGCCGACCGCCAGTACCGCGTCGAGCAACGTGTGGACCCGGTCCCGGGCTCCCCGGACCTGCGCCACCTGCTGCTGCAGGTCGTCCAGCAGTGCGTCCAGCCGCAGCTGCGGAGACACCCCGGATGCCTCCACCTCGCGCGAATCGTGCGCGCGTTCGCCCACCACAGCTCCCTTCACCGTGCCGTCGGCCCACCCCAAGAATGCCCGACGAGCCGACCCCGCTCGACCGTACCCGTGCCGGGCGTCCCCCGGCGTCCCCGGAGCCTGCCGCCTGCGGCACCGCCCGAGTTCGGTTACGTTGATGAAGCACCTGGTCGGAGGGGATCGAGTCGTAACCCATCGGGGACGCACCATGACCGGCCTGACCGTTGTCCTGCTGCTCGTGGTCCTGGCCACAGCCGTGGCGACCGGTGCCCGCCACTGGAGCCTGCCCGCCCCTTCGCTCCTCGTGGTCGCCGGACTGCTCGTGGGGCTGATGCCCTGGGTCCCCGAGGTTCGCGTGCCGCCCCACGTGATCAACGTGCTGGTGCTGCCCCCGCTGCTCTACGCCTCGGCCGGGGAGATCTCCGTCCGCGACCTGCGCACCGTCTGGCGCCCGGTCACCGGCCTGGTGTTCGGCCTGGTCCTCGCCTCGGCCGTCGCCGTCGGGTACGTCGCCCGGGCGATCACCCCGCTCAGCGGGGCGACCGCGTTCATCCTCGGCTCCGTCCTGGCCAGCACCGACCCCGTCGCCGTCACCGCACTGGGCCGGCGCCTGTCCCTCCCTCCGGGCGTGCAGGCCATGGTGCAGGCGGAAAGCCTGTTCAACGACGCCACGTCGCTGGTCCTGTACAAGGTCGCCGTGGTCACCGCGGTCACCGGAAGCGCCGTCTCCGTGTCCGGGACCGTCGAGCAGTTCCTGACCCTTGCCGGTGGAGGGGTGCTCATCGGGGCGGCGGTCGCCGTCGTGGTGACACTCGTCCGCAGACGGACCGAGGACCCCGTGCTGGAGACCGTCATCGCACTGGTCACCCCGTTCGCCTCGTACGTCGTCGCGGAGCAGTCCCACGCCTCCGGCGTGACCGCCGTCATCGTGTCCGGGGCCGTTCTCGGCAGCACGGGCCACAAGCTCGGCAACGCCCCCATCCGCCTCCAGGTCCACGCCGTCTACGACACCCTGACCTTCCTGCTGGAGAGCGTCGTCTTCGCCCTCATCGGCCTCCAGCTCCCCTCCGCCGTCCGTCACCTCGCGCACGACGAGCGCGGCTGGCCGCTGTGGGTGCCGTTGATCGCCTTCACCGTGCTGGTGATCCGACTGCTGTGGGTCTTCCCGTTGTCCGCCCTGATCCATCACCGGCACGGGGAGGGCGACAGGCGCCTGTCCTGGCGGGTTCCGGCCGTTCTGTCCTGGGCAGGAACCAGGGGCGTCATGCCGCTGGCCGCCGCTCTCTCCATCCCTCTGGTCACCCACACGGGAGCGCCGTTGCCGCACCGGGCGCTCATCCTCACCCTCACCACCGGGACCGTCGCGCTCACACTCGTCTTCCAGGGTTTCACCCTCGCCCCCGTCGTCCGCCGCTCCGGTATCGCCATGGAACCGGAGCACACCGCCCGAGAGGAGGCCCGGACCCGCCGGCACATTGCCCGCGCCGCTCTCGAAGAGCTCCAGCAGCTGGGCGACCCCGACCAGCTCGCCGAACTGGGTGCCGCCGCCGAGGCCGCCCTGAAACAGGCCCGTCGCCATCTGGAGGCGCGCATCCACCAGGTCGAGGACGCGCACTACAGCGACCCGGACGCCCGTCCGGCCGACGCCTACCGCGAGATACGCCGGGCACTCATCGCCATCGAGGCGGCCGAGCTCCAGCGCCTCTACGAAGAGAACAAGATCAGCAACGCCACTCGGCGCCGGATCCAGCGGGAGCTCGACCTGGAAGAAGCCAGCCTCCGCGACCGCGGCTGACCGCCGGGCCCGGTGACCGCTCGTGCGGGCCGACCGGGGCGCGCGACAGTGCTCCTCCGGGCGCGTTCGCCGGGCCCGGACGGCGATGAGCGGTTCGGCGACCGGTAGTGCCCCGGCCGGCCCGGGCCGCCGCCACGGACCTGTTGCGCTCGCATGCCACCGTTACGGACCCGTTGCGCTCGCAGGTCGCCGCAGCCGATGCCAGACTGACGACGAGGCCGTCATGTCACTCCCGGTCGGCACGTTGCGGGCGCGCCATGTGCGGGCGCCCGCATCGTCGCCGTCTGCCTTCCGGCGGGCCTCGGCCTGCCGGTCCGCGTGGCGACGACTCCCCACCCGGGCCCGGGACCTCTGGCGCCCTCGTCCACAGCGGCCCTGACCGGAGGACTGATCGGGCCTTGCCCCGGTGGAGGGCGCAGGGAGGTCTCCCGCATGAAGACCTGCATACGGAACGCCGTCATCGCTGGGGCCGCCGTCTCGGTGGCCGTTGCCCTCGCGTCCTGTGGACAGGGCGGGGGGAGCGGCCACCGAGACGGCGGCGGGAGCGGCCCGAGCATCGCCCTGCTGATGCCGGACGCCATCACGTCCCGCTGGGAGACGGACGACAGGCCCCTGCTGGAGAAGAAGATCAAGGAGTTGTGCGGCGACTGCACGGTCGAGCACGCCAACGCCCGGGGCGATGTGGCCACCCAGCAGCAGCAGGTGGACTCCATGATCACCAGAGGGATCGACGCGGTGGTGCTCGTGGCGGTCGACGCCAGGGCGCTCACCACGGCGGTCAGGAAGGCGCACGAGGCGGGCGTCCCCGTCATCGCCTACGACCGCCTCTCCGAGGGCCCGATCTCGGGCTATGTCTCCTTCAACGGTCAGGAGGTCGGCAGACTCCAGGGCAGGGCACTTGTGCGGGCCATGGCTCACAGAGGGCGCGGCGACGAGATCGTCATGATCAACGGCGACCCCACCGACCCCAACGCGGTCGCGTTCAAGGAGGGCGCACTGTCGGTACTCAAGGGCAAGGTCAAGATCGCCAAGATGTTCGACACGCCCATGTGGCGGTCGGACCTCGCCAACTCGGAGATGTCAGGTGCCATCGCCGGCCTCGGCGCCGCCAACATCGACGGCGTCTACTCCGCCAACGACGCCCTCGCCTCCGGCATCATCTCCTCGCTCAGGGCGAACAAGGTCAGCCCGCTGCCCCCGGTCACCGGGCAGGACGCGGACATCGGAGCGGTGCGGCGCATCGTCGCCGGCGAGCAGTACATGACGGTCTGGAAGCCGTTCCAGCCGGAGGCCGCCGAAGGCGCCGCCATGGCCGTGGCCGCCGCGCGCGGTGAGAGCCTCGACCGTGTCGCCACCACCACGGTGGACACCCGCGGCGCGAAGGCGGTTCCGGCCGTCCTGCTCACCCCGGTGTCCGTGACCGCCGGCAACATCAAGGACACCCTCGTGAAAGGCGGGGTGTACACGATCCAGCAGATCTGCATCCCCCGCCTCAAGGCTGCCTGCGACAAGCTGGGACTCATCGGGTAGGCCGGTTCAGACCGGTCCACCACGGCCGGGACCGGGAAGGAGATGGTTTCCGTGCCGGCTCCACCCCTGCTGGCACTGCACGGCGTCTGCAAACGCTTCGGCGTCGTCCAGGTCCTCGCCGACATCGAACTGGAGGTTCGGGCCGGTGAGGTGGTGGCACTCCTGGGCGACAACGGCGCCGGCAAGTCCACCCTGGTCAAGGTGATCTCGGGCGTCACGCCCGCGGACACGGGCGTCATCGAGTGGGAGGGCCGGCCGGTCCAGATCAGGCGTCCCCAGGACGCCCGGGCACTCGGCATCGCCACCGTGTACCAGGACCTCGCCCTGTGCGGGAATCTCGACGTCGTCGGCAACCTGTTCCTCGGGCGTGAGATCCGCAGGTTCGGATTCCTCGACGAAGTGGAGATGGAACGCCGCACCCGGGACCTGCTGAAGCGCCTGGCAACCGGCCTTGCCGATCTGCGCAGCCCGGTCGTCTCCCTGTCGAGCGGCCAGCGCCAGATGGTCGCCGTCGCCCGCTCGCTCCTCGGCGACCCACGGTTGCTCCTGTTGGACGAGCCGACGGCATCCCTCGGCATCCAGCAGACGGTCGAGGTCCTGGACCTGGTCGACCACCTGCGGGACCGCGGCATGGGAGTACTGCTGATCAGCCACAACATGGCCGACGTCAAAGCTCTCGCGGACCGGGCCGCGGTGCTGCGACTCGGCCGCAACAACGGCTTCTTCAACGTGAACACCGCGTCTCAGGAAGAGATCATTTCTTCCATCACCGGGGCCACGGAGAACGTTCCCCGCCGGATGGCCCACCGGGAGGTGGAGTGGTGAAGGAAAGCCGCAGGAGGGCGGACGACACGCGGACCGACCCCGCCGTCGGCCGTCAGCCGCCGCCAAGGCGGAAGAGCGCCCGTGTCCTGGCGGGCTGGGCCGCCGCGTCCCGGCGCAGGTTCATGGCCGGCGAATTCGGCTCCGTCCCGGTCATCCTCGTCCTCGCCGCGGTATGGATCGTCTTCCAGTGCCTCAACAAGAACTTCCTCTCGCCCCGGAACCTGTCCAATCTCAGCGTGGACATCGTGGGTACGGGCCTGATCGCGGTCGGCATCGTCTTCGTGCTGCTGATCGGTGAGCTCGACCTGTCGGTCGGCTCGATCAGCGGTCTCGCGGCGGCCGTCTTCGCCGTGCTCGACGTCAGCAACGGCGTACCGGAATGGCTCGCCGTCATCCTCGCGGTGCTCACGGGCACCGCCGCCGGGACCGTCCAGGGCTTCTCCGTCGCCAGAACCCGCGTGCCCGCGTTCGTCGTCACGCTCGCGGGACTGCTGACCTGGAACGGCCTGATGCTCTACATCCTCCGGACCAGCGGCACCATCGACCTGCCCGAGAACGGCTTCGTCGCCAACCTGACCAACTACTACTTCGCCAACGACGGCGTCGCCTACGGTCTCGCGGCGTTCGGCGCCGGCCTGCTCTTCCTCATCTCCTACCGGGACAGGCGGCGCCGTCGCGCCTGCGGCCTGCCGCACCGCTCGCTCGCGGAGGTCGGCGTGCGCTCGGGCGTGCTCGCGGTGGTCGCGTTCGCCGCCGCCTACGTGCTCAACCGGTTCCAGGGCCTGCCCCTGGCCCTCCTGATCTTCCTCGTCATCACGGCCGCCCTGGACATCCTCCTGCGCGGCACCCACTACGGACGACAGATCTACGCACTCGGCGGCGGCATCGAGGCGGCCCGCCGCGCCAGTCTCAGCGTGGTGCGGGTGCAGACCGCGGTGCTCGCCGTCTCGGGCACGATGGCCGCGATCGGCGGCCTGTTCCTCGCCTCGCGCATCACCTCGGTGAGCCAGTCCTCCGGTTCGGGCGTCCTGCTGCTGAACGCCATCGCGGCCGCGGTCATCGGCGGCACCAGCCTGTTCGGGGGACGCGGCACCACCTGGTCGGCGGTGCTCGGCGCGCTGATCATCCAGTCGATCTCCTCGGGCATGGCGATCACGGACATCCCCATCGCCCTCCAGTTCGTGATCACCGGCGGAGTGCTGTTCGCGGCGGCGGTCGTCGACGCGCTGTCACGGCGGTCGCAGGAGGCACACGGGCGGGCTTGAGCGGACCGGGACGGCCGGGGCGCCGCAGCCGCGGCACCGAGTCGACCACCACGCGTCGGCAGTCGTCCCGCAGGCGAGGACGCAGCCGAAGCCGCCTGACTCCCGGCGCGGTACGGCGCCGATGAGCAGGCCGCGGGCACAGAGCCCGCAGGCACCTAAACGGCTGAGACTTCTTGGGATCCCGGCGTTCTCGACCGGCTCCAGACCTCCTCCGACAGTCGGGCCTCAAGGTGGGCGGACTCCGCATACCGGCGGCGCGACGGAGTCCGAAGGGCGCGACGAGTCCCGATGCCCGCGGGAGCAGAGGTGCCGCAGGGCATCGGGACAGGGGCACCGGTGTCGGATCAGGCGGGAGTGCCGCCCGCGTAGTCGCTGCTGAAGGTGGTCTCGACGGTGGTGGCCACCGCCTCCGCCACCCCGGTACCCGTGAGGATGAGGCCGAGCTCGCGGTTGTTGTTCAGCGAGTTGCTGCTGATGTTCATGGAACCCGCCTCCACCTTCTGGGTGGACAGACCGTAGTCGGCGACCATCGCCTTGGCGTGGATGTAGAAGCCGTTGGGGTCGGAGTAGCCGACGACGGTGCCGCCCGCGGCCTTGATCGCGGACACCTCGCTGGAGTAACTGGACGGGTTCTCCAGGACCACGCGCACGGCCACGCCCGCCTGCGCCCGCGCCACGATGGCGTTGACCACCGTGCTGTCGCTGAGTTCCAGCTCTTCGACGTCGAGCTTCGCGGTGGCGCCGTCGATGACGGACAGCAGGCGGTTGCGGGAGTCGGTGGGGGACCAGAGCAGGTGGTCGCCGTCGGTCGGGGTGATCGAGGTGCCGGTGTAGTCGGCGTTGAAGACCTTCTCGATCGAGGCGACGTCGCGGCTGTCGTCGTCGAACACGCCGTAGTCACGGCTGGTCGTGTAGTACTGGGAGGTGAGGTTGCCTGTCATGATCAGCGACTTGACGTCGTCCACCGTGATGGTCTTCTGGTGGGTGTAGACGAAGGTGGACGGCGACCACACCACTCCGACCCCGGCGCTCCTCAGGGAGTTGTACGCCGAGCTGTTGGCGGACTGGTGCTGGCGGTCCAGGATGACCCGCACGGTGACGCCCTTGTTCTCCAGGGCTATGAGGTCGTTGACCGCGGTGGTGTCCTCCAGCTCGTACATGGTCATGTCGAGAGAGGTGGTGGCCGAGTTGATGAAGTCGTAGATGGTGGGCTGGCTGCCGCTCTGCGAGAAGGCGAACGCGGAGTAGCTCGCTGCGTTCGCGGGGAGGGCGGTGGCGAGTACGACGACGCCGGCCGCGAGGGCGACACCTGCCCGGCCGAGGGCCTTCCACAACATGTCTGACTCCTGGTCGAGTTGACGTTCGGAGCGGGGGGTGGGCGCGTGCATGACACCACGCGCGTAGACGTCGAGGAAGGGCAGCACGGTGAACTTGGGGTGACCGGCCGGCCGCGCGCGCGGACAAAGTGGACCCGGCGCAGGTGGCAGGCGAGGTGAGCGATCCCCTCGAAAGCGCAAAGGTTTCGTATGCGGCGGCCCGGGGTCCGCGTACGCCGGGAGGACTACGGCTCCGGTGCGCCGAGGGGCCGGACCCCGACCATGGTGATCGGCATGCCGTCCACGCACCTGCTGATCATCGGAGACCGTGCCGCCCTGAGCTGGGTGGTGACCGAGCAGCGGATGGCATTCCCGGCGGGCCGGGCCAGGGCGGCTCGTGCGTTGGAACGGGGAGACGAGATCTTCCTGTACACCACCCGGGGCTGCTTCCGGAACCCGACGCGTGACCTCGGACGCGTCGTCGGCCGTGCCACGGTCGCCAGTTCCGTGCGGGCGCTGGAGGAGCCGGTCCTCTTCGGGGAGCGCTCCTTCACCGAGGGCTGCCGCCTGGAGGTGTCCGGCCTGGCACGGTTCCGTGAGGGGCTGGTCCTGCGCGACCTGGTCCCGCGGCTGGCGGTCTTCCCCGATCCGGCGACGTGGAGCGTACGCATGAGGCGGGCGTCGCTGACGTTGCCGCCGGGTGACGCCGACCTGGTGCGTACGGAACTGGAGCCGCTGTTGCGTCCCTACGGTCTGGCCGTCGAGGGGTACCGCTGGGAGTCGGCGCCGACCTGAACCGGTACGAGGCGCAAGCCGTGCACCGGACCGCGGCGGTGGAGAGATCAGCGGCAGGCGATCGACCTCGGCCGACCTGGTCCTCGCCGGCCGGCCTCACCGGTAGTCGTCGGGGTGGGACTGCATCCAGGTGTTGACCTTGTCCCGGGTGCTCAGCAGGAGTTTCTGGTGCCGTTTGAGGTTCGGGAAGGCGACGTCGCCCTTGAGGGTGTCCTGCATCGCGCGGATCGAGTTGAGGGGCCCGGCGAAGTGGCCGCTTCCCTTCGGGCTGGCTTTCATCGAGTTGTACAGGTCGTCGAGATTGGTCAGCACCCGGGTGAGGAAGTACTCGCAGTTGCCCGGCGTGGTGCAGCCGTCGTTGTAGGTGGCCTGGAGCACGGCGAAGGCATCCCGGACCTGCGGCACCGCGGCTCCCGGCGCGGCTTCCGTGGTCGGGTAGCCCGACGCCCCGGAAGCGGTCGCGGCCGACGCGCCGGGACTTGCCGCGGCGCTGCTCGCAGAGGAGGCCGGTGCGGTGGGGGACGAGCCACCACCGGGGGCCGCCGGCGCAGTGCCGTCGTGTCCGGACGAGCACGCTGCCAGCAGGACCGCCGCCAGCAGTGTCGGCGCTGCGCGACGCGCGGCTGTGGCTGAGTACACGAGACCTCCGGTTGATCGACTACCCGTGGATGTCACCGGGCGCCCCCTTCGACGCCATCGGGCGAACGATGCCCTGACCGAACCGGGCGGCAACCTTCGCCGGACCACCATGCGGTACAGGCCTTCGCCGGCAGCGGCAGCCGTGGCCGCCACAGAGGAACTTCGCGCAGATTGCGTGATGAGCTGCGACAGGTGCTGCCCCAAGGGACTCGCGGCATCGAGCGGGATACCTCGGCCGCGGTCGAGGGTGTCGGGCAGCGGATGTACCTCACGTGTGGCAACCGGCTCGTCCGCCGGGCCGGCCGGCACACCGCGCAGTTCAGCCAGGCGCTCAGCCGTCATCGGCTCGTCTCCGGTCAATGCGGGCACCCGGACGTCAGCGGTCGCCGGCGTCCACAGCGGAACGATCGCCTTGCGGTCGTCAGTCATCGTCTCCCCTTGATTTCCGACCACAGCCTACGGCTGACGTCCGACAAGAACAGCCAGGATCTCGTGTATCCGGCTACGGGCGCTGTCTGCGGGTGAACTGACGACCCGGCAGCAGAAGGACGTTCCTCACCCGCGTCGAGGATTGCCCAGATCAAGCACGTCGCGAGGCGGGGGCCCAGGAGGTGAGTCGCGGCCCGAGGGAAACGGCCGCGTGGAAGCCCCTCGCGCTGCACCGCAGACCCGGCGTGCCCACTCATTTCCCGGGCTGGGACACGGAACCACCGCTGCTCGCTCCGGAGGAGGCGGGCGAGTTGCCGCGCGGCTGACACAGTCCGCTACGTGCCCCAGATCCCCCGATAAGCGTCCCGATACCCCACCGGATCCCACGACGTCGCCGCTCCGATGTTCTGTGCCGTGGCCACATGCACCGGAGCCACGTACCCACTCGCCGGAGCCCCCGCGAACGCCCGGTTGAACTCGTCCACGATCTGCCAGCCCTGCTGCGTGAGCGGTTCCGGGACCGTCGCCGCCTGGTACCGGCCGTTCCTGATGCGCTCGAACGCGGACGGATCCCCGTCTCCCGCGCCGATGTTGAAGGGAGGACCCGAGCCCTTCCTGCCCGCGGCGCGCAGGGCCGGGGCGGCGTCCGCGAAGTAGAGGTCGTTGATGGCCGCCGAGTGGGTCCAGCGGTCGCCCAGGCGGGCCGCCAGCGAGGAGACCTCCTGGGGCACGCGGCTGCTCGCGTCCGGGAGCGGGATGTTCTCGTACGACAGGAGACGGACGCCTGCGCAGGTCGACAGCTCCTTCCTGATCAAGTCCGCCTTGTTCTTCGCGAACGGGATCGAGTCGTCGGTGAACAGCACGGTGCCCGCCCGGCCGCCGGAGTGTGTGATGATCCAGTCCGCCGTGGTCCTCGCGACGTCCTCCACCCTGGTGGTGATGTTCGTGAAGAGCCGGGGTCGCGCGCTCGGGCCGGGCCTGTCCACCGCGTGCCAGCCGATCAGCGGGATGCCCTCCGCGTTGGCCCTGGCCACCTGCTGAGCCGTGGAGCCGGGATCGAAGCCGCCCAGCACGATGCCCGACGGCTTGAGCGCGATCGCCTGGCTCAGCGCCGCCTGGATGCCGGCCGGTGTGCCCGCTCCGTCGATGACCGTGAACTTCCAGCCGATGACCTTCGCAGCCTCCTGCGCGCCGTTCGCCGTGCCGGCGACGCCCGGGTTGGTCATCGTCTGCGCGACGTAGACGATCGTCCGGCCTCGCACCGCCCTGGGGCCGGTCGTGGGGCCGTTCCAGGCGGTGTGGGGCTGCTCGGCCCGGCGTACGGCCGACTGCGCCCGGGCGAAGGCCGCCGGGCAGCCGGACGCCGACGGCTCGACGGAGGTCCGGGTGCCCGGCGGCGATCCGCGTTCGCAGCCGGCGGCGAGGACGACGACGACCGCCAGGGCGGCGGTGCCGACGGCGGTTGTGCGGTTCACGTGCACAGTTTCCCGCTTTCGGTCGCGTCGAGGCGGTCACTCAAGGAGGGCGCGGCGGGTCTTCGCCGGTCATCCGCGTGGGGCGGCAGTCCCCTGCGGCCGCGCGGACGCGGCGGCGCGCCGCGTAACCCGCCAGGCCGACCGCCAGCAGCAGGGTGCCGCCGTCGAACAGCGGTGTGACCCAGAAGTCCGCGCCGAGCTGCTGAATTCCGGCCAGACCGATCGCCAGTACCGCGACGGCGACGAGGGTTCCGGCGGCGTTGGCGCGGCCCGGCCTGATGGCGGTCGAGCCGAGAAGCGCGCCGACGAAGGCGGGGAGCAGGTAGTCCATGCCCACGCTCGGGTTGCCGAGCTGTTGCTGCGCCGCCAGCAGTACTCCCGCGGCGCCGACGACCAGCCCGGAGGTGGTGAAGGCGTAGACGCCGTAGCGGCGGGCGGGGATGCCGACCAGGTCGGCGGCGCGCGGGTTGGAGCCGATGACGTAGAGGTAGCGGCCGAGCGGCAGGCGTTCCAGCAGCAGCCAGAGCAGGACGGCCAGCGCCAGGACGTAGAAGGCGGGGAGGGGCAGGCCGAGGAACGTGGCGTCGTAGAGGCCGGTGAAGGCGGGCGGCAGGCCCGCCGGGCCGGGTACGATCCGCGCGCCGCCGGTGACCCAGCCGGTGATCCCGTACATCACCGTGCCCGTGCCGAGGGTGGCGATGAAGGAGTTGATCCGGGCGAACTCGACCAGCAGGCCGTTGCAGACGCCGACGACCCCGCCGCCGACGACGACGGCGATGCAGGCCGCGGGCCAGGGCCAGCCGTCGGCCGCCATCAAGTGCAGGACCATCACATGGGCGAGGCCCAGGCCGTATCCGATGGACAGGTCGAACCGGCCGGTGGCGATGGGAATCGTCGCGCCCAGCGCGAGGGTCGCCGACACCGACTGGTTGGAGAGGATCGAGGAGACGTTGTCCAGCGTCGGAAACGTGCCCGGCAGGGCCAGGGAGAAGACGAGGAACAGCAGGGCGGTCAGGAGCAGCAGGCCGTAGGCGCCGATGACGTGGCCTCGCGCACGGGCCGAGCGCCGGCGGGGCGGGCGGGACGGGCCGCGTGGGGACCGCGGGGCGGGGCCGGTCATCGCTCCGTGGCCGTTCCGGTGATCCCGGGCATGGCCGACGCCGCGCGGGTCAGTCCCGGGACCGTGAGGGCCCCGCCGGTCAGCTCGGCCACCATGGTCCCGCGGGCGAAGACCAGGGCACGGTGGCACACGTGGGCGACCTCCTCGAAGTCCGTGGAGCACAGCAGGACCGCCGCGCCGGAGGCCAGTGCCTCGTCGAGCAGGCGGTGGATCGCCGCCTTCGCGCCGACGTCGATGCCGGCGGTCGGCTCCTGCAGCACCAGCAGACGCCGGCCCAGCCTGAGCCACCGGCCCACCATGATCTTCTGCTGGTTGCCGCCGGACAGCGTGTCGATCCGGGCCTCGGTGTCGCGGGGCCGCACCCCGTACCGGTCGAGCAGGGCCAGGGCGGTGGCGCGCTCGTGCCGCGGGTTCATCCAGCGAGGCGCGCGCGGGACCTCCGCCCGGGGGTTTGCCAGGAGGTTCTCGCGGACGGTGAGGTCGTGCAGGCAGCCCTCCTCCTGCCGGTCGTCGGTCACGAAGCCGACCCCGGCGTCGACGGCGGCGGCCACCGTGCGGGGGCGGTAGGGGCGGCCGTCCAGCAGGACGCGTCCGCCGAGGATCGGCCCCGAGCCGGCGAGCGCCCGCCCCAGAGCCATGTGACCGGCGCCGGTGAGCCCGGCCGCGCCCAGCAGCTCACCGGACCGAAGCTGGAGGCTGACCGGCCCCGCGGTCTCGGTGCGGACCTCCTCCAGGCGGAGCACGACCGGTCCGTGCCCGCGTGCAGTCGCAGGCCGATGGACTGCCGGTCCGTGTGCGGGACCGGTCGTGGGCGGGTGGTCGTCCGGTCCGTGCGCGGGGCCGGTCGCAGGCGGGTGGAGGTCGTGCTCATGTCCGACGATGTCCCGGACCAGACGCGCCGGGGGATGGTCCGCGAGGCGGCCCCGGCTGACGACGCGACCGTCGCGCAGCACGGCGAAGCGGTCGGCCACCCGGTACACCTCGTCGAGCCGATGGCTGACGTACACGATGCCGTGACCGCGGTCGCGCAGGGCGTGCAATACGTCGAACAAGCGTGCGCAGTCGGTCGCGGGCAGGCTCGCCGTGGGCTCGTCGAGCACGATCAGCGCGGCGCGGGTGGACAGCGCGCGGGCGATCGCCACCAGCGAGCGCTCGGCCCGGCCGAGGTCGGCGACCCGGGCGTCCGGGTGGAGATGGCCGCCGACGGTTTCCAGGGCCTCCGCGCCACGCTCGCGTGTCCGCCGCCACGAGATCATTCCGAGGCGCCGCGGGTACCCGGTGCCCAGCGCGATGTTCTCCGCGACCGTCATCCATCCGACGAGCCCCAGGTCCTGGTGGATGAAGGACATGGCCCGTGAGGCGGCGTGGGTGCCGAGCGGGTGTCCGGCCACCGTCACGTCTCCCTCGTCGGGGCGGTGCACCTGGGCGAGCACCTTGATGAGGGTGGACTTGCCGGCGCCGTTGGGACCGAGCAGCGCGACGACGCTGCCCCGGTGGACATCGAGGTCGACCGAGTCCAGCGCGAGCGTGCCGCCGAACCGCTTGCCGAGCCCCCGGATGCGCAGGAGGGGTTCCGCACCGCTGTCGTTCGCGGCGAACTCCGGGACGTCATGCCGGGCCAGCGAGGTCCCCTCCGTCCATGTCGTGCGGCGTGGCCTCCGGCGGCCCGCCCGACGGCGCCTGAAGGGCGCACTCCGCCCAGATGACCTTGCCCTCGGCGGTGTAGCGGGTGCCCCAGGCCTGGGCGAGCTGCGCCACGAGGAACAGGCCCCGGCCGCCCTCGTCGTAGGTGGCCGCGTGGCGAAGGTGCGGTGCGGTGTCGCTGGTGTCGGCGACCTCGCAGATCAGGGTGCGGTCGTGGATGAGGCGTACGCGGATGGGGCCGCTGCCGTAACGGACGGCGTTGGTGACCAGTTCGCTCAGCAGCAGTTCCGCGGTGAACGACACCTCGTCCAGGCCCCAGTCGGCCAGGCGGCGGATGGCGGCGGCGCGGACGTCCTTGACGCGGGCCGGGTCGGCGGGCAGCGACCAGTCGGCGACCCGGCGCGGATCCAGTGCGCGGGTGCGGGCGACCAGCAGCGCGATGTCGTCCTCGGGGTGCTCCGGCGCCACGGTGGCGAGGATCGCACGGCAGGTCTCGTCCGGGGTGTGGTCCGGCTGCGCCAGCGCCCGGCGCAGCAGCTCGAAGGAGGTGTCCAGGTCCCGCTCGCGGTCCTCGACGAGCCCGTCGGTGTACAGGACGAGTTCGCTGCCCTCGGGAACGGGGATCTCGACGGACTCGAACGGCAGGCCGCCGAGGCCCAGAGGAGGGCCGGCGGGCAGGTCGGGGAACGCCACGCTGCCGTCGGGGTGTACCAGCGCGGGCGGCAGATGGCCGGCGCGTGCCAGTGCGACCTGCTGCGAGATGGGGTCGTAGACGGCGTACAGGCAGGTCGCGCCGATGGTGCCGGTGGAGCGGCAGTCGGTCTCGTCCCGGTCGATGCGGCTCACCAGGTTGTCGAGGTGGGTGAGGACCTCGTCGGGGGCGAGGTCGAGTTCGGCGTAGTTGCGCGCGGCCGTGCGCAGCCGGCCCATGGTGACCGCGGCGTGCAGGCCGTGGCCCACCACGTCGCCGACGACGAGCGCGACCCGGGTTCCGGAGAGGGGGATGACGTCGAACCAGTCCCCGCCGACCTCCCACTCGGCGGGCTGGTAGCGGTGCGCGATCTCGAGGGCGTTCTGCTCCGGCAGCCGGTTCGGCAGCAGGCTGCGCTGGAGCGCCAGGACCATGGTGTGCTCGCGGGTGTAGCGGCGGGCGTTGTCGATGCAGATCGCGGCGCGTGTGGCGAGCTCCTGGGCCAGCGAGCGGTCGTCGTCGTCGAAGGGCGACGGGGTCGCGCAACGGTAGAGGCCGGCGACGCCGAGGACGACGCCGCGGGCGAGCAGCGGGACGGCGACCAGGGAGTGGACGCCGAGGGCGACGAGGCGTTCGGTGTGCGCGGGCTCCTGGGAGATCCAGCCGGTGGAGACCCTCAGATCGGGTACCAGCACGGCCTGCTCGCGGTCCAGGGCCCGGGACTGGGGTGTCGAGGGGCGCGGGTCGACCCGCGCGCCGACCGGGTAGAAGGGGAGGTCGTCGCGGGTGCCGTGACTCACCGCGCGCACCATGCCGGTGCGCGGGTCGGCCGCCTCCTCGCCGCTCAGGACGGCCTCGGGCAGGTCGATGACGATGTGGTCCGCGAGAAGCGGTACGGCCATCTCGGCCAGTTCGAGGGCCGTGCGGCGCACGTCCAGGGTGGTACCGATACGGGCGCTCG
Organism: Streptomyces sp. PTL18; assembly: GCF_059510295.1. Lineage (NCBI taxonomy): Bacteria > Bacillati > Actinomycetota > Actinomycetes > Kitasatosporales > Streptomycetaceae > Streptomyces > Streptomyces sp. PTL18. The sequence goes on along the minus strand of NZ_JCAJZO010000001.1, from coordinate 780,162 downwards.
CCTCGGACAGCAGCTCCAGACGGCGGCGCGCCGCCATGGCGTACGTTCCCACGCCGGGCTCCCCGACGAGGACCAGCCGGCCGTCGGCGGTCGCCGGCGCGGGTTCACCCTCGCGGAGCTGCTCGGGCGACTGTTCGGGAGAACCGACTCTCACGCGCCCGGACGTCCTGGGCGGCACACCGGGCAGGCTCCGGGGCACGGGAACGGCGAGCGCGTCCCGCGGGGCGAGGGCGCGGGGCTCGCCGGGCAGGGTGAGCCCCGGCCCGAGGCCGTCCTCGTCCAGGACCGCCTCGACGGCGACGCCCTCCATGCCGCCGGGGCCGGTCACCACATGGCTCAGCAGGGTGAGCCGGCGGCCTTCGGAGAGGACCACATCGACCGCGCCGCGCTGAGCCGTGGAGATCAACTCGGCGGCCTTCTCCTGGACGGTCACCCGGTCGCGCCCGGCCAGCCCGCTCAGGGGCGGCTCGTCCACGCCGATGCCCGCGGTGCCGGGCATCTGCGCACCGACGGCGGCGCGGCGCCGGGCGGCGAGGTACGCCTGAAGCAGGGCACGTTCGCGCGCCGAACTCTGTTCCAGCAGGCGGCGCTCGATCGCGCGGGCGGCCTTGGCGATCAGGACGTCCGTGATCAGGCTCGCGTCGGTGCGGGCGCAGCCGAAGCACAGGACGCCCTCGATACGTCCGCTGAGCAGGTCCCGGATCGGGGTGGCCGCACAGGCGTTGTCCTGCGACCGCTCGGCGAAGTGCTCCGCGCCGTACAGCCGGCACAGCCGTCGCTCCGCCAGGGCGAGACCGATGCCGTTGGTGCCCGCCACCTCCTCGGCGAACACGAATCCGGGGACGACCTGGAACGGGGGCAGCCTGCGCGGCAGCGACGGCTGCCCGAAGCGACGGGCGAGCACCGTGCCCTCCGCGTCGGTCAACCCAATGTTCATCCGGCTGCCGGCGAACCGGCACTGCAGCCAGTCGAGCACGGGGTCGGCCGCGCGGACGAGCCGTGCGTCCGTGTCGACGTCCGGACGGTAGGGGAGGTCGGCCCGGTCGGGGGAGAGGCCCAGCAGGACGGAGCGCCGCCAGGAGTTGAGGATCATGCTCCGTACGCCGCTCTCGACGCTCCCACCCTGCAGGAACCGCTCGCGAAGCGGGGCGAGGTCGATGCCATCGTCCACGACCATGTGCATCACTCCCCTCGCGACCCCCGCGGGGCTGCTCCGCCGCCCTCCTCGGGGAAGGTGGGCGTACGTACTTTTAGAGGCTATCTCCCTATAAGGTGCTAATCACTCATTTCGGACATCCCGTCGTCGGTGAGGTCGGCCGAGCCTGGATGCCGGTGATGTGTACAGGCTCCTCCCGCCTGTCACGACCGCACGGCCGCGAGCGCCGCCTGCTGGCGCGTCCCGATGGCTCGTCGTCGCCCCTCGTCCCACGGGACGTCCCCCGTATCCCTGGCACAACGGGACGGAATCCCCGGCCCTCGGCGCGGAAACGCTGGGCGACATGAGATCACGCAGACCGTGATCGGCATCGTCAGCACGGAGGTTCCCATGATTCGCCGGACACTGCAGAGCGGCCTGGTGGCCGCGGTCGCGCTGTTCGCGTTGGTGCCCACGGCCGCCGTCGCCGCCGACGGGGGCCGGCCCACCCCGGCGCCGGTCGTCCGGACGGTCCCGCACCGCCCGCACATCCCGCTCCCCGTCCCGGCCCGGCACCGCGCGCACCGTTCCGCACGGTGCTCGCAGCCCGCCCGCCACACCCGGCACGTCACGCACGTCGTCCACCACCGGCGCGCCGTCCGCGTCGTGGGGTACGTCGCCACACGTCACCTCGGGCTCAACGTCCGCTCCGGTCCCGGCTTCCGCTACCGCGTCGTCGGCCACCGTCATGTCAACGGCCGCCTCGTCCTCGTCTGCAAGAAGAACGGCTCGTACGTCCTCGGCAACCCGCGCTGGTACAAACTGTCGGGCAACCGGGGGTACGTCTCCGCCCGCTACGTCCACACGCGGGGCGCCCTGCCCTGGTGCTGACAAGCCGATCGCTCTCCCCTCCAAGGGGCGGCCTGCCCGGTCACGCGCGTGACCGGGCAGGCCGCCGGCGCGTTCCGCCCCGGCGACCGGACATTTCTCATACCGGTCCCGATGTGTGGCGACACCGCACCCCCGGGAACACATCTCGACAACCAGGGCGAACCACCCAAACAGGATTAGGTGTTGAGGGACAGGTCATGCGACAGCCCCAAGGATCGAGACCGTGAAAGCCGGCGCGGCACGGACGGCGGCGCCGTGCGGTCCCCCGGCCGTACCGCCCGCACAGACGGACGAGGCGTTCGTGACCACGCTGCGCGATCTGAGGGAGCGCACCGGTCTCAGTCTCGCGGCCCTGGCCACACGCACCCCGTACAGCAAGTCCGCCTGGCACCGCTATCTCAACGGCGCCCAGCGGCCCCCTCGTTCGGCGGTCGAGGCGCTCGCCGCACTCGCCGGTGCCGACGCCGGCCCGGTGCTGGCCCTGTGGGAGGCGGCCGACCGCCCGCCGACCGCGGACACCCCGCCGCACGACGGCCCCCCATCGCACGCCGCCCGGCTCCGCAGGCTGCCGCTCTCGGCGGTCGCGCTGATCGTCACCGTCACCGCGGTCGCCGTCGCCCTCCTCGCCGCGGACCGCTCCGGTGCGCCGGGCGGGCGCCTCGCCGCGGCCTCGCCCCGGTGCCGGGGCGACGCCTGCCAGGGACAGCTGCCCGACGTGTCCGCCTGCGACCGGGACGCGCAGACCAAGAGCAAGGTCCGCGACACCTCCTACGCGGTGCGCCTCGAGTACTCCCCGGCCTGCGGCACCGCCTGGGCCGAGGTCGACGCGGCGGCCTCCGACGCCCGCGTCATCTCCGTCCGCAAGGGGCGGGACGTGCTCTCCGCGGCGTATCCGGGAGACGGCTCCGGCGGCTCGGCGAGCCCCATGCTCGCCGTGACGTCGCCCGACGACGTGGAGGCGTGCGCCAGGGTGGACGGCAAGCTGGCGTGCACGGGCCTGGACGCCGAGCCCGCCGAGGAGCACTGACCGTATGAACGCACCGCCCCGGCCGGTGTCCGGTGTTCGCGCTCTGGCCCGTGCGGATGTCCTACATGTTGTAGGGTTTGGCCCGTCCGTCCGCCGGTCGGTATCGGCCGGCCCGTTGAGCGCCGATCGGGGGATCTGTGCGGGAGTCCGAGGAGCCGTCACCAGCGGGCGGCCCGATCTTCGAACGGCTGCTGGACCGGGCTCTCGGCCATCCGCGGACCGTGGCGGCGATCGGCGCCACCTGCGCGGGACCGGTGCGCGAGCGGCTGCGTGCGCGGGCGCTGGAAGCACGCGACCGCCTCGCCGGGACCGCCGCCGACGAGTACGACCACTACCTCGCCCTGCGGGCCGCGGCCGCCGGCCGCGACGCGCCGGAGGGGGAGGAGCACGACGGCGATCGTATGCAGAAAAGGCTCCTGCCCGCGCTCGCGGTCCTGGTACCGAGCCTCGGAGCCGCCGCCACGGGGGTGTTCCTGCTGTGCGGCTTCGGGCTGCGGGCCTTCGCCGTGCGCCCGCACATCGGCGACGGACTCGTGATGTCCGGGGTGATCGCCGCCGTCGTGACGGCGGGAGCCGCCCTGGGGGACCTCGGCTGGCTCCTGGCGGCCCGTGCCCGGGCCCGCCGCGGCGACGGCGACCCCGCGGAACGCGATCCCCGGGTGCGCCGGGCCCGCGAGGTCTGGGAGCGGGCCCTGCTCGAGCGGGCGATCGTGCCGTTCCTGCTCGAACAGGCGGACGTCGAACGCGCCGGTCTCGAGCACGCCGAGGAGAGAGCCCCGTAGACTTTGGTCGGGCTCTCGTCCCGGTGAACCTCTCGCCCCGCGGCGAGTACCCCGCGCCGCCCCTGCCGGGCCCGCGGGGCTGGGATTCGTCCTTGCCGGACTCCTACCCCGGGAAGAGTCACCGTTACCCTTACGAAATGTAGGGTCGATCAGATTGCTTCCATCCACGCCGGTCGCTCCGGCCTCTTACTCGTCAAGGTGAGTCATCGCGGTGCCCGCACAGCAACAAGCAGAGATCGTCCAGCAGCGCGCCCGGCGTCCGCAGGGCACGGCGGGGGAGGGACCCTCCCTGCCCGCGCGCCTGGGTCCCGGGGCGGCCGTCGCCACGGTCTGGTACCTGCGGCTGATGGCCCTGCTGAACATCGTGGCCGTCCTCTCGCTGCCCTTCCGCGAGGAGGTCCACGAGCACAACGGCGGTCAGTTCTTCACCCCCTACCTGGCCACGGCCGGCCTGGTCTCGGCGGTCCTCGCCCTGTTCCTGGCCACGGTCATGCGACGCCGCAAGCGGGCGGCGTGGATCGTGAACGTGCTGCTCGCCGGCCCGCTGCTCGCGCTCTACGCGGCCGCCCTGACCCAGCACACGTACAACCGGCACGTCTTCAACTGGATCTCCGCCCTGCTCACCGGCCTGTTCGTGGTCGCGCTGCTGCTCGGCCGCAAGGAGTTCCGGGCCGTGGGCGACCGCTCCAACCCCAAGCTCGCGCTGATCGTCGCCGCCTGCGGCATCGTCGTCAGCGGCACCATCGGCACCCTGCTGGTGGACGCCACCAACAAGGCGCACTCCGGAGCCTCGGCGTCCTTCACGGACAAGATCGTGTACGCGCTGCTGCGCGGCGTCAGCGTCGGACCCCTCGCCGACCACATCGAGCACGTGTACGCCCCGCGCTGGGTGGACATCACCATCAACGTGCTGACCGCGGCGACCTTCCTCCTCGTGCTGTACGCCTGCTTCCGGGCCCCCCGCGGCCGCGAACTCCTCGGCGAGGAGGACGAGCAGCGGCTGCGTGCACTGCTCGTCAAGCACGGCGAGCGGGACTCCCTCGGATACTTCGCGCTGCGCCGCGACAAGGCCGTGATCTGGTCACCGAGCGGCAAGGCCGCCATCACCTACCGGGTGGTCGGCGGTGTCACCCTCGCCTCCGGCGACCCGATCGGCGATCCCGAGGCCTGGCCCGGCGCCATCGAGGAGTGGCTGGAGGAGGCCCGCCGGCACGCCTGGACGCCCGCCGTCATGGGCGCGAGCGAGGAGGCCGGCACCATCTACGCCCGGCACGGCCTGGACGCCCTCGAACTCGGCGACGAGGCGATCGTGGAGGTCGCCGAATTCACCCTCGAAGGGCGTGCCATGCGGGTCGTGCGGCAGGCGCACAACCGGGTCCGGCGCGCCGGGTACACCGTGACGATCCGCCGCCACGGGGACATCCCCGAGTCCGAGATGGCCGAGCTGATCGAGAAGGCCGATCACTGGCGCGACGGCGGCACCGAACGCGGCTTCTCCATGGCGCTCGGCCGCCTCGGCGACCCCGCCGACGGGTCCTGCATGATGCTGGAGTGCCGTGACGGCGAAGGGGAGCCGCGGGCCCTGCTCAGCTTCGTCCCCTGGGGCGAGCACGGCCTCTCCCTCGACCTGATGCGCCGCGACCGGGACTGCGAGAACGGCCTGATGGAGTTCATGGTCATCGAGCTCCTGCTGCGCGCCCGCGACCTCGGTATCGAGCGGGTCTCGCTGAACTTCGCCATGTTCCGCGCCGTCTTCGAACGGGGCTCCCGCCTCGGCGCCGGCCCCGTGCTGCGGCTGTGGCGCTCGGTGCTGACGTTCTTCTCCCGCTGGTGGCAGATCGAGTCCCTGTACCGGGCCAACGCCAAGTACCGGCCCGTGTGGGAGCCCCGCTTCGTGCTGTTCGAGAACACCCGCGACATACCGCGCATCGGTATCGCCAGCGCACAGGCCGAGGGCTTCCTCACCGTGCCCAGCCTGCCGTCCCTGTTCCGCCGCAGGCACGCTCCGGCCGCCGGGGGACAGACGAAACCGGCGTACGGAAGCGGCCGCTGACGGCGGCCACCACGGCCGCACGCCATTGAGCGAAAGGTCATCGAGCGGCAAAGTCCCGGGTTCGCGGTGAGACACCGCGCCCGGGACTTACGTATGGGCGGGGAGGGGGAACCCCCCCGGCGCCGCCCGCCCCTTCCCGGAGGTACCCCGCCCGTGACCGTCGTCAAAGCACCCCCGGCCCCGGTAGACCGGGGCCACGACGAGGAGCCTTCGCAGGGCTGGCAGTTCAACTCCTCCCTGGGCCTGACCCTGCTGCTGCTCGTGCTGGTCGTCGCGCAGGGCCCGGTCCGCCGGGCGCTGGGCGCGCCGGTGATGCAGAGCTGGATGACCGTGTTCCTCGCGGTCGTCGTCCAGGCACTGCCGTTCCTCGTCCTCGGCGTACTGCTCTCCGCGGCGCTCGCGGTGTTCGTCCCGCCGTCGTTCTTCGCCCGCGCGCTGCCCAAGCGCCCTGCACTCGCGGTGCCGGTCGCCGGGGTGGCCGGTGCGGTCCTGCCCGGCTGCGAGTGCGCCTCGGTGCCGGTCGCCGGGGCACTGGTGCGCCGTGGGGTGACGCCCGCCGCGGCACTGGCGTTCCTGCTGTCCGCCCCCGCGATCAACCCGATCGTGCTGACCGCCACGGCCGTCGCGTTCCCGCGCGACCCGGAGATGGTCCTCGCCCGGTTCATGGCCAGCCTGCTGGTGGCGTGCGCGATGGGCTGGCTGTGGCAACGGCTCGGCCGCACCGACTGGCTGCGGCTGCCGGCGTCGGCCGCCTACGAGGGGCAGAGCAAGGGGGCCGCTTTCTGGGGCTCCGTACGGCACGACGTGATGCACGCCGGAGGCTTCCTGGTCGTCGGGGCCATGGCCGCGGCGACCCTCAAGGCCGTGGCACCGGCGAGTTGGCTGCGGACGGCGGCCGGCAACCCGGTGGTGGCGGTCCTCGCGCTCTGCGTGCTCGCGGTGCTGCTGTCCATCTGCTCCGAGGCGGACGCGTTCGTGGCGGCCTCGCTGTCGCAGTTCTCGCTGACCGCACGGCTGGCGTTCCTCGTGGTCGGACCGATGATCGACCTGAAGCTGTTCGCCATGCAGGCCGGCACCTTCGGCCGCTCCTTCGCGCTGCGGTTCGCGCCGACGACCTTCGCACTGGCCATCGTCGGGTCGGTCCTGACCGGGGCGGTGCTGCTGTGAACCGCCAGGCGCAGGCGGCCGTCCTGTTCCTGGTCGGCGGGGCGCTGCTGCACGCCGGGACCACCGGCCTGTACCTGCGCTACGTCAAGGCGGGACTGCAACCGCTGCTGCTCGCGGCCGGCGCGGTCCTGATCGCGGCGGCGGCCGCCACGGTCTGGTACGAACTGCGCGGCGCGCGGGCGGCCCGCCAGCACCCCGGAGGCGGCGAGGCCCCCGACGAGCACGGCGAACACGACGACGGGCACGGCCATGCCCACCGCGAACCGCGGATCTCCTGGCTCCTCGTCCTCCCCCTGTTCGCCCTCATCCTGGTCGCCCCGCCCGCGCTCGGCTCGTACAGCGCCGTGCGCGCGGGTACGGCTCTCCAGCAACCCCTGGCCTATCCGGCCCTGCCGTCCGGCGATCCGGTCGGACTCGGCCTGGTGGACTACGCGGGCCGCGCGGCGTACGGCCACGGACGGTCCCTCGGCGGACGGAAGGTGGAGATCACCGGGTTCGTCGCCCTGGACCACGCCGGGACGCCCTACCTGGTCCGCATGGCACTCAACTGCTGCGCCGCCGACGCCCAGCCGGTCAAGATCGGCCTCACCGGCAAGCTGCCGCCCGTGCTGCAGCCCGACTCCTGGCTCGACGTCACCGGCACCTACACCCCGAAGCGCACCAAGGACCCCGTCAACGGCGGGGTCATCCCGTACCTCGACGTCATCCGGGCGAAGCCGGTGGCGACGCCGAGCGACCCGTACGACGAGAGCTGGAACAGCTGAGCCGGTCGGGGGCCCGGAGACGGTCGGGCGCCGGGCGCCCGGACCCCGACCGGGTGAGCGCGCGGCACAGCAGCGACTCGCGGGTGCCCGGCGGCAGCCGCCCGGCGCCCGCAGCCGTCGGATCTCCGCTCCCTCCAGCCCGGCAGGTCGCCGGCCCGGCGGCGCTGCTCGGCGGGCACCGTCCGAAGTCGGGCCGCCCATGACCCCTCACCCCTCGCCGCCGTCCGCGGCCACCTGCGCGAGCGTGCGTCCACTGCGGACCGACCGGGCCCGGCGCGGGTCGGGCGTCCCATGGCCGCCGGAGCCGGTACGCCCCGCCTTCACCAGCAGCCAGGCCTCCTCCCTGCCGTCCCTCTCGCCGCCGCGGAAGCGGGTGAGGGCGTACTCGCCGTGCAGCTTCGACCCGTCGAGCCGGAACGTGGCATGCCCGCGCTCCAGCGACTCCTCGAAGGGCACGGGGTGCCCGCGCCGGTCATGGCTGAGCGGCCGGTAGGTGCCGTGGTCCCAGACGATCACGGTGCCGCCCCCGTACTCGCCCGCGGGAATGACACCCTCGAAGTCCTCGTACTCCAGCGGATGGTCCTCGGTGGGCACGGCGAGCCGCTTGTCACCGGGGTCGGCGGACGGGCCCTTCGGAACCGACCAGGACTTCAGCACGTCGCCGACCTGGAGCCGGAAGTCGAAGTGCAGGGTGCTCGCGTCGTGGATCTGCACCACGAAGTGGGGCTCGGCGCCGGATACCGCGGTGTCGCCCCTGGGCTCGGCGGTCCGCTCGAAGTCACGTTTGCCGCGGTACTCCCGCAGCCGATCGCTGCCGCTCACGTCCGGCTCCTTCCGACTCGGTCCGGCGCCCGAGTACCCCGCGGGTTCCCCGGACCACCCGGCGGGTGCGAGCGGGTACCCTCCGAGACATGCGGATCTCCGTCTCCTCGGACATGGACGAGCCCGTCGCCCGCGGCCTCGTCGCGGAACTGCGCGCCCGCGGCCACGAGGTGCTGGCCCACGGGGCGCTGAACCCCGGGGACGACCCCCAGTGGGCGGTGTGCTCCCGGGCCGCGGCGCGCGACGTCGCCGACGGGCGCTCCGACCAGGCGGTCGTGTGCTGCTGGACCGGTACGGGAGCGTCGATCGCCGCGAACAAGGTGCCGGGCGTACGGGCGGCCCTGTGCACCGACGCGTACACGGCGGACGGCGCCCGCCGCTGGAACGACGCCAACGTGCTGGCCCTCAGCCTTCGCCTGACCTCCGAGCCGCTCCTGAAGGAGATCCTCGACGCCTGGTTCGCCGCCCGCCCCAGCGAGGACCCCGAGGACCGGGAGAACGTGGCCCGCATCGGACGGCTCGACGCCACACGGGCCGGCTCCTGACGACCTGAGGCGGCGGCGCCGCTCAGCCGCCCGCCACCAGTTCCGCCACCGGTTCCACCACGATCGCGGCGGACGACTCGGCCGTGACGCCGCCCCGCACACTCCACAGCCACAGCACGTCCCGCCCGAACGACCACACCAGCGACGCCAGCGCGCACCCGACGACCCCCACGTTCGCCGCGTACGGCAGCAGCCCCGACGCGGCCAGCAGCAGTGCGACGCCCTGCACCGCCGCCACCGTCTTGCGGGCCATGCTCGGCGGCAGCTCGCCGTTCAGCCACGGGAGCACCCGGGCCGCCGCCACGAACGCGTACCGCATCGCGCCGATCAGCAACACCCACGGGCCGAGCGCCGTGGACACGTACACGCTCAGCACCAGGATCAGGAACGCGTCGACCTCCATGTCGAAGCGCGCGCCCAGCGCCGTGGACGTGCCCGTGCGGCGGGCCACCTTGCCGTCCACGCCGTCCAGGATCAGCGCCACCGCCGTCAGCCCCACGAACACCGCCACCGGCGGCGCGCTCTCGAACGAGTCCGCGACCAGCGCCGTCACCCCGCCCACCAGGATCGACCGGCCCAGCGTCACCCGGTTGGCCGGGCCGAAGGAGGCCAGCCGGGAGCGGAGCACGGCCCTGGTGAGCACGGCCCAGGTGGCGAGCGCGAACGCCAGGCCCGTCAGCCAGCCGGCCGGGCCCATGCCGATCGCCGTGCCGAGCAGGGCCAGCAGCAGCACCTGCACGCCCGCCCCCACGGTCGTCTCCTGCTGCAAGAGCCTCGCCTCGTATGTGTGGTTCAGGGCCACCGCTCACCCTCCGGCCAAGTGACAGATTCGATCTTCGCCGCGTACCTTGTGCGCGACTTCTCGTAGCTGCGTACGTGGTGAAACGCCGGATCGTTCAGGGAGACGCACATGGACCTCAGAGCTCGTGCCTTCTGGCTGCGTTCGCCCGGCCACGGAGAGCTGCGGGACGTGCAGCTGCCCGAGCCCGGTGACGGCGATGTGCTGGTGCGCGCGCTGTACTCCGGTGTCAGCCGCGGCACCGAGACCCTGGTCTTCCGCGGCGGTGTCCCCGAGAGCCAGCACGCCGCCATGCGGGCCCCGTTCCAGGAGGGCGACTTCCCGGCCCCCGTGAAGTACGGCTACCTGAGCGTCGGGCAGGTCGAGCAGGGGCCGGACGAGCTGGTCGGGCGGACCGTCTTCTGCCTGTATCCCCACCAGAGCCGGTACGTCGTTCCCGCCTCGGCCGTCACCGTCGTCCCCGACGCCGTGCCCGCCCACCGCGCCATCCTGGCCGGCACCGTCGAGACCGCCGTCAACGCCCTGTGGGACGCGGGCCCGCAGATCGGGGACCGGATCGCGGTCGTCGGCGGCGGTATGGTCGGATGCTCCGTCGCCACCCTCCTCGCCCGCCACCCCGGCGTCCGCGTCCAGCTCGTCGACGCCGACCCGGAGCGCGCCGCGACCGCCCGCGCGCTCGGCGTCGACTTCGCGCCGCCCGAGGACGCCCTCGGCGAGTGCGACCTCGTCGTCCACGCCAGCGCCAGTGAACAGGGTCTCCTACGCTCCCTGGAACTCCTCGCGCCCGAGGGCACCGTGGTCGAACTCAGCTGGTACGGCGACCGGCGCGTCACCCTGCCGCTCGGCGAGGCCTTCCACTCGCGCCGGCTCACGATCCGCAGCAGCCAGGTCGGCACCGTCTCGCCGCGCGCCCGCACCGGACGCACCTACGCCGACCGCATGGCCGTCGCCCTCGAGCTGCTCGCCGACCCCGCGTTCGACGCACTCGTCACCGGCGAGTCCGCCTTCGAAGACCTCCCCGACGTGCTGCCACACCTCACCCGTGGTGAGCTCAAGGGGCTGTGCCACCGCATCCTGTACCCCGCCGACTGAGTCCCACAGGCTCCACGAGGCACCCCTGACCGCCCGAGTCGCCCGCCCTTGGGGCAAACTCCCAAGGAACTCCCGAGGAACCTCCGAACAAGGAGAACGGGCAGCTGAACAACGCGGAGGGGTCAGCCGTACTACACGGCATACCCCGGAAGGGGACCAGACGCACCGCACCTGGAGGGTCGTCCGTTGTTCAGCATCACCGTCCGCGATCACCTGATGGTCGCCCACAGCTTCCGCGGCGAGGTCTTCGGCCCCGCGCAGCGCCTGCACGGAGCGACGTTCCTCGTGGACGCCACCTTCCGCCGCGCCGAGCTGGACGACGACAACATCGTCGTCGACATCGGACTGGCCACGCAGGAGCTGGGGGCGGTGGTGAGCGAGCTCAACTACCGCAACCTCGACAACGAGCCGGACTTCGCGAACACCAACACCTCGACGGAGTTCCTGGCCAAGGTGATCGCCGACCGCCTCGCCGAGCGGATCCACAAGGGCGCCCTGGGCGAGAGCGCCCGGGGCATCGCAGCCATCACCGTCACGCTGCACGAGTCGCACATCGCCTGGGCGAGTTACGAGCGTGCCCTGTGACCGACACGACCATCGACCACGCGTCCGTGAACACCACCGGGCAGCCCGCCCAGCCCCGTCTCGGCTATGTGCCCGTGCAGAACGCCGCCCTCGGGAACGCCGACATCATCCCCATGTCCCTGCGCACCGTGCACTTCGTGATGCCGGGCGGCGTCGACGACCCGGCCACCCCGAGCGGGGGCAACGCCTACGACCGCCGTATCTGCCTGGACCTGCCCGGCTTCGGCTGGCAGGTGGAAAGGCACCTGGTCGAGGGTTCCTGGCCCCGCCCCGGCGCGCAGGCCAGGGCGCAACTCGCCCGGACGCTGCGCGACCTGCCCGACGGCACGGTCGTCCTGCTCGACGGCCTGGTCGCCTGCGGCGTCCCGGAGATCGTCGTGCCCGAGGCCGAACGCCTGCGCCTCGCCGTGCTGGTGCACCTGCCGCTCGGCGACGAGACCGGTCTCGACCCCGAGGCCGCGGCCGAACTCGACGCCAAGGAGCGCGCCACCCTGCGGGCCGTACCCGCCGTGGTCGCCACCAGCGACTGGGCGGTGCGCCGACTGGTCTCCCACCACGGCCTCGCCCCCGAACGGGTCCATGTCGCAGCCCCCGGCGCCGACATCGCTCCCATGGCCCCGGGAACCGACGGCGTCTCCCGGTTGCTGTGCGTCGCCGCCGTCACCCCCCGCAAGGGGCAGCACCGGCTCATCGAGGCCCTCGCCACGGTCAAGGACCTGCCGTGGAGCTGCGTGTGCGTCGGCGGCCTCGGCCACGACCCGGAGTACGTCGAGCGGCTGCGCTCCCTCATCGACGAGCACGGACTCGGCGACCGGCTGCACCTGGCCGGTCCGCAGTCCGGTGCCGAACTCGAGGCGAGCTACGCCTCAGCCGACCTCATGGTCCTCACCTCGTACGCCGAGACGTACGGCATGGCCGTCACCGAGGCCCTGGCGCGCGGCGTCCCGGTCCTCGCCACCGACGTCGGAGGCCTCCCGGAGGCGGTCGGGCGCGCTCCGGACGGCGGGGTGCCCGGCATCCTCGTCCCGCCGGAGGACCCCGCCGCGATCGCCGCGGAGCTGCGCGGCTGGTTCGGCGAAGCGGACGTACGGCGCCGGCTCAAGGCCGCCGCGCGCGGCCGCCGGGCGGCACTGGACGGCTGGGCGACCACCGCACGCAGCCTGGCGGGTGTGCTGGGCCGGCTGGGACACGACCCTCGGAGGGCGGCATGAGCACGGGTACGACGTCGACGGGGTCCGAGACGTCCACGGAACCGGAGCCCGCGGCGCTCCCCGCGGTCCCCGCCCCCGGCGGCGGCGAGAGCGAGGTGCCCCGGTACGCCCCGCAGTGGCTGACGTTGCGGGAGCCCGCCGACGCGGCGGCGCGGGCGCACGAGCTGCTCGACCCGCTGCGGATCCGGCTGGCGAACCGACCCCGGAGCGGCCCCGGGATCATCGTGCACGACCTGGGCTGCGGCACCGGGTCCATGGGCCGCTGGCTCGCCCCGCTGCTCGACGGCACCCAGCACTGGGTGCTGCACGACCGGGACCCCTACCTGCTGCACTTCGCGTCGGTGGGGGCACCCCGCGCGGCGGCCGACGGCAGCCGGGTGACCGTCACCACCCAGCGCGGCGACATCGGACGGCTCACCGCCGACGCGCTCACCGGGGCGTCGCTGGTGACCGCGTCCGCGCTGCTGGACGTGCTCACCGCCGACGAGATCGACACGCTGGCGCGGGCCTGCGTGGACGCGGGCTGTCCGGCGCTGCTGACCCTCTCCGTCGTGGGCCGCGTGGAACTGACGCCCGGGCACCCCATGGACCGGGAGGTCGGCGAGGCGTTCAACGCCCACCAACGGCGCGGTGACCTCCTCGGCCCCGATGCCCTGGGCGCGGCCTGCGAGGCCTTCGACCGGCTCGGGGCGAGCGTTCGGGTCCATCCGAGTCCCTGGCGACTCGGCGCCGAGCAGCGGGAGTTGACGCAGGAGTGGCTGCGCGGCTGGGTCGGCGCGGCCGTGGAACAGTGCCCTGACCTCGCGGCCCGCGCAGCGACGTATCTGCGGGAACGCCTGGCCGCCTGTGCGGCGGGCGATCTGCGCGTCGTGGTCCACCACAGCGACGTACTGGTCCTGCCCCACCCGACGGGAGGCGCGTGATGACGACGCGCACGGCGGCTGCGGCGACGGCGCAGGAGGCGCTCGGACCCGTGGCGGAAACCGCCCCCGTGGCGCCCGCCACCCCCATCCCGGCGCCGTCGCGCCGCCGGGTCCCGCGCGCCCTGCGCGCCCACGTCGGGACCGTCGCCGGGGCGCTCATCCTCGGTCTGCTGCTGTGGCGGCTCGGGACCGGGGTGCTGCTCGACGGGCTGCGGCGGATCGATGTGCCGATCCTGCTCGCCGGACTCGGGATCGGCATGCTGACCACCGTGTTCAGCGCCTGGCGCTGGTGCCGGGTCGCCCACGCGCTCGGTATCAGGCTGCCGTTCGGCGCAGCCGTCGCCGACTACTACCGCGCCCTGTTCCTCAACGCGGCGCTCCCCGGCGGCGTCCTCGGCGACGTGCACCGCGCGGTGCGGCACGGGCAGAGCGCCGGTGATGTGGGCCGCGGGGTGCGCGCCGTGGTCCTGGAGCGCACCGCCGGCCAGGTGGCCCTGGTCGCGGTGGGCGTCCCGGTGCTGCTCACGCTGCCCTCGCCGGTGCAGGTCCAGGCCCGTCAGCTGGCCGGCCTGACGGCGCTCGCCACGCTCGGCGCGCTCTCCGTCGTCGTGGCGGTCCGCATGGGCCGCGCCCCCCGCCCGTCCCGCCGCCGGGCCCTCGGCGCCGTGCTCGCCGAGGCGCGCACCGCCCTGCTGGCCCGCGGCAGTTGGCCGTCCGTCCTGCTGTCGTCGGTGATCGTGCTCGCCGGGCACCTGCTGATGTTCCTGGTGGCCGCGCGGGTCGCCGGATCGCACGCCTCCCCGGCCACGCTGCTGCCGCTGGCGCTGCTCGCGCTCATCGCGATGGGCCTGCCGCTGAACATCGGCGGCTTCGGCCCCCGCGAGGGCGTCACCGCCTGGGCCTTCGGCGCGGCGGGCCTCGGTGCGGACACCGGGCTGGGCGTCGCGGTCGTCTACGGCGTCCTCAGCTTCGTGGCGAGCCTGCCCGGCGTACTCGTCCTCCTCGCCCGCTGGTGCACGAGCCTTCGGCACCCGCGCGCCGCGACGGAGAACGCCGCCGGCGAGGGCGAAGCCCCCGCAGCCCTCTCCCGGCCCCCCGTACCGGACGCGGAGCGCACCCCCCACGCGCTCCGCGTCCCCCGTCCGCACACCCGCCGCGCCCGCTCGGCTTCCGCACCCTTCCTGACGCGGCGTCAGTGGCGCTGCGTCGCACTGCCGTCGCCGTCGTCCGAGGCGACCAGGGAGAAATACGGCTCGAAGGACTCGGCGAGCGTCGCGAGCAACTGCTTCCCCTTCTCCGCGGAAGCGAGCGAAGGACGCCCGATGACACCGGACGCCGTATAGGCCGACATGCCGAGGGTGAGTAGATGACGTCGGTCGTCGGCGATGAAATCCATGGTCTCGTGACCGGGCCCGACCAATTCGGGATGACAGTGCAGAAGAATGGAGGTCTCGATTTCCCCGGCATGCATGTCGCTGAGCAGCGAGGTGCGCACCCCCGCCCGTTCCCGGGCCGACTCCCAGTCCTCCGGGGCCGGGAAAAGCGCCATCCGCACGCCCCGGCCCGAGGAATCCCGGACGGCATTGCCTTCCTGGACGACATTGCCGAGGACGTAATTCCCGCCGTGACCGTTGACCACGACCAGGGCCTCGACGCCCGAGCGTTCGAGCGATGCTGCGATGTCCCGTACGACCGCATGGAGGGTGACGGAGGAGATGCTCACCGTTCCCGGCCACGCCGCGTGCTCGTGCGAGCAGGAGATCGTCACCGGAGGAAGGAGGTGAACCGGATACGAGGCGGCCAGCTCGCGGGCGATCGCGCAGGCGACCAGGGTGTCGGTCGCCAACGGAAGGTACGGGCCGTGCTGTTCGAAACTGCCCACGGGAAGGACGGCCACCTGGCGGTGCGAACCCTTCGCCCGCTCCCGTACGTCCCGCGAGGTGTCCGACGGGAGCACACCCGAGATGTGACCCCCGGCAGTATCCGCAGTTCCCGAACCGCTCATCTTTTTCACGGCCTTTCGTCTCGTACCGCCTGCGCTTACCAGATAGGAATCAGATCATGACAGACGTTGACGGCGTGCTCGGCGGGAACGCCCCCTCGGGAGTCACCCGGATCGCGAACGTCCCCACCGGGGTCACCCGAGTCGTGAATGCCCCCCTGCCCACCAAGTACGGTGATTTCCAGGCCGTCGGCTACCTCGACCACGACCGCGGCGACGAGCAAGTTGCGCTGGTGTACGGCGACATCGAGGAAGAGGGCATGCTCGTCCGCCTGCATTCCGAGTGTCTGACCGGGGACGCCTTCGGGTCCACGCACTGCGAGTGCGGGCCCCAGCTCTCCACCGCCCTCAGGCAGGTCGTGGCCGAGGGTCGCGGCATCGTCGTCTACCTGCGCGGCCACGAGGGCCGGGGCATCGGCCTGCTGGCCAAGCTGCGCGCGATGAAGCTGCAGTCGGAAGGCCTGGACACGGTCGAGGCCAACCTCGCCCTCGGCCTGCCGGTGGACGCCCGCGACTACCGGGTCGCGGCGGAGATCCTGCACGACCTCGGCGTACGGTCCGTGCGGCTGCTCTCCAACAACCCGCGCAAGCGGGAGGCGCTGCTGCGGCACGGCATCAAGGTCGACGAGCAGGTGTCGCTGCTGATACCGCCGTGCGAGAACAACATCACCTACCTGCGCACCAAGCGGGAGCGGCTCGACCACTACCTGCCGCACCTGGACGCGGTGGTGCAGTCCTCGTGAGCGGTCCGCGCGGCGGCCGTCCGGCGCCGGCCGCCGCGCACCGGGCCGCACCCCTTGTGACAGGCGGCGCTGCCTCCGTCGCCGTCTGCACCCATGACGCTTTTTGCGATACTTGAGCCAATTGTGCCGACAAGGTCGTTTCGACCAAGGTGATGATTGGTGATGCGCACACAGCAGGGCGGGGGGCTGCCGTTCCGCGAGCCCGCCCTGGCCGCTGCTCGCGTCGTGGCCCAGGGCGCGTCCCTGGTGGCCGCCGCGCTGGGCGCGGTGGGCCTGGCCGGCTGGATCCTCGGGATCGGTGTCCTGAAAAGCGTGCTGCCGGGCGTTGCCGCGCCCATGAAGCCGAACGCCGCCGTGGCCCTGCTGGCGGTGGGCCTGTCCGTCTTCCTGGTGGCTCTCGGACCCGTGACCCCGCGGGCGGTCACCCTGGCCCGGGCAGCCGCCGTGCTGGCCGCCCTGATCGGCGGACTCACCGTGCTGGAGTACCTGACGGGGACGCGCCTGGGCATCGACGAGCTCCTCTTCCATGACGACACCGCTTCGACGACTCCGGGGATGCCCGGACGGATGGCACCGAACACGGCTGCGGCACTGACGCTCGGCGGCGTCGCGTCACTGTGTGCGAGCACCTCCCGACTGCCCGCCTGGACCAGTCAGATCCCGGGTCTGGCCATCCTCGCCCTCGGCGTTCTGCGGCTCTACGGGTTCGTCTACGCCGTGCCCGAGCTGGAGCGGTTCGGCGTCTACACCGGCATGGCCCTGCACACCGCCCTCGCCACGGTGCTGCTGGGCATCGCCGTGTTCCTGGCCCGGCCGGACGAGGGCCCCGCGGGACTGCTGACGAACGCCGGCACCACGGGCGCGCTGGGGCGCCGGCTGTTCGCCACCATCCTGGTCATGCCGCTGCTGCTGGGCTGGGCCGTCCTGGCCGGTGAGGACGTCGGACTGTACGGGAAGCGGCTGGGCATCGCGCTGCTGGTGTGCGGGCTGGTGATCGTGTTCACCGTGGTCGTCCTGGTCGCCCTGGCCGTGGGCCGCCGGATCGAGGTGGCGCACGCCCGCGCCGAAGGGCAGGTGCGGCAGAACGAACTGCTCCAGGCGTTCATGGACCGCACGCCCGCGGTGGTGTTCATCAAGGACCTGGACGGCCGCTTCCTGGCCGTCAACTCGATGTTCGAGGAGAGCACGGGTCTGTCCCGCGAACAAGTGCTGGGCCGCCTGGACTGGGACGTCCTGCCGCCCGACCTCGCGCGTCAGGCGTGGGCCGCCGACCTCGGCATGCTGGCACACGGCACTCCCGTGCAACGGGAGGAGCGCCTCCTCCTCGCGGACGGCCCACGGGACGTGCTCACCACGTTGTTCCCCCTCAACGATCCGTCCGGCAGGCCCTACGCCCTGTGCGGGATCGTCACCGACGTCACCCAGCGGGTCGCCGCTCAGCGCGAGGTGGAGCGGGCCAACCGGCGCTTCCTCGCACTGCTGGAATCGGCACCCGACGCCACCCTGATCACGGACGGCGCCGGCACCATCGTCATGGCCAACGCACAGGTGCGACGACTCTTCGGCCATGAACCGGACGACCTCGTCGGCGCCGGCGTAGTCGACCTGGTGGCCGGCCCGCGGCGCCGGCGCCACGGCGCGCTCCTCAACGCCTATCTGCGCCTGAGCGACCCGAAGCCGATGGTCCTGGACAGGGACCTGTACGGGATGCGCAGCGACGGCAGTGAGTTCCCGGTCGAGGTGAGCGTCAGCACCCTCCAGGCGGAGCAGGAGACCGTGCTGTTCCTGACCGTGCGGGACATCACCGAACGCAGACAGGCCGAGGCCGAACGCGCCGAGCGCTACGAGCAGCAACGGCGCATCGCCTACACCCTGCAGCACAGCCTCATGGGCGAGCCGCCCCGCCTGCCGCACCTTCCCAGCGCCTACCGGTACCTCGCCTCCGTCCAGGATCCCGGGGTCGGCGGCGACTGGTTCGACATCATTCCCCTCGACCGGGACCGCACCGGCGTCGTCATCGGCGACGTGATGGGCCGGGGCCTGGACGCGGCGGCCGTCATGGGGCAGCTGCGCGCCGCCTCCCACGCGCTGGCCCGAACGGGCGTATCGCCCAGCCGGCTCATGGCCGGGCTCGACGCGTTCGTCAGCGACCTGGCGGACCAGCTCGTGACCTGCGTCTACCTGGTGGTGGACCAGGGCGCCCACGAGGTCACCCTGTGCTCGGCCGGACACCTGCCGGTCATCGCCCTTCCCCCGGACGGGCCCGCCGGCCGGCTGCAGGCACCGGTCAGCGTGCCGCTGGGCGTCAGCGAGGTGTGCGGCGGCGGGCCGTACCGGCAGGCGACCCATCGGCTGCCACCGGGCAGCACGCTCGCCCTCTACACCGACGGACTGGTCGAGCGGCCGGGCACCGACATCGACGCCCAGATCGACGTCCTCGCGCACAGTCTCGACCTCGCCCTGGCGGGCGCGCCGGCGGACCCGGAGATCCTCGACCAGGCCACGGCCCGGCTGATCGAGACCCTCATTCCGGACACGGCCGCCCACGACGACGATGTGACGCTGGTCCTGATCGGCGTGCCCCGACAGGAGGAGACCACCGAGGGTACGACCGTACGGGCCGCCTGAAGAGCCCGCTCCCGGTGCCGTCGTCAGGGGCCCGCGACACCACCGGGATCTCCGCCCCGGGCGCGTACCCTTCGTCGACGTCAGCCCCCGTCGGCGTCGGCCCTCACACCGCCGACGCCCCGCGCCCGGAGGTCAACCGCCATGACCGCACTCCACCTGTGGCTCCGCCACGAGTCCCGCACCACCGAACGGCGCACCCCGATCGTGCCGTCCGACGCCCGGCGCCTGGTCGAGAGCGGCGTGACCCTCACGGTCGAGGACTCTGCGCAGCGGGTGTTCCCGGCCGAGGCGTACGAGCAGGTGGGTTGCCGTGTCGTCGAGCCGGGGTCCTGGGTGACGGCGCCGCCCGACGCGGTGATCGCCGGCCTGAAGGAACTCCCCGACGAGCCCGCCGCGCTGGTCCACCGCCACCTGTTCTTCGGGCACGCGTACAAGGGGCAGCCCGGCGCCGAGGCCCTGCTGCGCCGGTTCACCGCGGGCGGCGGCGCCCTGCTGGACCTGGAGTACCTGGTCGACGACGACGGGCGGCGGCTGGTCGCCTTCGGCTACTGGGCCGGCTACCTGGGCGCCGCACTCGCCCTGCTCCAGCACCGGGGCCGGCTGACCGCGCCGCTGCGGCCGACGTCCAAGGAAGAGCTGGACGAGCAACTGCGCGCCGCCTCGGGCGAGGTGCGGGCGCTGGTGATCGGCGCCCTCGGCCGCAGCGGACGCGGCGCCCGGGTCGCGCTCGGCGTCGCCGGAGCCGACCCCACCTGCTGGGACCAGGCCGAGACCCGGGACCTGGACCGTCAAGCCCTGCTCGGCCACGAGCTGCTGGTCAACACCGTCATGACGAACCGTCCCGCTCCGCCCTTCCTGACGGACAAGGACCTCGACGAACCCGGCCGCCGGCTGCGCACCCTGTGCGACGTGACGGCCGACGTGGGCTCGCCCCTGAACCTCCTGCCGGTCTACGACACCCCGACCGACTGGGAGCACCCGGTGCGCCGGTTGCGCGAACAGCCCGTGCTCGACCTCATCGCCATCGACAACCTGCCGTCCCTGCTGCCCCTGGAGGCGAGCACCGACTTCTCGGCCGCGCTCACTCCGCTGCTGCTGGACTTCGAGGTGGGCGGCGCCTGGGGCCGCTGCCGGGAACACTTCGAGGCGGCGGTCCGGGCACTTCGGGCCGGGACAGGGGAGCCGGGCGGGGCCTGAGGCGGAACGGCTCGCAGAACCGGTCGGGGACGGGCCGGCGCCGGTGTTCACGCCGCGGATCTGACACGTCCCGGCAGGGCCTCGTGCACGAGCCGCTTCAGCTCCGGGTAGACCGTGTGCGAGCCGGTGGGCCGCAGCTGGGTGAGGAACTGGACCGTCAGGTCGTGGCGCGGGTCCACCCAGAAGGTGGTGGTGGCCACCCCGCTCCAGCCGAACGCGCCCCGCACCGCCGGGGACCGGGTGAGTGCCGGGTCGGTGACGACGGAGACGCCCAGGCCGAAACCGAGACCCGCCTTGCCGGGCTCGCGGTGCGCCC
Source organism: Streptomyces sp. PTL18 (assembly GCF_059510295.1). Taxonomy (NCBI): domain Bacteria; kingdom Bacillati; phylum Actinomycetota; class Actinomycetes; order Kitasatosporales; family Streptomycetaceae; genus Streptomyces; species Streptomyces sp. PTL18. The sequence goes on along the minus strand of NZ_JCAJZO010000001.1, from coordinate 759,480 downwards.
GGCTGCCGTAGGACCGCAGATCGGCGTCGCCCGGGAGGTGGTTCGAGGTCATCGCGGTGACCGTCTCGGCGGACAGCAGCCGGGTGCCGTCGAGCTCACCGCCGCGGCGCAGGAACTCCATGAAGCGGTGGTAGTCGTACGCCGACGCCACCATGCCGCCGCTCCCCGAGAGAAGACGGGGCCGTCCGTGCAGCGGCAGGCCGGGGACCGGGGTGATGCCGCCGCCGTCCGTCTCGCCGTACAACTCCGCGAGGCGCGGCGCCTGGGACTCGGTGACGTGCAGACCGGCGTCCTCCATGCCGAGCGGCCCGAAGACCCGTTCGGCGAGGAAGGCGTCCAGGTCCCGGCCCGAGGCGACCTCGACGAGCCGGCCCAGGACGTTGGTCGCCACCGAGTAGTTCCACTGCGTGCCCGGTTCGAACTGCAGTGGCAGCCGCGCGTACGCCTCGCAGGTCTGAGCGAGGTCCGTGCCGGGCACCACGGACGAGTCGATGCCCGCCTCCCGGTACAGCGCGTCCACGGGGTGGGAGTGGTAGAAGCCGAACGTCAGGCCGGCCGTGTGCGTGAGCAGATGGCGGACCAGGATGGGCCGTTCCGCGGGGCGGGTCCGCACGGCCGGTCCGGAGCCGTCCACGTACACCCGGGGCTCGGCGAACGCCGGCAGGAAGTCCGCGACGGGCGTGTCCAGCCCGAAACGGCCCTCCTCCATCAGGATCAGCGCGGCGACGGACGTGACCGGTTTGGTCATCGAGTACATCCGCCACAGCGTGTCGGTCGCGACCGGAAGCCGCTCGGCCACGTCGCGGTGTCCGTACGTGGTGAGGTGGGCCATGCGGCCGTGCCGGGCGACGGCCACCAGGTAGCCGGGCAGCCGGCCGTCGTCGACCTGGTGTGCGAAGTGCTGGTCCAGGCGGTCCAGCGCCTTCGCGTCGAGGCCGACCTCCTCCGGCTCGACCTCCTGCCGCAGGTGTCCCATCGTTCTCCTCCCTCCCGGTGCGGTCCCGGGCTTCCGGGGCCAACCTTTCATGGTTCCCCGTGCGACCGGGACCCGCACGTCCTGCGGTGCGTGACCGCTCCTGTGACAGCGTTCCCTGCGGGAATGCGCGGCTCGGCCCGGCGGGTTGACCCGGGTATGACTCAGGACGGGACACAGAACGCACTGCTCGCGCTGCTCTCCGAAGTCCGAGGTGGGGTGCTGGTCACCCTCAAGCGGGACGGCCGGCCGCAGCTGTCGAACGTCAGCCACTCCTATGACACCGACGAGCGGATCGTCCGGGTCTCGATCACCGACGACCGCGCCAAGACCCGCAACCTGCGCCGGGACCCCAGGGCCTCCTACCACGTCACGAGCGCCGACCGGCGGGCGTACTCGGTCGTCGAGGGCACCGCCGAGCTCTCGCCCGTCGCCGAGGACCCGTACGACGCGACGGTCGAGGAACTCATCCGGCTCTACCGCGACGTCCTGGGCGAGCACCCGGACTGGGACGAGTACCGCGCCGCCATGGTCCGCGACCGCCGCCTGGTGCTGCGCCTGCATGTCGAGCGCGCGTACGGCATCCCCAAGGGGATGAACCGGGGTTAGTGCCCCGGGAGGCGACCTTCGAGGCCGTCCTGGGTGCGGGACTCGATCGCGTGCAGGACGGCCACCATGTCCTCGTGGCCGTGGCCGAGCGTCACGGTCTCCTCGAACAGGGCGTGGCAGACGTCGAGCAACGGCGAGGCGACCCCCGCCTCGCGGGCGGCCCCGGCGATCAGCCGGTTGTTCTTCAGCACGTCGTGGGCCGACGCCTGCACCGCGAAATCGCGGGCGTACAGCTTGGGCGCCTTCATACGGGACACCCCGCTGGCCATGGGGCCCGCGTCCAGCACGTCCAGGAGGAGCCGCCGGTCCAGGCCGTGCCGGTCCGCGAAGTGGTACGCCTCCGACAGCCCGGTCACCAGCGTGATCAGGAACAGGTTGACCGAGAGCTTCGTCAGCAGGGCGTTGGGCGCGGCTCCGCAGACGAACGTCTCCCGGCACAGCGGCGCCAGCAGCGGCCGTACGAGCTGCACGGCCGACGCGTCCCCGGCCAGCATCGCCACCAACCGCCCGCTCTCCGCGGGCACCCTCGACCCGGAGACCGGCGCCTCGACATAGCGGCCGCCCGCCGCGTGCACATCGGCCTCGAGGGCGCGTGAGTAGTCCGGCGACGTCGTACCCATGTGCACCACGATGCGCCCGGCGACGCGTGCCGCGAAGTGCGGTGTGCCGCGGCCGAGGACGGAGTCGATCGCGAGGTCGTCGGCCAGCATGAGGATCACCACGCCCGTCCGCGCGAACACCTCGGCGGGATCCGCCGCCACCCCGGCGCCGGCCGCGCGCAGCGGGTCGGTGCGGGCGGCCGTGCGGTTCCAGACCAGGAGCGGGGTGCCGGCCCGGACCATCCGGAGCGCCATCGGCTGACCCATGACCCCGAGACCGATGAAGCCGACGTCCATGGGGACCGCCCTTCGTGCGAGGCGTCGTCAGGAGTTATGACAGCGGTCATAGTAGCGGCCTTTATGACGGCGGTCATAGGGTGGGGGCCGACAGATCGGGACGGAGGTCACGATGGCGGTGTCCGAGCGCGGGCCACGCGAGCGGATGGTCTTCAGCGCGGCCCAGCTGATCCGGCGCGACGGCGTCACGGCGACCGGCATGCGGGACGTCGCCGCACACGCGCGGGCACCGCGCGGCTCGCTCCAGCACTATTTCCCCGGCGGCAAGGAACAGCTCGTCAACGAGGCCTTGGAGTGGGCCGGCCGGTACGCCGCCGAGCGGATCGCCCGCTTCCTCGCGTCGATGGCCGAGCCGGCACCGAGCGGGCTGTTCGCCGCGATGGTCCGGCAGTGGACGGAGGAGTTCGCCGACACCGGCTTCGAGGGCGGTTGCCCGGTGGCCGCCGCCGCGGTGGACTGCGCACAGTCCACCGACTCCACCCGAGCCGCGGCCGCGGCGGCGTTCGCCCACTGGGCACGCCCCATCACCGAGGCGCTGACGGACATGGGAGTCCCGGCGGCCCGCGCGGAGCCACTCGCGACGCTCATGATCAGCGCCCTGGAGGGTGCCCTGCTGATCGCCCGCGCCGAACGGGACGACCGGGCCCTGACGACCGTGGCGCGCGAACTCGGACCGCTGCTCGACGAGAGTGTCGACAGCGGCACCTGAGGGCGGTCCTGGGAGGTACGGCCTGTGGCCCCGTGACCAAGCGGGTGCTCTCACCCAACCCCTGCGGGAACGAGTGGGGGTGTCAGGACCGAGGACCCGGACGGCTACCGCCTGCTGCTGTGTCGGCGGGGCCGGTCCAGCGCATGGCTGCGGCGCGCCGGACGTCTCACAGGCATCCCAGTGCTTGATACGTGGCGCGGGTCGTGGCGGCGATCTGCGACCAGGTGCGGTCACGGGCGACGATGCCCCACCAGGCGCGCGGATCGCTGCCGTCGGGCGGGGGCTGAAGGACGACGGGATCGACGACGTCCGGGACGACGCGCACCCGCTCCTCGGGCACGCCGCGCGCGAGGATCTCGGCCTTCACCGTATCGCTGGGCGCGAGCACGGCGTCGGCCTCGCGCAGGCAGTACGTCTCCGACGGGGACAGGGCACGGGCCGGTCCGCCGGCGGCCGGACGCCCGGGAGGCCGCGTCCGGCGGGGCTCCGCCGGGAGGGTGCGGACCTCGTAGACCACGGGAAGCCCGAACGCCTCGCGCAGGGCGAGCGCCACACGACCGTTGCCGTGGTCGCTCGCCGCGTGCAGCACCGAGGGCCGCAGCCGTTCGACGAGCCGCGCGGCCAGCTCGGCGTTGCGCGCGAGGAGCGGTCCGCCGCCGTGGGGCAGCCACCGGGGCAGGAGCCGGTGCTGGGGCACTCCGTCCAGCAGATCCAGCGACCGCGCGTCGAACACGCCGTGGGTGACCGGGAAGCCGATGCGCGTCACCACATGCGGATCGAGCCCCGCCTCCCACTGCGCCCGGACGAGCGCCTGGGTGCGCAGGGTGTAGCCCGTGCGCTGGTGCGGCAGCCCTTCGGTGACCAGGTGCAGCACACGCCCGGGCACGCGCCGGATGGGGCGCCCGGCCGGTGCCGGCACGGGTGCCTCCGACGGCCGGCACGAGCGGGTTCGTGCGGCGAGGACGGAGGCGGCCAGCGTCAGGGCGCGTACGGGACGACGGGACGGATCAGGGGGCATGCCGCCAGGCTAGGGCGCGCGGATGGCGGTCGGGTCACACGGGGTGCGGGCCACTCGGACGGCGGGCGCGCGGGGTGCGACCCGGCCCGGGGCGGGCGCGGGGGTGCGATGCGTGCGCGGGCGTTCGCCGGGGGAGCGGCGAGGGCAGGGGGTCGGGGTCCCCGGACCACAGGCCCGGACGGTCAGTAGCAGTGGCTGGGATGTTGCGCCCGTGTCCCCGGTGCCAAGAGGTGCTGCCGGGCCGTCCGCGGGGAGGTCAGTCCTCCGTGCGGTCCGCCGTCAGGTACGCGATCACCATGTCCCCGAGCATCCGGCGGTAGTGCTCGCGCCGGCCGGCGGCGACCAGGTCGCGGCCGAACAGGACGCCGAAGGTGTGCCGGTTGGCGACGCGGAAGAAGCAGAACGAGCTGATCAGCGCGTGCAGGTCGACGGCGTCGACGTCCGCCGTGAACAGCCCCGACGCCCGGCCCGCCGCCAGGATGCGGCCGGTGACCTCCAGGGCCGGCGAACCGATCGCGCCCAGCTCCGCGGAGGCGGCGATGTGCTCGGCGCCGTGGATGTTCTCGATGCCGACCAGGCGGATGAAGTCCGGGTGCTGCTCATGGTGGTCGAAGGTGAGCTCCGCGAGCCGGCGGATGGCCGCCACCGGGTCCAGGTGCTCGACGTCCAGTTCCTGTTCGGCCTGGCGGATCACCCCGTACGCCCGCTCCAGGACGGCCGTGAACAGCTGCTCCTTGCCGCCGAAGTAGTAGTAGATCATCCGCTTGGTGGTGCGGGTGCGGGCGGCGATCTCGTCGACCCGGGCCCCGTCGTACCCGGCGCGCGCGAACTCCTGGGTGGCCACGTCGAGGATCTCGGCCTTCGTACGGGCGGCGTCGCGGATGCGGCCGCCTGGTCGTGCCGGTTCGTCGACGCTGGTCATCGGGTTCCTCCGGACGGGTTGGTGCCCGCGATTGTAGAAGCCCGTGCCTGCGCCGGTGCCAGGAGGTCCACCCCTCCGTCCGCCTCTGCTGCTGTTGCTGACGTACTGGTCACGGCTGCGTGTCCCATTCCGCGACCACGGGCCGGCCGGGCTCGGTGGAGAGCCGGCTGAGCGTACCCGTGACCGGCTGGAACAGCCGGCACTCGGCGGCCGTGAGGTCGAGGCGGCGGGCGGTGAGCACCGCAGGAGGTGGGTGTGGGCCACGGGGACCGCGTCGTCCTCGGCGGGGCGGGAACGACGCGGGCCGGTACCCGGTCGGCGCGCGTCCCGATCGCGTCCGGCGACTCGCCGGGGTGACCGGTCGGGCCCGGTGGGGACCGTCGGTCCACAGGTACCGATCGGGGCGGGTGCGGTGGATCTCGGCGGTGGTGACGCCCTCGTGGCCGCCGTGGTCCCTCCCCGAGCTCTTCGAGCGGGAGGAGCCCCCACGTGGAGATCCGGGTCGGGGACCGCGCCGGACGGACCGGCGAGGTGGGCGGTGCGCAGGGCGCGGTCCAGTGGGCTGGTGAGGAAGCGGGCGAAGGTGCGTCCGGCGAGCAGCGGGGCGAGAGACTTGCCTGTTCCTCGCCCCGCTGGGTGAGCGGGAGGCCGGTGAAGCCGGTGTGCTTCCCCGTGACGCTCCAGTCGGTCGCGCCGTGGCGGACCGGCAGGAGCGCGCCCACGGCTGGTTACTCCTTCGTGGACTCGACCGCGTGGCCGCCGAACTGGTTGCGCAGCGCGGCGATCATCTTCATCTGCGGGGAGTCGTCCTGCCGCGAGGCGAACCGGGCGAAGAGGGACGCCGTGATGGCGGGCAGCGGCACCGCGTTGTCGATGGCGGCCTCGACGGTCCAGCGACCCTCGCCGGAGTCCTCGGCGTAACCGCGCAGCTTGACCAGGTGCTCGTCCTCGTCCAGGGCGTTGACCGCCAGGTCGAGCAGCCAGGAGCGGATGACGGTGCCCTCCTGCCAGGAGCGGAAGACCTCGCGGACGTTCTCCACCGACTTGACCTTCTCCAGCAGTTCCCAGCCCTCGGCGTAGGCCTGCATCATGGCGTACTCGATGCCGTTGTGGACCATCTTCGAGAAGTGCCCGGCGCCGACCCTGCCCGCGTGGACGTAGCCGTACGGCCCCTCCGGCTTGAGCGCGTCGAAGATCGGCTGGAGCCGGTCGACGTGCTCCCTGTCACCGCCGACCATCAGCGCGTAGCCGTTCTCCAGGCCCCACACCCCGCCGGAGACACCCGCGTCGATGAAGCCGATGCCCTTGATGCCGAGCTCGGCGGCGTGCTTCTCGTCGTCCGTCCAGCGGGAGTTGCCGCCGTCCACCACGACGTCGCCGGGGGAGAGCAGAGCGGCGAGTTCGTCGATCGTCGACTGGGTGGGGGCGCCGGCCGGGACCATCACCCAGACCACTCGCGGCGCTTCGAGCTTCTCGACGAGTTCGTTGAGGCTCTTGACGTCCGAGACCTCGGGGTTGCGGTCGTAGCCGACGACGGTGTGGCCCGCGCGGCGGATCCGCTCGCGCATGTTGCCGCCCATCTTGCCGAGACCGATGAGTCCGAGCTGCATGTCAGTTCACTTCTTCCGGATCGTTCTTGAGCGTGCGGTAGGCCGCCACGAGGGCGGCCGTCGACGGGTCCAGGCCGGGGACGTCGGCACCCCGGGTCAGGGCGGGCTCGACGCGCTTGGCGAGCACCTTGCCGAGTTCGACGCCCCACTGGTCGAAGGAGTCGATGTGCCAGATCGCGCCCTGCACGAACACCTTGTGCTCGTAGAGGGCGATCAGCTGCCCGAGGACCGACGGCGTCAGCTCGGCGGCCAGGATCGTGGTGGTGGGGTGGTTGCCCTTGAGGATGCGGTGCGGCACCTGCTCCTCGGGCACGCCCTCCGCGCGCACCTCCTGCTCCGTCTTGCCGAAGGCGAGCGCCTGGCCCTGGGCGAACAGGTTGGCCATCAGCAGGTCGTGCTGCGCCTCGAGCTCGTCGCCGAGCCCGGCGACCGGGTTCGCGAAGCCGATCAGGTCGGCCGGGATCAGCTTGGTGCCCTGGTGGATGAGCTGGTAGTAGGCATGCTGCCCGTTGGTGCCCGGGGTGCCCCACACCACCGGCCCGGTCTGCCACTGCACCGGGTGCCCGTCACGGTCCACCGACTTGCCGTTGGACTCCATGTCCAGCTGCTGCAGATACGCGGTGAACTTCGACAGGTAGTGCGAGTACGGCAGCACCGCGTGCGACTGGGCGTCGAAGAAGTTGCCGTACCAGACGCCCAGCAGGCCGAGCAGCAGCGGTGCGTTGGCCTCGGCCGGCGCGTTCCGGAAGTGCTCGTCGACGATGCGGAAACCGTCCAGCATCTCCCGGAACCGCTCCGGGCCGACCGCGATCATCAGAGACAGTCCGATCGCGGAGTCGTAGGAGTACCGGCCGCCGACCCAGTCCCAGAACTCGAACATGTTCTCCGGGTCGATACCGAACTCGGTGACCTTCCCGGCGTTCGTCGACAGGGCGACGAAGTGCCTGGCGACCGCCTTCTCGTCGCCCTCGAACGCCGTGAGCAGCCAGGACCGGGCCGAGGTCGCGTTCGTGATCGTCTCGATCGTGGTGAACGTCTTCGACGCGACGATGAACAGCGTCTCCGCCGGATCCAGGTCGCGCACCGCCTCGTGCAGGTCGGCCCCGTCCACGTTCGACACGAACCGGAACGTCAACTCCCGTGCGGTGAAGGCGCGCAGCGCCTCGTACGCCATCGCGGGGCCCAGGTCCGAGCCGCCGATGCCGATGTTGACGACGTTCCTGATCCGCCTGCCGGTGTGGCCGGTCCACTCGCCCGACCGGACCCGGTCGGCGAAGTCGGTCATCTTGTCGAGCACCGCGTGCACCTGGGGCACCACGTTCTCGCCGTCGACCTCGATCACCGCGTCACGCGGTGCGCGCAGCGCGGTGTGCAGCACGGCCCGGTTCTCGGTGGTGTTGATCCTCTCGCCGCGGAACATGGCGTCGCGCAGCCCGAACACGCCGGTGGCGGTGGCCAGTTCCTGGAGCAGCGCGAGGGTCTCGTCGGTGATCAGGTGCTTGGAGTAGTCGATGCGCAGATCACCGACGCGCACGACGTAGCGTTCCGCACGCCCGGGGTCCTGGTCGAACAGCTCCCGCAGGTGCGTGTGCCACCGGGCACGGTGGTCCTCCAGTTCGGTCCACTCGGGCCGCCGGGTGAGCCTAGGGCTGTCGGACATGAGCGGCCTCCTCCCTGACACCGTCACCGCCGCGCAGGGCGATGGCGTACATGTCGTCCGCGTCGAGGCGGCGCAGCTCCTCGGCGATCAGTTCGGAGGTCGGGCGCACCTTCAGCGCCAGGGTGCGCGAGGGCTGGCCCGGCAGGGTGAGGGTGGCCAGCGGGCCCTCGGGCCGGTCGATGACGATCTCGCCCTTGTCGGTGCCCAGCCGGACGGCCGTGACGACCGGTCCCGCGGTGACGACCCGGTCGACGGACACCTTGAGGCGGGCCTCCAGCCAGCGGGCCAGCAGTTCGGCGGCCGGGTTCTCCGCCTCGGCCTCCACGGCCGCGGAGATCACCTCGGTGCGGGCCTGGTCGAGCGCGGCGGCCAGCATCGACCGCCACGGCGTCAGCCGGGTCCAGGCCAGGTCGGTGTCGCCCGGCGCGTACGAGGCGACTCGGGCCCGCAGCACGCGCTGCGGGTCCTCGACGGCGTACAGGTCGGTGATGCGGCGCTGCGCGAGGGCGCCCAGCGGGTCCTTGGCCGGGTTGTCCGGCGCGTCCACCGGCCACCACACGACGACGGGCGCGTCCGGCAGCAGCAGCGGCAGGACCACCGAGTCGGCGTGGTCGGACACCTCGCCGTACAGCCGCAGCACGACCGTCTCGCCGGTCCCGGCGTCGGCACCCACCCGGACCTCGGCGTCCAGGTGCGACCGGGTGCGGTCGCGTGGGGTGCGGGCCTGCCGCTTGATGACCACCAGGGTCCGCGAGGGGTGCTCGTGCGAGGCGTCCTCGGCCGCCTTCATCGAGTCGTAGGCGTTCTCCTCGTCGGTCACGATGACCATGGTCAGGACCATGCCCACCGCCGGGGTGCCCAGGGCGCGGCGGCCCTGCACCAGTGCCTTGTTGATCTTGCTTGCCGTGGTGTCGGTCAGGTCGATCTTCATGGCCTGCGCCAGCTCCGTCCGTCTCGTGCGAGCATCTCGTCGGCTTCCTCGGGACCCCAGCTGCCCGAGTCGTACTGCGCGGGCTTGCCGTGCGTCGCCCAGTACTCCTCGATCGGGTCGAGGATCCTCCAGGACTCCTCCACTTCCTCCGTACGGGGGAAGAGGTTGGCGTCGCCGAGCAGTACGTCCAGGATCAGCCGTTCGTACGCCTCCGGGCTGGACTCGGTGAACGACTCGCCGTAGGCGAAGTCCATCGTGACGTCCCGTATCTCCATCGATGTACCCGGCACCTTGGAACCGAAGCGAACGGTCATCCCTTCGTCCGGCTGCACCCGGATGACGATCGCGTTCTGGCCGAGTTCCTCGGTGGCCGTGGTGTCGAACGGAGAGTGGGGCGCCCGCTGGAAGACGACCGCGATCTCGGTGACGCGGCGGCCCAGGCGCTTGCCCGTCCTGAGGTAGAACGGCACGCCCGCCCAGCGGCGGTTGTCGACCTCCAGCTTGATCGCCGCGTAGGTGTCCGTGGTGGACGCGGGGTCGATGCCCTCCTCCTGGAGGTAGCCGCGCACCTTCTCACCGCCCTGCCAGGCGGCCGCGTACTGGCCGCGCACGGTGTGCGCCCCGAGGTCCCCCGGCAGCTTCACCGACTTCAGGACCTTCATCTTCTCGGTGACCAGCGACGCGGCATCGAAGGCGATGGGCTCCTCCATGGCCGTCAGGGCCATCAGCTGGAGCAGGTGGTTCTGGATGACGTCCCGGGCGGCGCCGATGCCGTCGTAGTAGCCGGCGCGGCCGCCGATGCCGATGTCCTCGGCCATGGTGATCTGCACGTGGTCCACGAAGGACCGGTTCCAGACCGGTTCGTACATCGTGTTGGCGAACCGCAGCGCCAGGATGTTCTGGACGGTCTCCTTGCCCAGGTAGTGGTCGATGCGGAACACCTGCTCCGGCTCGAACACCTCGTGCACGATCCGGTTCAGCTCGCGGGCGCTCGCCAGGTCGCGGCCGAACGGCTTCTCGATGACCGCGCGCCGCCAGGAGCCCTCCGGGGCGTCGGCGAGGCCGTGCTTCTTGAGCTGCTGCACGACCTTCGGGAAGAACTTCGGCGGCACCGAGAGATAGAACGCGTAGTTGCCGCTGGTGCCCCGGGAGGCGTCCAACTCGTCGACAGCGGACTTCAGCTGCTTGAACGCCATGTCGTCGTCGAAGTCGCCCGGGATGAACCGCATGCCCTCGGCGAGCTGCTGCCACACCTCCTCGCGGAAGGGCGTACGGGCGTGCTCGCGCACCGCGTCGTGCACCACCTGCGCGAAGTCCTGGTCGGCCCAGTCGCGTCGGGCGAATCCGACGAGGGAGAAGCCCGGCGGCAGCAGACCACGGTTGGCCAGGTCGTAGACCGCCGGCATCAGCTTCTTGCGGGACAGGTCGCCGGTGACACCGAAGATGACCAGTCCCGACGGGCCCGCGATTCGGGGCAGACGACGGTCCCGGGGGTCGCGCAGCGGATTGCCCCAGGCGGACGAACCACTGTCCGGAGGGGTGAGGGCGGCTTCGAGGACCAGCGTGCTCTCGGCCGGAGCCGCGCCCTGCGCCATGTTCCCGTCGCTCATTCCGCGTCAACTCCCTTGCCGTTCAGGGACTTCGTCACGGCGTCCAGCAGGTCCTGCCAGGCCGTCTCGAACTTCGCGACGCCCTCGTCCTCGAGCTGCCGCACGACCTCGTCGTAGGAGATCCCGAGCCGCTCCACGGCCGCCAGGTCAGCGCGGGCCTGCTCGTAGCCACCCGTCACCGTGTCGCCCCGGATGTCGCCGTGGTCGGCGGTGGCGCCGAGAGTGGCCTCCGGCATGGTGTTGACCGTGCCGGGCGCGACCAGTTCGTCGACGTACAGGGTGTCCTTGTACGCCGGGTCCTTCACACCGGTGGAGGCCCACAGGGGGCGCTGCCTGTTCGCGCCCGCGGTCTCCAGTGCGCTCCACCGCTCGGCCGCGAACACCTTCTCGTACGCCTCGTAGGCGAGACGCGCGTTGGCCAGGGCGGCCCTGCCCTTGAGGGCGAGTGCCTCGTCCGTGCCGAGCTTCGTCAGGCGCTTGTCGATCTCGGTGTCGACGCGGGAGACGAAGAAGGAGGCGACGGAGTGGACGGCGGACAGGTCGAGCCCGGCGGCCCGGGCCTTCTCCAGGCCGGCGAGGTAGGCGTCCATCACCTGGCGGTAGCGCTCCAGGGAGAAGATCAACGTCACGTTGACGCTGATGCCCCGGCCGACGACCTCGGTGATGGCCGGCAGGCCCGCCTCGGTCGCCGGGATCTTGATCATCACGTTGGGGCGGTCGACGAGCCAGGCGAGCTGCTTGGCCTCGGCGATCGTCGCCGCCGTGTGGTGGGCCAGTCGCGGATCGACCTCGATCGAGACCCGGCCGTCCCGGCCGTCCGTCGCGTCGTACACCGGCCGCAGGAGGTCGGCGGCGGCCCGGACGTCGGCGGTGGTCATCATGCGGACGGCCTCCTCGACCGTCACACCGCGCACGGCCAGGTCGGCCAACTGCTCCTCGTAGCCCTCTCCGGAGCCGATGGCGGCCTGGAATATGGACGGGTTGGTGGTGACGCCCACCACGTGCCGGGTGGCGATGAGTTCGGCGAGGTTGCCGGACGCGATCCGCCTGCGGGACAGGTCGTCCAGCCAGATCGACACCCCCGCCTCGGACAGGCGCTTCAGGGGCGCCGCGGGTGCGGTTGCTTCGGTCACTGTGATCATCTTCCTTCTGGCGATCGGATCAACCGCGGACGGCGGCAAGAGATTCCTTGGCGGCGGCGACGACGTTCTCCGGCGTGAAGCCGAACTCGCGGAAGAGCACCTTGGCGTCGGCCGAGGCGCCGAAGTGCTCCAGGGACACGATGCGGCCCAGGTCGCCGACGAACCGGTACCAGGTCAGGCCGATACCGGCCTCGACCGCCACCCTGGCCTTCACGGACCGCGGCAGGACGCGCTCGCGGTACTCGGCGGGCTGCTCCTCGAACCACTCCACGGACGGCATCGACACCACCCGGGTGCCCACGCCCTCGGCCTCCAGCAGCTCCCGCGCGGCGACGGCGAGCTGCACCTCGGAACCGGTGGCGATGAGGATGACGACCGGGGTCCCGGTGGAGGACTCCTTCAGGACGTAACCGCCCTTGGCCGCATCGGGGTCGGGGGCGTACGTCGGCACGCCCTGACGGGTGAGCGCGAGGCCGTGCGGGGCGGGGTTGGTGGAGTGCCGCTTGAGGATCTCGGCCCAGGCGACGGCGGTCTCGTTGGCGTCGGCCGGGCGCACGACGTTCAGGCCCGGGATGGCGCGCAGCGCGGCCAGGTGTTCGACCGGCTGGTGGGTCGGGCCGTCCTCGCCGAGGCCGATGGAGTCGTGCGTCCACACGTACGTCACCGGGAGCTGCATCAGGGCGGACATACGCACGGCGTTGCGCATGTAGTCGGAGAACACCAGGAACGTGCCGCCGTAGATGCGGGTGTTGCCGTGCAGCGCGATGCCGTTCATCTCCGCGGCCATCGAGAACTCGCGGATGCCGAAGTGGATCGTGCGTCCGTAGGGGTCCGCCTCCGGCAGCGGGTTGCCGACCGGAAGGAAGGAGCTGTTCTTGTCGATGGTCGTGTTGTTCGACCCCGCGAGGTCGGCGGAGCCGCCCCACAGCTCGGGGATCACCGCACCCAGCGCCTGCAGCACCTTGCCGGAGGCGGCACGCGTGGCGACGGGCGCGCCCTCCTCGAACTCCGGGAGCGCCTGCTCCCAGCCGTCGGGGAGCTGGCCTGCCACGACACGGTCGTACAGCTTCGCGCGCTCGGGCTGGGCGCCGCGCCACTCGGCGATCCGCTTGTCCCAGGCGGCGTGCGCCTCGGCGCCCCGGTCCAGGGCCTGACGGGTGTGGGCGAGGACCTCGTCCGCGACCTCGAAGGACTTCTCCGGATCGAAGCCCAGGACCCGCTTGGTGGCGGCGACCTCGTCCGCGCCCAGCGCGGAGCCGTGCGCGGCCTCGGTGTTCTGCGCGTTCGGGGCCGGCCAGGCGATGATCGTGCGCATCGCGATGATCGAGGGGCGCTCGGTCTCGGCCTGCGCCGCCTTGAGCGCCGCGTACAGCGCGTGGACGTCGATGTCGCCGTTCTCGGCGGGCTCCACGCGCTGGGTGTGCCAGCCGTAGGCCTCGTACCGCTTCAGCACGTCCTCGGAGAACGCCGTCGCGGTGTCGCCCTCGATGGAGATGTGGTTGTCGTCGTAGAGGAGGACGAGGTTGCCGAGTTTCTGGTGGCCGGCCATCGAGGAGGCCTCGGCGGAGACGCCCTCCTCCAGGTCGCCGTCGGAGACGATCGCCCAGATCGTGTGGTCGAAGGGGGACTCGCCCGCGGGAGCGTCCGGGTCGAACAGGCCGCGCTCGTAGCGGGCGGCCATCGCCATGCCCACCGCGTTGGCGGCGCCCTGCCCGAGCGGGCCGGTGGTGGTCTCGACACCGGCCGTGTGCCCGTACTCGGGGTGACCGGGGGTCTTTGAGCCGTGCGTGCGGAAGGCCCTGAGGTCGTCCAGCTCGAGTTCGTAGCCGGCCAGGAAGAGCTGCGTGTAGAGGGTGAGCGAGGTGTGGCCGGGAGAGAGGACGAAGCGGTCGCGGCCCGTCCACTCCGGGTCCGCCGGATCGTGGCGCATCACCTTCTGAAAGATCGTGTACGCGGCCGGGGCCAGGCTCATCGCGGTGCCCGGGTGGCCGTTGCCGACCTTCTGCACGGCGTCGGCGGCCAGGACGCGGGCGGTGTCGACGGCACGCCGGTCGAGCTCGGTCCATTCGAATCGGTCGGTGCTCTGCGCACTCATCTTCAAAAAGTCCTCACTGGATGCGGAATCACTGGTGGAACGCGTTCAAACCTAAAAGTCTGACTTTTGCGAGGGAAGGTGCACCTGTGTCAGCCTTCGGTGAAAGTGGGACATCGGTGGCGGTACCGAGGCGGCACGAGAAGGACATGGCGCACAGAACCATGCAAGACGGCGGGATAAGGACATACGCGTTCCCGGTCGACCTGAGCGTCTGCGGCGTGGGCATGCAGGTGGGGCCCATGAAGCCGGAGCGCACCTGGCACCCGGACGCGCCGCTCGAGCGCGTCCATCGCATCGACTTCCATGTCGTGATGCTCTTCACTGGCGGCCCCGTGACACACATGGTGGATTTCGCCGAGTACGAGATGACCGGCGGCGACCTTCTGTGGATCCGCCCCGGGCAGGTCCACCGCTTCTCCCGGGCGAGCGAGTACCGCGGCACCGTGCTCACCATGCAACCCGGCTTCCTGCCCCGTGCGGCGGTGGAGGCCACGGGCCTGTACCGCTACGATCTGCCGCCGCTGCTGCACCCGGACCCGGCGCAGCTCGCCGCGCTCCGGGCGGCACTCGCCCATCTCCGGCGCGAGTACGAGGACACCACCACGCTGCCGCTCACCGCGCACACCGAGGTGCTGCGGCACTCGCTGACCGCGTTCCTGGTACGCCTCGCCCACCTCGCGGCCGGCTCCGTCGAGGCGTCCCGCGACCAGGCCGACACCCCCTTCACCCGCTTCCGCAACGCGGTGGAGAGGGACTTCGCCACCAACCACAGCGTCAGCGCCTACGCCGACGCCCTCGGCTACTCCCGCCGCACCCTGGTCCGCGCCGTGCGCGCCGCCACCGGTGAGACGCCCAAGGGTTTCATCGACAAGCGCGTGATCCTCGAGGCCAAGCGTCTGCTGGCGCACACGGACCTGCCGATAGGGCGCGTCGGCGCCGCCGTGGGCTTTCCCGACGCGGCGAACTTCTCCAAGTTCTTCCACCAGCACACGGACACGACGCCGGCGGCGTTCCGGGCGGAGCTGCGCTGAGCCCGGTGCACGGGAGAGGGGCCCCACACGCGGGCGGGCGCGTGTGGGGCCCCTCTCCGACGGGGACGGGTCAGTGCCCGAAGTCGAACCAGTTCACGTTCACGAAGTCGTTCGGCTGCCCGCTGGTGAAGGTGAGGTACACGTCGTGCGTACCGGTCACCGAGCTGATGTTCGCCGGTACCGTCTTCCAGTTCTGCCAGCCGCCCGTGTCGGCCACGGCGAAGCTGCCGATCGGTGCGTTGCTCCGGCTGTCCAGCCGCACCTCGACCAGTCCGCTCACCCCGCTCGCCGCACCGCTCGCGACCCGGCCGTAGAACTGCTTCGCGGCCGTGGAGCCGAAGTCGACTCCCTTGTACAGGGCCCAGTCACCGTTCGCCAGCGAGCCGATGTCCTGGCCGCCGCCCGTGTCCGTGGTGGTCTCGGTGGCCACGCCCGACTGGCTGTCGTACGACTCGGCCTGGATCGCGCTGTAGGCGTCCCGGTTGCCTGACGGCGGAGGCGTGGTACCGCTCCCACCGCCCGAGGACTGAAGAACCTGCACGTAGTCGACCACCATCGGATGGCCGGGCTGCGTGTCGTTGTCCAGGCCGCCGCCGAACGCGTCCGGGAAGGCGCCGCCCATCGCCACGTTCAGGATGACGAAGAATCCGTGGTTCGTGGCATTGGCCCACGTCGTCGCGTCGACCTGGTTCGCGGTGACCGTGTGGTAGTTGACGCCGTCGACGTAGAAGCGGATCGCCTCCGGGCTCACCGAGCGGTCCCACTCCACGCTGTAGGTGTGGAAACCGGACTGGCACGTGGTGTTCGGGCACGCGGTGGAGTTGCCGATGCCGGTGGTCTCGTTGCACGGGCCGCCCGGGTTGGTGCCGCAGTGCATCGTGGCCCACACCTTGTTCAGGCCTTGGACGTTCTCCATGATGTCCAGCTCGCCGACGCCCGGCCAGTTCTGGTAGTTGCCGCGGTAGGGCGCGCCCAGCATCCAGAACGCGGGCCAGTAGCCCTCGGCGGCGGTGCCGGTGACGTTCGGCATCTGCAGCCGGGCCTCCACGCGCAGCTTGCCGCCCGCCGGGGGCTGGAAGTCGGTGCGGGTGGTCTCGATACGGCCCGAGGTCCAGTGGCCGGAGGCGTCGCGGCGCGGGGTGATGAGCAGGTTGCCGTTGCCGTCGAGCGCGACGTTGTGCGTGCTGGAGGTCATCGTCTCGACCTCGCCGGTGCCCCAGTTGGCGGGGCCGCCCGGGTAGCCGGTGCCGGTGTCGTACTGCCAGTTCGAGGTGTCGACGCCGGAACCGGCCGCGCCGTTGAAGTCGTCGAGGAAGACCTGGGTCCAGCCCGACGGGGCGGCGGGGGCCGAGGCGTTCGCGGACGGAGTGCCGACCGTGGCGGCGGCCACGGCGAGCACCGTCGTCCCGAGGGCGGCGATGATCGCCCGCCTCGCACTGCGCCGTCTGCGGGGTATGCCGGAGGGATCGCTCATGGTGGGGGTGCCTCTCGGTACGGGGAGTTGATGCGCGGGTGCCTGCCGGGAGAGTGCCCGTGGCTCTTTTGAGAGCGCTCTCACGCGATGGTTGCGCGCTCAATGTGCTCTCCGTCACTCCGGCCGTCAAGAGGTGAAGCAGAGAAAGTCCCTCACACAGGACGGGAGTTCAGGCAATGAAGTGAAGAGGGCCGGCCCGCCCCGACCCCATCGGGCCCGCGACTGACTACTATCCTCAACCGAGCCAGGCGCCACCGGAGTTGGGGGAACCATGCCGAACGTCCTGACCATTCCGCTCGACGGCGGTGAGCAGCTGCACGTCGAGGTCCAACAGGGGGACGAGAACGGCTGGGCCCGGGCAGGCCGGGCGCAGGACGCGGCCCAGGCGGCCGGCAGGAGCCTGCAGGAGGTGCTCGCCCCCATACGCCCCGCCATGCAGGCGGTGGTCAACCAGCTTCGCGCGGGTGTCACACCGCCGGAAAGGATCAGTCTGGAGTTCGGGATCAAGTTCTCCGCCGACGCGGGAGTGGTGGTCGCGCGAACGGCGACCGAGGCGAACTTCACCGTCGCAGTGGAGTGGAGTCGCCCGACCGAAGGCCCCGCCGAACCGTGATCGTCGGTGAGTCCGTGCTCCCCGATGCCCTCGCCCGGGTGCACGGCCGGGGCGGCATCGTCGGTGCCGCCTTTCTCGTGGCCCCCGGGCTGCTCTGCACCTGCGCGCACGTCGTGGCGCGTGCCCTGGGCACGGACGCGGGGAACCCTGCCCCGCCGCCCGGCCGGGTCGCACTCGACTTCCCGCTGGCGGCGGCGAAGGGGACGGGTGACGGCCCGCCGCTCGTCCACGCCACCGTTGCCGGCTGGCACCCGGTACTCCCCGACGAGACCGGGGACATGGCGCTGCTCCGCCTCGAGAGCGGTGTGCCCTCCGGCACGGCGACACCGTGGCTGGTGGAGGCGGACGAGCTGTGGGACCACGCCGTACGTCTTTTCGGTTTCCCCTCCGGCAGTGACCACGGGGTATGGGCCGCGGGCCGGCTGAGAGCCGTGCAGGGAGCCGGTTGGCTGCAGATGCAGAGCGAGGCCGGGCCGCAGGTGGAGCCGGGGTTCAGCGGCACGCCGGTGTGGGACGTCGAGCTCGGCGGAGTCGTCGGCATGGCGGTCGCCGCCGGGCGGGGCACCGCCGTCGGCACGGCCTATCTGCACCCGGCCTCCTCGATCCTGCGCGCCTGGCCGGAGCTGGCCGCACACGCGCAGCCGTCCTCCCCCTACCGCGGTCTGCAACCCTTCACAGAGGCGGACGAACCGGTCTTCTGCGGCCGGGAGGAGGACGCCCTGCAACTGGAGGAGCTGGTCACCCGGCAACCGGTCGTGGTGCTGTCCGGTCCGTCGGGCAGTGGGAAGTCCTCGCTCGTCCGTGCCGGACTGATGCCCAGGCTGAGGCGGGCCGGCCAGGTGACGGCGGACTTCCGGCCCACTCCGGGGCTCGGGCCCGAGGAGACGCTGGCCGGCGCGCTGCACCCGCTGCTGGACGGCGAACTGGGGCCTGCGGAGCTGGTCGAGCGCCTGTCCGCCGGGAACACCACCGAGGTGGCCGCGCGCCTGGCGCGCCGTCACCCCGACGGCGTCCTGCTGTTCGTCGACCAGTTCGAGGAAATCGTCACCACCGATCCTGCCACCGGCCGGGAACTGCTCAGGCTCGTCACCGCACTGGCCGAGGGCAGTCCGCGGTCCCGGCCGGTGCGTGCGCTGCTCACGGTGCGGTCCGGCTCCCTCGACCGCCTGCTGACCCACGACAACCAGAGCGGGCTGCAGGACGGCATCATGTTCCTGGCTCCCATGGACAGGCGCCAGTTGCGGGCGGCGATCACCGGTCCACTGGCCGCCGCTCCCGGTGTCGTGCACGAGGCGGGCCTGGTCGAGCGGATCCTCGACGACGCGGGCGACGGCCCCGGACGTCTTCCGCTGGTGGAGTTCACGCTGACCCGGCTGTGGAACCGGCGCCGCAGCAGGACGCTCACGCATGAGGCCTATGACGCCATGGGCGGCGTCTCGGGCGCGGTCGCCGGATACGCCGAGGAGGTGTACCACCGCCATCTGCGGGACGCGGAACGGGACGCCGCACGGCGCCTGTTGGTCCAGCTCGCCCGGCCGGAGGACGACGGCGGCTTCGTGCGGCGCACCGTGCGCGTCGACTCCCTCCCCGAGGACCAGCGGCGGGTGGCGAGCCTGCTGATCGACCGCAAACTGCTGGTCTCCACCCAGGCGGTGGACGGCGCGGAAATGATCGACGTCGCGCACGAGGCGTTGATTCACCACTGGGACCGGCTGCTGTCCTGGCTGGCCGCGGACCGTGACTTCCGGGACTGGCAGGAGCGGCTCAGACAGAGTCTGCGCCAGTGGCGGCAGCTCGACGGCGGGAGCAGAGGGACGCTGTTACGGGGAGCTCCGCTGGCGGAGGCCGTCCGTTGGCGCGAGCAGCGGATGCGGGAGATCACGGCCGAGGAACACGCGTACATCCAGGCCTCGCAGGCCCGCCAGAGCTGGGAGGTGCGACGGTGGCGGCTGATCACCGCGGTGATCACCGTGCTCGCTGTGCTGGCCGCCACGATGGCGGGACTGACGTATCAGCGTTCCCAGGACCTGAACCGGCAGTTGCGTGCCCAGACGGCGCGTCTGCTCGGCTCGGACGCGGTGCGCAGGGCCGCCGACAGCCCGAGCACCGCAGCCCTGCTGGCCCTGAAGGCATGGCGCACCGACCCGAACCAGCCCGAGGCGTACGGCGCTTTGCTGACGCTCTACTCGCAACTGCGCGAGACCGAGTACGCCCTGGATGTCCCCGGCACCGACCACGTGCTGTTGTTCACGGCCACACCGGACGGCAAGGCCGCGGCGGTGGTCGACCAAGTGGGGGCGGTGCGGATCCTCACCGGCCTCACCGGCCGGGTGACCGTGCACACGTTGCCCCGGATCAGGTCGATCACCGCGCACGAACCGATCGTGCGGCTCACCCGCGACGGCCGGAAGGCCGGCGTGCTCGACGACAGGGAGGGGCTGTCGGTGTGGGACGTCGCGCACCCGGACCGTCCCGTGCGGCTGCCTGTGCCCCCTTCCTGGAACGCGGCTGAGAACACCCGGGACATCGACTTCTCCTCCGACGGCTCCCGGCTGCTCGCTCTGTTCGCGGCCGACGGTGACAACGCCAGGGAACGGCTCGGGGTCTGGGACCTGCAACGCAGGGCGCTCGTGTCCACCACGCTGCTGCCCGCGGGCCGCGCCTTCTACACCGCGCGCTTCTCCCGGCCCTCCGGAACCGTCGCGCTCAAGGAGACGGGAGGCTATGAGCGGTTCGACCTGCGCACCGGAGTGCAGCTCGGCAAGGTGCCGGTCGTCGGCCTGGACGGCCTCGGGCTCGACGCCCAGGCGGTCGTCGACTGCCCCTCTGATTCCTTCCGGGTGCGACCTCTGACCGGGCGGACACCACGGTACGAGGTCCGCGGGATCAACTGTGGGGGCGCGCCCCTGGACGCCACCGGCCGGTACGCCGTGATGCCGGCCGGGGACGACGGGGTGGACTCCGCCATGGTGATCGACCTCCGGACGGGCGGAGTGTCCCGCGGCCCCGTCCCGGTCACCGACCACGGCGCCAAGGAAGCCGACTACGCGGTGCTGCCCCGGCAGGACGGGCGACTGACCGTGCTGGGCGTCAGGGACGGGACGCTGCTGCGCTTCACCCTGCCTCGGCCAGGCGCCGACCCTGCCCTGCCCACACCGGAAAACGGGCCTCTTCCGTTGTTCACTCCGGACGGACGGTTCCGCGTCCTGGAGAACGTCTACGCGGGCGAGGAGGCACTCGCGGTCCTCGACACCCGAACCGGCAGAAGGTACCAGGCCGGGACGGCGGCGCGTCAGCAACTCATGCCCACCTTCATGGCCATGCGCCAGAACGCCGTCACCTCCGACGGCCGCCATCTCGTCGCCCGGGTCGGGGACCGGCTCGCCGTGTACTCCCTGCCCCGTCTGTCACTGGAGCGTCTTCTTCGGCTGCCGGACGACGCGGCGTTGCGCAAGGACGCCACCGGGGCCGTCGTGGCCGCCGGTGACGGCAGTGTCATCACCCTCTACGCGGGCGTCCTCGCGCGCTGGGACCCCTCCACCGGACGGGCCATCGGCGCACCGCTTCCGCTGCACACGCGTGACACGACGCAGCAATGGCTCGCGGCCAACGGCCAGTCGCTGTGGCCGCGCCCAGGGCACCCGCAGCAGGTACTGGTCCGCGGCCGCGACGGGGAAATGAGCCTGTGGGATCTCGGCGAACGCCGCCCGGTCGGGGAGTTCCAGGCCAACCCCGATGCGATCAGCGATGCGGAGACGGAAGTCTTCGACCCGTCGGGGAACACCCTCGCCACGCTCGACAACATCAAGGTCCTGAAGTCCGGGCGGATCGAGTTCCGCAGCGTGCCGGACTTCCGTCCGCGGCCGCCCGCGATCTCCGCAGGCGACACCGGCCGACTGATCGGCTTCACCCCCGACGGGCATCTTCTCTCCACCGATTTCGAGAACCTCGACATGTGGCAGCCCGGAACCACGCTGGGGATCGCTGAGCTCCCCGTGCAGCTGACCTCCACGCAATGGTTCCTGCGGGGCAACTCCGCCGTGGTAGCGACCACCTGGGGCACTCTGACGCTCCCGCTCGACCCCGACGTCTGGTACAGAGGGCTCTGCCGGGCCTTCAACCGACCGCTGACCGCCGGCGAACGTCTGCTCCTGCCCTCCGGCGCCGACACCTCGGAACCCTGCCCCGAGGTCTGAGGCGCGCACCCCCCGGATCTCACCGCGACTCCGGCTGCCACCCCAGCGCTCGTGAGATCCCCCGTGCCGCGAGCCGCACCGCCGGGACGAGGGCCGGTACCTGGGCCGTCGCGTGGGGGACCACGACCGACACGGACGCGGTCACCCCGCCGTCGCGGCCGCGTACCGGGGCCGCCACCGACAGGGCGTCGTCCGTGACCTGACGGCTGCTCACCGCCGCGCCCGAGCGCCGGACTTCGGCCAGTTCGCGGCGCAGCCGCACCGGATCCGTGACGGTGTACGGGGTGAACGCGGTCAGCGGCCCCGCGCAGTACTCGTCCTGGAACGCCTGCTCGCTGTGGGCCAGCAGCGCGAGCCCCACCCCGGTGGCGTGCAGCGGCCAGCGGGCGCCGACCCGGATGTGCACGCCGACGGCCGACCGCCCCGAGAGCCACTCGATGTACACGACCTCCGCGCCGTCGCGCACCGCCAGCTGCACGTTCTCGTGGGTCGCCTCGTACAGGTCCTCCAGGTACGGCAGTGCGACCTGCCGCAGCTGCAGGCCGCGCGGGGCGAGCGCCGCGACCTCCCACAGTCTGAGGCCCACGTGGTAGACGCCGTCCGCGTCGCGCTCCAGCGCGCCCCACCCGGTCAGCGCGCCCACCAGGCGGTGCGTGGTGGTGAGGGTGAGCCCGGCCCGGCGGCTGATGTCGGTCAGGCAGAGCGCGGGATGCGCGTGGTCGAAGGCGGCGAGGACGGCGAGCAGCCGGTCGGGTGCGGAGCGCACCGTCTGCGGCGGGATGGCGTCTGCGGTCATCGGCTCGGTGTCACCCGAGTCTGGTCTCGGCGACTCTGAGCAGCAGCGTGTGCAGGACGTCCCGCTCGTCGGCGTCGAGCGGGCGGAGCAGTTCACCGGTGACCCGGGAGCCGGCCTCGTCGGTGTCCCGCAGGAAGGCCCGGCCGTTCTCGGTCAGTACGACGACACGGCTGCGCCGGTCGTCCGGGGAGGGGCGGCGCTCGGCGAACCCGAGCTTCTCCAGGTCGTCGACCAGGCCGACGATCGCGCTGGGGTCGTACCCGAGGGAGGTGCTCAGCTCGCGTTGCAGGGCGCCCTCGGAGGTGGCGAGGAAGCGCAGCAGCGCGTAGTGGCGCAGCCGCAGGCCGGACTCCTGGAGGAAGGCGTTGAACAACTGACCCGAGCGCAGCCCGAGCCGGTACAGCAGATAGCCGGCGTCCGCGTGCAGACCGCGCATCCACGGCTCCCGGGCGTCGATGGGTGCGGAGGTCGGGGCGGCGTGCTGCTGGCCGGTGATGGCGGACTCCCTGGGCCGGGCCTCCGGGCGGAGGCGGTGGAGGCGGTCGGACGTGCTGTCGCACAGCATGCCGCACCGACGGGTCGGCAACAACTATTGACGACAACAATAATTGTCCTTAGCTTCGATCTCGTAGCCGCACGCCACCGCGTGCCCGCAGGCACCCTCACCGCGGTGCACCCGGTGGCCGACCCGTCTGGAGGGACCCGCTCGTGCCCAGCATCGATCTCACCGGCAAGGTGGCCGTCGTCACCGGAAGCGGCCGCGGCCTCGGCCTGGCCTACGCCCATGCCCTGGCCGCCCACGGCGCCGCCGTGGTCGTGAACGACGTCGAGGAGACCGTCGCCGAGCAGGCCGTGAAGTCCCTCACCGGGGCGGGCGGCAGGGCCGTGGCCGAGGTCGTCGCGGTCGGCACCAGCGAGGCCGCCGATCGCCTGGTCACCCGCGCGGTGGAGGAGTTCGGCCGACTCGACGTCCTGGTCACCAACGCCGGCATCCTGCGCGACGGGGTGCTGTGGAAGATGACCGACGACGACTTCGACGCGGTGCTCACCACGCATCTGCGGGGCACCTTCACCTGCGCCCGCGCCGCCGCCGTCCGGATGCGCGCGCAGGGCGAGGGCGGCACCCTGGTCCTGGTCGGCTCCCCGGCCGGCCAGCGCGGCAACTTCGGCCAGACCAACTACGCCGCCGCCAAGGCCGGCATCGCCGCCATGGCCCGCACCTGGTCGATGGAGCTGGCCCGCGCGAACATCACCGTCAACGCGATCGTGCCGGTCGCCGCCACCGCCATGACCGAGACCATCCCGGCCTTCGCCCCCTACGTCGAGGCCATGAAGAACGGCGAGCCGCTCCCGGACTTCCTCCGCAAGGGCGAGGGCTTCGGCACCCCCGAGGACTGCGCCGCCCTCGTCCCCTTCCTCGCCTCCGAGGCGGCACGCGGAGTGACCGGCCAGTGCATCGGCATCGGCGGTGACAAGGTGGCACTCTGGTCGCATCCGCAGGAGACCAGGGCGGCGTACGCCGACGGCGGCTGGTCCCCGGAGGCCCTCGCCGACGTGTGGGCCACCTCGGTCGGCGCCGAACCGCAGACCGTCGGCATCCCCGCGCCGAAGCTCCCGGAGGCGTGATGGACCTGAACGAACTCGTCGCGATCGACGTCCACACCCACGCGGAGGTCTCCTCCAAGGGCCACTCCTCACTGGACGACGACCTGCACGACGCCTCCTCCGCCTACTTCAGGGTGGAGGGCAAGCGGAAGCCGACCATC
The DNA here is from genome assembly GCF_059510295.1 of Streptomyces sp. PTL18. Lineage (NCBI taxonomy): Bacteria > Bacillati > Actinomycetota > Actinomycetes > Kitasatosporales > Streptomycetaceae > Streptomyces > Streptomyces sp. PTL18. The sequence continues at coordinate 735,429 of NZ_JCAJZO010000001.1, read as the reverse complement.
GAGGAGACGGCCGCGTACTACCGCGAGCGGAAGATGGCCGCCGTGATCTTCACGGTCGACGCCGAGTCCGCCACCGGCACCGAGCCCGTCCCCAACGAGGAGGTCGCCGAGGCCGCCGCCGCCAACCCGGACGTGCTGATCCCGTTCGCCTCCATCGACCCCTTCCGCGGCAAGGCGGGCGTGAAGCAGGCCCGCCGTCTGGTCGAGGAGTACGGGGTGAAGGGCTTCAAGTTCCACCCCGGCATCCAGGGCTTCTTCCCCGACGACCGCTCGGTGGCGTACGGCCTGTACGAGGTCATCGAGGAGACGGGGACGATCGCGCTCTTCCACACCGGCCAGACCGGCATCGGCGCCGGCGTGCCCGGCGGGGGCGGGATCCGCCTGAAGTACTCCAACCCGCTGCACGTGGACGACGTCGCCGCCGACTTCCCCCACTTGAAGATCATCCTGGCGCATCCGTCGTTCCCCTGGCAGGACGAGGCCCTCGCCGTCGCCACGCACAAGCCGGGCGTCCACATCGACCTGTCCGGCTGGTCGCCGAAGTACTTCCCGCCGCAGCTCGTGCAGTACGCCAACACCCTGCTCAAGGACAAGGTGCTCTTCGGCTCCGACTTCCCCGTCCTCACCCCCGACCGCTGGCTCGCCGACTTCGGGAAGCTGTCGATCAAGGACGAGGTCCGACCGAAGATCCTCAAGGAGAACGCCGCCCGTCTGCTCGGGCTGACGAAAGCGTAAAGGGGCCGTGAGATGCGCAACGAGGGACTCGGGTCGTGGCCCGCACGCCGGGCCCGCAAGACCCCGTACCGCACCGCCCTGATCCACGGCGACCGAAGCGTCACCTACGCGGAGCTGTACGAACGCACCACCCGCCTCGCGCACGCCCTGCGCGTCCGCGGCGTCCGCCGCGGCGACCGGATCGCCTACCTCGGCCCCAACCACCCCGGCTACCTGGAGACGCTGTTCGCGGCGGGCACCCTCGGCGCGGTCTTCGTCCCGCTCAACATCCGCCTCGCCGGGCCCGAGATCGCCCACCAGCTCGCCGACTCGGGCGCCAGGGCCCTCGTCTACGCACCCTCGCCGGCCGCGCTCGTCGCCGGGCTGCCCGGCAGCACCGATGTGCGGACGTACGTGGAAGTGGGACCGGAGTACGAGGAGTTGCTGGCCGCCGCGAGCGACGAGCCGATCGACCAGCCCGTCCTCCTCGACGACACCTGCATCATCATGTACACCTCGGGGACCACCGGCCGCCCCAAGGGCGCCATGCTCACGCACGGCAACCTGGTCTGGAACGCGTTCAACGTCCTCGTCGACCACGACCTGATCGCCGACGAACGCGCCCTGGTCTCCGCCCCGTTGTTCCACACGGCCGGGCTGAACATGCTCACCCTGCCGGTCCTGCTCAAGGGCGGCGCCTGTGTCCTGGTCGAGGCCTTCGACCCGGACGCCACCTTCGACCTGATCGAACGCCACCGGATCACCTTCATGTTCGGGGTGCCGACCATGTTCGACCAGGTGGCCCGGCACCCGCGCTGGGCGGGGGCCGACCTGTCCAGTCTGCGCATCCTCACCTGCGGCGGGTCCCCGGTACCGATCCCGCTGATCGCGAAGTACCAGGAGCGCGGGCTCACCTTCCTCCAGGGTTACGGCATGACCGAGGCGGCACCCGGCGCGCTCTTCCTGGACGCCGAGCACGCCGTCAGCAAGGCGGGTTCGGCGGGGGTGCCGCACTTCTTCAGCGACGTCCGTGTCGTACGGCCCGACCTCACCCCGGTCGACGTCGGCGAGACCGGCGAGGTCGTGGTGCGCGGCCCGCACGTCATGCCCGGCTACTGGGGCCTGCCGGAGGAGACCGCCGCCGTGTTCGCGGACGGCTGGTTCCGCAGCGGGGACGCGGCGCGCGTGGACGAGGACGGCTACGTCCACATCGTCGACCGCATCAAAGACATGATCATCTCCGGGGGTGAGAACATCTACCCGGCGGAGATCGAGGACCAGTTCCTCGCCCACCCCGACATCGTCGAGTGCGCCGTCATCGGCGTGCCCGACGACAAGTGGGGCGAGGTGCCGCGCGCCGTCGTCGTCCCCCGCGAGGGCGTCACGCTCGACCCGGACGAACTCATCGCCTCGCTGGCCGGACGGCTCGCCAAGTACAAGATCCCCAAGTCGGTGGTGATCGCGGACGCCCTTCCGCGCACCGCCTCCGGAAAACTCCTGAAGTCCCGCGTCCGCTCCCGGTACGGCACCGACTCCTGAACATCCCAGACAAGGAACGCCACATGAGCATCACCGTCAACGGCCTCGACGAACTCAAGAAGCTGGCCGGCAGCGACCTCGGCACCAGCGAGTGGATCGAGGTCACCCAGGAGCGGATCAACACGTTCGCCGACGCGACCGGCGACCACCAGTGGATCCACGTCGACCCGGAGAAGGCGCAGGACGGTCCGTTCGGCGCACCCATCGCGCACGGCTGTCTCACCCTGTCCCTCTTCATCCCGCTGTTCACCGAGTTGCTCGAGGTCGAGGGCGTGTCGACGAAGGTCAACTACGGCCTGAACAAGGTGCGCTTCCCGGCACCGGTGAGGGTCGGCTCCCGTATCCGGCTGGTCGCGAAGCTCGTGTCGGTGGAGGACGTGCCGGGTGGGGTGCAGATCGCCGTCGACGGCACGATGGAGATCGAGGGCGGCGGGAAGCCCGCCGCCGTCCTGCAGAGCCTGTCGCGGTTCTACGCCTGAGCCGGAGCGTTGTGTCCGAGGCAAGGCGTTCCGCCTCGGTCAGGGGCACGGGCATGCCCGAAGCGCTGCCCGGGGTTCCCCGGGCGGCGGGTGACAATGCGCACGGGCGTCCTTCCGGCGCCCGCCGCAACCTCGCCTCCCCTTTCCCCGTCTAACTGGCATGCGGGGCCCGCGCGACGGGTCCCGCATCCAGAGCAGGGGGAAGGCTCATGCGTGTGCAGCAGTTCCACAAGGTGGCGGCCGCCGCCTCGGTGCTCGCGGCGGGACTCGCGCTCACCGGCTGCAACGGCGACGACGGCCGACACGGCGGAGCGAGCCCCGCCGCGTCCGCCACGGCGTCCTCGCCGGACACCACCCCGGGCCCCGGCAGCGGTTCGGCGGGCAGCGGCACCTCGGCGCCGGCCACCTCCCCGACCGCGACCGGCGGCACGAGCGGCACGCCCGACTCGGCGACGGTGTCCGGCTCGGCCACGGCGTCCACGGGGCCGCGGACCACGACGAGGGCCGCCGCCCCGTGCCGGACCGCGCACCTGACGTTCGCCATGGGCGACGCGTACGGCAAGGGCCCGTACTCGAACATTCCGGTGAGGCTGACCAACGCCGGCCCGACCTCCTGCTCCCTGCGCGGCTTCCCGGGCGTGGACCTGGTCGGCAAGGACGGACACGTCCACGCCCGGCGAGGCGTCGAGGCCCCGCACACCGTCGTCCTCGCCCCGGGCCGCAGCGCGACCTTCGTGCTGGTCGTGCCGCAGAACTACGGCGGCGGCAGGGGAGCGACCTTCACTCGCGTGGTGATCACCCCGCCGCGCGAGATCCATCCGTACATCCTGCGGCTCAGGGTGAACCTGCCCGCCAAGGGCGACGGTCCCGGCGGCCGGTCCGTGATCGTCGGGCCCGTAACCCGCTAGGCCGAAGCGGGCGGCGGCCACCGCCAGGTTCGCGATGCGCCCGGGCCGCATCCCATGCCCGCGGTCCGGATCTCCTCGCCCGGCGTCGGCGGTTTGCCCAGGCCTCCGTCCTCTCGTCAGAAATGCTCACTGATTGATCAATATTCGAACAAAACCAAGCATAGAGATGATTGAAGATGACGAGTAGCGTTCGTGGCGTGCTGGCGGAACGACGACACCACCTCATCCTGCGGGTCCTGCGCTCCGGCGGCCCCGCGTCCGTGACCGGTCTCTCCGAGCAGCTCGGGGTGAGCCCCGCCACCGTCCGGCGCGACCTCGTCAGGCTGGAGGAGGACGGCCTGCTCACGCGGGTGCACGGCGGCGCCGTCGTCGAGGAGGGCGACCAGGCATTCGCCGAGGTCGCCGCAGCGGCGTGCGGCCCGGCGGGCAGGTGAGGGACACGACGGTCGTCGGGGTGCCGGTCGAGCGGGCCGTGACCAAGGCGAGCGACAGGGTCGTCCTGCCCGCCGACTCGGCCAAGTTCCCGGGTGCGGGGATGGCGAAGGTCTGCGGACCCGAGGACCTGGGCATGGTGGTGTCGGACGCGCCGGTGACCGCGGCGACCCGCTCCTCGCTGGACGAGGCGGGCGTCGAGGTGGTCGTGGCTGGAGAGGTGCAAGCGTGAAGCTGACGATTCTGGGCGGCGGCGGGTTCCGCGTCCCGCTCGTGTACGGGGCGCTCCTGACGGACCACGCCGAGGGTCGCGTCACCCGTGTCGTGCTGCACGACGTGGACGCCGGCCGGCTCTCGGCCGTGACCCGCGTCCTGGCCGAACAGGCCGCGGGCGTGCCCGGCGCGCCGGAGGTGACCGCCACCACCGACCTCGACGGGGCCCTGCGCGGCGCCGACTTCGTCTTCTCCGCGATCCGCGTCGGTGGCCTCGAGGGGAGGGCGAACGACGAGCGCGTGGCCCTCGCGGAGGGCGTCCTCGGCCAGGAGACGGTCGGCGCCGGGGGCATCGCCTACGGTCTGCGCACCGTCCCGGTCGCCGTCGACATCGCCCGGCGGGTGGCCCGGCTCGCTCCGGACGCCTGGACCATCAACTTCACCAACCCGGCGGGCCTGGTCACCGAGGCCATGTCCCGCCACCTCGGCGACCGCGTGATCGGCATCTGCGACTCACCGGTCGGCCTCGGCCGCCGTATCGCCCGTGTCCTCGGCGTGAACCCCGAGGAGGCGTGGATCGACTACGTCGGCCTCAACCACCTCGGCTGGGTCCGCGGCCTGCGCATCGCCGGCCGGGACGAACTCCCGCGCCTGCTCGCCGACCCCGACCTGCTCGGCTCCTTCGAGGAGGGCAAGCTCTTCGGGGTGGAGTGGCTGCAGTCGCTCGGCGCGATCCCCAACGAGTATCTGCACTACTACTACTTCAACCGTGAGGCCGTCGGCGCCTACCAGCACGCCGAGAAGACCCGCGGCGCCTTCCTGTGCGACCAGCAGGCGCACTTCTACGAGCAGGTCACGCGGTCGGACGCCTCCGCGCTGGAGGTCTGGGCACGCACCCGGGCCGAACGGGAGGCGACCTACATGGCCGAGAACCGCGAGACCGCGGGCGCCGGCGAGCGCGAGGCCGACGACTTGTCCGGCGGCTACGAGAAGGTCGCCCTCGCCCTGATGCGGGCCATCGCGCGGGACGAGCGCACGACGCTGATCCTCAACGTCCGCAACCGCGGCACCCTGTCCGCCCTGGACACCGAGGCCGTGATCGAGGCGCCCTGCCTGGTCGACGCGAACGGTGCGCACCCGGTCGCCGTCGACCCGCTGCCCGGCCACGCGACCGGCCTGGTCTGCGCGGTCAAGGCGGTCGAGCGCGAGGTGCTCGCAGCCGCCGCGTCCGGCGACCGTGCGACGGCCGTGAAGGCGTTCGCCCTGCATCCGCTGGTCGACTCGGTGAGCGTGGCGCGCAGGCTGGTCGAGGGCTACACGGCGGTGCACCCTGGGCTCGCGTACCTTAAGTGAGCACCTCTGAGTAAGCGCTTTCCCCTCTCGGTCCCCGCTCACCAGGAGACACCTCATGCACGACGAACGCCGCCGGATCGAGGACCGCGTCCAGCGTCTCCACGACCAGCGCATCAAGACCGCGATCCACGCCGCCACGGTTCCCCTCGAGGTGGAGGCCTGGCAGGCCCCGGGGGAGCCGGTCCCGTTCGCCGAGGCCGCCGGCGCGCCGTACACGCCCTTCGCGATGGGCACCCCCTGGGGCCCGCCGTGGGGCACCACCTGGTTCCGGATGCGCGGGCAGGTGCCCGCCGAGTGGGCCGGGAAGCGTGTCGAGGCCGTCATCGACCTCGGCTTCGTCGGCGGCTGGCCCGGCAACCAGGCCGAGGCCCTGGTGCACCTGACCGACGGCAGGCCGCTGAAGGCGGTCAACCCGCTCAACCAGTACGTCCCGATCGCCCACCCGGCCGTCGGCGGCGAGGAGATCCACTACCTCGTCGAGGCCGCCTCCAACCCGGACATCCTCGCGAACGGCTTCTCGGCCCCCACCCCGCTCGGCGACGTGCTCACGGCCGGGGACAAGCCCCTCTACACCTTCCAGCGGGCCGACATCGCCGTCCTCGACGAGGAGGTCTGGCACCTCGACCTCGACATCCAGGTGCTGCGCGAGCTGATGCTGCAGCTCGGCGAGCACGACCCGCGCCGGCACGAGATCATGCACGCCCTCGACCGGGCGATGGACCTGCTCGACCTCGACGACATCTCCGGCTCGGCACCCTCCGTACGCCAGGCGCTGAAGCCCGTCCTCACCAGGCCCGCGCACGCCAGCGCACACATCATCTCGGGCGTCGGCCACGCCCACATCGACTCGGCCTGGCTGTGGCCGCTCCGCGAGACCAAGCGCAAGACCTCCCGCACCTTCTCCAACGTCACGTCCCTGGCCGACGAGTACGAGGAGTTCGTCTTCGCCTGCTCCCAGGCCCAGCAGTACGAGTGGGTGCGCGACAACCACCCGCACGTGTGGGCGCGCATCCAGGAATCGGTGAAGAAGGGCCAGTGGGCGCCGGTCGGCGGCATGTGGGTGGAGGCCGACGGCAACCTGCCCGGCGGCGAGGCCCTCGTCCGCCAACTCGTCCACGGCAAGCGGTTCTTCATCGAGCACTTCGGCGTCGAGACCAAGGGCGTGTGGCTGCCGGACTCCTTCGGCTACACCGCGGCCTACCCACAGCTCGCCAGGCTCGCCGGCAACGAGTGGTTCCTCACCCAGAAGATCTCCTGGAACCAGACCAACAAGTTCCCCCACCACACCTTCTGGTGGGAGGGCATCGACGGCACCCGCATCTTCACCCACTTCCCGCCGGTCGACACCTACAACGCCCGCTTCAGCGGCGAGGAGATGGCCCGGGCGGTGCGCAACTACTCCGAGAAGGGCGGCGCGACGCGCTCGCTGGCACCCTTCGGCTGGGGTGACGGCGGTGGCGGCCCCACCCGCGAGATCATGGAACGGGCGCGTCGGCTGAAGGACCTGGAGGGCTCCCCGAAGGTCGAGATCGAGCACCCCGACGCGTTCTTCGCCAAGGCCCTCGCGGAGTACCCCGACGCCCCGGTCTGGGTCGGCGAGCTGTACCTGGAACTGCACCGGGCCACCTACACCTCCCAGGCCCGCACCAAGCAGGGCAACCGGCGCAGCGAACACCGGCTGCGCGAGGCCGAGCTGTGGGCGGCGACGGCCGCGCTGCACGCGCCGGGCTACGCGTACCCGTACGCGAAGCTCGACCGGCTCTGGAAGACGGTCCTGCTGCACCAGTTCCACGACATCCTGCCGGGCTCCTCGATCGCCTGGGTGCACCGCGAGGCCGAGGCCGAGTACGCACGTGTCGCCCGGGAGCTGGAGGAGCTGACGGCCGAGGCGGTCGCCGCCCTCGGCGCCGGCGGGCCGCGCGTCTTCAACACCAGCCCGTACCACCGTGCCGAGGTCATCCGCACGGCCACGGGCGTGCCGGTGTACGTGGAGGTGCCGGCCAACGGCAGCGCGCCGGTCGCGGTCGCCGAGCCCCCGCAGCCCGTCACGGTGCGCGGCCGTGTGCTCGACAACGGCCTGGTACGGGTCGAGGTGGCCGAGGACGGCACGCTGACGTCCGTACGCGACCTGCGGGCCGGCGGCCGCGAAGTCCTCGCCGACGCGGGCAACCTGCTCCGCCTGCACACCGACCTGCCCAACCACTGGGACGCCTGGGATGTCGACAAGCACTACAGGAACCGCTACACGGACCTGCTGGACGCCGACTCCGTCACGGTCGTCGACGAGGACCCGCTGCTCGGCTCGATCCGCGTGGAGCGCGGCTTCGGCAAGGGCTCCAAGATCACTCAGACGATCACGCTCCGCGCGGGCAGCCCGCGGATCGACTTCGAGACGGACATCGACTGGCACGAGGCGGAGAAGTTCCTCAAGGCGGGCTTCCCGGTCGACATCCGCGCCCCCCACTCCTCCGCGGAGATCCAGTTCGGCCACATCCAGCGGCCCACGCACACCAATACGAGCTGGGAGGCGGCCCGCTTCGAGGTCTGCGGCCACCGCTGGGTGCACATCGCCGAGCCCGGCTACGGCGTCGCGGTCATCAACGACTCGACGTACGGCCACGACGTCTCCCGCACGGTGAGGGCGGACGGCGGCACCACGACCACCGTCCGCCTCAGCCTGGTCCGAGCCCCGCGGATCCCGGACCCGGGCGCCGACCAGGGCCGCCACCGCTTCACCTACTCGCTCCTCCCGGGCGCCACGATCGACGACGCGGTGGCCGAGGGCTACGCCCTCAACCTCCCGCTGCGGGTGGCGGATGCGGCGGGCGCGCCGGAGCCGGTCGTCTCCGTGGACGGCGAGGGCGTCACCGTGGAGGCCGTGAAGCTCGCCGACGACGAGTCCGGTGACGTGGTCGTACGGCTCTACGAGTCCCGGGGCGGCCGCGCCGAGGGCGTGCTGCGCACGGGCTTCCCGCTCGCCGGCGCGCAGGTGACCGACCTGCTGGAGCGGCCGCTCGAGGACGCGGACGTCGTCGGCGGTGGCGTCCCCGTCACCCTGCGGCCCTTCCAGGTCCTGACGCTCCGCCTGCGCAGGGGCTGACCCGTGGCCGTGCGACTCTGGTTCGCCGGCGCCGAGTCGGGCTCGGCCCGCCTCTGACATGCCATGGCGGCCGGCCCCCGCGGGGGCCGGCCGCCGCCTGACGGTACTCAGCCGGTGAACCCGGCCGTGATGGAGGTGAACTGCCAGTTGCTCTGGCTGATGCCGGAGCAGTTGCTCACCACGCCGCCGCCCGGGCAGGGCCGGTCCCGGTTGACCGACCAGAAGGCCAGCCGGGCGATGTGATGGGAGTTCGCCCAGTCGCGGATCTGGGTCCAGATCCCCGGAGTGGTGTTCTCCTGCTGGTCGGACAGGCCGTTCATGCCGGAGATACCGATGTGGGAGTACGCGGTCGCGTCGTCCCAGCCGAACGTGGACTTCAGTTTGGTCTTCAGGCCCTCGGCGGCGTTCACGGTGTTCCCGTACATGTCGGAACCGCCGCCGAAGTCGAACGGCATGATCGTGAAGACGTCGATGTCGGCGTTCAGCGACTGAGCCTGCTCGATGAGCCGGTTGCCGTAATAGGTCGGGCCGGTCGTCGAGGTGCCGAAGGTGACGATCGTCCTCAGGCCCGGGTTGTTCGCCTTGACGGTCTTCAGCGCGGTGAGGATCTTCGCCTGGACGGCCTCGTTCTCGAATTCGTCCGAGTTCTCGATGTCCATGTCGATCGCCTTCAGGCCGTAGGCGTCGATCACCTTCTGCAGGGCCCCGGCGAGCGCGCTCGCCGAGGAGCAGTTGGCACCGAGCTTGCTGCCCTGCCAGCCGCCGAACGACGGGACGATGTCACCGCCCGCCGAGCGGATGGCGTTGACCGCGCTCTGGTCGGCGCCGCCGGTCAGCGGCCGGCTGCCGTCCCAGGCGGGCGTGCAGCCGCCGGAGTCCAGGACGAACGCCATGGTGAACCACTTGATCCCGGTCGTGCTCATCACCGTGGCCGGGTTCGGCGGGTCGCCCCAGCCCTCGTACAGGTACGGCGCGGCCTGTTTGAAGCCGCCTCCGCCCCCGCCGCCGCTGCCGGCGTCCGTGGTCACGGTCACGGCGTTGGACGCCCCGGAGACGTTCCCGGCCGCGTCCCGTGCCTTGACCGTGAAGGTGTAGGACGTGCTGGGCGAGAGGCCGCTCACGGTGGCCGTCGTACCCGAGGCGCTGAGCACCTGGTTCGAGCCGCTGTAGATGTCGTACGCCGCCACGCCCACGTTGTCGCTGGAGGCGTTCCACTTCAGTGACACGCTCGACGACGTCTTTCCCGTGGAGGTCAGGCCCGTCGGCGCGGTCGGCGCCTGGGTGTCGCCACCGCCGCCGCCCCCGCCCGGTCCGTCGAGGTTGATGTCGTCGGCGTAGTAGGTGCCTTGTGCGTACCAGCCGTGTATGTAGACGGTGGCAGCGGTCTGCGACGCACCGGTGGTGAAGGTGACGGAGAGCTCGCTGTACGACGACGGGGACGTCGTCCAGGTCGAGGCGCCGCCGTCCACCCCCAGGTAGACGTAGGAGCCGCGGACCCAGCCGCTGAGGGTGTACGTGGTGTTCGGCTGCACGGAGACGGTCTGGCTGCACTGGGCGTCGTCGCTCGAACTCACGGCTCCCGCAAGGGCCTTGGAGCCGCTGTGGACGGGGCTGGAGACGACCGAGCCGAGGTTGCCGGTACAGGTCCAGGGCGAGAGGCCACCGGACTCGAAGCCCGGGTTGGACAGGACGTTGGCCGCGTGAGCGGTCCCGGGCAGGGCGACCGCCCCGGCCAGGGCGAGGGCGGCGGAGCCCATGAGGGCGAAGAAGGCGCGTCTGGAACGTCTGAGAGCTGTGCGCACACGATCTCCCTGGAGGAAGTGGGGGTTTCGGGAGTGCTGGGGAGTGCAGAAGGGTGCGCAACAAAGTTGGTATGGACCAATCCTGGTGTCAAGGGTCGAGCGCGGATTGGTCCATACCTGAGGGGGGGGCGCCTTGTGGCCCCGGTTGTCGCGTGGCGCGCCTGCGGGGGAGGCGAACGCGGTCGCGCGGTCTCGCCAACCGGTGTCACGCGCCGGCGTGGCGTGCATCGTTCATCGCCGTCGTGGCCTTGGTGGCAACGTCAGGGGTGGCAGGCCGTCCTGGACGCGAGTCGCCGAGGCGGAACCCGGGGACGGCCCCGGGCGCAAGCGCTACGTGATCACGAGGCGGGAGCGACGGAGTTCGACGGGGTGTCAGCCGCTGTAAAGGGGCAGGACCTCCCCCGTAGCCGCCTGGAAGGAGTCGACCGGCACGGCGGGCAGCACCGGGGCCTGTTCCTCCACCCGCTGCTGCGGCACCGAAGCCGCACGCACCGGACGCGGCCCGGCCACCACGGAGTAGTCCGTGCCCAGGAACGGCGGCACGACCTCCCCCGGATCCTCGCCCAGCGCCAACTGCACAGCCGCCCAAGGGGCGTTGATCCCGCACAGCGACAGCTGGTGCAGCCCGCCCGCGGGGCGCGTGTTGACGTCCAGCAGCACCGCCTCGTCGCCGAACATCCGGAACTGGATGTTGGACAGGAAGTGCAACCCGAAGCCCTCCGCGAGGCGCCGCGCCGGCTCCAGCCACTTCTCGTCCAGCGTGAACCCGCGCCGACGGCCCTGCTTGGCGCGGCCCACCGCCATACGGATCCGGTTGTCCCGCCCGGTCAGGCAGTCGACCGACACCTCGGGCTCCTCCAGGCGCGGCATCACCAGCCAGTCCACCGGCTCCTCGGCCTCGCGCACCGCCCCTACGACCAGGTCGAGCGGTACGTACGGGCTCGGGAAGCCGCTCAGGTGGTCGAGAGAGAACGGGGTGCGCGTGATCACGCGGAAGCCGACCCCGCCCGCACCCGCCGCCGGCTTGAAGCACGCCTTGTGCCCGGCGGCCTCCAACTCATCGACAGCGGCGACGAGCTCGTCCGCGTCGGTCACCCGCCACCACGGTGGCACCGGTACCCCGATCGACTCCACGGCCCGGTACGCCGTCGCCTTGTCCTGGAAGACCGCGACGCCCTCGGCGGACGGCGCCAGCAGCGCCGTGCCGGCCGTCTCGAACTCGGCGCGGTGCGCGACGATCGTCTCCTGGTGCAGCCGGGGCACGAAGACGTCGATGCCGCGCCGTGCGCACTGGTCGAGGGCGTACTCGACGTAAGCGGCCGGGGACAGGCCCTCCGGCTCCAGATCGGCGGTGTCCGCCGCCGCCAGGACGGGCGAGTCGGGGTCACCGTGCGTGGCGTGGATCTCGACGGCCCGGTCGCTGGGATTTCTCCGCAGCTGATCCATGAAGAACACGTTCTCCGCGTACGTGCGGTTGAGCCAGACGCGTACGCGAGAGACCATGCAGGCCGCCTTTCACGGTTGTGCGGGCAGGGCGAAGCAGACCGTGCCCGGCCAGGGGAGAGGGAGGTGCACCGAACCGCCGTACGCTTCTGCGGCGTCCGCGACGGATGTGCTGGGGCGATCATAGGCCCTTCCGGGCGCCACCACCGCTACGCGCGTGTTACGGATTTTCTCCGGCCCCCGTCCAGGCGGCAAGGGCCGTTTTCCGGGACCCCCGAGCAGCTGGTGGGGTTGTTTCCAGCCGCGGTCGGGCGCCTGTCGCGGGTCGCTCTTGTCCGTCCGCGACCGGATGTGGTCTTGTGGGCGCATTCGGTTCTCGAAGGGGGCGTCAGGTGGAGTCGACGGACGGCCGTGGACGCCTGCTCGCCATCAGCGACCTGCACGTCGGGTACGCCGAGAACCGCGCCCTCGTCGAGCGCATGCGGCCGACCTCGGACGAGGACTGGCTGCTGGTCGCCGGTGACGTGGCCGAGACCGTGGCCGACATCCGCTGGGCCCTGGAACTGCTCGCCGGTCGTTTCCGCCGGGTGATCTGGGCGCCCGGCAACCACGAGCTGTGGACCCATCAGAGGGACACCGTCACCCTGCGCGGCGTCGAGCGGTACGAGCACCTGGTCGCCGTGTGCCGGGAGCTGGGTGTGACCACACCCGAGGACCCCTACCCGGTCTGGGAGGGGCCCGGCGGTCCCGCTGTCGTCGCCCCGCTGTTCCTCCTCTACGACTACTCGTTCCTGCCGAAGGGCTGCACGACCAAGGAGCAGGGGCTGGCTTACGCGCACGACACCGGGATCGTGTGCACCGACGAGTACCTGCTGCATCCCGATCCCTATCCCGGTCGCGACGCGTGGTGCGAAGCCCGGGTGGCCGAAACCGAGCGCAGGCTGACGGAGATCCCCGGCGATGTGCCCGTGGTGCTCGTGAACCACTACCCACTGGACCGGCATCCGACGGACATCCTGCGCTACCCCGAGTTCGCCATGTGGTGCGGCACCCGCCTGACCGCCGACTGGCACCGCCGCTTCCCGGTGGCGTGCATGGTCTACGGCCATCTGCACATCCCGCGGACCACCCACCACGAGGGCGTCCGCTTCGAAGAGGTGTCCCTGGGCTACCCCCGCGAATGGGGTCCGCGCCCGCAGCCGCCCGGGGAACTGCGCCGTATTCTGCCGATGGAGGACCAAGCAGGTGATCGAGGAGCTGCTTCCGGGGCCGGTCGTGGTCGTGGAGGCACAAGGCCGTGACGCGCTGGGCGACGGCGTCGGCCTCTACCCGGAGGAAGAAGCGGTCATAGCGCGGGCGGTGGACAAGCGGCGCCAGGAGTTCACCGCCGTACGGGCCTGCGCCCGGCACGCCATGGAGAAGCTCGGCGTGCCGCCGCAGCCGGTCCTGCCCGGCGAACGCGGCGCACCGCGCTGGCCGGACGGGCTGATCGGCAGCATGACGCACTGCGACGGCTACTGTGCCGCCGCCCTTGTCCGGGTCGGCGAACTCGCCTCGCTCGGCATCGACGCCGAACTCCACGACCGGCTCCCGGACGGCGTGCTGGAGGCGGTGGCCCTGCCCACCGAGCGGACCCGGCTGGCGGGTCTTTCCCACCGCCATCCCTCCGTGCACTGGGACCGGCTGCTGTTCAGCGCCAAGGAGTCGGTCTACAAGGCCTGGTTCCCCCTGACCGGCAAGTGGCTGGACTTCCTCGAGGCCGACGTGGAGATCGACCCGGGCGCCGCCCCGAAGGCCCCGGACGCGTCGCGCGCGCCGGATACCCGGGCCGTCCCGAATCCCTCCGGCGGTTTCCGGGCCCGGCTCCTGGTGCCCGGTCCGCTGGTCGACGGCCGACGCGTCGAGGCCTTCGACGGTCGCTGGACCGTACACGGTGGCCTGCTCGCGACGGCCGTCGTCGTGCACCACGTCTGAGCCGTCCACCGGGTCAGCGGGGGCACCAGCCGCCCAGCAGGCGGAAGAACTCCTCCTCGGTGCCCGTCAGCCCCGCCTCGGCCAGGGCCCGGTCGGCCTCGGCCAGCGCGGCGGTCGGGACCACGGGGGGTCGGTGCGCGTGCGGCGGGCCGTCGAAGGCGGCCCGCACCGTGTGCAGGAGACGCAGATAGGCCTGCACGGCGGCGCGCTGGCGGTCGGTCAGGACGGCGGTCGGCATCGGTCGGCTCTCCCCGGTTTCGGCCGTGCGACGGGGCGTCGCACGGCGGTATGTGCACGGCACACGCCGACGGCACGCGGACGGCCACCGCGCGCACCTCGGGCGCACCTCCCAGCTTGCCGTCCGCCACTGACAATCCCGGCCGCCTCCCTGCGGGTTCGCCTGCTTGGCGGAGGCGAAACCCGGCCGGAACCCCACGGGAATCCGCCCCCTGTGCTGGAGAACAAGGGCCTTCCCACGCGGCTGCCGGACATGGATTTCGGCCAGATCCGGCGGAGTTGCGGAACCTGGTGGACGCGCTGCCGGACGCCGCGTCCCGTAGCGCCTTCATCCGCACGCTGCGGGCCGTGGTCGACGGGTGGGGCCAGGCGGTCACCATGGTCAGGCGGTCACCCTGTACGACCGCTGCTGTCTGACCGAGGGCATGCCCACCCTGCTGCTCCGGGGCGGCCGGACGGTGTGGTGCGGGTGCGGCACGCCCGCCGGGCGCCCGAGGCGATGCCCGGCAGCCGTCTGGAGATCTTCGAGGGCGCGGTCCGCTTCCCGTTCCACACCGGCCCCGCGCGCTTCCGCACCCTGGTCGAGGAGTTCACCGGCTCCGCACCCCCGGCGGCGTGGAGACGCGGCCACCGGCGGGCACTTCTGCGGGTCGGCCGCCCCGGTACGTCCGGGAACCGGCCGCCGGACCGGAGCGTGCGCGGGGCGAGCGAACGCAGCGCCACTCGACCCGGCACCGGTTCCACGGGTTGCGTCCCGGCCTCGGCACCCGCTAGGCCGCGCTCTCCCGGCCTTCGTCTCCTTGCGGGCCTTCCGCCGACCCCGTGACCGTCTTCCACTCGTCCGCCGACAGCGGCGGCGCCGTCAGGCGCGGCCGGCGGGGGCCGCGCAGGACGGCGATCAGGACCGCAGGTCTGACCAGTTCGCTCACCGGCTTCGACAGGGTGACCACGTCGAAGAACGCCCTGGCGACGAGCGGACGGCCGGTCGCGGTGAGCATCAGCCGGTTGACGTAGGCGCCGAGGACGCGGTTGGCGGGGCTCGGCGCCTTGCCGATCGCACCCGGGTAGTGGATGTCCGTGCTGGTCGCGAACTCCCAGGCCGTCGCCACCGGACGGGCCACCGCCTGCTGCACCCGCCGCGCGAGCCCCTGCGCGGCCGCCCCGTGCCGGGCCACCAGTTCGCCCAGCGCCACGGCACCCTGCGCGGCGACCGAGAGCCCGTGCCCGTAGACCGGGTTGTAGGTGGCCACGGAGTCGCCGATCGCGACGAACCCCTCGGGCCAGCCTCTGACCTTCTCGTAGAACCTCCGGCGGTTGACCGTGCTGCGGGTGACGACCGGGTCCGTCAGCGGCTCCGCGTGCGCGAGCAACTCGCCCACCACCGGATGCCGCACGCTCTCGCGGGCGAAGGTCTCGAACTCCTCGGCGGTGGCCGGAGGCTCACCGCCGCGCGTGCCCGACAGCGTCACCAGCCACCGCCCGCCCTCGACCGGCTCGATGGTCGTGGTCCGTCCCGGCACCGGCACGGTCGCGTCCGACTGCACGTTGACCAGGGGGAACTCCTCCGTGCCCGCGGGTGCCCGGTAGATCCGGCTGGCGTAGACGAGTCCCGAGTCCACCTCCTCCATCGGCGCCTGTGGCACGCCCAGCGCCTCCAGCCAGGCCGCCGCCCGCGAACCGCGTCCCGCGGCGTCCACGACCAGGTCGGCCGACAGAACCCGCTCCTCGCCGTCGGCCGTCCGCACCCGCACGCCCGTCACCCGGGAGGCGTCGCCTTCCAGGGACAGCAGTTCGGTCCGCTGGACCACGGTCACGCGCTCGCTCCCGGTGACGCGCTCACGCACCACCCAGTCGAGCAGATCACGGCTGCACGCGATCATGAACTGCATCTCGGGCCAGCGCCGGAACCAGCCCCGCGGCTGCAGCGACACCAGGCCCGTGGGCAGCGGCACACGCCGGGCGCCCGCCGCGAGCCACGCCTCGGTCACCCCCGGCAGCAGCTTCTCCATGGCACGGGCGCCCCCGGACCAGATCACATGCACATGCCGGGCCTGCGGGAGTCCCTTGCGCGGCTCGGGGCCCTCGGGCAGCACATCCCGCTCGACGACGGTGACGTCGGCGTACGCGCGCAGGGACGCGGCGGCCAGCATGCCGGACATGCCTCCGCCGATCACGACGGCGCGCGGTCTCGTGCTCGGGGAGGTGCTAGCGGGTTCGCTCATGGAAGTCGCTTCCTGGCCTGGTCCCGGCCGGTTCCCGGACGGCCGCGACGACGGGTGACTGACGCAGGGCGGTCGACATCCGTACGAGGTCGCGGGGAACCTCGGGGGACGTGGCGGAGGCGCCGTCCGCCCCCACCGAGCTGATCACCCTGCCCTCCGGATCGGCGGCCCTCGCCCGCACGGCTGCCGCCACCATCGCCGCGTCGGCCTCGGCCTGAGCGTCCAGGGGATCGGAGCCGCCCGCCAGGGCGGCGTCGTAGGCGCGGGAGCGCAGCTCGGAGTCGAAGTAGGGGTACAGGCCGAGCATGCCGTCGTGGATGTCGGACTCCCGCTGGGTGACCTGGAGTTCGACCGCCGACCACCAGGAGATGCGCACGCCGCGGTCCGCGTGCCCGGACACCGGGCGCAGCTCGCGCCACAGCGGCCCGAGTCGGCGGTAGGTCGCCCAGGTGCTCCAGCTGTCCCCGACGCGCTGACAGGCCAGCGGCAGGCAGAAGCCGACCGCGCTGATCTGCGCCCCGGCCGAGGCCAGCACGGGCGCCGCGTCGCTGCTGAGGTAGTCCAGGTCGTGGCCGTACCAGCGGGCGACGACGGCGGTGAACTTGGTCGTCAGATAGGCCAGGTTGAACAGATAGCCGATCACGATGATCAGCAGTCCGACGCGCAGCCAGCCGCGCACCTGCAGGGCCCAGCGCCCGCACATGAAGTTCATCGCGACGCCCGCCACGGTGAGCGCCAGCAGGTACAGCACGATCATCTCGCCCACGTACGGGGTGCGGGCGTAGTACGTGTCGAAGTCGACCAGCCGTTCCACCGGGGCGTCGCCGAGCGCGAACAGCGCCACCAGGGCGACCACGACCACCCCGTACCCGGTGACGATCCGCCGGGTGGTGCGCCGGGTCTCCTCGGGCGGGCCACCGCGCCAGTTGACGACGAGCACCAGACACGACGCGCTGAACCCGCTCAGCAGGCAGTACACCAGAGGCGCCGAGACGTTGGTGATGCCCGTGAGGTCGTTGACCTTCCCGATGGTAGGGGGTGCGGCGAAGAAGAACACCAGGCCGGCCAGCGCCAGCAGCGCGCACACCGACCTGAGCAGGGGATCGCGCCAGGAACGGGATAGTGCGGGCGCCTTGAAGGTGAGCGCCAGGCCCATCGCGGCGGCCGGAACGTAATAGCTGGAACCGTCCATGGAATCTGCGTCCCGAGCCCCTCAGCCCCGCGGTCCGCGGTAACCGAGCGACGCCTCGATCCGCCCCGCCAGGTCGTCCCGCTTCACGGGCCCGCGCAGGGAGGAACCGGCCAGCCAGGTGCGGCACTTGCTCGCCAGCAGCAGTCCGAAGCTCTCCGCGTCCTTCTCGTCGGCGAGGTCGAAGTGCGTACGGGCGGCGACCTTGTGCACGGTGGCCTGCAGATCCGCCCCGTCGTGCAGCAGGCGCGCCGCGACCTCGGCGCCTTCCACATGGTGGCCGTGGTGTCCGGCGTTCATGTGCCACAGTTCATGGCCGAGGATCACCAACTGGTGGTCGGGGGCGGTGCGTTCCTCGATGACGACGAGGTCCTGGTCGGCCATGTCGAGCCAGAGTCCGCTCGCCGTGCCCGGCGGGAAGGCGGCCGTACGGAAGCGGACGGGACGGCCGCGGCGCCTGCTCATGCCGTCGCACAGCGCGGCGTACAGGTCGGCGGGTTCCGCCGGCGCCGGGAGTGACAGCCCCGCGACCAACTCGCCGCACAGGCGGCGCATTTCCCTTCCGATGCCCACGGTTCTCTCCCGGATCACGACTCGGGCCGCTTGACGCTCTCCAGGAGCATGTCCAGCCACTCGGCGACCTTGTCCCGATGCTGGTCGGTGGGCAGCTGGGCAGCCCGCCAGGCGATGCCGCGCACACCGTGGTCCTGCAACAGCCGCTCCAGCGGGTCGCCGGCGGCCTCGGCCGCCGCACGCTCGCGGTCGGCGAGCTGCTGGAGGAGCTCCTGCTCCGAGCGCTGGAGGGCGTGTCCGAGCGCCTCGGGGTCCTCGGCCGTCAGGAACCCGGCATGCACGCCGAAGAAACGCTGAATGGCATCGCAGTGCTCCATGGTGGGGCGCCGGTCGCCGTTGATGAGGGCACCCGCCTGCTGGCGCGACATGCCCGCGCCGTCGGCGATCTCCTGCTGGGTGTACTTGCGCCCGTTGGGTTTCAGCCGGGTGCGGCGCAGCAGGTCCAGACGCTGCAGGAAACGCGCCTGCAGGTCCGGCTCCCCGGCGGGCACTCCGCTGAGCAGGGCCTTCACCACCGGCTCCGGGACGCCGGACTCGGCCGACAGCCGCGCGACGTCGAAGACCCGCTCGTGCGGCACGCCCAGCCGGTCGGCGAGGGCGGTGACACGGGCCACGACGGCCGGTAGCAGACCCTGCGCCGCGGCTCCCGGTATCTCGAAGCCATCCGTCACCGACAGGTCTCCTACGTCTCGCTCACATCGTTGTTCTTGCTTCCCGGAACCAACCGGAGCGTAGCCGTTGCGTCGAACTGACATCCAGGTCTCGCCACAACTGTGGCGAGATTCAGCCGTCAATGGACCGTAAATGCCACGATAGTTGACACGCCTGCATCCGCGCAGCAGGATCAAGGCGCCACGTGAAGGCCGCAAGGGCAAGAGGGGTGACCTCCCGATGGCGTTTCAGGCAGAAGGGCAGCGGTCGCAGCCGCGGCTCCTCCCCGAGAGTCCGGAAGCACGGGCGTATCTGCAGGACTATGCCACGCTCGTCGAGGCCGTCCCCTTCCCGTCCGTCGTCTTCGACCACCGCTGGGACGTGGTGCTCACCAACAGCGCCTTCAGGACACTGTTCGGCACAGTGGCATCCCATCCGACGGCCATGCCGTGCGAGAACTTCCTGCGGTTCGTGCTGTTCCATCCGGACGCGGGCACGATCCTCGGCGAGCACGAGTCGAGCTGGTGCCTGCCGATGCTCGCGCACTTCGCCGCGGCCGTGGAGCGTCACGGGCATGATCACGGGCTGCAGTCCATCCGCCGGGACATCGCCCAGGACCCGATCATGGAGGCCGCCTACCGGCAGGGCCTGCCGCACTGGATCCGCGTGGCCGGACCGCACGCCGTGGAGCACGACGGGGCGGTACGACCGCTGCTGCATCCCGACCCGCGCTGGGGCACCGACTGCCGGGTGGTGGGGGAAACCCCCAAGACCCTGCACGACATGGGGTACTCCCGGCTGACCCTGGTGCTGCGCGAGGCCCGCCGCCCGGCCCAGGCCGCCCGCCGTCCGCGGCGTGCCCGGAACACGGCGAGCCATCTGAGTGTGGTGCCCGAACTGCCGGCCTAGGACTTCTCCCTCACGGTCCCGGCTCCGTCGGTGTTCAGGTCACCGACGGAGCCGGGACTCGCCCTTGCCGTCACGGGACCGGGCCGGACCGCGACGGCACGGGCTACAGGGCCACCCGCAGAGCGATGAGCCGTGCGGTCGATTCCCGGACGCACTGCTCGGCCAGTTCCCCGGCGGCATCCCGGGCCCCGTCCCGCACGGCGCGCACGAGGGAGCGGTGGCGGCCGGCCACCTCGTCGCGACAGGGGTCGTCCCCGAGGACGAGACACAGCAGCGCCCCGACCTCCGTCTGGAGCGCGATCTGCTCCCGGGTGAGCCGGGCCGACTGGGCGGCGGCGGCAAGCTCCACGTGGAACCGGCCGTAGAGGCGGCTGCGCGCCGCCGCGTCCCCGGCCGCCGCGAACTCCTCCAGGGTGCGCCGCAGAGGCTGGAGCCCGGAGGAGCTGCGGGACCACTATGGGTTCATATCTTTACGACCCGGGGTAAGAACGGAAGACTGCTCCAGAAAGGTTCCCGTCCATGGAGGGCAGCGCCATCCGGCTGCAGGGCCTGCGGAAGGAGTTCGGCGGTGCCATCGCCGTGGCCGGGGTCGACCTGGAGATAGCCGACGGGGAGTTCTTCTCGATGCTCGGCCCGTCCGGCTCCGGCAAGACGACCGTCCTGCGCATGATCGCGGGCTTCGAGAGCCCCACCTCCGGCACCGTCGAGCTGGCCGGTCAGGACGTCACCGGCCTCGCCCCCTTCGAGCGGGACGTCCACACCGTGTTCCAGGACTACGCGCTCTTCCCGCACATGACCGTCGAGCAGAACGTCGCCTACGGCCTCAAGGTCCGCAAGGTGCCCAAGGCCGAACGGCTCGGGCGGGCCCGCAGGGCGCTCGCCGACGTACGCCTCGAAGGCTTCGGCGAGCGGCGGCCGGGTCAGCTCTCCGGTGGCCAGCGACAGCGGGTCGCGCTCGCCCGCGCCCTCGTCGGCCGCCCCCGTCTGCTGCTGCTCGACGAGCCGCTCGGTGCCCTCGACCTCAAGCTGCGCGAGCAGATGCAGGTCGAGCTCAAGGCCCTCCAGCGCGAGGTCGGAATCACCTTCGTGTTCGTCACCCACGACCAGGAGGAGGCTCTGACGATGAGCGACCGCATCGCCGTCTTCAACCAGGGCCGCATCGAACAGGTCGGCACCCCCGCGGAGATCTACGAGCGCCCCGCGACCGCCTTCGTCGCCTCCTTCGTCGGCACCTCCAACCTGCTGCAGGCAGAGGCCGCCGAGCGCGTCACCGGCGTCCCGGGCACGTACAGCATCCGGCCCGAGAAGATCCGGGTGCTGAAGGAGGCCGCCCTCGCCGACGAGCCCGAGCACGCCTCTGCCACCGGCACCGTCGCCGAAGTCGTCTATCTCGGCGACGTCACCCGCTTCCTCGTCGACCTCGACGCGGGCGGCCGCCTCACCGCGCTCCAGCAGAACCTGGAGACCTCCTCCGAGGACGTCGCCGCCTACCGCGGAACCCGGGTGCGCCTGACGTGGCACCGCCGCCACGCCGTCCAGGTCCCCGCAGCCCGCTGACCATGCCCCACGCCAGGTCACCGTCACGTATGGAGAACGTCGTGCGTCTCACCCGTACCTTGAAGGCCACCGCAGCCGCCGCGGTGCTGCTCGCCGCCACCGCCTGCGGCTCGTCCGGCTCCGGCTCGGGCGGCTCCTCGTCGGCCACCGGCCTCAATCCGCCGGACCTCAAGGCGCAGTCGAAGCTGGGCAGGAACGAGGGGCAGGTCAACCTCATCGCCTGGGCCGGCTATGTCGAGGACGGCTCCAACGACCCCAAGGTGAACTGGGTCGGCGACTTCGAGAAGCAGACGGGCTGCCAGGTCCACTCCAAGGTGGCGGCCAGCTCCGACGAGATGGTCAAACTGATGAAGACCGGCGAGTACGACGCCGTCTCCGCCTCCGGCGACGCCTCCCTGCGC
This sequence comes from Streptomyces sp. PTL18, assembly GCF_059510295.1. NCBI lineage: Bacteria > Bacillati > Actinomycetota > Actinomycetes > Kitasatosporales > Streptomycetaceae > Streptomyces > Streptomyces sp. PTL18. The sequence continues at coordinate 713,733 of NZ_JCAJZO010000001.1, read as the reverse complement.
CTGATCGCCTCCGGTGACGCCGCCCCGGTCAACACCGACCTCGTGCCGAACTACAAGGACGTCTTCAAAGACCTGAAGCTGCAGCCCTGGAACTCCGTCAGGGGCAAGGCCTACGGCATCCCGCACGGCCGCGGGGCCAACCTGCTCATGTACAACACGGAGAAGGTCAAGCCCGCGCCGACCTCCTGGTCCGCCGTCTTCGACGACGCCGCCAGGTACAAGGGGCACGTGACGGCGTACGACTCCCCGATCTACATCGCCGACGCGGCGCTGTACCTCAAGGCCACCAAGCCAGAACTGAAGATCAAGGACCCGTACGCGCTCGACCAGAAGCAGTTCGACGCGGCGGTCGACCTGCTGAAGAAGCAGAACGCCGACGTCGGCGAGTACTGGAGCGACTACCTCAAGGAGGTCTCCGCCTTCAAGAGCGGCGACTCCGTGGTCGGCACCACCTGGCAGGTCATCGCCAACCTGGCCAAGAGCGAGGGCGCCAAGGTCAACGCGCTGGTGCCCAGGGAGGGTTCGACCGGCTGGTCCGACACCTGGATGCTGTACTCCAAGGCCAAGCACCCCGACTGCGCCTACCAGTGGATGAACTGGATCATCTCCCCGAAAGTGAACGCGCAGGTCGCCGAGTACTTCGGTGAGGCCCCGGCCAACGCCAAGGCGTGCGAGCAGACCAGCGACAAGTCCTTCTGCACCACCTTCCACGCCGCCGACACGGCCTACTGGAAGAACATCGCCTTCTGGAACACGCCCATCGAGCAGTGCCTCGACGGCCGCACCGACGTCACGTGCGTGCCGTACGCCAAGTGGGTCCAGGCCTGGACCGAGATCAAGGGCTGAGGGCCAAGACGATGACCGCCACCGCGCAGGCCGCCGGACGGGCCCCCGTCCGGCGGCTCGCCGGGATGCTGCACCGCCGCCCGCGGCTGCGGTTGTCCCTGCTGCTCACCGCCCCGCTGCTGTGGCTGGCCGTGCTCTACCTCGGCTCGCTCGCAGTGCTGTTCGTCTCGGCGTTCTGGACGACGAACTCCTTCACCTCCGAGGTGGTGAAGGTCTGGTCGACCGACAACTTCCACGCGTTGCTCGCGACCCCCGTCTTCCGCGAGGTCGTCCGGCGCAGCATTGTCGTGGCCCTCGCGGTCACCGTCCTGTGCGCGGTGATCGCCTTCCCGCTCGCCTTCTACACGGCACGCGTCGCCAGGCCCGGGTGGCGACCGCTGCTGGTGGTCGCGATCCTGACCCCGCTGTGGGCGAGTTACCTGGTCAAGGTGTACGCGTGGCGGCTGATCCTGTCCGAGGGCGGGCTCGCCGACTGGATGCTCGAGCCGTTCGGGCTGAGCGGACCCGGGTTCGGCCTCCCGGCGGCCGTCATCACGCTGACGTACCTGTGGCTGCCGTACATGATCCTGCCCGTCCACACGGCACTGGCACAGCTGCCCGCCAACCTGCTGGACGCCTCCGCCGACCTGGGGGCGCGGCCCGGCCGGACCTTCCGCTCGGTCGTCCTGCCGATGGTGCTGCCGTCCGTCGCCGCCGGCTCGGTCTTCACCTTCTCGCTCAGCCTCGGCGACTACATCACCGTGCAGATCGTCGGCGGCAAGACCCAGCTGATCGGCAACCTCGTCTACTCCAACATCGAGCTCAACCTGCCCATGGCCGCCGCACTGGGCACGGTACCGGTCGTGGTCATCGTGCTGTACCTGCTGGCGATGCGACGCACCGGCGCGCTCAGCAGCCTCTAGCAATCCCGGGCCCCAGGAAACCGGCAGCCTCCAGAAGAGGTCCCACGTCATGCAACTGTCCCGTTCCGCGCGCATCGCGCTGCGCATCGCTGCCGGGCTCGGCTTCGCGGTCGTCTACGTCCCGCTCGGGCTCGTCCTGGTCAACTCCTTCAACCCGGACCGCAGCGCGAGCTGGCCCCCGCCCGGGTGGACGTTCCACTGGTGGTCGGTGGCCTGGCAGAACGCGGGCGCCCGCAGCGCACTGTGGGTCTCGGTGAAGGCGGGCCTCGGCGCCACGGCCATCGCCCTGGTGCTGGGCACGCTGATCGCGTTCGCGGTGGCCCGGCACCGCTTCTTCGGCCGCGGCACCATCTCGTTCGTGGTCGTGCTGCCGATCGCGCTGCCCGGCATCGTCACCGGCATCGCCCTCAACTCGGCGTTCAGCACGGTCCTTCAGCCGCTCGGGATCGGTCTCGGCCTGTTCACCGTGATCGTCGGGCACGCCACCTTCTGCATCGTCGTCGTCTTCAACAACGTGGTCGCACGGCTGCGCCGCACCTCCGGCTCCTACGAGGAGGCCGCGATGGACCTCGGGGCCGACACGTTCCGCGCCTTCGTCGACGTGACGTTCCCACTGGTGCGCTCGGCGCTGTTCGCGGGCGGGCTGCTCGCGTTCGCGCTGTCCTTCGACGAGATCGTGGTGACGACGTTCACCGCGGGCCCCGGCATCGAGACCCTGCCGATCTGGATCTTCGACAACATGACACGTCCTCAGCAGGCTCCTGTCGTCAACGTGGTGGCGGCGGTACTGGTCCTGCTGTCGGTGATCCCCATCTACGTCGCCCAGCGACTGTCGGCGGACACGGCGACGGAGAGCCGGATCTAGGGTTGTTCCCCGATGTGCCGGAGCCGACCCATCGGGGAACAGCCCTGGTCAGAGATCGAGCACCAGTCGCCCGCCCCGGCACCGGGAAACGCAGATCATCATCGTCTCGCCGGAGTCCCGCTCCTCCTCCGTCAGCACCGAGTCCCGGTGGTCCGGGGTGCCCTCCAGGACATCGGTCTCGCAGGTGCCGCAGGTGCCCTCGGTGCAGGAGTAGAGCACCTCGACGCCGGCGTCGCGCACGGTGTCGAGGATCGAGACGCGCGGCGGGACGGTGAGCGTACGGCCGCTCTGCGCGAGGACGACCTCGAACCCGCGGTCCTCTCCGGCCGATTGCGCCTTGGGCTGGAACCGCTCGACGTGCAGCGTCCCCGCGGGGCAGCGTTCCTCCACCGCGTCCAGCAGCGGGCCGGGGCCGCAGCAGTAGACGAGTGTGCCGTCGGGCAGGTCGTCCAGCACCGAGTCCAGTTCCAGCAGCCCGGTCTCGTCCTGCGGCGCGACGGTCACCCGGTCCCCGTACCGCTCCAACTCCGCGGTGAACGCCATGGACCGGCGGGTGCGGCCGCCGTACAGCAGGGTCCACTCGGCGCCCGCCGCCTCGGCCGCGGCGAGCATCGGCAGGACGGGTGTGATGCCGATGCCGCCGGCGACGAAGCGGTAGCGCGGGGAGGGGTGCAGGGGGAAGTGGTTCCGCGGGCCCCGCACGCGCACCTTGTCGCCCTCGCGCACCTGCTCGTGGACGTACGCCGACCCACCCCGCCCGTCGGCCTCGTGAAGCACGGCGATCCGCCAGGCGTACCGGTCCGCGGGATCGCCGCACAGCGAGTACTGCCGCTCCAGTCCCGGCCCGAGCAGGACGTCGACGTGGGCGCCCGGCTCCCAGTCCGGCAGCACCTCGCCCAGCGGACGGCGCAGGGTGAGGGCGAGGACGCCCTCGGCCGCCGGCTCGCGGCGGTCGACGACGAGTTCGGTCTCGTACGCGGTCATGACGTGGTTCCTCGAGGCCGGTGTCCTTCGGGGTGTGCGAGCATCCACTCCCACATCTCCACCGGATCCTGGGCGGTGTGCTCGGCGCCGCAGTGGCAGGTGCCGTGCAGGACGTCCGTGCCAGGGAGCCAGTCGATGCGGTAGACCTCGCGCGGCGCAGAGGGGGAGGGTGCGCTCACCGGACCTTCTCCACCGGCTTGTCGCCCTCCTCGACCAGACGGGCGAGGATACGGCGGGCGGCGAGACCGCCGGTGTCGATGTTGATGCTCAGCTCCTGGTAGCCGGTCCGCTCGGTGCCCAGCGTCCTCTGCAGCAGGTTGAGCGCGTCGACGTCCTGCATGACGACCGTGTGGTTGAAGTCGCGCAGGAACGTGGTGACTTCCTCGTCGTCCCTGGCGAAGTCCCGTGAGACGGCCCAGAAGTCGTACACCTTGCCGTCCGTGGACGGGGTGATCGCGTAGGTGATCTCGGTGTGGAAGCCGTTCGGGTCGCTGCCGTCCGGCTCCGGCAGCACGCCGGCCGGCGCGACGCGGCTGTGCAGCAGGTAGAGGCACGGGGCGTGGTACTCGATGTCCTGCCAGCGGGTGATGCGGCCGTCGATACCGGTGGAGCGGGCGTAGAAGGGCGGGCACGCGGCGTCGTCCATGTGCCGGCTGACCCGCACGATACCGGCGCCCTCGTCGACCTCGGTGGTGATCGGCGTCTCGGCGACCTCAGGGGTGCCGATGTAGCCGCCGTGCAGGTACGTCTCGTGGGAGAGGTCGAGCAGGTTGTCGACCAGCAGGCCGTAGTCGGCGTCGATGGGCTCCATGCCGCGCACCGTGACCCAGCCCGGGGAGTCGAGGTGCCGCGCCCGCGGAATGGTCCCCGCGTCGGCCGGCGCCGGGTCGCCGATCCACACCCACACCAGGGAGTCCTGCTCGACGACCGGGTACGAGGCGACCCGGGCCGTACGCGGGATGCGCTTCTGCCCCGGCACGTACACACAGGCGCCCGTCGTGTCGTACGTGAACCCGTGGTACCCGCACACGATGCGGTCCCCGTCGAGCCGGCTCTCCGAGAGCGGGAAACGGCGGTGGACACAGCGGTCGGCCAGGGCCACGGCGGTGCCGTCGTCCTGGGTGCGGTGGAGGACGATCGGCTCACCGAGGATCGTACGGCCGAGCAACTCCCGTCCCACCTCATGGCTGTAGGCGGCGACGTACCACTGGTTCCTGGCGAAGGCGGTCATGTGAGGCATGGCGTTCCCGTCCCTGAGAGCGGGACGTCCTCGCCCCGCGTACCGTGGTTGGATTCAGGGTCCTGACGGGCGCGATCGCGACGCAAGGCGGCTTCTGCCAGGCGGAAGGCCGCGAGCCTGCAGATCGCCTGCGCGGTACCGGACTTCCTCGGCCGGGAACACGGAGTCCGGGCATCCACTCCAACGGTGACGGGACCTGCTGCACCATGTGACGGACCCGGCACCCTTCCGGTTCGACGACGGCCACGCCCTCGTCGGCTCCCGTCCCGGGCTCGGCGTCGAGATCGACGACAGGGCCGTCCGCCGTGCCGCAGAGGTCGGGTACCGCTGGCGCAACCCGGTGTGGCGGCGCGCCGACGGCTCGTTCACCGAGTGGTGACCCGTGCCGGCAGACCGCGCAGAGCCGGGCGCCGGCACCGTGCGCTCTGCCTCCGACGCGGCCCGAGCAGTGGCGGCCGGGGCGCCGACCGGCCCGGCGGCACGGCCGTCCTCCGGCCGAGGAGACCGACCGGCCTCCGATGCCCGTGCGGCCCGGCCACGGGTGGCGCCGGCCGCCGGGCGAGTGGGCCCCGCGCTGACGCGCGGACGGAACGCCGCCAGACTGGAGGTGGGCGGGGCGGACGGATGCCCGGGCCTGTGCGGCAGGCGATCATCCACGAGGTGACCGGGAGGCGGAGACGTGACGGTGGGACGTATCGGCCTGGTCGTCCACGGCGGCCGCGCCGAAGCCGTGGACGCGGCGCGGACGGTGCGCGCGTGGTGCGCCGAGCACGCGGTGCGGTACGCGGACATCGACGTGTGGCGGGGTGGTGAGCGGCGCCACGCCCGGGACGAGGTGGACTCCGCGGGCGACCCGGACCTCATCGTCACTCTGGGCGGAGACGGGACCTTCCTGCGGGGTGCCCGGCTGGCTGCCGAGAACGACGCCCTGGTCCTGGGGGTCGACATCGGCCGGGTGGGCTTCCTGACGGAGGTGCCCGTCACCCAGGTGCGCCAGGCACTGGACGCCGTGCGGGAGGACCGGTTCTCGGTCGACCTCCGCATGCTGCTGACCCTGCGCGCCTCACGCCGTCTGGAGGTGCCGCCGGAGATGGAGGCGCTCACGCGCTACGGCCGCGGGCCGCTGCTGCCGCCGCCACAGGTGCGCGCCCACTGCGAGGTCTGTGACGACTGGGGCATTCCGCTGAACGTCATGGCGCTGAACGAGGTCGTACTGGAGAAGCTGGCCCGCAACCGGCAGGTGTCGGTCGGCGTCTATGTCGCCGGGCGGCTGCTGGCCTCGTACTCCGCCGACGCCCTGCTGGTGGCCACGCCGACGGGTTCGACCGCCTACAGCTTCGCCGCCGGCGGCCCGGTCGTCTCGCCCCGCGCGGAAGCCCTCGTCTTCACACCGGTCGCCCCGCACATGGCGTTCAACCGCTCCGTGGTGGCCGCCCCCGACGAGCCCGTCGCCCTGAAGGTCCTCGAACGGTCGGGCCAGGCCGCCGTCAGCATCGACGGCCAGTTGCGAGGCGTCCTGTACCCGGGGGACTGGATCGGCGTCTACCCCGCCCCGCGCCGGCTGAGGGCCGTCCGGCTGGGGCCGATGGACTTCTACGGCCGCCTGCGTGAGCGGATGAAGCTGACCGACGCCCCGGCGGCGGTCGTCGACGGGACCCCCGCCCCGCTGTGGCCGGTGACCACCCCTCGGCCGGACGACCTGGCACATCTGGCGCTGCCCATCGTCCCGACGGCGGACGGCGGGCCACCCACCTGATCGAGCGGACCCCGGCCGGGGCCACCCGGCCACGATGTCCGCCGGCGGATACGGCCGCCCCGCCGCCCGCCCGCTGAGCGCCCCCCGGGCAGGTTCCGGCGGGTCCCGCACGGGGTCTTGCCCATCCCGCATCAGCTCTTGGCCCGGCCCACATCCGGCGTACCGCCGACTTTCACGTGGGCGCCATCAGACCCTTTCCTGACGTTCGGTGCTGCTGGAACACTCCCTTCGCGCAGGTTCCCTCACCATCGGGCGCATCGCGCCCCGCCAGGACAAGAGGTCACCCCGTCATGCCTGAAGTGAATCGGCGCCGTTTTCTCCAACTCGCGGGCGGCACCGCTGCGTTCGCCGCGCTCTCGAGCAGTGTCGAGCGCGCCGCGGCCCTTCCCGCCAACCACCGTTCCGGCACCATCGAGGACGTCGAGCACATCGTCGTCCTGATGCAGGAGAACCGTTCCTTCGACCACTGCTTCGGCACCCTCGGAGGGGTCCGGGGCTTCGGTGACCCGCGCCCGGTGACGCTGCAGAACGGCAGGACGGTCTGGCACCAGTCGGACGGCACCAAGGACATCCTGCCGTTCCACCCCGACGCCGACGATCTGGGTCTCGCCTTCATCCAGGACCTGCCGCACGGCTGGAACGACGGGCACGCCGCCTTCAACGGGGGCAAGTACGACAAGTGGGTTCCGTCCAAGGGCTCCACGACCATGGCGTACCTGACCCGCGAGGACATCCCCTTCCACTACGCGCTCGCCGACGCCTTCACCATCTGCGACGCCTACCACTGCTCGTTCATCGGGTCCACCGACCCGAACCGCTACTACCTGTGGACGGGCTGCACCGGCAACGACGGCCGGGGCGGCGGCCCGGTCCTCGGCAACGACGAGGCGGGCTACAGCTGGACCACCTACCCCGAGCGCCTGGAGAAGGCGGGGGTGTCCTGGAAGATCTACCAGGACGTCGGCGACGGCCTGGACGCGAACGGCTCCTGGGGCTGGATCCAGGACGCCTACCGCGGCAACTACGGCGACAACTCGCTGCTGTACTTCACGCAGTACCAGGACGCGAAGCCCGGCGACCCCCTCTACGACAAGGCCCGCACCGGCACCGACGCCCGCACCGGCGAGGGCTTCTTCGACCGGCTCAAGGCCGACGTCAAGTCCGGCAAGCTGCCGCAGATCTCCTGGATCGTCGCCCCCGAGGCGTTCACCGAGCACCCCAACTGGCCCGCCAACTACGGCGCGTGGTACGTCGCCCAGGTCCTGGACGCGCTCACCTCCGACCCGGCGGTGTGGGCGAAGACGGCCCTGTTCATCACCTACGACGAGAACGACGGCTTCTTCGACCACCTGATACCGCCGTTCCCGCCCGCATCGGCCGCACAGGGCAAGTCCACCGTCGACGTGGGACCGGACCTGTTCAAGGGCGACGCCGGCCATGTCGCCGGCCCCTACGGTCTCGGGCAGCGGGTGCCGATGCTGGTCGTCTCCCCGTGGAGCAAGGGCGGTTACGTCTGCTCCGAGACGCTCGACCACACCTCCGTCATCCGGTTCATGGAGCGCCGCTTCGGTGTGCACGAGCCGAACATCTCCCCCTGGCGGCGCGCCGTCACCGGCGACCTGACCTCCGCGTTCGACTTCTCCCGCAAGGACACCGGGCCGGTCGCGCTGCCGTCCACCGACGGCTACCAGCCGCCGGACCGGGACCGCCACCCCGACTACGTGCCGACGCCGCCCGCCCAGGGCGCCCTGCCCAAGCAGGAGCGTGGTCCGCGGCCCACCCGCCCGCTGAAGTACGCGCCGCACGTGGACGGTTCGGCGGACACCGCGGCCGGGACCTTCACCCTCAGCTTCGCCTCCGGCGCCCACGCCGGTGCGGCCTTCCTCGTCACCTCCGGCAACCGCACCGACGGCCCCTGGAGCTACACCACCGAGGCCGGCAAGTCGGTCTCGGACACCTGGAACGCGGCCTACTCGGGCGGCTCCTACGACCTGACCGTGCACGGCCCCAACGGCTTCCTGCGCGTCTTCAAGGGCCGTGCCACGTCCGCCGGTTGCGAGGTCACCGCCCGGACCACCGGTGACGACCTCGCACTGACCTTCACCAACGAGGGCTCCGGCACGGCGCGTCTGACGGTCACCAGCGGCTACGGCGGCCGCCCGCGGACGGTCACCGTGCGACCCGGTGCCACCGTGGAGCACACCGTCGACCTGGGGGCGAGCAGGCGCTGGTACGACCTCACCGTCACCTCCGAGGCCGCCCCGTCCTTCCTGCGCCGCTTCGCCGGGCACGTGGAGAACGGGCGGCCGGGCGTGAGCGACCCCGCGATCGTCACGGACTGACGGGAGCATCCGGTCCGGTGGGTTTCCGGCCGGCTCGCGGTAGCGTGCCCCGGGCACCACGCCTTCGAACACACCTGCAGGCCGGTATCCCGATCCCCACGGCGCGCCGCACACGCTGCGCTCCTGGGACGGTTCGCAGTGGACACACCACACCCACGCCGACCAGCAGGCCCACCCCACGGCGCAGCAGCCGCGGCAGGCGCGGGTCCCGCAGGGATACGGTCGGCAGGCGTACGGTCAACAGCCCCAGCAGGGGTCCGGTCAGCAACCCGGCGGTCACCAGGTTGCGGCCGCCGATCCGCGCGTCCGGCGCCAGGTGCAGCAGCAGGCCGGGGCCGCCCCGAGCGGCCCCGGCGGCGGACGCTGTTCACCGAACCCGTGCCGGTGGTGAACCAGAAGGCCGAGCTGATCGAGCTGACGAACGGGTACAGCGTCTTCGACCAGAACGGCGGCCGGATCGGATCGGTCACGGAGCTCGGGCGGAGCGCGCCGAAGAAGGCGGTGCCTCACGGGGTGGTCAGCTGCTCCGGCGCGGCCGGCCGCTGAGCGGGCAGCGACGGCTCGAGGGGGGCCGGACCGGGCTCCAGGGCCAGCACCGCGGCGACCGGATGGTCGTCGGCGGGGGCGGACCGCGACAGCGTCACCACGCCCGAGGACGCCAGGCCGGCGCCGGCCACCGCGAGGAGCACCCCCGCCGCGCCGCCCTGGAGGCGTTCGCCCAGCAGGCTGAGGCCGATGACCGCCGCCGCGACCGGGTTGGCGAGGGTCACGAGCGCGAGCGGCGCGCCGAGGCCGTCGCGGTACGCGGTCTGCGACAGCAGCAGGCCGGCCGTCGCGAACAGCGCCACCAGCAGCACCACCATGACGAGGTGAGCGCTCAGCAGCGGTGCCGAGCGGTTCGTCGCCGCCACCGTCACCGTCTGGGTGAGCGCCGAGGCGGCACCGGACGCGAAGCCGGAAGCGGTCGCGTGCCGAAGTCCGGGGCGCGCGCCCGGCCGGGAGAGCACGCCGATCACGGCGGTGGTCGCCCCGGCCACCGCCAGCGCCTCGGGCAGGCTCAGCACCTCGTCCGGCTCCGGCCCGGAGGCCGTCACCAGCAGCGCGGCCAGTCCGAGCAGCGTCAGGGCCGTGCCCCGCCACTCCGCCGCGCTGACCCGGCGCCCGGCCGCCCGCGCCCCCAGCGGTACCGCGGCCACCAGGGTGAGCGCGCCGAGCGGCTGGACCAGCGTCAGCGGACCGAACCTGAGGGCGGCCACGTGCAGCAGCGCGGCGGACGCGTTCAGCGCGACCGACCACCACCAGGCGCCGTGCGTGAGCAGCCGCGCCATACCGCTCCCGCTCTCCCGGGCGGCGAGCCGCTCCTGGGCCACGGCGGCGGCCGCGTAGGCGACGGCGGAGAACAGGGACAGGACGATCGCGAGGACGGCGGCGCTCATCGCCCGGCTCCGACGAGACCGGGCCCTTCGCTGGTCCTGGGCCCGGCGGACCTCGGCGACGGCACCGTGCGCCGCGCCGTCGGGTCGGTCCCCGGCGGCGTCGACGACGGGCTGGGCACCACCGCCAGGGCGACGCCCAGCAGTGCCGTGGCCACCATCGAGTCGAGCCAGTAGTGGTTCGCCGTGCCGACGATCACGAGCAGGGTCAGCAGCGGGTGCAGCAGCCACAGCCACCGCCATCGGGACCGGGTCGCCGCGATCAGACCGATCGCGACCATCAGCGCCCAGCCGAAGTGCAGCGAGGGCATGGCGGCGAACTGGTTCGCCATCGAGTCGGTCGCGGGCTCGGCCCCGTACACCGTCGGCCCGTACAGCTGCCCCGTGTCCACCAGGTGCGCCGTGGGGAGCATCCGCGGCGGGGCGAGCGGAAACGTGAGGTGCAGGGCCAGCGCCGCGCCGGTGACCAGGGCCAGGACCCGGCGGGCCCACAGGTAGCGTCCCGGCCGCCGCAGATAGAGCCAGACCAGGAACGCCGCCGTGGCCGTGAAGTGCACGGCCACGTAGTAGAGGTTCGCCGCGCGGACAAGGGTGCCGCCGTGCAGCAGCGCGGACTGCACGGCGCCCTCGCCCGGCAGCCGGAGCGCGCGCTCCCAGTCCCAGACGCGGTGCGCGTTGTGGAACGCCTCCGCGGTGTGGCCGTTCGCGAGCTGTCGACCGAACTTGTAGACGAGGAAGAGCCCCGCGACCAGAAGGACTTCGCGGACGAGGGGCGGTCGGTGTGTCGCGGCCGCCCCTTCGCGATCGGGCTCCGTGCGGGAATCCATCCCCGCCTCCCTTTGCTGACGATGGGGCCCCCGGGCACGTGCGAAGCCGGGCGTCGGGGGGAATGCGTCGGGCGGTGCGTGGTGAGCCCAGGAGGGGACCCACTCGACACCGGAGTGGGTCCTGTCCAAGGCTCATCGATACGCCAGTGTACCGATACGGTCGCGTACCGGTACGCTGGCGTATCGATATACTGGTGTGAGGCGGCCCACCCGGCCGGCGCCCCGACCGAGGAGCACAAGCCATGACGTCGCAGGCAGCGGAGGTACCGCGGACCGCGGCGGCCTCGCGCCGCTCCAAGCTCACGCCCGAACGCGAGCAGGAGTTCTTCGACGCCGTGCTGGAGCAGATCCGCGAATGCGGCTACGACGCGGTCACCATGGAGGGCGTCGCCGCCGTCACCCGGTGCAGCAAGTCCACGCTGTACCGGCAGTGGAAGACGAAGCCCCAGTTCGTGGCCGCCGCCCTGAGGGCGAGCCGCTGCGTGCGGTTCGCGGGCATCGACACCGGATCGCTCGCCGGGGACCTGCGGGCCGTGGCGCGGGCCGCCGCCGAGTGGTCGCACCGGGACACCAGGCTCCACCAGGCCCTCGGCCACGCCGTGATGCAGGACCCGGAACTCGCGCGGGCGCTGCGCGAAGCGCTGGTCGAGCCGGAGATCAGGGCGTTGCAGGAGATCGTCCGCCGTGGCGTGGAGCGCGGGGAGGTGACCGCCGAGCATCCGGCGCTGGAGTACATCCCCGCACAACTACTGGGCGTACTGCGGGTCCGCCCCCTGCTGGAGGGGGAGTACGCGGACGAGGAGTACCTCACGCGCTTCGTCGAGGCCGTGGTGCTCCCGTCGCTCGGACTCACCTGAGGACCGGGCCGCCGTCCGTGGGATGACCGGACGTCGGCCCGACAGCGCCGCACCGTGGGGACGGGGGCGGCGCGCACCCCGGCCGGGCGGGGCCCCTTCGGAGCGGAGGGGAGCCCCGCCCGGCCGCATCATGCCGGCCGGGCCGGCTCAGACCTTCTGGCCCGCGCCGCTCGCCGACGCCGCCTTGATGCCCTTGGTGATCTGGTCCAGGACGGACGGCTTGGGCGCGTTCGCCCCGGCGTCGATACCGAAGCGCACGACGACGAGCCGGTGGGGGTCGGCGGGCGACGGGAGGACCAGCGACTCGACATAGCCGTCCGTGCCCTTGGCCGTCACCGCCTTCCAGCGCACCATGTAGCCCTGCTGCCCGGCCACGGTCACCGCTCCGGAGGCCAGTACCCGGTGCGAGGTGATCCCACCGTAGGACGTGCCCCCGTAGGACTCCTCGGCGTTCTTGGCGATGTCCTGCTCGGCCGCCGCCCGAGCGGTCGTGGCCGTCAGCCCCTGCTGCTCGGCGGAGGCGGAGTACGCCCCGCCGGTGTTGCACGTCTGAGAGGTGTCACCGGGGCACTTGTAGGAGCCGTCCGACTGGACGGCCGCCCCACCCTCGATCACCTGGCCGGTCCAGCCGTCGGGTACCGGGATGCTGATGCCGTTGAACGGGTCGGTGGCGTACCCGTCCTCCGTCCCCGGCTGCCCGGACCGCCGGGGCGCGGGCGTCCCACCACCCGACCCCCCGGAACCGCCGCCGAAGGGCCCGCCCCGGCCGCCCCGCCCCTCCCGGCCACCGAAGCCGCCCGGGCCGCCCGGACCCTGGGCGCCCGCCGAGCGGCCGTTCCCGCCGTCCTGCGCGGTGAGTGCGTAGACACCGCCCCCTATGCCCGCCAGCACCGCGATCGCCAGCCCCACGGCTGTCCCGGTCCGTACCCCGCGCCGGGCCGGAGCGGGCCCGGCCCCGGGGTGAGGGGTGGCGAACGGCTCGCCCGGGTACGCGCCGGCGACCGGCGGCTGCGCCGGCGGCCCCCAGAAAACACCCGGGTCCACGGGGCGGATCCGGTCCGTCCACGCCTTGCCGTCCCACCAGCGCTCGGTGGCGGGCCCGTCACTTGTCTGCCCCGGGTCGGGGTACCACCCGGGAGGAGTCACCTGCGTCATGCCCCCACCGTATGAGGCGGGTGTGAAAGCCGGATGAGAGCGCCCGCCCGAGCCCCGGCCCACGCTGTGCGGACCGCCCGGCTGCCCGGTCGGCCCGACCCGCCGGGCGCGGCGCCCGGACTGTGCCCGAGACCGCGCCCGGACCACGCCCGCGCCCCGCACCGGCGACCGTGCCCCCCTTCGCCCGCCCTCCGCACCGTCCCCGGTGACGCGCCCGTACACCCCCGTCCCCTCGGACGCCGCTCCGGTCACGAACCTCACGGCGCCGCGCGCCATGCCGGACCCGGCCGGCGCCGCACGGGGGAGAATGCGCTTGCCCCGCACGGAGTTTGACGTCCTATTACCCGCACCCGTGCTGGTCGGCCCCCGAACGCGTCGCCCCGGAGTGCCTCGTGTCACCCGTCACGGCAACAGGTGCCCGACCGTTTTCCACCGGGGCACGGGGAGGGCTAGGCTCGATACCCGTACGTCGTTTGGGCGACCTGGGAGGTACCGGGATGACGGAGGCACGGCCCGGCGCGGCCGCCTCGGCTTCCCTGTGGGAACGCGACGCGGAACTCACCGTCATCAGCGAGGCGGTCGACGCGCTCAGCGATGACGCGTCGCCCTCGGAGCCGGGGAGTCTGCTGGTGTTCAGCGGGGAGGCCGGCATCGGCAAGACCGCCCTGCTCGCCGAGACACGCCGTATCGCGGAGAAGCGCGGCTGCACGGTGTGGTGGGCGCGCGGCGGCGAGACCGTCACCTCCGTGCCCTTCCACGTCGTACGGCAACTGCTCCAGCCCGTGCTCCTGTCCCTGATGCCCCAGGAGGCGCGGGAGTACCTGGGCGACTGGTACGAGGTCGTGGGCCCCGCCCTCGGCATCGCGGACCCCGGAGAGCGGCAGGCCGACCCGCAGGGCGTGTGCGACGGCCTGGTCGAGGTCGTCTCCCGGCTCGCCCGGCGGGAGTGGCCGCTGGTCCTGGTCGTCGACGACGCCCACTGGGCCGACCAGGAGACCCTGCACTGGCTGGCCGCCTGCTGCGAACGCCTCGCCGACCTGCGCGTGCTCTTCGTGGTGGCCCTCCGCCCCGGTGAGGCCGCCGGCGAGGGCACCCGCCACCTCGACGCGATCACCGCGGCCGCCCGCCACCCGGTCAGCACCCTGAGCGCGCTCACCCCCGAGGCCACCGCCGGCCTCGCCCGGGCCACGGTCGGCACCCACGCCGACGCCGCGTTCTGCCGTGAGGTGTGGGCCGTGACCGGCGGCAACCCGTACGAGACCGTCGAACTCCTCGCCAAGGTGCAGGACAGCCGGCTCGACCCGGTCGAGGCATCGTGCGCCGAACTGCGCGACCTGAACCGCTCGGCCCGCGGCAACGGCCTCGTCGCCCGCCTGGAAGGCCTCGGCATCGACGCCACCCGGTTCGCCTGGGCCGCGGCCATCCTCGGCACCGGCATCACGGTGGACCTGGTGGCCGAACTCGCCACCATGAGCCGCGAGGAGGCCGCGCGCTGTGCCCAACTGCTCAGCGTCGCCCGCATCCTGACCGAACCGGACGCGGCGGGCCGCCGGACGGACGGCGCGGAGCTGGAGTTCGTCCACCCGCTGATCGCCAGCGCCGTCTACCGCTCGATCCCCGACGGGCTGCGCACCGCCATGCACGGCATCGCGGCACGGGTCGTCACCGACTCCGGGCTCGGCGCGGCGGCCGCCTCCCGCCACCTGCTCGAAGTCCACCCGGACGACGACGAGGAACTGGTCGAGCAGATGCGTCAGGCCGCGCGCGAACACCTCGCCGTCGGCGCCCCCGAAGCGGCCCGCCGCTGCCTGGAGCGCGCCCTGGTGGAACCGCCGACGACCGAGGTCCACCCGTACGTGCTCTACGAGCTGGGCTGCGCCACGCTGCTGACCTCGCCCGCCACCACCATCGACTACCTCCAGGCCGCCCTTGCCCTGCCGGGGCTGGAGGGCGCCGACCGGGTGGACGCCGTCTACCGCCTCTCCCAGGCCCTGCTGCACAACGACCAGCTCGACGACGCCATCCGCACCGTCGACGAGGAAGCCGCCCGTCTCGAACCGGGCCCCTCCCGGATGCGCCTGCAGGCCGTCCACTACATGTGGGAGAGCATCCACGCGGCCGAGGAGGACTCCCCGGCACGCTCCCGCGAGCTGGCGGAACTCGCCCGCACCTGCACCGGCAGGGACAACTCCGAACGCGCCCTGCTCATCCTGCGCGGCTTCGACGCGATGACCCACGGCGAGAACGCCGAAGAGGTCGTGGAGGTGTGCGACCGCGCCCTCGTCAACGGCCGCCTGGCCCCCGGACTCGGCTGGACCGACACCGAGTGGGGCATCGAACTGCTGCTCATGCTGGGCAGCGCGTACGCCTACACCGACCGGCTGGACCGGGCCGAGAGCCTGTTCACGGAGGCCCTGCGCGCGTACGAGTCCGCCGGCTGGAGCGGCGGCCACCTTGCGCTGGCCCACGCCTACGTCGGGCTCGCGCACCGCAGGAGGGGCCGGCTCAGGGAGGCGGAGACCTCCCTGCGCGAGTCGCTGCGGCTCGCCGAACGCGTCGGGCGCGGACTGCCCCTGTACTGGTCGGCGACCTGCGGCCTCGTCGACACCCTGCTCGCCCGCGAGCACGTGGAGGAGGCCTGGTCCCTCGCCGAGCGGTACGGCTTCGCGCCCCCGTACCCGTCCACGATCGTGCTGCCCGACACCCGTTCCGTGCGCGGCCGGCTGCTGCTCGCCGTCGGGCGGACCGAGGAGGCCGTGGGCGAGCTGGAAGCCGCCGAGAAGGCGTGCGCGGGGCGCGGGCACAACACGGTGCTGGCCCCCTGGGCCGGGGACCTCGCGCGGGCACTGGCCGTCGAGGATCCGCGGCGTGCCGCCGACCTGGCCGCGACGACCCGCCGGCAGGCCGAGCTTCTCGGTACCGACACGGCGATCGGCGAGGCCCTTCGCGTGGCCGCCGCGCTGGAGACCGGGCAGCGTGCGGTGCGGCTGGCCGCGCAGGCCGTGGCGTACCTGGAGGCCTCACCCTGTCAGTACGAACACGCTGCCGCGCTCGTCGAGTACGGGATCGCGACCAGGTCGGTGCCCGAGCTTCGGCGGGGGCTGACGCTGGCGGAGTCCTGCGGGGCGGACGGACTGGCCGTTCGGGCGAGGGACGCGCTGGGTTCCGATTAGTGCCGTGGGGGCGGGTCGTCCGTCCAGGAGTGCCTACAGCGCCAGCAGCTGATCTGTGACCGTCGTCAGGCGCTTCCGCACCTCGCGGTCGTACGTTCCCTCGTGCGCCCGGGACGGTCGCGTGCCGTCGAAGTACCCACCGCTGCCCACGTTCTGGGCCGCCAGTGCCAGCACCCCGGCCGCCCCGTCCGCCACCGTGTTCCACGGTGTGACTCCCGCCTCGCGGACCATCGCCGTGTCCATGTAGGTCGCCGGGTGCAGGACGTTCACCGACACCCCCGAGCCCTGGAGCTCCTCCGCCAGCGTGAACGTGTGCGCGGCCAGGGCGAACTTGCTGCGGCAGTACGCCGAGACACCGCTGTGGCCGCGGGTCAGTTCCGGGTCGTCGAAGTCCACGGGCTCCTGGCCCGCCGAGCCCACGTTGACGATGCGCGCGGGCGCGTTCTGCCGCAGCACCGGTAGCAGTGCGCGGGTGAGGACGACCGGCGCCAGGTAGTTGACCGCGAGCCGCAGTTCGTGACCGTCGGCGCTGACCTCGCGCCCGGAGCCGCGCGGGCCGCTGCCCACCCCCGCGTTGTTGATCAGGACGTTCAGCCCGGGGTGGGCCGTGGCGACCTCGTCGCCGAGCCGGCGCACCGCGGCGAGCGAGGCGAGGTCGGCGACGAAGCCGTGCGCCTCGCCCTCGGTGCGCAACTCCGCGACGAGCCGGTCGGTGCGGCCCGCGTCCCGCCCGTGGGCGAGGACGACATGCCCGGAGCGGACCAGCTCGAAGGCGACATACCGGCCGAGTCCGGAGGTGGCACCGGTGATGAGAACAGTCGACATGCCTCCACCCTAGGCGCGCGGGGGTGACCTGTGAGGGGTGCTGCCGAAGCTACGACCGGCAGGGTCACCCTCCGGCGGCCTCCTCCTCCGCGAGCACCCGCTGCGCCACCGCGAACGCCGAGTTCGCCGCCGGCACCCCGCAGTAGACGGCCGTCTGCAGCAGCACCGCGCCGATCTCCTGCGGCGTCAGTCCGTTGCGCCGGGCCGCCCGCACGTGCATGGCCAACTCGTCAAAGTGGCCGTGCGCGACCAGCGCGGTCAGTGTGATCATGCTGCGTTCGCGGCGGGAGAGCGTCGGGTCGGTCCAGATCTCGCCCCAGGCGTAGCGGGAGATGAAGTCCTGGAATCGGGCGGTGAAGGGGGTCTGGCGCGTCTGCGCCCGGTCCACGTGGGCGTCGCCCAGGACCTGGCGCCGCACCTCCATGCCGCGCTCCGGCGCTCCGGTCAGGTGCGTGCGCAGCGCCGCCAGGACGGCCTTCGGGCACTGCGCGGGCGCCAGGTGCGAGGCCCCCGGGATCTCGACCAGGGCGGAGCCGGGCACCGCGTCGGCGATCTCCCGCAGATGCGTGGGCGGCGTCGCCGGGTCCTGGCGGCCCGCGATCAGCAGTGTCCGCGTGGCGATCGACGCCAGCCGGTCACGGAGGTCGAACGCGGCGAGCGCGTCGCAGCAGGCGGCGTACGCGTCCCGGTCCGCCTCGCGGTGGTCCTGGACGAGCCGCGGCACGGTGAACCCGGCCGTGAACCAACGGGAGTCGGCCGTCGCGGCGACCGGCGCCAGCCCCTCGCGGCGTACCAGCGCGGCCCGCTCCTCCCATGGCCTGGAGCCGTTGAAGTGGGCGGAGGAGCAGATGACGGCCAGTGACGAGATCCGCTCGGGGTGGTGCACCGCGAGGTGCAGCCCCACCGCCCCGCCGAGGGACACCCCGGCGTACGCGAACCGGTCGATGCCCAGGGAGTCCGCGAGCGCGAGGACCAGTTCGGCGAGGCCGGCCACCGTCGCGCCGGGCCCGATGAGGTCCGGGGCCGAGCCGCCGTGGCCGGGAAGGTCCCAGCGGATCACCCGGTGGGTGACGGACAACTCCGGTGCCACCGCGTCCCACAGGGCCAGGGAGGTGCCGAGGGAGGGGCCGAGGATCAACGGGGGAGCGGTGGCGGGACCCTCGCTCCGGTGGTGCAACAGCTTGTCGGTCACGAGCGCTCCAGGGCACGGTCGGTGAGGGCTCCCGCGGAGCCGGTGTACTGGGCCGGGTCGGTGAGGGCAGCGAGGTCGACGTCCTTCAACTCCGGCTCTTGGGCAAGGAGTTCGGCCAGGGTGCGGCCCTCGGTGCGAGCGCGGCGGGCTGCCTCGGTGAGCAGCTCCCCGGCGCGGGCGCGTCCCAGCACGGGCGCCAGTTCCGCCGCCAGCCGCTCGGAGACGATCAACCCGTGGGTGAGACCGAGGTGTTCCCGCATGGCGTGTGCGTCCACCCGGAGCCCTTCGGCCAGCTGCACGGCGTCGAGCGCCGCGCCGCCCACCAGCCGCAGCAGGTCGCGCAGCGGCTCCCACTCCGCGTGCCAGGCTCCGGCGGGGCGCTCGTCCTCCGCGGCCAGCGCCCCGTACAGCGTGGCGGCGAGCTGCGGTGCGCGTCGGGCCGCCGCCGCGATCAGGGTCGCGCGCACCGGGTTCGCCTTGTGCGGCATGGCGGAGGAGCCGCCCCCCGCACCCTCGGCGACCTCGGCGATCTCGGTGCGGGAGAGGACGAGGACGTCCGTGGCCGTCTTGCCCAGCGCCCCCGCCGTGAAGGCGAGGGAGCCCGCCAGGTCGGCGATGGGCGTGCGCAGCGTGTGCCACGGCAACTCCGGTGCCCGCAGCCCGAGTTCCCGCGCGTACGCGGCCACGAGCGCCGTCGGGTCCTGCGCGCCGTACGCGGTGAACGCGGCCAGAGTGCCGGCTGCGGCACCCAGTTGGGCGGGCAACCCGTCGCGCACGGCCCGCAGCCGGTCCCGGGCGTCCAGGACCAGTGACCGCCAGCCGGCCGCCTTCAGGCCGAACGTCGTCGGCACCGCGTGCTGGGTGAGTGTCCGCCCGGGCAGGACCGTGTCCCGGTGGCGTGCCGCCAGGTGGGCCAGCGCCTCCTGCGTACGCTCCAGATCCGCCAGGAGCAGGTCCAGGGTGCGGGAGGCGACCAGCATCGTCGCGGTGTCAAGGATGTCCTGGCTGGTCGCACCCCGGTGGACGTACGGCCCGTACTCCTGACCGGCCGCCTTCGTCAGGTCGGCGACGAGCGGGATCACGGGATTGCCGCCGCCCCGGGCCCGCAGCGCGATGTCCCGCACGTCGAAGCGGCCGGACCCGGCCGCCGAGGCCACCGCCCTCGCCGCATCCCCGGGGACCAGCCCCAGCGCGGCCTGCGCACGGGTCAGTGCCGCCTCCGCGTCGAGCAGCGCCCGCAGATACGCGCTGTCGCTCGTCGCCGACGCGGCGGGGGAGCCGGCCCACCCGGGGGCGAGCAGGCCGGTGCAGGACTCCGCAAAGGTCACCGGAACTCCAGGAAGACCGTCTCGCCTTCGCCCTGAAGGCGGATGTCGAAACGGTACGTGCCGTCGCCCCCGTCCACCGCGATCAGCGTGTCGCGGCGCTCCGGCTCCAGCCGGGCGAGCAGTGGGTCCGCGGCGAGCGCCGCCTCGTCGCCGGGGAGGTAGATCCGGGTGAACAGATGCACGAGCAGACCGCGGGCGAACACACAGACGCTGATGTACGGGGCGCTGCGCCCGCGCGCCCCCGGTCGCAGCGTACGGGCGTACCAGTGGCCGTTCGCGTCGGTCTGGACGCGGCCCCAGCCGGTGAACTCCACCCCGTTGCGGCCCAGGTGGCCGCCGGTCGCCGGGTCGCGCCGGATCGAGCCGTCGGTGGTGGGCATCGTGCCCCGTGGGTCCGGCCCCCACAGCTCCACGAAGGCGTCCGGCAGCGGGTTGCCCTCGCCGTCGAGGACGTACCCCTGGAGGGTGATCGTCTCCGGATCGCCGACCGGCGCGATGGCACCGCCGCCCGGGAACGGCAGCGCGTATCCGTAGAAGGGGCCGACCGTGTGCGACGGGGTGGGCAGCACGTTCTCCGGCGTGCTCGTGTCGATCCTCGTCATGGCAGGTCAGCGTCCTTCCTCGAGCCAGGTGGCGTGCGGGCCGTCGAGCACGATGTCCCAGTGGTAGCCGAGCGAGAACTCCGGCACCGACAGACTGTGGTCGTACGTCGCCACCAGCCGCTGCCGGGCTGCGTCGTCCGTCACGGACTGCAGGATCGGGTCGTGCGGGAACAGTGGGTCGTTCGGGAAGTACATCTGCGTCACCAGCCGCTGGGTGAACGCCGTACCGAAGACCGAGAAGTGGATGTGGGCCGGACGCCAGGCGTTGACGTGGTTGCGCCACGGGTACGGTCCCGGCTGGACGGTGGTGAAGCGGTAGAAGCCGTCGTCGTCGGTGAGCGTGCGGCCGACGCCGGTGAAGTTCGGGTCGAGCGGGGCGTCGTGCTGCTCGCGCTGGTGCGCGTACCGGCCGGCCGCGTTCGCCTGCCAGATCTCGATGAGCTGGCCGCGCACCGGACGTCCCCCGCGGTCGAGCAGGCGGCCCGAGACGGTGATCCGTTCCCCGATGGGCTCGCCCCGGTGGTGCTTGGTGAGGTCGTTGTCGATCTCGGTGATGTCCCGTTCGCCGAACGCCGGGGAGGACAGCTCCACCAGTTCGGGATCCTTGCCGACGTCGATGGCGACGGGTGGCCGCTTGGGGTGGCGCAGCACCGAGGAGCGGTAGGGCGCGTAGTCGCGGCGGGGGTGGTGCTCGACGGGCCCGCCGTCGGCGACCCGCTTCTCGTAGGCGGCGTGCTCGGCCGCGATCTCCAGGTCGATGTCCTGCTGAGTGAGAGCCATGAGGGTTCCTAGCGTTCGAGGACGAGGGCGAGGCCCTGGCCCACGCCGATGCACAAGGTCGCGACGCCGGTGCCGGAGCCGCGGCGGGCGAGGGGCGGCCAGGTCGTCGGGCGGACGTTCGCGAGGCCGCCGTTGCAGCGGCCGATCGGGGTGCGGCCCGCGTCGACGATGCAGACGGTCTTCACGCGCGTGCCTCCGCGACGGTCAGCGGGGCGTCGGTCCTGGCGGTGATCTCCTCGACACTCACCCCGGGCGCGGTCTCGACGAGGACCAGTCCGTCGTCGGTGACGTCGAGGACGCCGAGGTCGGTGATGATCCGGTCGACGCAGGCCCTGCCGGTGAGCGGCAGCGCGCACTCCTTCAAAATCTTCGGGCTGCCGTCCTTGGCGGTGTGGGTCATCACGACGACGACGGTCCGGGCGCCGTGCACCAGGTCCATCGCCCCGCCGATCCCCGTGACCAGCTTTCCGGGGATCGCCCAGTTGGCCAGGTCGCCCCTGGCGGAGACCTGCATGGCGCCCAGCACGGCGACGTCGATGTGCCCGCCGCGGATCATGGAGAACGACAGCGCCGAGTCGAAGAAGGCGGCGCCGGGCAGGACCGTGACCGTCTCCTTGCCCGCGTTGATCAGGTCCGGATCGACCTCGTCCTCGGTGGGGTAGGGACCGGTGCCCAGGATGCCGTTCTCGGACTCCAGGATCACCTCGACGCCCTCGGGCAGGTGGTTGGGGATCAGGGTCGGCAGTCCGATGCCGAGGTTGACGTACTGACCGTCCCTCAGCTCGCGCGCCGCGCGGGCCGCCATCTCCTCACGGGTCCACGCCATCACGCACCCGCCGTCCCTCGTGCCCCGGGCGCGGAGACCGTGCGCCGTTCGATCTTCTTGTCCGCGGCCTGCTCGGGGGTGAGGGGGACGACCCGCCGCACGAAGATCCCGGGCAGATGCACGGCGTCCGGGTCGATCTGCCCGGGCTCCACCAGCTCCTCCACCTCGGCGATCGTGACCCTGCCGGCCATGGCCGCCAGGGGATTGAAGTTGCGGGAGGATTTGTTGAAGACGAGGTTCCCGTGCCGGTCGCCCCTCGCCGCCCGTACCAGCGCGAAATCGGTGCGGATACCGCGCTCCAGCACGTACTCCGCCCCGTCGAACTCACGCACCTCCTTGGGCGGGGAGGCCAGGGAGATCCCGCCCTGCCCGTCGTAACGCCACGGCAGGCCGCCCTCGGCGACCTGCGTACCGACGCCCGCCGGGGTGTAGAACGCGGGGATGCCGGCCCCGCCCGCCCGCAGCCGCTCGGCCAGCGTGCCCTGCGGGATCATCTCGACCTCGATCTCACCGGCCAGGTACCGGCGCGCGAACTCCTTGTTCCCCCCGATGTAGGAGCCGGTCACCCGGGCGATGCGCCCTGCGGCCAGCAGTACCGCGAGACCGGACTCCATCGCACCGCAGTTGTTGGAGACGATGCCCAGGCCGCCGACCCCGCGCTCGTACAGTGCCTGGATCAACGCGGTCGGCACACCGCTCAGCCCGAAGCCGCCCACCGCCAGCGACGCGCCGTCCGGCACGTCGGCCACCGCCTCCAGGGCCGTGGCGACCACCTTGTCCATCCGTCAAGCCCCATCCGTCTTCGCATCCACAAGGACCGTCGAATTGCTCAGCACACTGACTATTTCTTCATGGTTCCCTCACGCTGCCACTCGACGGCTTGAACCGTCAAGGCCCATGGTGGAACGGCGGATGGGCGTCATGGCCCGAGACGGCGAGCGACCGGTATTGTTCCGTGCACCAATGGAATGACCGAAGCATGACGGACGGACGCTGAGGAGCGCTCATGGCCGCGGTGGATCTCTCCACCCACCCCGGGCACCTGGCCCGGCGGCTGCAGCAGGCGCACTACCTGCTGTGGAACACGATGGTCTCGGAGGAGATCACCTCGCCGCAGTTCGCGGTCCTGAACGCGCTCGTCGCCGAGCCGGGCCTCGACCAGCGCACCGTGGGGGAGCGAGTGGGACTCGACCGGTCCACCATCGCCGAGGTGATCAGCAGGCTCGGCCGGCGCGGCCTCCTGGACAAGGTCCGCGACCCGCAGGACGGCCGCCGCTTCATGCTGCGCCCGACGGAGGACGGAGTGCGGACGCACCGCAGGCTGACCGTGCGCACGGCCCGGATGAACCAGGTCTTCCTGGCCCCGCTCACCCCCGGGGAACAGACCCTCTTCCTCGACCTCATGCGGCGTGTCGCGGACGCCGCCGAGGATCTGCGCAACCCGGTCGAACCCCTCGCGGCCGCGAAGTCCTGACCTCCGCGTCCGCGAAGCGGTGAGGCGACCTGCTCGTCCGTTCAGCGGACGGTGGCCACCGTATTCCGGATCGACGGACCTAGACTGAGGTCTTCGGCGGCACCCCAGATCGCTGCCCGCTCAGGAAGGCGGCACCACCGTGAACCGGACCCTCGCCACCCGTTCTGCGCCCACCTCCGCGGACTGGTGGATCACCGCCGACCAGGCCCGGCACGCGGCCCAGAGCGGTCTCGCGGACGCCGCGACGGCACCCGACCTGCTGCGTACCCTGGCCGAACTGGACCGGGCCCGCCATGAGGCGGGCGTCGCCGTCGGCGCCGCGGTGGAGGCACTGCTCGCCGGCGGCGTCGCCTGGGAGGCGATCGCGGCGGCCTTGGGGTTCGGCTCGGCCGAGGAGGCCCGCCAGACGCTCGCCCCCGACCGCCTGGACGCGGGAGCGGCGATCGAACGCCGGCTGGGGCGCAGGGCGTAGCGAACGCCGGCTGGGGCGCAGGGCGTGGCGAACGCCGGCTGGGGCGCAGGGCGTGGCACCGGCGAAGTCGGCCGATCCGCCGTCCATCGGGGGGCAGTCAACGGGTGCCGGACATCTCCGCGAGGGTCAGTCGGCGGTACCGAGGATCTCCGCGAGGTCGTAGCGCACCGGTTCCTGCAACTGCGCGTACGTGCAGCTCTCGGGGGCGCGGTCCGGGCGCCAGCGGCGGAAGCGCGCCGTGTGCCGGAAGCGCACCCCGTTCTCCATGTGGTCGTACGCCACTTCCGCCACCCGCTCCGGCCGCAACGGAACCCAGGACAGGTCCTTCTTCCCCGACCAGCGGCTCGGCGCCCCGGGCAGCCGCGCCGTCTCGTGCGCCTCCTCCTGCGACCAGGCCGCCCAGGGATGCCCCGTGACATCGTCCATCCGCAGCGGCTCCAGCTCTTCCACCAGACGCTCCCGCTGCTTCATCGGGAACGCGGCCGACACCCCCACGTGCTGCAGTGCGCCCCGGTCGTCGTACAGTCCGAGCAGCAGCGACCCCACGACCGGGCCGCTCTTGTGGAAGCGGTAGCCCGCCACCACGACGTCCGCCGTGCGTTCGTGCTTGACCTTGAACATCACACGTTCGTCCGGCCGGTACGGCAGGGAGAGCGGCTTGGCGATCACGCCGTCCAGGCCGGCCCCCTCGTACTGCTCGAACCACTGCTCGGCCACCGCGCGGTCCGTGGTCGCCGGCGCCAGGTGGACGGGCGGCCGCACCCCGGCGAGCGCCCCCTCCAGCAGGGCGCGACGGTCGCCCAGCTCCACGTCGAGCAGCGACTCGTGGTCCAGCGCCAGCAGATCGAACGCCACGAACGACGCCGGGGTCTTCTGCGCCAGCATCCGTACCCGCGAGTCCGCCGGATGGATCCGCTCCGTCAGCGCGTCGAAGTCCAGGTGCCCCTCGCGTGCGATCACGATCTCCCCGTCCACCACGCACCGCTCGGGCAGCCGCTCCCGCAGCGCCTCCACCAGCTCGGGGAAATACCTGGTCAGCGGCTTTCCCGTGCGGCTGCCCAGCTCCACCTCGGCGCCGTCGCGGAACACGATGGCCCGGAAGCCGTCCCACTTCGCCTCGTACTGCATGTCCGGTGGGATGCTCGCCACGGGCTTGGCGAGCATCGGCTTCACGGGAGGCATCACCGGCAGGTCCATGCCTTCGATTCTGCTGCCGCAGGAGGCGGTTCGCCCGGTGTGCGAGGTTCGGGGCGGGCGCCTACCGTGGCTCGCATGGGTGATGCGGTGGAACTGGAGGTGGCGGGCCGGACGGTCCGGCTGTCCAGTCCCGACAAGGTCTTCTTTCCGGAGCGCGGCTTCACCAAGCTCGACCTGGCGCAGTACTACATGGCCGTCGGTCCCGGAATCCTCCGTGCCCTGCGCGACCGGCCCACCACCCTGGAGCGCTACCCGGACGGCGTGACGGGCGAGTGGTTCTTCCAGAAGCGGGCGCCCAAGAGCATGCCGGACTGGATCCCCACCGCCCACATCACCTTTCCCAGCGGCCGCAGCGCCGACGAGATGTGCCCGACCGAGGTCGGCGCCGTCGTCTGGGCCGCTCAGTACGGGACGCTCACCTTCCACCCGTGGCCGGTGCGCCGCGACGACGTCGACCGGCCCGACGAACTGCGCATCGACCTCGACCCGCAGCCCGGTACCGACTACGCCGACGCGGTGCGCGCCGCCCACGAACTGCGCGCCGTCCTCGACGAGCACGGCGGCCTGCGCGGCTGGCCCAAGACCTCCGGTGGTCGCGGCCTGCACGTGTTCGTGCCCATCGAGCCCCGCTGGACCTTCGCCCAGGTGCGCCGGGCCGCGATCGCCGTCGGGCGCGAGATGGAGCGGCGGATGCCCGAGCACGTGACCATCGCCTGGTGGAAGGAGGAGCGCGGCGAGAAGATCTTCCTGGACTACAACCAGACCGCGCGAGACCGCACCATCGCCTCTGCCTACTCCGTACGCCCGAGGCCGCACGCACCGGTCTCGGCGCCCCTGCGCTGGGAGGAGGTCGACGACGCGGAGCCCCGCGACTTCGACCTCGTGACCATGCCCCGCCGGTACGCCGAACTCGGCGACGTCCACGCGGACATGGACGGTCACGCCTTCTCCCTCGAAGCGCTCCTCGAACTCGCCCGCCGTGACGAACACGACCACGGCCTCGGGGATCTGCCCTATCCGCCCGAGTACCCGAAGATGCCGGGCGAGCCGAAACGTGTGCAGCCGAGCCGGGCACGGCGCGAGCGGAAGCCGGAGACCCCTGAGGGGCCGGCCGCCTCCTGAGAGCCCGGTCGCCTCACGACACGTTCGGACGGTCCCTGATCCGTGGTTACTCCATTCGCTGACGACACGTAAATGTCGGTATGTCGTCAATGCGAAGAATTTGTCCGATGTGCGGATAAGCTCGCGCTGTGCCGCTATCGGTCCGTTGTTCGCCCCAGCGGCCCTTCTCCATGAATTGCGTACGAGGATGGGGAGTTCCGCATGGACAGACGTGGCTTCAACCGACGGATGCTGATCGGTGGTGCGGTCGTCGCGACATCGTTGTCGCAAGCTCCGGAGGCTTTCGCGGACGGCGGGCCGCGGACGGCGCCCGCCGGTGGCAGGGAGAGGCACATCAAGCTGTTCGCCGCGAGGCTCGGTGACGGACGGATGGGTTACGGCCTCGCGAACGGGAAGGCCACCATCCCCGGCCCGGTGATCGAGCTCATCGAGGGCGACACGCTGCACATCGAGTTCGAGAACCGGCTGGACGTCTCGACGGGCCTGCATGTGCACGGGGTGGACTACACGATCAACAACGACGGGACGAAACTCACCGAAAGCGTGGTGCGACCGGGCCGTACGCGCACCTACGTGTGGAAGACGCACACTCCGGGCCGCCGCGCGGACGGCACCTACCGGGAGGGCAGCGCGGGCTACTGGCACTACCACGACCACAACATCGGCACCCCGCACGGCACGGGCGGCGTCCGAGCGGGCCTGTTCGGGGCCCTGGTCGTGCGCCGCCAGGGTGACGTCCTTCCCGACAGGACGCACACCATCGTCTTCAACGAGACGTCGATCAACAACAGCAGGGGGCGCTCCGGACCCACGTTCGAGGCCACCGTCGGAGACCGCGTCGAGTTCGTGATGATCACGCACGGGGACGAGTTCCACACGTTCCACCTCCACGGTCACCGCTGGGCGGACAACCGCACCGGACTGCTCACCGGTCCCGAGGACTCGAGCCAGCTCATCGACACGAAGGTGGTGGGTCCCGGCTTCTCCTTCGGTTTCCAGATCATCGCGGGGGAGTCGGGCGGCGCGGGCGCGTGGATGTACCACTGCCACGTCCAAAGACACGCCGACAAGGGGATGGACGGACTGTTCCTCGTGCGGAGGCAGGACGGAACGATCCCCGAGTACGACGATTCCTCGCCGCACCGGCACTAGGCATCGGGAGCGCTCTCAACGGTCGGGGCTATTCTGATCCGCGACCGCCGAGGAGGACCCACGTGACCGAGACCGCGCCGCGCCCCACGCTGGAGGCCGTGGCCGCCCGGGCCGGGGTCTCCCGGGCCACGGTGTCCCGCGTCGTCAACGGCGGCGACGGAGTGCGTCAGCCCCTCGCCGAGCGGGTGCGCCGCGCCGTGGAGGAACTCGGGTACGTACCCAACCAGGCCGCGCGCAGCCTGGTGACCAGGCGGCACGACGCGGTCGCCGTCGTGATCGCCGAGCCCGAGACCCGGGTCTTCGCCGACCCCTTCTTCGCCCTGCAACTGCGCGGCATCAGCAAGGAGCTGACGGCCCATGACTCCCAGCTCGTCCTGCTGCTGACGGAGGGCCGCGCGGACCACGCCCGGGTCGGCCGCTATCTCGCCGGCGGGCACGTCGACGGCGCGCTGGTCTTCTCGCTCCACCTCGACGACCCGCTGCCCGACCTGGTGCGGCGAGCCGGGGTGCCCACCGTGTTCGGCGGGCGGCCGGGCTGGGGCGACGGCACCCGCAGCGCGGTCTACGTCGACAGCGACAACCGCGGCGGTGCCCGAGAGGCCGTGCATCACCTCGTGGGGCTCGGCCGCCGCCGCATCGCGCACATCACCGGCGCCCTCGACCAGACGTCCGCCGTGGACCGGCTCGACGGGTTCCGCGATGTGATGGCCGATGGAGACCCGGGGCTGGTCGTGGAGGGCGACTTCACCCCTGCCGGTGGCGAACGCGCGATGCGGAAACTGCTGGCGCGCTGTCCGGACCTGGACGCCGTCTTCGCTGCCAACGACCTGACCGCCGCGGGCGCCCTGCGGGTGCTGCGCGCCGAGGGCCGCCGGGTGCCCGACGACGTCGCCGTCATCGGTTTCGACGACATGCTGCCGGTCGCCGAACAGACGGACCCGCCGCTGACCACGGTCCGCCAGGACATCGAGGAGATGGGCCGCTTGATGGCCCGTCTTCTGCTGCGCGGCCTGGAACGGCGAGGTGACGAGCCGGGAACGGGCGGCGCGCCGTCGAGTGTGGTGCTGCCGACGACGCTGGTCCGGCGGGCGTCGGCGTGACGACCGGCGTCAGCTCTGCTGCGGTGCGCTCTTGATCACCGCGAAGCGGGCTCCGTACGGGTCGGCGAGCCGCGCGATACGGCCCACACCCTCGAGGTCCGTCGCGGGCATCCGGACGCTGCCGCCCAGCTCCTGCGCCTTGCTCACCATCACGTCCGCGTCCGTGACCTCGAAGTACGGCAGGAAGTGGGCGCCCGCCTCCGTTTCCGCGGGGGTGTCGTCGGCCAGCGGCACCAGGCCGCCGAACATGTCGTCCCGGCCCCCGCTTTCCGGGTTGATGCACGTGTACGTACCACCGGGGAAGGGCACTGCCTCGGTCTCCCAGCCGAGTACCTGGCGGTAGAACGCGGCGGCGCGGGCCATGTCCGGCGTGTACAGCTCGACCCAGCACAGCGAGCCGGGGTCGCCGGCCACCTCGATGCCCTTGGTACGGCCCGGCTGCCAGATGCCGAACGGCACGCCGGCCGTATCGGCGAGGACGGCCATGTGGCCCTCACCCATCACGTCCATGGGCCGCATGAGCACGTTGCCGCCGGACTGCTCGGCCGCCTTGGCGGTGGCTTCGGCGTCGGCGCTCTGGAAGTAGACGGTCCAGGACGGCGGCCCCTGCTCCGGGGTGGTCTGCATGCCACCGGCCGCTGTCCTGCCGGAGAGCTGGAAGAAGCCGTAACCGCCGGCGTCGGGGCCCGCCGACTGGAACTGCCAGCCGAAGAGACCGCCATAGAAGGAGCCGGCGCCGTCGATGTCCGGGGTGCCGATGTCGAGCCAGTTGGGAGCGCCGTTGACGAAACGGGTGGTGAGCATCTCTGCCCTCCTTCGAGGGTTCCCGTTGCCTGCTCTGCCGAGTCTTCCACCCACCACTGACGATCGCTGCCGGAATGACGCCGAGAGCCCTGTGACGTTCCGTGATCGCCCGGGTGCGCGCTCGTCACGGGCTTCCGGCGCGCCGCCGTGCGCGGCGCCGCCGGGCGGCGGCATCATCGGGGAGCCGTACCGGGGCGGGAGCCTCCGGAGGCCGGAACTCCTGCTGGACCGGAGTCCTGGGGGCTGCGGGTCGTCGGTCGCGGTCGCGGCCGCCGTGGTCCGGGGGATCGGCCGGCTCGGCCGGATTCGCCGGATCGGCCGTTGATCCCGTGTTGATCAAACGTTTTTCGCCGCGCGACACGATCTCGGCCATGCACATCGAAGCGATCATCGCGTCCGACAGCGCCTGGCGGGGCCGGGCGCTCTGTGCGCAGACGGGGGGCGACTTCTTCTTCCCCGAGCCGGGCAGTTCGGTACGGGAGGCGAAGCGTATCTGCGCGCTGTGCGAGAGCCGTGCCGCGTGTCTGGAGTACGCGCTCACCCATGACGAACGGTTCGGCGTCTGGGGCGGGCTGTCCGAGAAGGAGCGGCTGCAGCTGCGGCGGACGCAGGACGGCGGGTGAGCGCTCCGCCCGTCCGGATGCGCGGCCGAGCGCCCGGGACGATCCTGGATACATGCTCGGACGGGCCCCTGTCATCGTTCATCCGCCGTCGGGTACCGGCGGCCGCCGGGTGACCGCGCGCGGGGAGAGCCTGGGGGTGGCGTTCTCCGACGAGGACGTGATCGAGTTCCTCGGCCGGGCCGGGCTGCCCGATGCCGAGGACCTGCTCGACGACCCCGCGTGGGTGAAGTGGCGCGGCGCGGACGCGCACCACTACGAGGCCGCGTAGGGAGCGCCGTGGCGAGGACGGGACCCTGCTCACTCCTCGCCGGCGGTCGCCAGCACAGCGAGCGTCTCGCCCGCCCGGCGCAGCGCATGCCGTAGCACCACCGGGGAATGCAGCAGCCCGCTTCCATCGGGCGGGACGATCCACTCCAGCGGACCGGCGGGCCGGTACGGCGGAGGCACGGCGACCCAGGCGCCCCTGCCCGCGTGGCGGACCCCGACGCCGGCCCAGTGACCGGGCGGATCCGGCGGGAGGAAGAAACCCACTCTGAGCGCCGCCGAATCCACCAGAGTCGGTCCGGGCGTCCGCACCGGGTCGTCCCACAGGATGTCCAGGGCGAACAGCCCCAGCCGACTCGGAACGCTCAGCACGTCCCAGTGGCGTCCGGCCTCCAGCAGTGCGGTGCCGCCGCCCCGCTCCCACTGCTGCGTGCAGGCATGCGGGTCCGGTGCCGCGGCGGCCAGCCACTGAACGCCGCGCATCCACATCGCATTCGTCATGACCCGCTCCAGGGGCGCCATCCGGCCCGACCGGCCCGACCAGGCGTACGACAGGGACAGGCCGGGCGGGTGCCCGCACGGAGCGCCCACCCGGCATATGCAT
This sequence comes from Streptomyces sp. PTL18, assembly GCF_059510295.1. Lineage (NCBI taxonomy): Bacteria > Bacillati > Actinomycetota > Actinomycetes > Kitasatosporales > Streptomycetaceae > Streptomyces > Streptomyces sp. PTL18. Next base: position 682,988 of record NZ_JCAJZO010000001.1, on the reverse strand, counting down.
GCTGAGGGATGCCTCCGTGCGGCGAACAGGGTGGCGCGACATGGCGTTTTCGGCGCAGTCGGATGCGGTCCGGGAGACGCGGTCACGTCCCGGCCTTGGCCGCCGTCCCGGCCTTGGCCGCCGTCCCGGCCTTGGCCGCCGTCCCGGCCTTGGCCGCCACCCTGGCCTTGCGGGCGGCCAGCTTCTCGTCGAACCGGGTGGCCTCGGTTTCCAGGCCGTTCATGAACAGGCCGAGTTCCTCCTGCGCCCGGCGCCCTTCGGGGCCCAGGCCGTCGATCTCCATGACCTTCAGGAAGCGGAGCACCGGCTGGAGTACGTCGTCGTTGTGGATGCGCAGGTTGTAGACCTCGCCGATCGCCATCTGCGCGGCTGCGCGTTCGAAGCCGGGGATGCCGTGGCCGGGCATGCGGAAGTTCACCACGACGTCCCGCACCGCCTGCATGGTGAGGTCGGGGGCGATCTCGAAGGCCGCCTTCAGCAGGTTCCGGTAGAACACCATGTGCAGGTTCTCGTCGGTCGCGATGCGGGCCAGCATCCGGTCGCACACCGGATCGCCGGACTGGTGGCCGGTGTTGCGGTGCGAGATGCGGGTGGCCAGCTCCTGGAAGGCGACGTAGGCGACGGAGTGCAGCATCGAGTGCCGGTTGTCCGACTTGAAGCCCTCGCTCATGTGCGCCATACGGAAACGTTCCAGCTGGTCGGGGTCGACCGCCCGGGAGGCGAGCAGGTAGTCCCGCATCACGATGCCGTGCCGGCCCTCTTCCGCCGTCCAGCGGTGCACCCAGGTGCCCCACGCGCCGTCGCGGCCGAACAGCGAGGCGATCTCGTGGTGGTAGCTGGGCAGGTTGTCCTCCGTCAGGAGATTGACGACCAGCGCGATCCGGCCGATCTCGGTGACCGTCGACTGCTCCTTCTCCCAGGCCACACCGTCCTCGAAAAGGGCCGGGAAGTTGCGGCCGTCGCCCCAGGGGACGTACTCGTGCGGCATCCAGTCCTTGGCGACCTTCAGATGCCGGTTCAGTTCCTTTTCGACCACTTCCTCCAGGGCGTACAGCAGCCGGGCGTCGGTCCAGACAGAGGGACTGCCGAGATGGGGAGAGGTGATCGTCACAGGAACTCCAGGGGGAACGGCGAAAACAGTGCGGCACCGGCCGGCGGCGCCGGAACCTACGGGATCGTAAGCTACGAAGCCGTAGGTTACGAATCCGTAGGTTAAGTGCGCTGTAAAGGCCACTGCTCAGCTGGAGTTCGCCGCTCGTGGCGCGTGGGCAGCGGTCACCCGGTCAGTCGTACAACTCCCGCAGCCGCACCGACAGGCACGTCACACATCCCTCCAGCTTCTCGAACTCGCTGATGTCCACGACGACCGGTTCGTGACCGAGGTCGGCGAGCAGGTCGGCCGTCTTCGGCGCGCTGGCCGCCATGAGCAGCCTGTCGCCGCCGAGCAGCACGACGTGTGCGCCGGACTCCTCCGGCACCGGAAGGAAACGCGGGAACAGCGACGGCTTGTCCACCAGCGGGACATGGCCGATGACCGTGCCGTCGGGCAGCGCGGTGACCGCCGACTTCAGGTGCAGCACCTTGGAGACGGGCACCGGGACCACCCGGGCGCCCAGGGGTTCGAAGACCGCGCGCATCTGCCGGACGGCGGCCGCGTTGGTGCGTCCGCCGCGGCCGACGTAGAGCGTGTCGTCGACCTTCAGGACGTCACCCCCGTCGAGGGTGCCGGGCTCCCAGATCCAGTTCACCGAACAGCCCAGCCGGGCCACGGCCTCCTCGACGCCCGCGGTCTCCTCGCGCCGCGACTCGGCGCCCGGACGTGCGATCAGTGCGACGTTCTTGTACATCACCACCGTGTCCTCGACGAACACCGAGTCCGGGCAGTCGTCGGCCGGTTCCACCTCGCTGGTCTCCCAGCCGTGCTCGCGCAGCGTCCGCGCGTACTCCTCCCACTGCTCGAGCGCGCGATCGACGTCGACCTTCTCCCGCTCGATGTGGGTCACCAGCCCCTCGGCCAGGCGCGGGCTGGGTCGGCGGATGAGGGCCTTCTTGCTGGGCACGTGCGGCACTCCGTCTCGGCTGATGATGTCGCCCGCCATCATGCAGGGCCGGAACCCGGGGGCAAAGCCCCGGGCTCCGCCACGGCGGGAACCGGGCGTCGCCCCGGTCAGAAGCCCCGGGCTCCGCCACCGGGCGGAACCGGGCGCCGCCCCGGTCAGAAGCGGTCGGGATCGGCGAGGGCCTCCGGCGTGGTCTCCTCCAGCTCCCCGTCGAGCAGCAGCCAGCGTGTGATGCCGATCGACTCCAGGAACGGCAGGTCGTGGCTCGCCACGATCAGTGCCCCCTCGTACGACTCCAGGGCCGTGGTGAGCTGCCGGACGCTCGCCATGTCGAGGTTGTTGGTCGGCTCGTCCAGCATCAGCAGCTGCGGCGCGGGCTCGGCGAGCAGCAGCGCGGCCAGGGCGGCGCGGAAGCGCTCGCCGCCCGAGAGGGTCCCGGTCGGCTGGTCGGCCCGCGCGCCGCGGAACAGGAAGCGGGCCAGGCGCGCCCGGATCCGGTTGTTGGTGGCGGCGGGTGCGAACCGGGCCACGTTCTGCGCGACCGTCAGCCCGTCGTCGAGGACGTCCAGCCGCTGCGGCAGGAAACGCAGCGGCACATGAGCCGTCGCCTCACCCGCCACCGGCTCCAGCTCGCCGGCGATGGTGCGCAGCAGCGTGGTCTTGCCCGCGCCGTTGCGCCCGATCAGCGCGACCCGCTCGGGACCGTGCAGGTCCAGGCCGCCCGCCCGGGCGCCGTACGTCAGCTCCAGGTCTCGGAGGGTCAGGACGGACCGCCCCGGTGGTACCGCCGTGTGGGGCAGGTCGACGCGGATCTCGTCGTCGTCCCGGACCGCCTCGACCGCCTCGTCCAGCCGTTCCCTGGCCTCGGCGAGCCGTCCCTCGTGCAGGAGGCGATGCTTGCCCGCCGACTCCTGGGCGGCCCGCCGGCGCGCTCCCATGACGATCTTCGGTTCCCGCTTGCTGTCCCACATCTTCTGCCCGTACCGCTTGCGGCGGGCCAACCTCACCTCTGCGTCGATGAGTTCGCGCTTCTGCCTGCGCAGGTCGGCCTCGGCGACGCGCACCATGCGCTCCGCCGCCTCCTGTTCGACGGCCAGTGCCTCCTCATACGCGGAGAAGGCGCCGCCGAACCAGGTGACCTCGCCGGCGTGCAGATCGGCGATCTGGTCGACACGGTCGAGGAGTTCCCGGTCGTGGCTGACCACGACCATGACCCCCGTCCAGGCCTCGACCGCCGCGTACAGCCGTCTGCGCGCGTACAGATCGAGGTTGTTGGTGGGTTCGTCGAGCAGCAGGACGTCCGGGCGGCGCAGCAGCAGCGCGGCCAGCCGCAGCAGGACGGACTCGCCACCGGAGACCTCGCCGACGGTGCGGTCCAGTCCGATGTGGCCGAGGCCGAGTTCGCCGAGCACCGCCTCGGCGCGTTCCTGCACGTCCCAGTCGTCGCCGACGGTCGTGAAGTGCTCCTCCGCCACGTCGCCCGCCTCGATGGCCTGCAGCGCGGCGCGCTGCGCGGCGATGCCGAGCGCCGCGTCGACCCGCAGTCCGGTGTCGAGCGTGACGTTCTGCGGCAGATGGCCGACCTCGCCGACGACGCGCACGGTGCCCGAGGCCGGGGTGAGTTCACCGGCGATCAGCTTCAGCAGGGTGGATTTCCCCGATCCGTTGATCCCGACCAGTCCCGTCCTGCCCCGGGTGAAGGCCACCTGGAGGCCGTCGAAGACGGAGGTGCCGTCGGGCCAGGAGAAGGACACGGAGGTACAACTGATGGAAGGTGACATACGGGCCTCGCGGTTGCTCAGGGGCGGGTGTCGGGCAACGCGTGTGAGACACCGCATGGGGCGACGGTCCGCGAACGGAGGGAAGAGGAAGCTCCGCACCAAGAGGACGGCTCGAACGCCGAGGTCGCACGCGACGCACACAGACACGGACAGTGCTGTGTGACGCGGTGTCTCAAGACCTCAGACGAGCAACGTCCTTCTCCTTCCGGCGGCGACAGATGCGTTCTCCACGGTAGGAGGGACTCCCTGAGGGCGTCAACGGATTAAAAAGGCGCCGAGTGCGCCCCGGTGACTCGCCCCTGTCGCCACCACACCTTGTCGGATTTCCGCCGGCCACCGGCCCGTGCGGCTGGTTGCCTCCCCGGCTGACGAACACGACCTCGCCGCGTGCGCAGCCCTCGCCTTCCGCACCTGCACGGTGGACGGTCGTCCGCTCGTGCTGCCCAACGCCTGGGACCTCGCCGGTGTGCGGCTCGTCGAGGACACGGGGCGGCGGGCGGCGCCACCACGAGCGCCGGGACGGCCTGCGAGCCGGGCGCGGCCGACGGCGCCCCGGCCCCCGGGCGGTGACGCCCTCGCCGCGGTGGCCGGGACCGCGGACGCGGTGGCCGTGCCGGTGAGCACGGACATCCCCAGCGGGTACGCCGATGATCCGGCGGGCGGCGAGAAACGATCAGAAGGGTGCTCGCGGCGGGCGCCGTCGGCGTCGACATCGAGGACGGACTGTGCGGCGGCGCCCCGCTGCGTCCGGTCGCCGAGCCGGCGGCGCGCATCGCCGCCGCACACGAGGCCGCCGACACGGCCGGGGTGCCGTTGTTCGTCAACGCGCGCGTGAACACGTATCTGCGCGGCGCCGGGGGCTGGAGGCGACCCGGGAGCGAGCCGCCGCGTACCTCGTCGCCGGGGCGGACGGCGTCTTCGTCCCCGGGGCCGTCCACCCGGGGACCGTGAAGGCGTCGCCGAGGGCGTCGAGGGCCCGCTGAACGTGACGGCCGGCCCGGGCGCGCCCGCGGTCGCCGAACCGGCCACCCTCGGCGTCGCCCGCGTCGCCCGCGTCGGCTCGGGCGTCGCGCAGGCCGTCCGCACTCCGGTCCGCCGCGCCCCACGGGAGCTGCTGGAGGCGGGGACGTACCCGGCGCCGGCCGACGGCCTGGACCACGGGGAGCTCAACGCGCCGCTGCGCGGGGACCGTCGGAAGTCCGGAGGGGCGCGGGGCTGTGACCGTGCCCGGCTCCGCCGAGCCGGCGCGCGAGGAGCTCAGCAGGCGTCCCGCATCAGCTCGGCCAGGTCCTGGTCCAGGTCCACGTGCAGATGCTCAAGACCCACCGGCACCAACTCGGTGGCGCGCCGCAGGAAGCGCCGGATCTCGTCCGAGTGGACGTGCACCACGGCGGTGCCCTCCGGGGCGTGGAACTCCAGGACGGTGCGCTCGTAGCCGTACGGCCGCACCCGGACGTCCCCGTGGCCCTCCGGTGCCTCCAGACCGGCGGTGAGGAGTTCGCGGGCGAAGGTCCAGCACACCTCCACACCCTCCAGGGTGGCGGGGGCGGGGAAGGTCATGCGGACGGCGAACGGGTCGCTCCGGTCGTAGTGGAGCACGGCCGGAATGCTCTGCATGCGCGGCGCGGCAGCGACGAGACGGGCCTCCACGGGCTGCTCGATGACGGTCGACAACGCCTTGCTCCCTTGTGACGGCTGGACGGACTTCGGGCGGATGAGACCAGGCACTTGAAGGGACGATGGAATCGGCCGACCCGTGCACATGAAATGCGAGTGACCTCTGTCACCGAGTCCATGCCGCCGGGCGCCGCACGGTGAGGGCGATCACTCCGGTGCCCCGCGGTCTCCGGGACACCGGAAAGGACACCCGGCACCCGCGTACGGTTCCCTGGAGGGCCGTGACGGCGATCCCCGGCGAAAAGAGACGGCGACGGTGAGCCCCTGCGAAAAGGGGTACCCGGGGGACACCCGCATTCGGAGAGGAAGTGACGGTCATGCCACGCGGCTCCAGCCCCAAGCGGGAACGTCAGTACGAGCACATCAAGGAGAGCGCGCGCGACCGCGGGGAGAGCGAGGGGCGCGCGAAGGAGATCGCGGCGCGGACCGTGAACAAGGAGCGCGCCCGTTCCGGTGAGTCCAAGAGCGCGAGCCGCACGTCCACCCAGGGCAAGTCGTCCGCCCAGCGCGGCGGAGAGCGCTCGGGCAAGGGCGCGCAGGGGCAGACGTACGACCAGCTGTACGAGGAGGCCAAGCGGCGCAACATCCGTGGCCGTTCGGACATGAACAAGAGCGAGCTGCAGCGCGCGCTGGGTAAGTGACGGGCCGACCGCGGGCCGTACGCTCGTCACCACCATGACCACCGTACGCACCCCCGCGGACTGGCCCGCGACCGAAGAAGAGGCCCGTGCCGTGCAGCACGAACTGCGCGGCCGGGTGGTCCTCGACGAACCGGGGCCGCCGCCCGGAGCCGGCCCCGTCACAGGGGTCGACGTCGCCTACGACGACGAGCGCGGCATGGTCGCGGCGGCGGCCGTGGTCCTGGACGCGGGCACGCTGACACCGCTCGCCGAGGCCACCGCCGTCGGTGAGGTCTCCTTCCCCTACGTCCCCGGACTGCTCGCCTTCCGCGAGGTCCCCGCGGTCCTGGCCGCGTTGGAGGCCCTGGACCACGATCCAGGGTTGGTCGTCTGCGACGGCTACGGCCTGGCACACCCCCGGCGTTTCGGTCTGGCCAGCCACCTCGGCGTACTCACGGGACTGCCCACGATCGGCGTCGCCAAGAACCCGTTCACCTTCACCTACGAGGAGCCGGCCACCGAGCGCGGCAGCAGGAGCCCGCTCCTCGCGGGCGCCGAAGAGGTCGGCAGCGCCCTGCGCACCCAAAGGGGCGTCAAGCCGGTGTTCGTCTCGGTGGGGCATCGCGTCGACCTCGCCACCGCCTGCGCGCACGCCCTCGCGCTCGCCCCGGCGTGCCGCATCCCCGAGTCCACGCGACGCGCCGACAGACTGTGCCGGCGCACCCTGGAGGAGGCCCGTCGGGCCTCCTCCTGAGTACGGCGCCCGAGGCAGCGGACGGATGTGTCCGCACGGCCCTGAACGGCGGGGTGGGCGACATGACGACGCACCGCGCACCCACGAGCGTGGGCTCCCCCGCCCAGCCCGTCGGGCGGACGGCGACGGCCGCTCCGCTGCCCGCCGGGCTCGCCGTCCTGGCCGTCCTCGCCGGGCTCGGCTGGATCGTCGGGACGGTCCTCGGGGTCCTGCAGTGGCGCTCCTGACGCCCGGCCGGTGGTCGTTCCCTCCCGCGCCGTTGTCCGTGGCCGGGTCTAGCGTGGGGTGAGAAGGTGCGCACGGAGAGTGTGGGGGTCGGGCCCGTACTTGACTAAGCGCTTGCTCGATCGGATAGTGCCCGTACTGGAACGCGTTCTCGACATCACGATGCCGCATCGGTGGGTCACGGAGCTGGGGGCCGGATGGCAGTGGCAAGGACGCCGGGGCAGGGCCCCCTGGCCGGCGTGCGCATCGTCGAGCTGGCCGGCATCGGGCCCGGCCCGTTCGCTGGCATGCTCCTCGCCGACCTCGGCGCCGACGTCGTCCGCGTGGACCGGCCGCACGGCTCCGGGCTCGCCGTCGACCCCGAGTACGACGTCACGAACCGCAACAAGCGCTCGGTGATCGTCGATCTGAAGGCCGAGGACGGCCCGGCCCGCGTCCTGGACCTGGCCGAGCGCGCCGACATCCTCATCGAGGGCTACCGCCCGGGCGTCGCGGAACGCCTCGGCGTCGGCCCGGAGACCTGCCAGGCCCGCAATCCCCGGCTCGTCTACGGCCGGATGACCGGCTGGGGCCAGGAGGGCCCGCTCGCCCCGCGCGCCGGACACGACATCGCCTACATCGCGCTCACCGGCACGCTCGGCATGATCGGTGCCCCGGACGCGCCGCCCGCGATCCCCGCGAACCTCGTCGGCGACTACGCGGGCGGCGCGCTCTACCTCGTCGTCGGCGTCCTCGCCGCCCTCCACCACGCCCGCGCGACCGGAACCGGCCAGGTGGTGGACGCGGCCATCGTCGACGGCGCCGCCCATCTGGCGTCGATGATCCACGGCATGCTCGCCGCCGGGGGCTGGCAGGACCGGCGCGGCGCCAATCTGCTCGACGGCGGCTGCCCGTTCTACGGCACGTACGAGACGGCCGACGGCCGGTACATGGCGGTGGGCGCCCTCGAGCAGCAGTTCTACGCGGAGTTCGTGCAGCTGCTGGGCATCGGGGACCAGGCCCCCGCCCGCAAGGACGCCACCTGTTGGGGTGAACTCCGGGAGATGGTCGCGGCCCGTTTCAAGACGCGCACGCGTGACGAGTGGACCGCCGTCTTCGAAGGCTCCGACGCCTGCGTGGCGCCCGTCCTGTCGCTCCGTGAGGCTCCGGCACACCCCCACCTCGCCGCCCGCGGCACCTTCACCGACCACGGCGGCATCACCCAGCCGGCGCCCGCCCCCCGCTTCTCGGTCACCCATACGGCGGTGCACAGCGGCCCCGCCCAGCCCGGTGCCGACACCGAGGACGTCGCCCGGGACTGGGACGTGCCCCGGCTCCTCGCAGCGGCGACCGATGAAGCGTTCGACCCTCCTGGACCACGCCTGCCCGGCCGACCCTCCTCGAAAGGCTGACAGTTGAGCACCGAAGCGTATGTCTACGACGCGATCCGCACCCCGCGTGGGCGCGGCAAGGCAGGCGGCGCCCTGCACGGCACCAAGCCCATCGACCTGGTGGTCGGGCTCATCCACGAGACGCGGCGGCGGTTCCCGGGCCTCGACCCGGCCGCGATCGACGACATCGTGCTCGGTGTGGTGAGCCCGGTCGGCGACCAGGGCTCCGACATCGCCCGGATCGCCGCGATCGCCGCCGGGCTGCCCGACACGGTGGCCGGCGTGCAGGAGAACCGCTTCTGTGCGTCCGGTCTCGAAGCGGTCAACCTGGCCGCCGCGAAGGTCCGCTCGGGCTGGGAGGACCTGGTGCTCGCGGGCGGCGTCGAGTCCATGTCCCGGGTCCCGATGGCCTCGGACGGCGGCGCCTGGTTCGCCGACCCGATGACCAACATGACCGTGGACTTCGTCCCGCAGGGCATCGGCGCCGACCTCATCGCCACCATCGAGGGCTTCACCCGGCGCGACGTCGACGAGTACGCGGCCCTGTCCCAGGAGCGGGCGGCGGCGGCCTGGAAGGACGGCCGCTTCGACCGCTCCGTGGTGCCGGTGAAGGACCGCAGCGGCCTCGTCGTCCTCGACCACGACGAGCACCCGCGGCCCGGCACGACCGCCGACTCGCTCGCCAAGCTGAAGCCGTCGTTCGCAGACATCGGCGAACTGGGCGGCTTCGACGCGGTGGCGCTGCAGAAGTACCACTGGATCGAGCGGATCGACCACGTCCACCACGCGGGCAACTCCTCCGGCATCGTCGACGGCGCGGCCCTGGTCGCCATCGGGTCGAAGGAGGCCGGCGAGCGGTACGGGATGCGGCCCCGGGCCCGGATCGTCTCCGCGGCGGTCTCCGGCTCCGAGCCCACGATCATGCTCACCGGGCCCGCGCCCGCCACCCGCAAGGCCCTCGCCAAGGCCGGGCTGACCATCGACGACATCGACCTGGTCGAGATCAACGAGGCGTTCGCCGCCGTCGTCCTGCGCTTCGCGAAGGACATGGGCCTGCCCCTGGACAAGGTCAACGTCAACGGTGGCGCCATCGCCCTGGGCCACCCGCTCGGCGCGACCGGCGCGATGATCCTCGGCACGCTGGTGGACGAGCTGGAACGGCAGGACAAGCGGTACGGGCTGGCCACGCTGTGCGTAGGCGGCGGCATGGGCATCGCGACGATCGTCGAGCGTGTCTGACCTTCCCCAACGGATCGAACGGATCGAACGGACCTTACGGAGCACCCCGATGAGCACAGAGTCCACCACCATCCGCTGGGAGCAGGACGACACCGGTGTCGTCATCCTCGTCCTCGACGACCCGAACCAGTCCGCGAACACCATGAACCTGGCGTTCAAGGAGTCGATCGCGGCGATCGCCGAGCGCGCCGAGGCCGAGAAGGACTCCATCCGCGGAATCATCTACACCTCCGCCAAGAAGACCTTCTTCGCCGGCGGCGACCTCAAGGACATGATCAAGGCCGGTCCCGAGGACGCCCAGCAGGTCTTCGACACCGGTGTGGCGATCAAGAACTCCCTGCGCCGGATCGAGACCCTCGGCAAGCCGGTCGTCGCCGCTCTCAACGGCGCGGCACTCGGCGGCGGCTACGAGATCGCCCTCGCCTCCCACCACCGCATCGCCCTCGACGCCCCCGGCTCGAAGATCGGCCTGCCCGAGGTCACCCTGGGGCTGCTCCCGGCGGGCGGCGGCGTCACCCGCACCGTGCGCCTGATGGGCATCGCCGACGCTCTGCTGAAGGTGCTGCTCCAGGGCACCCAGTACGCGCCCCGGCGGGCCCTGGAGAACGGCCTCGTCCACGAGGTGGCAGCCACTGCCGAGGAGATGATGGCCAAGGCCCGTGCCTTCATCGACGCCAACCTCGAGTCCCGGCAGCCGTGGGACAGGCCGGGCTACAAGATCCCGGGCGGTACGCCGTCGAACCCGAAGTTCGCCGCGAACCTGCCCGCCTTCCCCGCCAACCTGAGGAAGCAGCTGAACGGCGCCCCCTACCCGGCCCCGCGCAACATCCTCGCGGCGGCCGTCGAGGGCTCCCAGGTCGACTTCGAGACCGCCCTGACCATCGAGGCACGCTACTTCACCGAGCTGGTCACCGGTCAGACCGCGAAGAACATGATCCAGGCGTTCTTCTTCGACCTCCAGGCCGTCAACTCCGGTGCCAACCGCCCCAAGGGCGTCGAACCCCGCCGGGTCCGCAAGGTGGGCGTCCTCGGCGCAGGCATGATGGGTGCGGGCATCGCCTACGCGTGCGCCCGTGCCGGCATCGAGGTCGTCCTGAAGGACGTCTCCCTGGAGGCGGCCGTCAAGGGCCGGGGCTACTCCGAGAAGCTGTGCGCCAAGGCGGTCGCCAAGGGGCGCACGACCCAGGAGAAGGCGGACGCGCTGCTCGCCCGCATCACCCCCACCGCCGAGGCAGGCGACCTCGCAGGCTGCGACGCCGTCATCGAGGCCGTCTTCGAGGACCCGGCGCTCAAGCACAAGGTGTTCCAGGAGATCGAGAACGTCGTCGAGCCCGACGCGCTGCTGTGCTCCAACACCTCCACGCTGCCGATCACCGCGCTCGCCGAGGGTGTGGAGCGGCAGTCCGACTTCGTCGGGCTGCACTTCTTCTCACCGGTCGACAAGATGCCGCTCGTCGAGATCATCAGAGGGGAGCGGACCGGCGAGGAGGCGCTGGCGCGCGCCTTCGACCTCGTCCGGCAGATCAACAAGACGCCGATCGTGGTCAATGACTCGCGCGGTTTCTTCACCTCCCGGGTCATCGGCCATTTCATCAACGAGGGCGTGGCGATGGTCGGCGAGGGCATCGAGCCCGCGTCCGTGGAGCAGGCGGCGGCCCGGGCGGGCTACCCGGCGAAGGTGCTGTCCCTGATGGACGAGCTGACGCTGACCCTGCCGCGCAAGATCCGTAACGAGTCGAAGCGGGCCGTGGAGGAGGCGGGCGGCACCTGGACCGCGCACCCGGCGGAGGCCGTCATCGACCGTATGGTCGATGAGTTCGGCCGTACCGGGCGCAGCGGTGGTGGCGGCTTCTACGAGTACGGCGAGGACGGCAGGCGGGGGCGGTTGTGGCCGGGCCTGCGGGAGCACTTCACCAAGCCCGGGCACCGGATCCCTTTTCGCGACATGCAGGAACGCATGCTGTTCTCGGAGGCGCTGGACACCGTCCGGCTCCTTCAGGAGGGCGTGCTGACCTCCGTCGCCGACGCCAACATCGGCTCGATCTTCGGGATCGGCTTCCCGGGCTGGACCGGCGGCGTCCTGCAGTACATCAACGGCTACGAGGGAGGCCTGCCCGGCTTCGTGGCCCGTGCGCGGGAGCTCGCCGACCGCTATGGCGAGCGGTTCACGCCGCCCGCGCTGCTGGTGCAGAAGGCCGAGCAGGGGGAGCGGTTCGCCGACGCCCGCTGAGACCGCTTTGGGGGCCCGGCGCCAGGAGTCCGCGCCGGGTCCCCGGGGGCGAGCCGGTCCGCCCTACGGCGGCTTCATGACCAGCTTGGGGTGAATGAGTGACGAACATGTGAGAAGTCCCGCTCTGTGACGCGCGCCATCGCATGGGGATCGGCGTCTGGGAGAAGGTGGGCCCTTGGTCTGTGCCGCGTCAGGGGTGGCCGGGCCGGACCCCATCCGGAAGCCCGCGCACCACCCCAGCGCCGGGCGTACCAGAGAGTAGATCCACTCGTGAGCAAGGACGCCGTGAACACGGCCGCGGTCGCATCCGACACCGATGCGACCCGGGCGCCCGCGGACGCGGGCGACGCCGGTTACAGCAAGGACCTCAAGGCCCGCCACATCAACATGATCGCGATCGGCGGGGCGATCGGTACCGGTCTCTTCCTCGGTGCCGGAGGACGCCTGCACACCGCGGGTCCTGCCCTGGCGCTGGCGTACCTGGTCTGCGGCGTCTTCGCCTTCTTCGTCGTGCGCGCCCTCGGCGAGCTGGTCCTGTACCGGCCCTCGTCCGGGTCGTTCGTCTCGTACGCGCGCGAGTTCCTCGGCGAGAAGGGCGCGTACGTCGCGGGCTGGATGTACTTCCTGAACTGGTCGACGACCGGTATCGCCGACATCACCGCCATCGCGCTCTACACCCACTACTGGAGTCTCTTCACCTCCATCCCGCAGTGGGTGCTCGCCCTCATCGCCCTCACGGCCGTGCTGGCCGTGAACCTGATCTCGGTGAAGATCTTCGGCGAGATGGAGTTCTGGTTCGCGATCATCAAGGTCGCCACCCTGGTGGCCTTCATGTTCGTCGGCATCTTCCTGCTGGCCACGGGGCACGAGGTGGACGGCCGTACACCCGGCCTCGGTGTGGTCACCGACAATGGCGGGATCTTCCCGCACGGGCTCATGCCCGCGGTCCTGGTGATGCAGGGCGTGATCTTCGCGTACGCGGCCCTGGAACTGGTGGGCGTCGCCGCGGGCGAGACCGCGGAGCCCGAGAAGGTCGTGCCGCGCGCGGTGAACTCGATCATGTGGCGTGTGGGCCTGTTCTACGTCGGTTCGGTGGTACTGCTGGCGCTGCTGCTGCCGGGTTCGCTGTACTCCGGGGACGAGAGTCCCTTCGTCACCGTGCTGTCGAAGATCGGCGTCCACGGCGCGGGCGGTGTGATGAACCTGGTCGTCCTCACCGCCGCGATGTCCTCGCTGAACTCCGGCCTCTACTCCACCGGCCGCATCCTGCGCTCCATGGCCATGGCGGGCTCGGCGCCGAAGTTCACGGCGCGGATGAACAGCAGCCAGGTGCCCTACGGCGGCATCCTGCTGACCTGCGCGGTGTGTGTGATCGGCGTCGGCCTGAACTACTTCGTGCCGAGCCAGGCCTTTGAGATCGTGCTGAACGTGGCCTCCCTCGGGATCGTCAGCACCTGGGTGATCATCATGGTCTGCCACCTGGTCTTCGTCCGCCGGGCCCGGGCGGGCCGGGTCACCCGGCCGTCCTTCCGACTGCCCGGCAGCCCGGTCACGGAGATCGCGACGATCGCCTTCCTGCTGGTCTGCCTGGGCCTGATGTGGAACGATCCCGAGGTCGGCCGCAAGACCCTGCTGCTCATCCCCGTGATCGGGGCCCTGCTCGTCGGCGGCTGGTTCGCACTGCGCCGCCGCATCGAAGAGGCCGTGAACCGGGAGCTGACCGACCTCACGAAGTAGGCTCGGCGGCCCCCGCGCCGGGCGCTGTGGCCGGGGCCGGCTCCGCGTGCGTCTCCCGGAGCCGGCCCCGGACCCGGCGAGTGGGTCGGTGCCACCGGTGGAGCTCCGCCGATCAGCCGGAGTGCACGTCGTTCGTCGCCTCGATCTCCTTCCATGACTTCGGGGGCACCGGGGCGGCGGCGGTGCGCGCGACGGACGCGGCGCGTGCCGCCGGCTTCGACGGCTGGAACAGCCAGGTGTCGAAGAGCGCCCCCAGCGGCTTCCCGGACACCTTCTCCGCGTACGTCTCGAAGTCCGCGACCGAGGCGTTGCCGTACGCGTGCTCCTTCGGCCAGCCCTTCAGGACGGCGAAGAACGCGTCGTCCCCGATCGCGTTGCGCAGCGCCTGGATGGCCAGCGCACCGCGGTCGTAGACCGCGATGTCGAACTGGTTGTCCGGCCCCGGGTCACCCGGCTTCACCGTCCAGAACGGGTCGTCGGCCGGATGCGAGGCGTACACGTAGTCCGCCAGTTCCTGCGTCGTGCCCTCGCCCTCGTGCTCCGACCACAGCCACTGCGCGTACCGCGCGAAGCCCTCGTTGATCCAGATGTCCTTCCAGCCCTTCAGAGACACGTCGTCGCCGTACCACTGGTGCGCCAGTTCGTGCACCACGACGGAGGTGTTGGAGCCGTTGGCGAACTGCTTGGGGCTGTAGTACACCCGGGTCTGCGTCTCCAGGGCGTACCCGGTGGTCGTGTTCGGCACGTAACCACCCGCCGAGCCGAACGGATACGGCCCGAACCAGCCGCTGAGCCAGTCGACGATCTCCCCGGTGCGCTCCACGCTCGCCCGCGCGGCCCCGTCGTTGTCGCCGAGGTCCTTGCTGTAGGCGTTGACGACCGGTACGCCGCCGTCCGAGGTGCTCGTCGTGATGTCGAACCTTCCGATCGCGAGTGTGGCGAGATACGTCGCCTGCGGCTTGGTCTCCCGCCAGTTGTAGCGGGTCCAGCCCAGCTTGGAGCTCGTCGACTGCAGCGTGCCGTTGGATATCGCCTGGGTGCCGTCCGGCACGGCCACCGAGACGTCGTACGTCGCCTTGTCACTCGGGTGGTCGTTGCTCGGGAACCACCACCACGCCGCCTCGGGCTCGTCCGCGGCGACCGCGCCGTCCGGGGTGCGGTGCCAGGAGGTGAAGCCGTACGCGCTCTTGGCGGACGGCACGCCGCTGTAGCGGACCACCACGGTGATCGGCGTCCCCTTCGGCAGCGGGGTCCCGGGCGTCACCACCAGCTCGTGCCGGCCAGAGGTGGTGAAGGACGCCTTCGCGCCGTTCACCCGGACCTCACTCACATCCAGCAGGAAGTCCAGGTCGAAGCGCGACAGGTCCTGTGTCGTCCGCGCCAGGATCGTCGTCGTGCCCTGCAGCTCGTCGGTCTTCGGCTGGTACGTCAGCCGCAGGTCGTAGTGCGAGACGTCGTATCCGCCGTTGCCGTAGTACGGGTAGTAGGGGTCGCCGATACCCGGAGCACCGGGGCTGTAGTCGGCCGCCGACGCCGGGATCGCCAGCAACAGGGAGGCCGCCGCGAGTGCGCCCGGGGCGATGAGTCTGCGGTGCACGAGAACTCCAAGTCGTAGGGGCACGAGGTCTGTTGGGTCCGGAGCCCATTCAGACCCCGCATCCCGCAACATGTCCATGGCACCCCCTGTCACACGGTCGCCATCCGGCCGACATGAGCCGGCAGATCCACCGGTCCCCTCCAGTGCGCGGTACACGACTGCCCCTCAGATGCCCCCTTCTGCGCCCGAGTTGATCCCGGTACCGTCCCGCGCATGCGGATCACCACCCCCCTCAGAGCCGTCAGACCGCTCGCGGCGGCGGCCACTGCCGCCCTCCTGGCGGTCTTCCTCACCCCGTCGGCGGCCCACAGCACGTCCCGGGAGAGCCGGCCTGTCTACTCCTACGAGAACGCCATCCGTGAGTCCGTCTGGGTGGACACCGGTCTGGACGGCGACGGCGACGGGAAGACCGACCGTGTCGCCGCCGACATCGTCAGGCCCCGTGAACCCGCGGCCCGGGGCCGCAAGGTGCCCGTCATCATGGACGCCAGCCCCTACTACTCCTGCTGCGGGCGCGGCAACGAGAGCCAGAAGAAGACCTACGACGCGAGCGGCCACGTCGTCCGGATGCCGCTCTTCTACGACAACTACTTCGTGCCGCGCGGCTACGCCTTCGTCGGCGTCGACCTGGCCGGAACCAATCGCTCCGACGGCTGCGTGGATGTCGGCGGGCGCTCCGACGTCCACTCCGCCAAGGCCGTGATCGACTGGCTGAACGGCCGGGCCAGGGCCTACACCACCCGCACCGGCACCACGGCCGCCAAGGCCACCTGGACCAACGGTGCCACCGGCATGATCGGCAAGAGCTGGGACGGCACCATCGCCAACGGAGTCGCGGCCACCGGCGTCAAGGGCCTGAAGACCATCGTGCCCATCAGCGCCATCTCCTCCTGGTACGACTACTACTTCGCCAAGGGCGCACCCCTGTACGACTCCGGCCCCGACTGGCTGTCCGACTACGTCGAGAGCCCCGGTGCTCGCGCCACGTGCGCCGCGGTGCAGCAGAAACTCGTCGACGGCGCGCCACGCACCGGTGACTGGACACCGCTGTGGAGCGAACGCGACTACGTGAAGGACGCGGGCAAGGTCCGCGCGAGCGTCTTCCTGGTGCACGGCATGCAGGACCTCAACGTGCGCACCAAGCACCTCGGCCAGTGGTGGAACGCGCTCGCCGAGCACGGCGTCGAGCGCAAGATCTGGCTCTCGCAGACCGGGCACGTCGACCCCTTCGACTACCGGCGCGCCGCATGGGTGGACACCCTGCACCGCTGGTTCGACCACGAACTCCTCGGTTACGACAACGGCATCGACCGCGCCCCCATGGCCGACATCGAACGCCACCCCGACCAGTGGGTCACCTCCACCACCTGGCCGCCCCGCGGCACCGCCACGACCACGCTGCGCCCCGGCCGCGGTGACCGTGCGGGGGTCGGCACCCTGGGACTGCGCCCCGGCACCGGCACCGAGACCTTCACCGACGACCCGCGGCTCGGCGAGACCGACTGGGCCGCGCACATCGACCGGCCGACCCCGGCCCAGGCCGGGTTCGTCACGTCGTCCCTGACCAGGGACCTGCGCGTCTCCGGCTCCTCCACGGTGACCGTCACCGTCACGCCCACCACCTCCTCGGCCCACCTGTCCGCCGTGCTCGTCGACCTCGGCCCCGACACGATCCGGGACTACGCCGACTCCGCGGAGGGCATCACCACACTCACCGACCGCACCTGCTGGGGCGCGAGCACGGCCGGCGACAGCGCCTGCTTCAAGGCCACCCAGGCCAAGAAGACGGACGTCGCCGCCACGGTGTTCAGCCGCGGCTGGGCAGACCTCGGCCACTACGCCTCGAACACGAAGGGCGTCCCGCTGACCCCGGGCAGGCCCTGCACGATCACCCTCGACCTGGCCGCCACCGACCACGTCGTCCCCAAAGGCCACCGCCTGGCCCTGATCGTCGCCGGTACCGACAAGGACCTCATCGACCCTCCGTCCACCAGGCCTGCCCTGACCGTCGATCTGTCCCGCACAGCGGCCCGGGTACCGCTCGTCGGAGGGGCCGCGGCGTTCGCGGGCGCCACCTCGGGGCCGCCGACGGCCACTGCGGCGCCCACCACGCCGTACGGCATGGAAGACGGCCCGCACACGGTCCACCGCGTCCCTGACGGCACCTGACGGCGGCGCACGGCTGCCGACGGAGCCTCGGGCGGCGGGGTCGCACCGGCCCCGCCGCCGCAGTACGCCGCCCGAATCCGCCCTGCCGTGCTCACATCACGCACCGTGTGGGGATACTCACAGCATGTCTGCCGAATACGCGACCTTCGGCCTGGCGCCGGCGATGCGGGCCGGTGCCGTCCTCACCGGCGGTGACTACGAGGCGCACCGTGACTTCGTGGACTTCGCCGTCGACGGACGCCCGCTGCTGCACCGGCTCTCCGACCTGGACGCCGTGTCCCCGCTGGCCTCCGACATACCGCCCGCGATCTTCACCGCGCAGGTGCGCGGGCTGTTGCTGGAGACCGCGGCGCCGCTGCCGGGCGGCCGGTACGTCCTGTACGGCTGCCCCGAGTGCGAGGATCTGGCGTGCGGAGCGGTCACCGCCGTCATCGAGCGCGCCGGGGACGACTACATCTGGCGGGACTTCGCCTGGCAGACCGACGACACCGCCGATCTCCGGCTCAACGGCTACCACGGCATCGGACCCTTCCGTTTCGAGGGAGCCCAGTACCGTGCGGCGTTGGGAGCGCTGCTGGACGGCGGTCCCCCCGTGTCCCGACGCCGCGTGCTGCTGATCGGCGCCCGCGCCGCCGAGCTCGCCAAGCTCGCCGCCGCCCTGCGCACCATCGGCATCGGCGCCGACATCACCCGCGACGCGACCGGCGTCCCCGCCGAGGAACTGCGCCGGTACAGCACCGTCGCCTTCGGCCGGGCGGTCACCGCGGAGGAACGGGCCGCCGTACGCCGCTCCTTCGAGGACGCCGGCATCGAGGTCGCTCAGGTCGACGGACTCGCCCCGATCATCCCGCTGCTCGTCGCCCAGATCGAACAGGCGCTGGACCGCGCCCCGGTGGAACAGCGCCGCCTGACGGGACTGGCCGTCATCGACGGCGCGGCCGACGTCGAGGTGACCTCCCTCTGCCGCGTCCGTCTCACCGCCCACCGCCTCGGCCGTCTCCACCGCGCTCACACCAGCGAGGTCTTCGACGGCATCCTGGAGCCGGGCCGTCACCGTATCGCCCTTGACCCCGAGGCGGTGAAAGGCGAGGCCTTCCTGGTGGCGCGGACGTCGGGAAGTGTGCTGGTCGAGGCCGTGACGCGGTGAGAATCCGCGCGCGGGCCGCACCGGTCGGCCGTTAGGATCGGCGGTCTGATGACTGCCACCCTCGTCGCCAAGAACCTCGCCGCCGGCCACGGCGACCGCTCGCTGTTCACGGGGCTCGACCTCGTCGTCGCGCCCGGTGATGTGATCGGGCTCGTCGGTGCCAACGGCGCCGGCAAGTCCACCCTGCTGCGCCTGCTCGCCGGGCTGCTCACCCCCGAGCAGGGCGAGCTGCGGCTGTCCCCGCCGACCGCGACGGTCGGACATCTGCCACAGGAGCCGGAGCGCCGGCCGGGGGAGACGGTACGGGAGTTCCTGGGGCGCCGCACGGGTGTGGCCGAGGCCCAGCGCGCGATGGACGAGGCCACCCAAGGGCTCGTCGACGGGGCGCCCGGTGCCGACGACGCCTACGCGGCGAGCCTGGAGCGCTGGCTGGGACTCGGCGGCGCGGACCTCGACGAGCGCGCCGAGGAGACCGCCGACTCCCTGGGCCTGGGCGTCGGCCTGGACCAGTCGATGGCGTCCCTGTCCGGCGGTCAGGCGGCCCGCGCCGGCCTCGCCTCCCTGCTGCTCTCCCGCTACGACGTCTTCCTGCTCGACGAACCCACCAACGACCTCGACCTGGACGGCCTGGAGCGGCTGGAGCACTTCGTGAGCGGCTTGCGCGCGGGGACGGTGGTCGTCAGCCACGACCGGGAGTTCCTCACCCGCACGGTCACCAAGGTCCTCGAACTCGACCTCGCACAGCGGCAGATCAACCTGTACGGCGGCGGATACGAGGCCTACCTGGAGGAACGCGAGTGGGCCCGCCGGCACGCCCGCGAGGAGTACGACGAGTACGCGGACAAGAGGGCCGCCCTCCAGGAGCGGGCCCAGATGCAGCGCGCCTGGATGGACAAGGGCGTCAGGAACGCGCGCCGCAAGGCGAGCGACAACGACAAGATCGGCCGCAAGTTCCGCAGCGAGGCCAGCGAGAAGCAGGCCGCGAAGGCCCGGCAGACCCAGCGCATGATCGAGCGCCTGGAGGCCGTCGAGGAGCCGCGCAAGGAATGGGAGCTGCGCATGGAGATCGCGGCCGCTCCGCGCTCGGGCGCGGTCGTCGCGACGCTGCGGGACGCCGAGGTACGGCGCGGGGACTTCACCCTCGGTCCCGTGTCCCTCCAGGTCGACTGGGCGGACCGGGTGGCGGTGACGGGTGCGAACGGCGCCGGGAAGTCCACACTGCTCGGGGCGCTGCTCGGCCGTGTCCCGCTGGACGCGGGCCACGCCTCCCTCGGCTCGGGCGTCCTGGTCGGTGAGGTCGACCAGGCCCGCAAGCTGTTCCACGGCCCGGAATCCCTGCTGGACGCGTTCCGCGCGGCGGTCCCCGACACCGAGCCGGTGGACGTCCGTACCCTGCTCGCCAAGTTCGGCCTGAAGACGGACCACATCCTGCGCCCCGCGGCGACCCTCTCCCCGGGCGAACGTACCCGTGCCGCGCTCGCGTTGCTCCAGGGCCGTGGCGTCAACCTGCTGGTCCTGGACGAGCCGACGAACCACCTGGACCTGCCGGCGATCGAACAGCTGGAGGCGGCCCTGGACTCCTTCCAGGGCACCCTCCTCCTCGTCACGCACGACCGCCGGATGCTGGACGCGGTACGGGTGACACGTCGCCTGGAGGTGGCGGACGGCAAGGTGACCGAACACCGGTGACCGCGTCGGGTGATCGGCGTGTCGCCCGGACCGCCCGCGTTCTCCGGTGGACCCGGGCCCCCGGGACGAGCAGGGCCCGGGTCCGGCACCTCAGCGGCGACCGGGCTTCTGGTCGAGCAGTCCCGCGCGGCGCAGTGCGTCCGCCATCGCGCTGTTGGCCGGCGGGGGCGCCTGACGTGCGCCCTGGCCCTGACGGCCCTGGCGCTGCTGCGGAGGACGCCCGCCGCGCTGCCGGGCGCCACCGGAGGGCCGGCCCTGCGGGGCCGCCTCGTCGTCCAGCCGCAGTGTCAGCGAGATCCGCTTGCGCGGGATGTCGACGTCCAGCACCTTCACCTTGACGATGTCACCCGGCTTCACCACGTCCCGCGGGTCCTTGACGAACGTCTTCGACATCGCGGAGACGTGGACAAGACCGTCCTGGTGGACGCCGACGTCGACGAAGGCGCCGAACGCGGCGACGTTCGTGACCACGCCCTCCAGGACCATCCCCGCCGACAGGTCGGAGATCTTCTCCACACCCTCCTTGAAGCTGGCCGTCTTGAACGCGGGTCGCGGGTCGCGCCCCGGCTTCTCCAGCTCCTTGAGGATGTCGGTCACCGTCGGCAGACCGAACGTCTCGTCCACGAAGTCGGGCGCCTTCAGCGAGCGCAGCACCGCCGTGTTCCCGATCAGCGACGCCACCTCCTGGCCCGTCGTCTTCACCATGCGCCGGACGACCGGGTACGCCTCCGGGTGCACGCTGGACGCGTCCAGCGGATCGTCGCCGCCGCGGATCCGCAGGAAGCCGGCACACTGCTCGTACGCCTTGGGCCCGAGCCGCGCCACGTTCTTCAGCTGGGCACGGGACGTGAACGGGCCGTTGGCGTCGCGGTGCGCCACGATGTTCTCCGCGAGCCCGGAGGAGATGCCGGAGACCCGGGCGAGCAGCGGAGTCGACGCGGTGTTGACGTCCACCCCCACGCCGTTCACACAGTCCTCCACCACCGCGTCCAGCGAGCGGGACAGTTTCACCTCGGACAGGTCGTGCTGGTACTGGCCGACACCGATCGACTTCGGGTCGATCTTCACCAGTTCGGCGAGCGGGTCCTGCAGGCGGCGGGCGATGGAGACCGCGCCGCGCAGCGACACGTCCATGTCCGGCAGCTCCTGCGAGGCGAACGCGGAGGCGGAGTACACCGATGCGCCCGCCTCCGACACCATCACCTTCGTCAGCTTCAACTCGGGGTGCCTGGTGATGAGTTCACCGGCGAGCCTGTCGGTCTCGCGGGACGCCGTGCCGTTGCCGATCGCGATCAGCTCGACCGCGTGCTCCTCGGCCAGTCGTGCCAGCTTGGCGATCGCCTCGTCCCACCTGTTGGCCGGGACATGCGGGTGGATGACGTCGGTGGCGACCACCTTGCCGGTCGCGTCCACCACGGCCACCTTCACGCCCGTACGGAATCCGGGGTCCAGGCCCAGCGTCGCCCGCGTGCCGGCGGGGGCGGCGAGCAGCAGGTCGCGCAGGTTGGCCGCGAAGACCTTGACGGCCTCGTCCTCGGCCGCCGTGCGCAGCCGAAGCCGCAGGTCGATGCCGAGGTGCACCAGGATGCGGGTGCGCCAGGCCCAACGGACCGTGTCCAGCAGCCACTTGTCGGCGGGGCGACCGCGGTCGGCGATCCGGAAGCGGTGAGCCACGATCCCCTCGTACGACGACGGGCCCTCCGTCGGCTCCTCGGGTTCCAGGACGAGGTCGAGCACCTCCTCCTTCTCGCCGCGCAGCAGTGCGAGGACCCGGTGCGAGGGCAGCTCGGTGAACGGCTCGGCGAAGTCGAAGTAGTCGGCGAACTTCGCGCCCGCCTCCTCCTTGCCCTCGCGCACCCTGGAGGCCAGCCGCCCGCGCACCCACATGCGCTCGCGCAGCTCGCCGATCAGGTCGGCGTCCTCCGAGAACCG
This sequence comes from Streptomyces sp. PTL18, assembly GCF_059510295.1. Taxonomy (NCBI): domain Bacteria; kingdom Bacillati; phylum Actinomycetota; class Actinomycetes; order Kitasatosporales; family Streptomycetaceae; genus Streptomyces; species Streptomyces sp. PTL18. The sequence goes on along the minus strand of NZ_JCAJZO010000001.1, from coordinate 660,761 downwards.
CTCGGTGAGGATCGCCCGCGCACCGTCCAGCGCGGCCTGTGGGTCCGGTACCGCCTTGTCGGCGTCGACGAACGCGGCGGCAGCGGCGAGCGGCTCGACCGTCGGGTCGGCGAGCAGGCCCTCGGCCAGCGGCTCGAGACCCGCCTCGCGCGCGATCTGCGCCTTGGTGCGCCGCTTCGGCTTGTAGGGGAGGTAGATGTCCTCCAGACGCGCCTTGGTCTGGGCGCCCCGGATCTGCGCCTCCAGCTCGTCGGTGAGCTTGCCCTGCTCACGCACCGACTCCAGGATCGCCGTGCGCCGCTCCTCGAGCTCCCGCAGATAGCGCAGCCGCTCCTCGATCACGCGCAGCTGCGCGTCGTCGAGCATCTCGGTCGCTTCCTTGCGGTAGCGGGCGATGAAGGGCACCGTCGAACCGCCGTCCAGCAGCTCGACCGCGGCCTTCACCTGCCGCTCCCGTACGCCGAGCTCCTCGGCGATCCTGCCTTCGATGGACCCTACGAGGGGTGTCGTCACGATCCCGTACCGCCTTCTCCACTGAGGTTGCGCGGCAATTGTGGCAGGTCGCACCGACAACGGAGGCTCAGGGCACGGACACGGGGCGGCGGAGCCGGGCTCCACCGCCCCGTGTCCGTGCCCTCGCACCCGCTCGGGCCCGGTGGGCGGAGCCCGCAGCCCCGCCGAACAGCCGGGCCAGTGCCCTGAACGGCATCGTCACGACGGTCGCGACGGCGTCGCCGATCCGGCGCAGTACGTCTGCGATCGCACGGAACACGGGCTTTCCTTTGCGTCGCCCGTGTGGATCAGCGGGTGGCGGCCGGGTACCTCAGGCCTTGCCGATCATGCCCTCCGGGAAGGCTCCGGACTTGAGAGCGCTGGTCAGGAACGCGCCCGCGAGTTCCGTCAGCCGTTCGACGCCCGCGGCACCGAGGTGTTCGTAAGGGGCCCGGTCGAGGCGGTCGGTCTCCGCCTCGATGTCCCCGCGCAGCGCGGTGCCCGCCTCGGTCAGCCCGTCGTCCGCGCCGAGCAGCCCACGCTCGCGCAGCCGCTCGCAGGCCGCGTCCCAGTCCTCGCGGCTCCAGCCGCGCGTGCCGAGCACCCACTTCGGGGACATGCCCCTGCCGGTCGCGGTGTGCGTGACCAGCGCCTCCACCGGGTCGAGGTCCGCGGCCAGCAGCACCGCGAGGTGGCCGTCACCGCGGTGCTCCCGCAGCAACGTGGCCGCGTGCCAGAACGCCAGGTGCGGCTCGTCCGGCACCGGCAGATCGGCGTGCGCGGCGTACAGCGGGCGCGCGTGCCGAGTGCACGCCTGAGTCGCGCGCAGCGCGAGCTCCGCCGCCTCGGCCATCTCCTTGGCGGCGACGGCCTCCTCACCCAGCAGCCGCCGCAGCGTCGCATCGACGGCACGCGCGCGTGCCGCGAGCACCACCTGGGGAGACGCCGTTTCCCACACGGCGGGCACGTGCCGTGCCACCAGGGCGGGGTGGAAGTTGAAGAACGCGGCCGTCACCACACCAGCGCCCACGGCGCCCATGGCGGCGGCCCGCACCGCGAAGTAGCCGGCCCTGGTGTCGGACACGCCCACGGCGGTCAGTTCCCGGTTCAGATCCGGTGAGAAATAGTGCGTCGAGTGCAGCGGATTGATCACATCGTGGCAGCGCCGCCCGGCGCGCTCCGGCAGGGAAGAGGTCATGAGGGGCAGGTTACCGACTGGTCGGTACGTCGAGAAGGGCAAGACCGGGCATGGCAGGAAAGGTGGGATCTCCGTCGTTGCGGTCATGCCGCCGCTCGCCAAGAATCGATGGCATGCGCACCCTCCTTGTCGTCCTCTTCGACGATGTGCAGAGCCTCGACGTCACCGGCCCGGTGGAGGTCTTCGCGGGCGCCGAGCAGCGTTGTCCCGGGTCCTACCGCCTCATCACCGCATCCCTCGACGGCGGCCCGGTCCGCACCTCCAGCGGTCTGACGCTGGTCCCCGACCACGCCCTCTCCGACGTGCCCACCCCGCACACCCTGATCGTCCCCGGCGGCCAGGGCACGCGGCGCCCCGACGGACGCCTGCTCGACTGGCTGCGTGAGCACGGTCCCCGCGCCGACCGCCTGGTCTCCGTGTGCACGGGCGCCATCCTGCTCGCCCGCGCGGGCCTCCTCGACGGGCGCCGAGCCACGACCCACTGGGCGTACTGCGACACGCTGGCCCGCCACCACCCCGAGATCGAGGTCGACCCCGACCCCATCTACGTGCGCGACGGACACGTCGCCACCTCGGCCGGCGTCACCTCCGGCATCGACCTCGCCCTGGCCCTCGTCGAGGAGGACCTCGACCGTGACACCGCCCTGGCCATCGCCCGCCACCTGGTCGTCTTCCTGCGCCGCCCCGGCAACCAGGCCCAGTTCAGCGCCCAGCTCGCCGCCCAGACCGCGCAGCGGGAGCCCCTGCGCGAGGTCCAGCGGTGGATCAGCGAGCACCCGGGTGACGACCTCACCGTGGAGTCCCTCGCCGCCCGCGCCCGGCTGTCGCCCCGGCACTTCGCCCGCGCCTTCCAGGCCGAGACCGGGATGACCCCGGGCCGCTACGTCGACCGGATCCGCCTCGAGCACGCCCGCCGCCTCCTGGAGGACACCGCCGACGGTGTCGAGGAGATCTCCCGCGCCGGCGGCTACGGGACCCCCGAGGCCATGCGCCGCGCCTTCGTCAAGGCGCTCGGCGCGTCCCCGGCGGAGTACCGCCGCCGTTTCCGTCCCATGCCCGTCCGATGAGAGGAACCCCATGCGGATCGCCATCGTCCTCTACGACCGCTTCACCGCCCTCGACGCCGTCGGCCCCTACGAGACCCTCGGCCGCCTCCCCGGCGCGCAGACCGTGTTCGTCGCCGAGCGGACCGGGCCCGTGCGCACCGACACCGGAGCCCTCGCGCTGACCGCCGACCGGACCCTCGCCGAGGTGCCGGACCCCGACATCGTGGTCGTCCCCGGCGGCCCCGGGGAGACCGGGCAGATGGAGAACCGGGTGCTCCTCGACTGGCTGCGCGCCGCCGACGCCACCAGTACCTGGACGACGTCCGTGTGCACCGGCTCCCTGCTGCTCGCCGCCGCCGGGCTGCTCAGGGGCCGCCGGGCCACCTCCCACTGGCTCGCTCTGGACGCCCTGAAGTCCTTCGGCGTCGAACCCACCGGCGAGCGCGTCGTGTTCGACGGCAAGTACGTCACCGCCGCCGGCGTCTCCTCCGGCATCGACATGGGCCTCACCCTGCTCGGCCGAATCGCGGGCGACGAACACGCCCGAGCCGTGCAACTGCTCACCGAGTACGACCCGCAGCCGCCCTACGACGCCGGCTCGCCGCAGAAGGCGCCCGCGCATCTCGTCGAGGAGTTCCGTTCCAAGAGCCGCTTCATCCTGACGTAGTCCAGGTGAAGCGCGGCTGCCTGCGCTCCAGGAAAGCGGCGACACCCTCCGCGGTGTCGCCGCTGCCGAGCGCCTGCCCCGCCCAGTACGCGTCCCGGTCCGTCCGCCCGTTCGCGAACTCCTTGGCCGCCGCCTGCGTCAGCCGAGAGCGTGAGGCCAGCACCCGCGTGAACTCCGCGACCCGCTTGTCGAGTGCCCCCGAGGGCAGTACCTCCTCGACCAGGCCGGTCCGCAGCGCCCGTTCCGCCTCCACCAACTCCCCGGAGAACAGCAGGTACTTGGCGGTTCCCGGCCCCACCAGCGACACCAGCCGCCGGGTCGAGGAGGACGGATAGACGATCCCCAGCCTGGCGGGCGTCACCCCGAACAGGGCGCCCTCCTCCGCGAACCGCAGATCGCAGGCCGCCGCGAGCTGAGCACCCCCGCCCACACAGTGCCCGCGCACCGCCGCAAGTGTCGGCTTGGGGAACGCGGCCAGCGCCTCCTCGGCCCGCACCGCGAGGGTCTGCGCCCGCTCCGGCGAACCCCTCAGGGTGGAGATGTCGGCGCCCGCGCAGAACGTTCCGCCCTCCCCGGTCAGCACCAGCGCCCGGACCGTGGGATCGGCGGCCAGGCCGTCGAGCAGCGGTGGCAACGCCTCCCACATGCCGGCGGTCATGGCGTTCCGTTTGGCCGGATGGTGGATGACGACGGTCGCGACCCCGTCGGCGACGCGGTGCAGCAACTGGGGTTCCATACGCCGGATGCTATCCGTGGCCGCTGGGGGTTCGACGAACACCTACAACCCGAAGAGTTCGCAAGGCGGCGCCGCAGGGGCCAGGAACGGTCACGCAACTGACCGTGTCATACGCAGGTGGTCAGATGTCGTCGATACCCGCTGACTTGTGTTCAGTCATTCTGGACGGGCAAGCGCATTCCCAACACTCGACGTGTGGTGACAATCGAGCGCAAGGGTGGCGACCGGACGATGGAGAACGAAGGGCGAGGGCACGGCCCGCGCCCTGAAGGCGGCGGGAGGGCGCCGGACGACGTGAGGCCGTCGGGACCGCTGCCGTACGAGGGGGTGTGGCGGTTCACCGCCGCCGCCGTGGACGCCTCGGTGCCGCAGGCGCGGCACGCCGTACGGGACCTGCTCGTCCGCCAGGGCGTGCCCGTCTCGGACGACACCCTGCAGGCGCTGTTGCTGATCGTCTCCGAGCTGGTCACCAACGCGGTCCGGCATGCGGCGCTGCTGTCGCCGATGCTGGCCGTGGAGGTCGCCGTCGGTCCCGAGTGGGTGCGGGTGGCGGTGGAGGACGACCACCCCTACCGCCCGAGCGCGCTGGAGGCCGATCACGGCCGTACCGGTGGCCGCGGACTGCTCCTGGTGCGTGAGGTGACGAGGGAGGCCGGCGGGGTGTGCGACGTCGAGCACACCGCCGGCGGCGGCAAGGTGATCTGGGCCGCGCTTCCGCTCAAGTCCGCCGGCATCCTCTGAGCCCGTCCCTCACCGGCGAACCGCGGGGTCCGTCCGGACGGACCGGACGGACCCCGGCTTCACCAGCCCGCGGACGGCCCGGTCAGCTCCCTGATCGCGGGCCGCGCCGCGTCCAGGACCGTCATGAACCACGACGAGAACGTGTCCTCGGCGTGCCGCTGCGCCAGCTCCTCCGCCGTCGCGAACGCCGTCGCCCCGACCTCCTCCGGGTCCGGGTGCGGGCGGGACTGCACCAGACCGACGAAGAGGTGGTTGTACTCCTGCTCCACCAGGCCGGAGTCCGGGTCCGGATGGTTGTAGCGGACCGTGCCCGCCTCGGCGAGCAGCGACGGGGAGACGCCCAGCTCCTCGTGCGTCCGCCGGGCCGCCGCCGCGAACGGGGCCTCACCGGGATAGGGATGGCCGCAGCACGTGTTGGACCAGACACCGGGGGAGTGGTACTTGCCCAGCGCCCGCTGCTGGAGGAGCAGCCGGCCCCGCTCGTCGAAGAGGAACACCGAGAACGCGCGGTGCAGCCGACCCGGCGGCTGGTGGGCGGAGAGCTTCTCAGCCGTGCCGATCGTGGTGCCGTTCTCGTCGACCAGCTCCAGCATGATGGCTTCCGCGGTGCCGTTCGGCGAACGGTGCGTCGCGGTGGCAGGTGTGATCGGCATACCCATCCTTCGCATCGGTTGTCCAGCCCCAAGTCTGCCGTACGAATCCGGCACTCCCGGCACTTCACTCCTTCCCGCATGTCCCGTTCCGGGCCTCGCGGAAGGGGCCCGGACCCGCACATTCAGTACGCCGGAAGCGGTCGGACAGCTGTCGGACATCTGATCGTGCCCGGCGTCGAGGACGCGGAACCGCGTGAGGGCGCGCCCCGGGCAGCCCGCGCCCGCGTATGCGTCGCGCACCCGTGGAGCACCCCGCGTACCCCGCCGGGGAGCTCTCATCCCGCTCAGCCGTGGCGAGCCTCCGGGTGGTGCAGCAGCCGGCCCTGCCAGGCCGACTCCGCCATGTCGCGCACCGCGCGCCGGGCGGCCCGGCCCAGCTCCCGCTCGGTCGGCGCGGAGGCCCGCGCCGGCGCGATGCCCTCCGGAAGGCGGGCGGCCACGCCGGCCGAGAGGTCGTCCAGGACGAGGACCCGCTCACCCTCGGCGGTCGTCGCCCGCGCCGCATGAGCTCCGGTGCGCCCGGCTCCACCGGTGATCAGCCATGTCATGGACCCTCACCCTATGCCCGTCCCGGCGCCCAGCGGTCGGCCCCGGTCACTCGCATGCCTGGAACGGGCGGTTCCGGACCCGCGGTTTGTGGCCTGCCCGTCCCATCCCCGATGATGATCGCGGCGGTGGCCGCGCGGACCGGGTTGATCAGCCCGTGAACGCCCGGTGAACACGGGCTTCCGGGCATCCGATAGCCTCTGCCGACATGCCGCCCCGGCCCTGCCCGGGCGCACCCGCACCGCACACATGACCGACGCCCGGACGCGTCGGGCCTTCAGGGAGTGAGTTCGTCTGTCGACCGCCATCCTCACCGGACAGCCGGTCCCCGGATCGTCGCTCGAGGGCGATCTGCGGTCCCTCGGCTTCGACGTGCGGGTCGCCACCGGCACCGGTGACGCCGAGACCCTCCTCGCCGCCGTACCGGCGGGCCAGCGGGTCGCGATCGTCGACGCCCGCTTCGTGGGGCATCTGCACGCGCTGCGCCTCGGCCTGACCGACCCCCGCTTCCCGGCCGCCGCCGTGCCCGGCGCCGTCACCGCACAGCCGGCCGCCCGCCAGGCCCTGACCCGCGCCCTCGCCCGCGAGAACTCCGCCGCGGCCGGCGGGGCGGCCGTGGTCACCGACAACCTCGCCGAGCGCATCACCGCCGCCCTCGACGCCGACGGCATCCCGGTCCACCACCCCGAACTCGGCACACTGGTCGCCGCCGTCCCCACCGACCCGCAGTCCCGCAACGAGGCCCGGCAGGCCGTAGCCGCCGTCGACGACGAGGCCGTACGGCTGCGCAGCGCCGTCAAGGCCCGCGACGGCTTCTTCACCACGCACTTCATCAGCCCCTACTCGCGCTACATCGCCCGCTGGTGCGCCCGCCGAGGCCTGACCCCCAACCAGGTCACCACCGCCTCGCTGCTCACCGCCCTGATCGCGGCGGGCAGTGCGGCCACGGGCACCCGCGGCGGGTTCGTCGCGGCGGGCGTCCTGCTGATCCTGTCCTTCGTCCTCGACTGCACCGACGGGCAACTCGCCCGCTACTCCCTGCAGTACTCGACGCTCGGCGCCTGGCTGGATGCCACCTTCGACCGGGTCAAGGAGTACGCCTACTACGCGGGCCTCGCCCTCGGCGCAGCCCGCGGCGGCGACGACGTGTGGGCGCTCGCCCTCGGCGCGATGATCCTGCAGACCTGCCGGCACGTGGTCGACTTCGCGTTCAACGAGGCCAACCACGACGCCACTGCCAACACCAGCCCCACCGCGGCCCTCTCGGACCGCCTGGACAGCGTCGGCTGGACGGTGTGGGTGCGTCGCATGATCGTCCTGCCGATCGGCGAGCGCTGGGCACTGATAGCCGTCCTGACGGCCGCCGCCACACCCCGTGTCACCTTCGTCGTCCTGCTCATCGGCTGCGCGTTCGCGGCCGCCTACACCACGGCGGGCCGGGTGCTGCGGTCGGTGACGCGCACGGCGCGCCGCACCGACCGGGCCGCGCGGGCGCTGGCGGACCTCGCGGACAGCGGCCCGCTCGCCGAGCTGCTGACGCGCGTCGCGCGCCGCGTGTCCCTGCGGGCACCGGCCTACACCGCCCTGGTCGGCGGCGCCGTGGTCGTGCTCGCGGCCTCGCTGGCCGGACACGGCAGCTGGTGGCCCGTCGTGGGCGCCGCCTTCTACGTGCTCCAGTCGCCCCTGGCCCTCACCCGGCCCCTCAAGGGCTCCCTCGACTGGCTCGTTCCCCCGCTCTTCCGGGCCGCCGAATACGGCACGGTACTCGTGCTCGCGGCGAAGTCCGGGATGAACGGAGTGCTGCCGGCGGCTTTCGGGCTGGTGGCGGCCGTCGCCTACCATCACTACGACACGGTGTACCGCATCCGCGGCGACGCCGGCGCACCGCCGCCCTGGCTGGTGCGCGCGATCGGGGGGCACGAGGGCCGGACGCTGCTCGTCACGGTCCTCGCCGCGGCTCTCACCGCGGCACAGTTCAAGGTCGCCCTCACGGCCCTCGCCGGGTACGTGGCCCTCGTGGTGCTCGTCGAGAGCATCCGCTTCTGGGTGGCCGCACACAAGGGCGGCGCGCCCGCCGTACACGATGAAGGAGAACCCGCATGATCGGCCTCGTGCTGGCGGCCGGCGCCGGACGGCGTCTGCGCCCCTACACCGACACCCTGCCGAAGGCTCTGGTGCCGGTGGGGCCCGAGGGCGCGGAGGACAGCCTCACGGTCCTGGACCTCACGCTCGGCAACTTCGCCGAGGTCGGGCTGACCGAGGTCGCGATCATCGTCGGCTACCGCAAGGAGGCCGTTTACGAGCGCAGGGCGGCCCTGGAGCAGAAGTACGGCCTGAAGCTCACCCTCATCGACAACGACAAGGCCGAGGAGTGGAACAACGCCTACTCCCTGTGGTGCGGCCGTGACGCCCTCAAGGACGGAGTGATCCTCGCCAACGGCGACACCGTCCACCCGGTCTCCGTCGAGAAGACACTGCTCGCCGCCCGCGGCGACGGCAAGAGGATCATCCTCGCCCTCGACACGGTGAAGAACCTCGCCGACGAGGAGATGAAGGTCGTCGTGGACCCCGAGAAGGGTGTCCAGAAGATCACCAAGCTGATGGACCCGGCCGAGGCGACCGGCGAGTACATCGGCGTCACCCTCATCGAGGGAGAGGCGGCCGAGGAACTGGCCGACGCCCTCAGGGCCACCTTCGAGCGCGACCCGCAGCTGTACTACGAGGACGGCTACCAGGAGCTGGTCAACCGCGGGTTCAAGATCGACGTGGCGCCGATCGGCGACGTGCCGTGGGTCGAGATCGACAACCACGACGACCTGGCCCGGGGGCGGGAGATCGCGTGCCGGTACTGACGAGGCTCATTCCGTCGCCGCTCGTCGTGGACATCCGTGCCGGTGCCCTCGACGACCTGGCGTCGGTACTCGCCGACGAGCGCGTCTCGCAGTCCGGCCGGCTCGCCATCGCCGTGAGCGGCGGTTCGGGCGCCCGGCTGCGCGAGCGGATCGCTCCCTCGCTGCCCGGCGCCACCTGGTTCGAGGTGGGCGGCGGCACCATCGACGACGCGGTCCGGCTGGCGAACGACATGAAGTCCGGCCACTACGACGCGGTCGTCGGCCTGGGCGGCGGGAAGATCATCGACTGCGCCAAGTTCGCCGCCGCGCGCGTCGGCCTGCCACTGGTCGCCGTCGCCACCAACCTCGCGCACGACGGCCTGTGCTCGCCGGTCGCGACGCTCGACAACGACGCGGGCCGCGGCTCGTACGGTGTGCCGAACCCGATCGCGGTCGTCATCGATCTGAACGTGATCCGTGAGGCCCCCCTCCGCTTCGTGCGCTCCGGCATCGGCGACGCCATCTCCAACATCTCCGCGGTCGCGGACTGGGAGCTGTCCAACCGCGTCAACGGAGAGAAGATCGACGGCCTGGCCGCCGCCATGGCCCGGCAGGCCGGCGAATCCGTGCTGCGGCACCCGGGCGGCGTCGGCGACGACGGCTTCCTGCAGGTCCTGGCCGAGGCGCTGGTCCTCACCGGCATCGCCATGTCCGTTTCGGGCGACTCCCGTCCGTCCTCCGGCGCCTGCCACGAGATCAACCACGCCTTCGACCTGCTGTTCCCCAAGCGCGCGGCCGCCCACGGCGAGCAGTGCGGCCTGGGCGCCGCCTTCGCGATGTACCTGCGCGGGGCGCACGAGGAGGCGGCGTTCATGGCCCAGGTGCTGCGCCGGCACGGCCTGCCCGTGCTGCCGCAGGAGATCGGCTTCACGGTGGACGAGTTCGTCCGGGTCGTGGAGTACGCCCCGCAGACCCGGCCCGGCCGCTACACGATCCTCGAACACCTCGACCTGAAGCCCGAACAGATCAAGGACGTCTACGCCGACTATGTCAAGGCCATCGGTAGCTGAACTCCGGCCCGTCGTCCACCCCGAAGGGGTGAAGGACCGGCGCAGCGGTGAGCACTGGATGGGACGCCTCTACATGCGAGAGGTGTCCCTGCGGGTCGACCGCTACCTGGTCAACACGAGGGTCACGCCCAACCAGCTCACGTACCTGATGACCGTCTTCGGCGTGCTCGCGGCCCCGGCACTGCTCGTGCCGGGGATTCCGGGCGCCGTGCTCGGCGTGGTGTGCGTCCAGATGTACCTGCTCCTGGACTGCGTCGACGGCGAGATCGCGCGCTGGAAGAAGCAGTACTCGCTGGGCGGCGTGTACCTGGACCGGGTCGGCGCCTACCTCACCGATGCCGCCGTGCTCGTCGGCTTCGGTCTGCGCTCCGCCGATCCGTGGGGCAGCGGCCGTAACGACTGGCTGTGGGCCTTCCTCGGGACGCTGGCCGCGCTCGGCGCAATCCTGATCAAAGCCGAGACGGACCTGGTCGGTGTGGCGCGGCACCAGGCCGGGCTGCCGCCGGTGAAGGAGGCCGCCTCGGAGATGCGCTCCTCCGGCATGGCCCTGGCCCGCAGGGCCGCCGCCGCGCTCAGGTTCCACCGGCTCATCCTGGGCATCGAGGCGTCCCTGCTGATCCTGGGCCTGGCGATCGTGGACACGGTACGGGGCGACCTGTTCTTCGAGCGGCTCGGCGTCGCCGTGCTGGCGGGCATCGCGCTTGTGCAGACGGTGCTCCACCTCGTGTCCGTCCTCGCCTCCAGCAGGCTGAAATGAGCGGCCCCGCACAGGCCGGTCCCGCACCGGCCGGCCCCGCACAGGGCGACGCCATGAAGGTCGGGGCCGTCATCATCACGATGGGCAACCGTCCGGCCGAGCTGCGCGCCCTGCTCGACTCGGTGGCCAAGCAGGACGGGGACGCCGTCGAGGTCGTGGTGGTCGGCAACGGCTCCCCGGTCCCGGACGTCCCGGACGGCGTCCGCACCATCGAGCTGCCCGAGAACCTGGGCATCCCCGGCGGCCGCAACGTCGGCATCGAGGCCTTCGGCCCCGGCGGCACCGATGTCGACGTGTTGCTCTTCCTGGACGACGACGGCCTGCTCGCCCGGACCGACACCGCCGCGCTGTGCCGTGAGGCCTTCGCCGCCGACCCGCGGCTCGGCATCATCAGCTTCCGCATCGCGGACCCGGACACCGGCGAGACCCAGCGCCGCCACGTGCCCCGGCTTCGTGCCTCCGACCCGATGCGCTCCTCGCGGGTGACCACTTTCCTCGGCGGCGCCAACGCCGTTCGCACGAAGGTGTTCGCCGAGGTCGGCGGGTTGCCGGACGAGTTCTTCTACGCCCACGAGGAGACCGACCTGGCCTGGCGGGCCCTGGACGCGGGCTGGATGATCGACTACCGGTCGGACATGGTCCTGTACCACCCCACGACCGCGCCCTCCCGGCACGCGGTCTACCACCGGATGGTCGCCCGCAACCGGGTGTGGCTCGCCCGCCGCAACCTGCCCGCCGTCCTCGTCCCGGTGTACCTGGGTGTATGGATGCTCCTGACGCTGTTGCGCCGCCCCTCGCGGGCCGCCCTGAGGGCCTGGTTCGGCGGCTTCCGTGAGGGCTGGACGAGCCCGTGCGGCCCCCGGCGGCCCATGCGGTGGCGTACGGTCTGGCGGCTCACCCGACTGGGACGGCCCCCGGTGATCTGACAAGCTCGGTACTCGGAAGCCGGCGGGCGGCACATCCCGGCTCCCACCCGCGCGCGGAACCACCGCGCGTCCCGAAAACGGAGAGTTTGCCAACCTGTGAGTGAGACAACGCATGACGGGCGCGTCGCAGTGACCGCCGGCTCGTCCGCCGACGGCGGGCTGAGCCCGGCCGAGCTGGCCGCCGAGTACGGGCTCTCGGTCAGCGGTGCCCGGCCCGGACTCGTCCGCTACGTCCGCCAGCTGTGGGGACGGCGTCACTTCATCCTCGCCTTCTCGCAGGCGAAACTCACCGCCCAGTACAGCCAGGCCAAGCTCGGCCAGTTGTGGCAGGTCGCCACCCCGCTGCTGAACGCGCTCGTGTACTACTTCATCTTCGGGCTGATCCTGAAGGCCAGCCGGGGCATGTCGCACGGCACGTACATCCCGTTCCTGGTGACCGGCGTGTTCGTGTTCACCTTCACCCAGAGCTCGATCATGGCGGGCGTCCGGGCGATCTCCGGCAACCTGGGTCTTGTGCGGGCCCTGCACTTCCCGCGCGCCTCGCTGCCCATCTCGTTCGCGCTGCAGCAGCTCCAGCAGCTGCTCTTCTCGATGGTCGTACTGTTCGCCGTCGCCATCGGGTCCGGCAGCTACCCGAGGCCGTCCTGGCTGCTGATCGTCCCGGTCCTGGTGCTGCAGTTCCTCTTCAACACCGGACTCTCCCTGATCGTGGCGCGGATGGGTGCCAAGACCCCGGACCTCGCACAGCTGATGCCCTTCGTCCTGCGCACCTGGATGTACGCCTCCGGTGTCATGTTCTCCATCCACCACATGCTCGCGGGCCGCCCGGAATGGGTCGTCCGCGCGCTGCAGGCGAACCCGGCCGCCGTCTACATGGACCTGATGCGCTTCGCGCTCATCAGGCACTACGGCGCCGCCAACCTGCCGCCGCACGTCTGGGCCATCGCGCTGTTCTGGGCCGTCGTCGTCTTCGCCGGCGGGTTCGTGTACTTCTGGAAGGCGGAGGAGCGGTACGGCCGTGGCTGAGCGGAACAGCGGGACCAAGGTGCCCACCGTCATCGCCGACGACCTGCACATCGTCTACCGCGTCAACGGTTCCAGGACGGGCAGGGGCAGCGCGACCGCCGCCCTGAGCCGCATCCTCAGGCGGGACTCCGACGACGCGGCGCGCGGTGTCCGCGCGGTGCACGCGGTCAGGGGAGTCTCGTTCGTCGCCCACCGCGGCGAGGCCATCGGTCTGATCGGCTCCAACGGCTCCGGCAAGTCGACGCTGCTGCGTGCCATCGCCGGACTGCTGCCCCCCGAGAAGGGCAGGGTCTACACCGACGGCCAGCCCTCGCTGCTCGGCGTCAACGCGGCCCTGATGAACGACCTGACGGGTGAGCGCAACGTGATCCTGGGCGGCCTGGCGATGGGCATGTCCCGGGAGGAGATCAAGGCCCGTTACCAGGAGGTCGTCGACTTCTCCGGCATCAACGACAAGGGCGACTTCATCACCCTGCCGATGCGCACCTATTCCTCCGGCATGGCCGCCCGGCTGCGCTTCTCCATCGCCGCCGCCAAGGACCACGACGTCCTCATGATCGACGAGGCCCTCGCCACCGGCGACCGCGCCTTCCAGAGACGCTCGGAGGACCGTATCCGGGAACTGCGCAAGGAGGCGGGCACGGTGTTTCTGGTCAGTCACAACAACAAATCCATCCGTGACACCTGCAACCGCGCCCTGTGGCTGGAGCGCGGTGAACTCCGGATGGACGGGCCCACGGAAGAGGTCCTCAAGGAGTACGAGAAGTTCACGGGCAAGTGATCCACGCCGCCACGGGCCCCGTCGCAACGTCTCGGCGGGGCCCTGCGTCTGCAAAGGAAACGTCAACTCGGGTTTGGCCTGGGAATCTTGGTGCCAATCGGTGTGTTGTTGTGATGCGCAGGACGCCCCGCCGGAGCTTGCTGCGTTGTACAACGTAAGCTGTAACGGTGCTGATTCGCGGCAAGTGGGGCGATAATGCCATACACCCCCACACCTGTCGTGCTGTGCGGGCAGCCGGGCGGCGTGTCCGAAAGAGGATGTATTGGGTCCGCGGTGTAGAACGGGAGATATGACGGCAATGGCTACGGAAAGTCTCCAGCTCCGCGGGACATGCGCCGTCTCCGCGCCGGGCGGCGAGCGGTGACGCAAGCCGGGACGGCGCGCACCGGCGCCCCGGAGCGCGGCACCCTCGACAAGGCTGCGGACGAGAACTTCCCCGTGGCGCCGTTCTTCCTGCCCAAGGCCTGGCGGCAGGACCTCATGGCCGTTTACGGCTTCGCCCGACTGGTCGACGACATCGGTGACGGCGACCTCGCCCCCGGCGGGTCCGACGCCCGCCTGCTCGGCGTGTCGCCCGAGGAGGCCGAGGACCGCCTGACCCTCCTGGACGCCTTCGAGGCCGACCTGCGCCGGGTCTTCGACGCGACACCCCGTCATCCCCTCCTGCGCCGGCTCCAGCCCACGGTCCGGCGCGCCGGCCTCGCCCCCGAGCCGTTCCTCGGCCTGATCGCGGCCAACCGCCAGGACCAGCTCGTCAAGCGCTACGAGACGTACGACGACCTTCTCGCCTACTGCGAACTGTCGGCCAATCCGGTCGGCCGCCTCGTCCTGGCCGTGACCGGCACCTCCACTCCCGAGCGGGTCCGCCGCTCCGACGCGATCTGCACGGCGCTGCAGATCGTCGAACACCTCCAGGACGTCGCCGAGGACCTCGGTCGCGACCGCATCTACCTGCCCGCCGCGGACATGAAGCGTTTCCACGTCCAGGAGGCGGACCTCGCCACGCCCACAGCGGGCGCATCGGTGCGCGCACTGGTCGCATACGAAGCAGAACGCGCCCGCGGTCTCCTGAATGAAGGCGCCCCCTTGGTGGGTAGCGTCCACGGCAGGCTGAAGCTGCTGCTCGCGGGCTTCGTGGCGGGAGGAAGGGCGGCCATCCACGCGATCGCCGCAGCCCACTACGACGTACTTCCCGGCCCGCCCAAGCCCGGCAAGCTCCGGTTGCTGCGCGAGGTGGGCGTGACTCTGCGAGGAGAGGGGTGATCCGGACCGTGGAGTCGGAAGAACAGGTGTCCCCACCGGTACTCGCCGCGTACCGCTACTGCGAGGCCGTGACCGGGCAGCAGGCCCGTAACTTCGCCTACGGCATCAGGCTCCTCCCGACGCCGAAGCGCCGCGCGATGTCGGCGCTGTACGCGTTCTCCCGGCGTGTGGACGACATCGGTGACGGGGCGCTGGCGGCCGACGTCAAGGCGGCACGGCTGGAGGAGACGCGCGCGCTGCTGGCCCGCGTCCGTGACGAGGAGGTGCCCGAGGACGACACCGACCCGGTCGCGGTCGCCCTCACCCACGCCGCCCGGCACTTCCCGATCCCGCTCGGCGGACTCGACGAGCTCATCGACGGCGTCCTCAGTGACGTGCGCGGCGAGACCTACGAGACCTGGGACGACCTGAAGGTCTACTGCCGCTGTGTGGCCGGGGCCATCGGACGGCTCTCACTCGGCGTGTTCGGCACGGAACCGGGGGCGCGCGGTACCGAGCGTGCGCCGGAGTATGCGGACACGCTGGGGCTCGCGCTCCAACTCACCAACATCCTCAGAGACATCCGCGAGGACGCCGAGGGCGGGCGCGTCTACCTGCCCGCCGACGACCTCGCCAAGTTCGGCTGCTCGGCGGGGCTCCGCGGACCCACTCCTCCCGAGGGCTCCGACTTCGCGGGCCTCGTGCACTTCGAAGTGCGTCGGGCCCGTGCCCTTTTCGCCGAGGGCTACCGGCTCCTGCCCATGCTCGACCGGCGCAGCGGCGCCTGTGTCGCCGCCATGGCCGGCATCTACCGCCGGCTCCTCGACCGCATCGAGCGCGACCCGGAGGCCGTGCTGCGCGGCCGGGTCTCGCTGCCCGGACGCGAGAAGGCGTACGTCGCGGTGCGCGGTCTGTCCGGACTCGACGCGCGGAACGTGTCCCGACGAACCGTCAGGAGGCGCGTGTGACGGACACCCCGGTCCCGTCCCTCACCCCCTCCGAAAAGCGGCAGGCAACCCCCCGGTGCGGCGCGGCGTCCCTGACTGCGTCGGCCCGCCGTGCATCGTTCAAGCACCACGGTGAACCGGCACGGGAGGAAGCACGATGAGCGACGGCACCCAGGTGGAGGACCCGGCCGCGGACACCTCGGGCCACCGCGGCGTGCCGTCCTCCCCCGGGACGTCCGCCGTGGTGGTCGGCGGCGGTCTCGCCGGGATCACGGCCGCGCTGGCGCTCGCCGACGCCGGGGTGCGGGTCACCCTGCTCGAGGGACGACCGCGGCTCGGCGGTCTGGCGTTCTCCTTCCACCGCGGCGACCTGACCGTCGACAACGGCCAGCACGTCTACCTGCGCTGCTGCACCGCCTACCGCTGGTTCCTCGACCGCATCGACGCCGGCACCCTCGCGCCCCTGCAGGATCGTCTCGACGTGCCCGTCCTCGACGCGAACGCCGCACCGGGCAGGCGGCTCGGCAGACTGCGGCGCGACGCGCTGCCCGTACCCCTGCATCTCGGACGCAGCCTGGCCACCTATCCGCACCTCTCGCTCGCCGAGCGCGCCAACGTGGGGCGTGCCGCACTGGCGCTCCGGGCACTGGACCTCGCGGACCCCGCGCTCGACGCGCAGGACTTCGGCAGCTGGCTGGCCGCGCACGGTCAGTCGGCGCGTGCCGTGGAGGCACTGTGGGACCTGGTCGGGGTCGCCACCCTCAACGCGGTGGCCGGCGACGCCTCGCTCGGGCTCGCCGCGATGGTGTTCAAGACGGGTCTGCTGTCCGACCCGGGCGCGGCCGACATCGGCTGGGCACGCGTCCCGCTGGGCGAACTGCACGACCGGCTGGCCCGCAGGGCGCTCGACTCCGCGGGCGTCCGTACCGAGGTCCGTACACGCGTCACCTCCATCTCCACTGACGAGAACGGGCTCTGGAGCGTTCAGGTTCCCGGCGAGCGCATCGAGACGGACGCCGTCGTCCTCGCCGTTCCGCAGCGCGAGGCCCACGACCTGCTGCCCCCGGGCGCCCTCGACGCACCCGGGCGGCTGCTGGACATCGGCACCGCCCCGATCCTCAACATCCATGTCGTCTACGACCGCAAGGTGCTCTGCCGCCCGTTCTTCGCGGCCCTCGGCTCCCCGGTGCAGTGGGTCTTCGACCGCACCGAAGCCTCGGGGCTGCGCGAGGGGCAGTACCTGGCGCTGTCGCAGTCAGCCGCCCAGGAGGAGATCGACGAGCCGGTCGCCGTGCTCCGCGAGCGCTATCTGCCGGAACTCCAGCGGCTGTTGCCGGCCACCCGCGATGCGCAGGTGAAGGACTTCTTCGTGACCCGGGAGCGCACGGCGACGTTCGCCCCCGGCCCCGGCGTCGGACGCCTCAGGCCCGGCGCCCGCACCAAGGCCCCCGGCCTGTACCTGGCCGGAGCGTGGACCGCCACCGGGTGGCCCGCGACCATGGAGAGTGCGGTCCGCAGCGGCATCGGTGCGGCGGGCGCCGCACTCGGCGCGCTGGGCCGGTCCGGCGCCCACCTCCCCGATCTCTTCGAGGAGGCGGCATGAGCGTCGAATCGCCGGCAGCAGCCCCCCGCACCCCCGGTATCGCAACAAGAGGAGAGACCGTGCCCACTGTGCCCCCGGCCGAGACGGCCGCCCCGAGGACCGCGGTGGACGTGTCCGCGCTCCTGGAGCGCGGCCGGACCCTGGCCACCCCGGTGCTGCGGGCGGCCGTCGACCGCCTGGCGCCGCCCATGGACACCGTCGCCGCCTACCACTTCGGCTGGATCGACGCCGCGGGCAACCCCGCCGACGGGGACGGCGGCAAGGCCGTGCGCCCCGCGCTCGCCCTGCTGTCCGCCGAGGCCGCCGGCCGGGCCCCCGAGGCGGGCGTGCCCGGCGCGGTCGCCGTCGAGCTGGTGCACAACTTCTCCCTGCTGCACGACGACCTGATGGACGGTGACGAACAGCGCCGCCACCGCGACACCGTGTGGAAGGTGCACGGCCCCGCCCAGGCCATCCTGGTCGGCGACGCCCTGTTCGCCCTGGCCAACGAGGTGCTGCTGGAACTCGGCACCGTCGAGGCCGGCCGCGCCACCCGTCGGCTGACCACCGCTACCCGCGCCCTGATCGACGGCCAGGCGCAGGACATCTCCTACGAGCACCGCGAGCGGGTCACCGTCGCCGAGTGCCTGGAGATGGAGGGCAACAAGACCGGCGCCCTGCTGGCCTGCGCCTCCTCCATCGGCGCGGTCCTCGGCGGTGCGGACGACCAGACCGCCGACGCGCTGGAGAAGTACGGCTACCACCTCGGTCTCGCCTTCCAGGCCGTCGACGACCTCCTCGGCATCTGGGGCGACCCGGAGGCCACCGGGAAGCAGACCTGGAGCGATCTGCGCCAGCGCAAGAAGTCCCTGCCGGTCGTGGCCGCGCTGGCGGCGGGCGGAGAAGCCTCCGAGCGGCTCGGCGAGCTCCTCGCCGAGGATGCCAAGAGCAGTGACTTCGCGAACTTCTCCGAGGAGGAGTTCGCCGCGCGCGCCGCGCTCATCGAGGAGGCCGGCGGCCGCGAGTGGACCGCTCAGGAGGCGCGCCGCCAGCACGCGATCGCCGTCGAGGCCCTGGATGCCGTCCGGATGCCCCAGGAGGTGCGCGACCGGTTCACCGCGCTCGCCGACTTCGTCGTCGTACGAAAGAGATGATCACTATCGGTCGAATACACCTCGCGTAGTCGCCGGCCGGTGCCCCGAGCACCCGTGCACCGGCCGACGGCTGACCCACAGCAGCACGATTTCGCACGACTGCACGAAGGGGAAGCCATGACAGCGACGACCGACGGAAGCCCCGGGGCCCTGCCGCCCCGTGCTGCCTCGGCCAGCGAAACCAGCGAACCGATCCCGGAGACGGCCGGGACCGGGGGCACTCGAGAGGCCGCCGAGCGCGCCATGCGGCGTGCGACGGACTTCCTGCTCGCTCAGCAGGACACCCAGGGCTGGTGGAAGGGCGACCTCGAGACCAACGTCACGATGGACGCCGAGGACCTGCTGCTCCGTCAGTTCCTCGGCATCCTCGACGAGAAGACCGCCCACGCCGCCGCACTGTTCATCCGGGGTGAGCAGCGCGACGACGGTACCTGGGCCACCTTCTACGGCGGACCCGGCGAGCTGTCCGCCACCGTCGAGGCGTACGTCGCCCTGCGCCTGGCCGGCGACGCGCCGGACGAACCCCATATGGCGAAGGCGTCCGCCTGGGTCCGCGAGCAGGGCGGCATCGCCGCCGCCCGCGTCTTCACCCGGATCTGGCTCGCCCTGTTCGGCTGGTGGAAGTGGGATGACCTGCCCGAACTTCCCCCGGAGCTCATCTGGTTCCCGAAGTGGATGCCGCTGAACATCTACGACTTCGGCTGCTGGGCACGGCAGACCATCGTGCCGCTCACCATCGTCTCCGCCAAGCGCCCGGTGCGTCCCGCGCCCTTCCCGCTGGACGAACTGCACACCGACGCGAGTAATCCCAACCCCGCCACAGACCTCGCCCCGGTCGCCAGCTGGGAGGGTGTCTTCCAGCGGCTCGACAAGGCGCTGCACCAGTTCCGCAAGGTCGCACCGCGCCGGCTGCGCAGAGCCGCCATCAACACCGCCGCCCGCTGGATCATCGAGCGGCAGGAGAACGACGGCTGCTGGGGCGGGATCCAGCCGCCCGCGGTGTACTCGGTCATCGCCCTGCACCTGCTCGGCTACGACCTCCAGCACCCGGTGATGCGTGAGGGCGTCGCGTCACTGGACCGTTTCGCCGTCTGGCGCGAGGACGGCGCCCGCATGATCGAGGCGTGCCAGTCCCCGGTGTGGGACACCTGTCTCGCCACCATCGCGCTCGCCGACGCGGGCCTGCCCGCCGACCACCCCCAGCTGGTCAAGGCGGCCGACTGGATGCTGGGCGAGCAGATCGTCCGGCCCGGCGACTGGTCGGTGCGCCGCCCCCAACTGCCGCCGGGGGGCTGGGCGTTCGAGTTCCACAACGACAACTATCCCGACATCGACGACACCGCCGAGGTCGTCCTCGCACTGCGCCGCGTCAAGCACCACGACCCGGACCGGCTGGAGAAGGCCATCGGGCGAGGGGTGCGCTGGAACCTCGGCATGCAGTCGAAGAACGGCGCGTGGGGCGCCTTCGACGTCGACAACACCAGCCCGTTCCCCAACCGGCTGCCATTCTGCGACTTCGGCGAGGTCATCGACCCGCCGTCCGCCGACGTGACCGCGCACGTGGTGGAGATGCTCGCGGTCGAGGGCCTGGCCCACGACCCGCGCACCCGCCGCGGCATCGAGTGGCTGCTGGCGGAACAGGAGCTCGACGGCTCGTGGTTCGGACGCTGGGGCGTCAACTACGTCTACGGCACCGGCTCGGTGGTGCCCGCCCTGGTCACTGCCGGAATCCCGGCTTCGCATCCGGCGATCCGCCGTGCCGTCGCCTGGCTGGAGAGCGTGCAGAACGACGACGGCGGCTGGGGCGAGGACCTGCGTTCCTACCGGGACGCCGGCCAGTGGAGCGGACGGGGCGCGTCCACCGCCTCACAGACGGCGTGGGCCCTGCTCGCGCTGCTGGCCGCGGGGGAGAGCGAGTCCAAGGCCGTCGAGCGCGGCATCGAGTTCCTCGCCCGGACCCAGAGGGAGGACGGCTCCTGGGACGAGCCGTACTTCACCGGCACCGGATTCCCCTGGGACTTCTCCATCAACTACCACCTCTACCGGCAGGTCTTCCCGCTCACCGCACTCGGCCGTTACGTCCATGGCGAGCCCTTCGCCAAGGCCGAGGGGAGCTGATGAGCGTGAAGCCGGCCCCGGCCCCGCTGCTGATCGCCTGCGCGCTCGGCATCGAGCACCTCGCCCTGCGCAGCGGCGGCCACAGCGTGAGGCGGACCGGCTTTCATCGCCCCGCATCCGAACCGAACAAGTGGGGTGCCGAAGGGCCCGTCACCGTGCTCCGTACGGGTATGGGGCCCCGGGCGGCCGAACGCTCGGTCACCCGGGTGCTCGGGGAGCCCGCGTTCGCCCATGCGGCCGTCCTGGCCACCGGCTTCTGCGCGGGACTCGCCCCCGGGATGCACCCCGGCGACCTGGTCGTCGCCGAGGAGACCCGGGACCCGCGGGGCGCCACCCCGTGCGAGGGCACCGACCTGCTCGTCAAGGAACTCGTGCGCGCCCTCCCCGGGCGCGCTGTCCACACCGGACCGCTCACCGGATCGGACCACGTCGTCCGCGGTCAGGAGCGGTCGGAACTGCGCGCGACCGGCGCGATCGCGGCCGACATGGAGTCCGCGGCCACGCTCCTGAGCGCGCTGCGGACCGGGCCGCGCCCGGTTGCGGCCGTCCGGGTGGTCGTGGACGCTCCAGAACATGAACTCGTCCGTATCGGCACCGTACGCGGTGGAATATCAGCTTTCCGTGTTCTTCGTGCCGTGCTGCCAGTTTTCTTTGAATGGCACCGATCTTTGCTGCTCCCCAGGAGGTGAGCCAGATGGCCATGCCGCTGCGCCAGTCCATCAAGGTGGCGACCTATCTCTTCGAACAGAAGCTGCGCAAGCGGGACAAGTTTCCGCTCATCGTGGAACTGGAACCGCTTTTCGCCTGCAACCTGAAGTGTGAGGGCTGCGGCAAGATCCAGCATCCGGCGGGAGTGCTCAAGCAGCGCATGCCGGTCGCGCAGGCCGTGGGAGCGGTCCTGGAGTCCGGTGCGCCGATGGTGTCGATCGCGGGCGGCGAGCCGCTGATGCACCCGCAGATCGACGAGATCGTACGGCAGCTGGTGGCGCGCAAGAAGTACGTCTTCCTGTGCACCAACGCCATGTTGCTGCGCAAGAAGATGGACAAGTTCACGCCGTCCCCGTACTTCGCGTTCGCCGTGCACATCGACGGCCTGCGCGAGCGGCACGACGAGTCCGTGGCGAAGGAGGGCGTGTTCGACGAGGCGGTGGAGGCCATCAAGGAGGCCAAGCGGCGCGGCTTCCGGGTCACCACCAACTCGACGTTCTTCAACACGGACACTCCCCAGACCGTCGTCGAGGTGCTCAACTACCTCAACGACGACCTGAAGGTGGACGAGATGATGATCTCACCCGCCTATGCCTACGAGAAGGCGCCGGACCAGGAGCACTTCCTCGGCGTGGAGCAGACCCGCGAGCTGTTCAAGAAGGCCTTCGCGGGCGGCAACCGCGGCCGCTGGCGGCTGAACCACTCGCCGCTGTTCCTCGACTTCCTCGAGGGCAAGGTCGACTTCCCGTGCACCGCGTGGGCGATCCCCAACTACTCGCTCTTCGGCTGGCAGCGGCCCTGCTACCTGATGAGCGACGGGTACGTGCCGACGTACCGCGAACTCATCGAGAAGACGGACTGGGACAAGTACGGCCGCGGCAAGGATCCGCGCTGCGCCAACTGCATGGCGCACTGCGGCTACGAGCCCACCGCCGTCCTCGCCACCATGGGCTCCCTGAAGGAGTCCCTGCGGGCCATGCGCGAGACCGTCCAGCAGAACAACGGGTGATGTGATGACCGCCGTTCCTCTGGGTGTCCCCGAGGTGCCGGCCCGGCCGGTCGCCGAGCGGCGTATGTCGCGGCAGGTCCGGGTCGGTCCGGTGGCGGTCGGGGGCGGGGCCCCGGTGTCGGTGCAGTCGATGACGACGACCCGCACGTCGGACATCGGCTCCACCCTGCAGCAGATCGCGGAACTCACCGCCTCGGGCTGCCAGATCGTCCGCGTCGCCTGCCCCACGCAGGACGACGCGGACGCCCTCGCCACCATCGCGCGCAAGTCGCAGATCCCGGTCGTCGCGGACATCCACTTCCAGCCGAAGTACGTGTTCGCCGCGATCGAGGCGGGCTGCGCGGCTGTTCGGGTGAACCCGGGCAACATCAAGCAGTTCGACGACAAGGTCGCGGAGATCGCCAAGGCCGCCAAGGACCACGGCACCCCGGTCCGCATCGGCGTCAACGCGGGGTCCCTGGACAAGCGGCTGCTGAAGAAGTACGGCAAGGCGACCCCCGAGGCGCTCGTGGAGTCCGCCCTGTGGGAGGCGTCCCTGTTCGAGGAGCACGACTTCCGGGACATCAAGATCTCCGTCAAGCACAACGACCCGGTCGTGATGATCGAGGCGTACCGGCAGCTGGCCGCCCAGTGCGACTACCCGCTGCACCTCGGTGTGACGGAGGCCGGTCCCGCCTTCCAGGGGACGATCAAGTCGGCCGTCGCGTTCGGCGCGCTGCTGTCCCAGGGCATCGGCGACACCATCCGCGTCTCCCTGTCCGCGCCTCCGGTCGAGGAGGTCAAGGTCGGCATCCAGATCCTGCAGTCGCTGGGCCTCAGGCAGCGGCGCCTGGAGATCGTCTCCTGCCCGTCGTGCGGGCGCGCCCAGGTCGACGTCTACAAGCTGGCGGACGAGGTCACCGCCGGCCTGGAGGGCATGGAGGTTCCGCTACGGGTCGCGGTGATGGGCTGTGTGGTCAACGGTCCCGGGGAGGCGCGCGAGGCGGACCTGGGGGTCGCCTCCGGCAACGGCAAGGGGCAGATCTTCGTCAAGGGCGAGGTCGTCAAGACGGTGCCCGAGTCGAAGATCGTGGAGACCCTCATCGAGGAGGCGATGAGGATCGCCGAGCGGATGGAGAAGGGCGGCGTCGGGCCGGGAGCGCCGGCCGTCACCGTGAGCTGAAGAGCACGGACCGAGAGGGGGCCCGGCGTGACCATTCTGGAGAACATCCGGGGACCACGCGACCTTAAGGCGCTGTCCGAGGCAGAGCTGAATCAACTGGCCGGGGAGATCAGGGAGTTCCTGATCCATGCGGTCGCCAGGACCGGTGGTCACCTGGGGCCCAACCTGGGGGTGGTGGAACTCTCCATCGCGCTCCACCGGGCCTTCGAGTCACCGGTCGACCGCATCCTGTGGGACACCGGCCACCAGAGCTACGTGCACAAGCTCCTGACAGGACGTCAGGACTTCTCGAAGCTCCGCGGCAAGGGCGGTCTGTCCGGCTACCCGTCGCGGGAGGAGTCCGAGCACGACATCATCGAGAACAGCCACGCGTCCACCGCGCTCGGCTGGGCGGACGGGCTCGCCAAGGCCCGCCAGGTGCAGGGGGAGAAGGGCCACATCGTCGCCGTCATCGGCGACGGCGCGCTCACCGGAGGCATGGCGTGGGAGGCGCTCAACAACATCGCCGCCGCCAAGGACCGCCCGCTGATCATCGTCGTCAACGACAACGAGCGCTCCTACGCGCCCACCATCGGCGGCCTCGCCAACCACCTCGCCACCCTGCGCACCACCGACGGCTACGAGCAGGTCCTGGCCTGGGGCAAGGACGTGCTGCAGCGCACACCCGTCATCGGCCCCACCGTCTACGAGGCCCTGCACGGCGCGAAGAAGGGTTTCAAGGACGCGTTCGCACCCCAGGGCCTCTTCGAGGACCTGGGCCTGAAGTACGTCGGTCCCATCGACGGACACGACATACGGGCCGTCGAGTCGGCGCTGCGCCGGGCCAAACGCTTCCACGGCCCGGTCCTCATCCACTGCCTCACCGAGAAGGGCCGCGGCTACGAGCCCGCCCTCGCCCACGAGGAGGACCACTTCCACACCGTCGGCGTGATGGACCCGCGCACCTGCGAGCCCCTCGTACCGCCCAAGGCGCCGTCGTGGACCTCGGTGTTCGGCGACGAGATCGTGCGGATCGGCGAGGAGCGCGAGGACGTCGTGGCGATCACGGCGGCCATGCTGCACCCGGTGGGTCTCGGCACGTTCGCCGAGCGGTTCCCCGACCGGGTGTGGGACGTGGGCATAGCCGAGCAGCACGCGGCGGTCTCCGCGGCCGGTCTCGCCACCGGCGGGCTGCACCCCGTCGTCGCCGTCTACGCCACGTTCCTCAACCGCGCCTTCGACCAGCTTCTGATGGACGTCGCCCTGCACCGCTGCGGCGTCACGTTCGTACTGGACCGGGCCGGGGTCACGGGCGTCGACGGGCCGTCGCACAACGGGATGTGGGACATGTCCGTCCTGCAGGTCGTGCCGGGTCTGAGGATCGCCGCGCCACGTGACGCGGGCCAGCTGCGGGCCCAGCTGCGGGAGGCGGTCGCGGTCGACGACGCGCCGACCCTGATCCGGTTCCCGAAGGAGTCGGTGGGCCCGGCGGTCCCGGCCGTGGGCCGGGTGGGCGGCCTGGACGTGCTGCACCGCGACGAGGAGCCCCAGGTGCTGCTCGTCGCCGTGGGCGTCATGGCGCCCGTCTGCCTCCAGGCCGCCGACCTGCTCACGGCCCGTGGTATCGGCTGCACGGTCGTCGACCCGCGCTGGGTCAAGCCCGTCGACCCCGTGCTGCCGGGCCTGGCCGCCGAGCACCGGCTCGTGGCGGTCGTCGAGGACAACAGCCGCTCCGCCGGCGTCGGCTCCGCGGTGGCCCTCGCGCTCGGCGACGCCGACGTCGACGTACCGCTGCGGCGGTTCGGGATCCCGGAGCAGTTCCTCGCGCACGCCAAGCGCAGCGAGGTGCTCGCCGACATCGGCCTCACGCCCGTGGAGATCGCCGGGCGGATCAGCGCCTGCCTGGCTGCCAGGGAAGAGCTGTCCCAGGACGTGCTCTCCCAGGACGTACCGCCCCAGGAGAAAGCGAACGCGGAATGACCATCCCCACCGGGCAACGGGAGTTCGACCTCGGCGCACTCCTGGCCGAGCGCGGGGCCGAGCGCTACGAGCTGCACGCGAAGTACCTCAACCACCAGCTGCCGCGCATGCTCCACACCATCGGCTTCGACAAGGTCTATGAGCGGGCCGAGGGCGCCCACTTCTGGGACGCGGACGGCAACGACTACCTGGACATGCTCGCCGGGTTCGGGGTGATGGGCCTCGGCCGCCACCACCCGGTGGTCCGCAAGGCGCTCCACGACGTGCTGGACGCCCAGCTCGCCGACCTCACCCGCTTCGACTGCCAGCCCCTGCCCGGACTGCTGGCGGAGCGGCTGCTCGCCCACAGCCCGCACCTGGACCGGGTGTTCTTCGGCAACAGCGGGACGGAGGCGGTCGAGACCGCGCTGAAGTTCGCCCGGTACGTCACCGGCCGGCCCAGGATCCTGTACTGCACCCACGCCTTTCACGGGCTGACCACCGGCTCCCTCTCCGTCAACGGCGAGTCCGGCTTCCGTGACGGCTTCGCCCCGCTGCTGCCCGACACCGCCGTTCCGCTCGGTGACCTCGACGCCCTCGCCAGGGAGCTGAAGAAGGGGGACGTGGCGGCCCTCATCGTCGAGCCGATCCAGGGCAAGGGCGTCCACGAGGCCCCGCCCGGCCATCTGCGCGCCGCCCAGGAGCTGCTGCACCGGCACAAGGCGCTGCTCATCGCGGACGAGGTGCAGACCGGCCTCGGCCGCACCGGTGACTTCTACGCCTACCGGCACGAGGAGGGCGTCGAACCCGATCTGGTGTGCGTGGCGAAGGCGCTCTCCGGCGGCTACGTACCCGTCGGCGCGACCCTCGGCAAGGAGTGGATCTTCAAGAAGGTCTACTCGTCCATGGACCGGGTGCTCGTGCACTCCGCGAGCTTCGGGTCCAACGCGCAGGCGATGGCCGCCGGGCTCGCCGTCCTGTCCGTGATGGAGAACGAGCAGGTCGTCGCGAACGCCCGGGCCGTCGGGGAGCAGCTGAAGTCCCGGCTCACCGAGCTCG
Organism: Streptomyces sp. PTL18; assembly: GCF_059510295.1. Classification (NCBI taxonomy): domain Bacteria; kingdom Bacillati; phylum Actinomycetota; class Actinomycetes; order Kitasatosporales; family Streptomycetaceae; genus Streptomyces; species Streptomyces sp. PTL18. Next base: position 634,372 of record NZ_JCAJZO010000001.1, on the reverse strand, counting down.
TCGACAAGTACGAGATGCTCAGCGAGATCCGCGGCCGGGGCCTGATGATCGGCATCGAGTTCGGCCGGCCCAGCTCGCTGAAGCTGCGCAGCCGCTGGGCCATGCTCCAGGCGGCCCGTAAGGGCCTGTTCGCGCAGATGGTCGTCGTGCCGCTGCTGCAACGCCACCGGATTCTCACCCAGGTCTCCGGCGACCACCTGGAGGTGATCAAGCTGATCCCGCCGCTGATCATCGGCGAGGCGGACGTCGACCGGTTCGTGGACGCCTTCACCGCGGTGATGGACGACGCACACGGCGGCGGCCTGGTGTGGGACTTCGGCAAGACACTGGTCAAGCAGGCGGTGGCGAACCGCTGACCCTTACGCGAGCCGGAGCTTTTTGCCTGTGAGGCAAGGAATTTGCCGAGCAGGCAAAGCTCCGGCTCAATGGAGGCATGAGCTCTCCCGAGACCGACCCCGAGCCCGGGACCGAGAACGGGCCGGCCGAGGGTCTGCCCGCCGTCGCCCCGCAACTGCGTGCCCTGCGCCGCCGCGCCGGACTCACCCTGGAGGCCGCGGCCCGTGCCGCCTCGCTCTCGCCCGCGCACCTGTCCCGGCTGGAGACCGGCCGGCGCCAGCCGTCGCTGCCCATGCTGCTGGCGCTCGCCCGCATCTACGGTACGACCGTCTCCGAACTGCTGGGCGAGACCGTCGCCGACCGGGACGCCGTCGTGCGCGCCGCCGGCATGGAGCCCACCCGGGCGGGCGGCTGGACGTACTGGCAGGCGGGCGGGGCCGGACGCGGCATGCAGGCCCTGCGGGTCCACGTCTCCTACGGCACCCAGGGCGACATCGTGCGCGTCCACCCGGGCGAGGAGTGGCTGTACGTCCTCAAGGGGCGGCTGCGGTTGCGCCTCGGTGACACCGCGCACGTCCTCGCGCCGGGCGACAGCGCGCACTTCGACTCGCTGACCCCGCACCGCCTCGCGGCCGCCGACCCCGACGGCACGGAGCTGCTCTTCGTCCACACCCTGCTGCAGAGCCCGACCGCCGCGCTGTGCGTCGGTCCCACCCCCGGAGAGATGCCATGACCGACATGGAGGAGAAGTTCCCGCGCGGCCTGTGGGTGCGGCTGATCATCTACATCGCGGTCGGTCATCTGTTCGCCGCCTTCGTCTATCTGCTGTTCCAGGTGGGCGCGAAGTGAGCGCCCACCTCGGGCCGCGGCTCAGTCCAGCAGCCGGTCGCGCAGCCGCTCCCGCACCGCCGGTGTGATCCGCAGCCCCTTCTCCAGGTAGGCGTCCACACCGCCCCAGGTCTCCTCGACGGTCTCCATCGCCGCCGCCAGGTACTCGGTGCGCGCGTCGAAGAGGGGGCCGAGCAGCTCCATCACCTCGGGGGAGTACGCGTCGGGCGACGAGCCGTTGCGGTACACCCGGTAGCGGCGGTGCTTCGCGTTCGACTCCAGGTAGTCCGCGACGATCGCGTCACGCTCGACCCCGAGGGCGAGGAGCGTCACCGCGATCGACAGCCCCGCGCGGTCCTTGCCCGCGGCGCAGTGCATCAGCGCGGGCACGCTGTCCTCGGCCAGCGCGCGCAGCACCTGGGAGTGTTCGGCGGTGCGCTCCCGGACGATGGTGCGGTACGAGGTGATCATCCGGTTCTCGGCCTTGCCGTCGGCGAGGATCGCGCGGAGTTGCTCCAGGTCGCCGTCGCGGACCATCTTCCAGAACTCGGCGCCGTGCGCCGGGTCGGTCAGCGGCAGATTGACGTTCCGCACGCCCGGCAGCTCGACGTCCGGGCCCTCCAGCCTCTTGTCCGCCGCGTTGCGGAAGTCGAAGATCGTGTGCAGGCCCAGCGAGGCGAGGAAGGTTGTGTCCCGCTCCGTCGCGTGCGCGAGATGGCCGCTGCGGAAGAGTACTCCGCTGCGCACCCGCCGCCCGTCCACGGTCGGCAGGCCACCCACGTCACGAAAGTTGCGTACGCCGGTCAGCTCGGGCTCGGTAGACGGGACCTGCTGCGTCACGAGGGCTCCTCCCATCCGTCCGCCGGCGCTGCTCGCCGGCGGGCCGCGCCTCGACGATACGGCACCGTGTACTGAGGCAACCGTCAGGTAACCGTCCATGCCAGGCGCCCCGCGGTACGGCGAGACATTGCAAAAAGCACCCCACGCCCTGATGATGTTCGGACCTGATCGTACTTGTTCGAATCTGTAGGGGTATGGAATGCTGGAGATCGCCGCGGACGGCCGCGCCTGGCTGCTGTCAGGGCCCACGAGCAGCTACGCTCTGCGGCTCGCCGAGGACGACGCACTGCTGCACCTGCACTGGGGCCCGCGGATCGCCCTCGCCGACGCCGAGGCGCTCGCGGCCCTGCCGGCACCGCCGTACCGGCCCTTCGAGTCCCCGCTCGACGGCCTCGAGGAGTACCCGGTCGAGGGTGGCCCCCGCTTCGTACGCCCCGCCCTGTCCGTGCGCAGCGAGGAGCGTCGCGGCACCGAGTGGGCGTTCGAGACCCACGAGGCCGACGGCGACGAACTGCGACTGCGGTTCACCGACGGCGGGCTCCGGATCACCCTCCACCACCGGATGCGCGGCGACGTCGTCGAGCGCTGGGTGACCCTCGCCAACGACGGCCCCGCCCCCGCCGAGCTCCTCCGCGCCGACTCCGCCACCTGGACCCTGCCCCGGCGTGACGGCTGGCGGCTCTCCCACCTGCACGGCCGCTGGGCGGCCGAGTCCCGGCTCGTGCGGTCCGGCCTCACCTACGGCGAGAAGGTCATCGGCAGCCGCCGCGGCCACACCGGCCACCAGCACCTGCCGTGGGTCGCGCTCGACACCGACGCGACCGAGGAGAGCGGCGAGGTCTACGGCTGCGCGCTCGCCTGGTCGGGCACCTGGCGGATCGCCGTGGCCCAGCTCCCGGACGCCCGGGTGCAGATCACCGGTGGCGCCGGGTACGACGACTCGGGCCTGCTGCTCCTGGCACCGGGGGAGACGTACTCCACCCCCGTCTTCGCGGGACTGTGGAGCGACGGCGGCCACGGCGGCGCCAGCCGCGCCTGGCACGCCTACCAGCGGACGTACGTCATCCCGGACGCGGACCGGGACCGGCCCGTGCTCTACAACTCCTGGGAGGCGACCGAGTTCGACATCTCCGAGGAGCAGCAGGGGGCGCTGGCGCGGCGGGCGGCGGCCATAGGGGTGGAGCTGTTCGTGGTCGACGACGGCTGGTTCGGTGCCCGTACCAACGACCGCGCCGGGCTCGGCGACTGGCGTCCCAACCCCGACCGCTTCCCCTCCGGTCTCAAGCCGCTCTCCGACTACGTGCACGCACTCGGGATGCAGTTCGGTATCTGGGTCGAGCCCGAAATGGTCAACCCGGACAGCGACCTCTACCGCGCACACCCGGACTGGGTGCAGTACCAGCCGGGGCGGAAGCGGACGGAGTTCCGCAACCAGCTCGTCCTCAACCTCGCCCGCGAGGACGTCCAGGAGTACCTGTGGGAGCAGCTCGACGCCCTGCTCTCCAGTGCCCCGATCGACTACGTGAAATGGGACTTCAACCGCTGCTTCACCGACGCCGGCTGGCCCGGGGAGGCCTACCCGCAGCGGCTGTGGGTCGACCATGTGCGCGCCTTCCACGCCCTGCTGGACCGGCTGCGGGCCGCCCACCCCGATGTCGCCTTCGAGTCCTGCTCGGGCGGTGGCGGACGTGTCGACCTGGGCGTCATGAGCCGCACGGACCAGGTGTGGACCTCCGACAACACCGACCCGCTGGACCGTCTCGCCATCCAGCACGGCTTCAGCCAGATCCACCCGGCCCGGGTGATGGCCGCCTGGGTCACCGACAGTCCGAACGCGATGCTCAACGGGCGGGTCAGCTCGCTGCGCTTCCGGTTCGTCAGCGCCATGGCCGGGGTGCTCGGTGTCGGCGGCGACCTCGCGCAGTGGACCGAGGAGGAGCTCGCCGAGGCCAAGGAGTGGGTCGGTCTCTACAAGGAGATCCGGCCCGTGGTCCAGCGCGGCGACCTCTACCGGCTGCGGCCGCCGACGGGCGGGCTGAGCGCGGTGCAGTACGTCCTCGGTGACGAAACCGTGGTCCTCGCCTGGCTCCAGGCCCAGCACTACGGCGAGCCGGTCGCCCCGCTGCGGCTGCGCGGTCTCGATCCGACGGCGGCGTACGCATGCCCGGAGACAGGCGAACTGCACCGGGGGGCGGTGCTTCTGCATCACGGGCTGCGGCTCGCGCTGCGGGGCGACTTCGACGCGACGGTCGTCCGCCTGCGCCGCATCCGACCGTGACGAAGGAGCCGTACCGCAGGACGACCACCCGGTGACCCGCCCGACACCGCTGATCAGCGACCTATTCCTGATCGGCGCAGATACGGCGAGTGGTTTATCTCACCGCCCGTCAAGCCCTGCCTACGGTCGCGTAGCTCACATCCCAAGGTGAATCATGGACCGATGTGGCAGACGATTCGAAGAATGACAACAGATCAGTGATCGGGTCGTACGTGGCGGTGGGGGACAGCTTCACCGAGGGTGTCGGCGACCCAGGGCCCGACGGGCAGTTCGTCGGCTGGGCCGACCGGTTCGCGGTCCTCCTCGCCGACCGGCGGCCGGAGGGCGACTTCCGGTACACGAACCTGGCCGTGCGCGGCAAACTGCTCGACCAGATCGTGGCGGACCAGGTCCCGAGGGCCGTCGAACTCTCCCCGGACCTGGTCTCGTTCTGCGCGGGCGGCAACGACATCATCCGGCCGGGCACCGACCCCGACGACGTCGCCGAGCGGTTCGAGCGCGCCGTCGCCACCCTGACGTCGGCCGTCGGCACGGTGATGGTGACCACCGGGTTCGACACACGGGGCGTGCCGGTGCTCAAGCATCTGCGCGGCAAGATCGCCACCTACAACGGTCATGTGCGGGCGATCGCCGACCGGTACGGCTGCCCGGTGCTCGACCTGTGGTCGCTCAAGTCCGTGCAGGACCGGCGCGCCTGGGACGACGACCGTCTCCATCTCTCACCCGAGGGACACACCCGCGTCGCCCTGCGGGCGGGCCAGGTTCTGGGCATCGAGGTACCGGCCGACCCGGACCAGCCCTGGCCGCCCCTGCCGCCGCGCGGCACGTTCGAGGTGCGTCGCGACGACATCCACTGGGCGCGCGAGTACCTGGTGCCGTGGATCGGACGGCGGCTGCGCGGAGAGTCCTCGGGGGACCGGGTGGTGGCCAAGGGGACGCTGTCGCCGGAGGACATCAGGGTGCGGATCACGCAGGCGGTGTGAGGCTCGGTCCTCCTCCCCTCCCACGCCGGAGGGGCCGATGGGTGCACCGGTCGGCTCCCTTCGGCCCCGCCGGCGATTCGGGGCGGCCCTCCCCGTCCGGGCCGAACGGGGAGGGGCGCGAGGCCGGCTGCATCCGCACGCCCCGGCGTGACCGTTACGGCGCGGAAGTCGTCCGCCCTTGCAGGGACGGCACGTCGCAGGAGTCCTTGAAGCCCTGACTCGTCAGTCCCAGCGCGGCGTTGATGCGCGAGCGCAGGTTCTCCACCGCGACCATCGCCGTCAGCTCCACGAACGCGGGCTCACCGAGCCGGCCCAGGAGCCGGGCCGCGAGGGCGTCGTCGACGACGGGCGGAGTGGCCGTCATCGCCTCGGCGTACTCCAGGACATCACGCTCCAGTTCCGTGTACACGTCGCTGTCGCGCCAGCGCGGCACGTCGACCAGCTTCTCGCGGGCCGTACCGCGCTCCCGGCTCACCCAGTAGCCGAAGTCCATGCACCAGGCGCAGCCGATCGCCGCGGCCGAAGCCATCTCGGCCAGCGCCTTCAGGTCCGGGTCGAGCTTGTTCCACTTCGCCACCGACTGCTCGAACCGCAGATCGCTCCACAGCAGCCGCGGGTGGTGGGCGAGCGCCCTGCCGGGATCCAGCACCTTGCCGTACGTCCGCTTCGAATACCACTCCACGGCACGGAAGAAGAGCGTGCGGCGCGGGGTCAGGGAGATACGGGCCATGAAGCACCTCCGAGTGCGTCGTTCCCGGGCGCTCGGCGGTGAGCGCCCACCCGGATACGACGGACCGGCGCGCACGGATGTGACATCGCGGCCCGCGCGAACGCGCCGTGTTCCGGGGAGGCCGGGGGCATGGCTTGTGACAGGGCCGGACCCGGACCGCCGGACGGGCCGACCATAATGAGGGCCTCACCACTGCACTGGAGGTGCCGTGACCGGTTTCGGTCCCCTTGGCTCCGGGCTCCGCGCGCTGCGGCCCCCCGCCTTCGGCGCGGATCCCAGCGGGGAGCGCCTGGCGCGCATCCGCAGATCGCCGCACTTCGCGGACGGCGCCTTCGTGAACCGGGAGGGCACCCGGACCCGTCCCTCGGGCGGGTCCACGCTGGAACTGGCGAAGACGTACTTCCGCAAGGAGGACCGCGCCCGACGTGCCCCGGCCGCCCCGATCCCCGTGCACCCGACGACCCGGGCGGACCTGGCCGGGCCCCCGGCGAGCGGGCTGCGGCTGACCTGGATGGGCCACTCCAGCGTGCTCGCGGAGATCGACGGGCACCGGGTGCTGTTCGACCCGGTCTGGGGGCAGCGCTGCTCGCCGTTCGACTTCGCCGGGCCCCGGAGGCTGCACCCGGTGCCGCTGCCGCTGGCCGCGCTCGGCCCGGTCGACGTCGTCGTCATCTCCCACGACCACTACGACCATCTCGACCTGCCCACCATCAAGGCCCTGGCGGACACGGACACCGCGTTCGCGATACCGCTGGGCGTCGGCGCCCACCTGGAGCGCTGGGGTGTGCCGGCGGACCGGCTGCGTGAGCTGGACTGGCACGAGTCGACGCGGATCGGCGGCCTCACGCTGACCGCCACCCCCGCCCGCCACTTCTGCGGCCGCGGCCTGCGCAACGCGCAGCACACGCTGTGGGCGTCATGGTCGGTGGCGGGCGACGAGCACCGCGTCTACCACAGCGGTGACACCGGGTACTTCGACGGCTTCAAGGACATCGGTGCGGCACACGGCCCGTTCGATGCCACAATGATCCAGATCGGGGCGTACTCCGAGTTCTGGCCGGACATCCACATGACGCCCGAGGAGGGCACCCGCGCCCACCTCGACCTTCAGGGCGGCGAGCCGCGCGGTGTGCTGCTCCCCATCCACTGGGGGACCTTCAACCTCGCTCCCCACCCGTGGGCGGAACCGGGGGAGTGGACGCTGGCCGCGGCCGGCGCGGTCGGACAGGCGGTCGCCGTCCCCGTTCCGGGCCAGTCCTTCGAGCCGGCCGGTGACCTCCCCACCCGCCCGTGGTGGCGGGACGTCTCCCTGCCGCTGAACCGCGAGTGGCCCGTTCCGGAGATCACCCCGAAGGCGTCTCGTGACGATCTCGACCTTGTGGGCGAGGGCTGACCGCCGACGATCCGAGGCGCGTGACGGCTGTCCACCTCAGCGGCGGGGTGGGCGCCGGCTGCCCGGCGCGGCCGTGGCGGTGGAGCGGGAGGAGGCCGTCACGGCCGCGGTGACCGTCAGCGCGGCGGTCGGCACAGTCCGCGAAAGCGGCCCCGCTTCCGGCACCTCCGGGCTGCCCATCCGCACCGCCCGGCCATCCGCACGGTCCAGCCATTCGATCAGCTGACCTGCGGCGCTCCTTCATGGAGCCCCAGCGAATGTTTCGAACCTGCTCGCGAATCATGCGAGAGGTATTGACGCCGTTCACCGGTTCCCTATCATCCAGTTTGCTCGATGGGTCGACGCTCGTTCGGTGTACCGAACGTCGTGGGATCGAGGCCGCTTCACTCGCACAGCAGGGCACCTCCGGGTCACGCGCACCGGCCGAGCCGCAGGGAGCATGTCGCACGATGCGTATGTCATGGCTTCATCAAGGCTTGCCCGGTCGTCGGCCGCCGGCAGCCGCCACCGGTCTCGCCGCCGAGGCGGTTCTCCCGCCGGCGGGCGCCTCCCGCGCCCGCCTCTTCGACGGCCGACGACCGGCGGTTCTTCACGGGCTACCGATTCGCCCTCTTCAACCACGCCGCCCAGGCGCTCGGTGGTTCGGTCCGCGTCACGCGGTTCGAACTGTCCACGCCCCGAAACAAGCCGTTCCCGGCACCGCACCGACAGTCCGGACAGCCTCCGACGGGGCCGACCGGAACCGCTTACTCAAGGATGACGAGGTCCCCATGCGCAGACGAAGTCCCAGCCGCAGGCACCTGTCCGCGGTGCTCGCCGCTGCGGTTGCGGCCCTGATCACGTTGGCGGCGACGCTCGTCGCCGGCCCGGCTCAGGCGGCCACCAGCGGCGCCCTGCGCGGCGCTGGTTCCGGCCGATGTCTCGATGTGCCGAACGCCGGCCAGGCCGACGGCACGTACCTGCAGATCTGGGACTGCTCGGGCGGGACCAACCAGCAGTGGACGTTGACGGACGGCAACCAGCTGACCGTGTACGGCACCAAGTGCCTGGATGTTCCGGGCCACGCCACCGCGGCCGGTACCCGGGTGCAGATCTGGACCTGCAACGGCGGTGCGAACCAGCAGTGGCGGCTGAACTCCGACGGCACGGTTGTCGGCGTGGAGTCCGGGCTGTGCCTGGACGTCACGGGCTCCGGGACGGCCAACGGCACGGCGGTGGAGATCTGGACGTGCAACGGCGGCAGCAACCAGAAGTGGACCGGCCTGTCCGGGACGTCGACCCCGCCGGGGGGCGGCACCTGTTCCCTTCCGTCGACGTACCGGTGGACGTCGACCGGTCCGCTGGCGCAGCCGGCGAACGGGTGGGTCTCGCTGAAGGACTTCACGAACGTGGTGTACAACGGCAAGCACCTGGTCTACGCGTCGAACGTGTCGGGATCGGGGTACGGCTCGATGATGTTCGGTCCCTTCACGAACTGGTCGGACATGGCGTCGGCCGGCCAGACCGGGATGAGCCAGTCCGCGGTGGCGCCCACGCTGTTCTACTTCGCGCCCAGGAACATCTGGGTGCTGGCGTCCCAGTGGGGTGCGTCGCCCTTCATCTACCGCACGTCGAGCGACCCCACCAAGCCCAACGGCTGGTCCGCTCCGCAGCCGCTGTTCACCGGCAGCATCCCGGGCTCCGCCCCGATCGACCAGACCCTGATCGGTGACGGCCAGAACATGTACCTGTTCTTCGCCGGTGACAACGGCAGGATCTACCGGGCGAGCATGCCGATCGGGAACTTCCCGGGCAACTTCGGCTCGTCGTACACGACGGTCATGAGCGACACGACGGCCAACCTGTTCGAAGCGGTGCAGGTCTACAAGGTTCAGGGTCAGAACCAGTACCTCATGATCGTTGAGGCGATGGGTGCGAACGGGCGCTACTTCCGCTCGTTCACGGCCTCCAGCCTGAGCGGTGCGTGGACCCCGCAGGCCGCCGGCGAGAGCAACCCCTTCGCGGGCAAGGCCAACAGCGGTGCCACCTGGACCAACGACATCAGCCACGGTGACCTGGTCCGCAACAATCCCGACCAGACCATGACCATCGACCCCTGCAACCTGCAGTTCCTCTACCAGGGCAAGTCGCCTACCGCGAGCGGCCCCTACGACCAGCTGCCGTGGCGGCCGGGTGTCCTCACCCTGCAGCGCTGACCTGCCTGGTCCACGGTGATCGCGACGTGGTGCGGTCCGCCGGCGCGTGGCCGAGCGGCTCACGGCGTGGGCGACTCCGTCCGCTGACCGATACGCACCACCTCGAGGAACCCCAGCCCCGTGTCGGCCGGGGTTCCTCTCCTGTGTGGACTTTCGTCGTGGAAGGAGGGCACTGCCCGCGCCCACCTCGACCTTCAGGGCGGTGAGCCGCGCGGGCCGTGAGGAACGACCAGCCGGTCAGGGGTCCGCCTCGGACCTGACCGGCGTCGCCCGGGGAGCGTCGGCGGGTGCCCGTGGCCGTGTCAGGGCAACACGACGATCTTGCGTCCCCGACCGGCGGCGAACCGCTCCAGCGCCTGCGGGTACTGCGTCAACGGCAGCCTGTCGCTGATGAACACCTGTGGATCGAGCACCCCGGTGGCGAACAGTTCCGCCGCGCGCTCGTAGCTGTGCAGCACGGCCATGGAGCCGGTGATGGTGATCTCCTGGTTGTAGACCCGGTACGGCGAAATGGTGGCCGTCGTCGCGTAGTCGGAGACCCCGAACTGCAGAAACGTTCCCGCCTTGGCGACCCGCTCCAGGCCGTCCTGGATGGCCGCGGCGTTGCCGGTCGCGTCGACCACCACGTCCCACCCGTTCGGCCGCCCGAACTCGTCGGCCGAGAGCGCCGCCTGTGAACAGCCCAGCTTCTCAGCCGTCGCCAGCCGTTCCGGATTGACGTCGACGACGTCCACCGAGGAGGCACCGGTGCGCTTGGCCAGCTCCAGCATCATCAGGCCCATCGTCCCGCTGCCGTAGATCAGCACATGCGAACCGATCCTGCTGCGGAGCACGTCGAAGCCGCGTACGGCGCAGGACAGCGGCTCGATCAACGCCGCGTCCTGGACGTCCACGTGGTCCGGCAGCCGTACGCAGTTGGCGACGGGCGCCACGGCGTACTCGGCGGCGCCACCGGCCACGGTCACTCCGATCGCCGCCCACCGGTCGCACAGGTTGTTGCGCCCGGCTCGGCAGTAGCGGCACTCGTTGCAGTACAGCGAGGGGTCCACGGCGACCCGGTCGCCGATCGCGAGTTCGGTGACCTCGCTGCCGACGTCCACGACCTCCCCGGCGAACTCGTGGCCCGGCACGACCGGCAGGGTCGGTGCGAACTCTCCCTGCAGGATGTGCAGGTCGGTCCCGCACAGCCCGCAGGCCGCCACGTCGACCACGACCTCGCGCGGCCCGGGAGCGGGGTCGGGCACCGTGGTGACGGTGACCTTGCCGGGAGCTTCGATGACAGCGGCTTTCACTTGACTGCTCCTAGGGACAGGCCGCGGACCAGTTTGTCCTGGGCGGCGAAACCGGCGATGAGGACCGGCAGGGAGACCAACGTGGCGGCGGCGCACAGCCGGGCGAGGAACAGGCCCTCGCTGGTGATGAAGCCGACGAGGAAGACCGGTGCGGTCGACGCGTTGGTCGCGGTGAGGTTGACGGCGAACATGAACTCGTTCCAGCTGAAGATGAAGCAGATCAGCGAGGTGGCCGCGAGTCCCGGCATGGCGACCGGTGCGACGATCCGCCACAGCACGGTGAGCAGGTTGGCGCCGTCGACCTCGGCGGCCTCCAGGATCTCCTTGGGTACCTCGGCGAGGAACGAGCGCATCATCCACACCGCGATCGGCAGGTTCATGGCGGTGTAGAGGACGATCAGCGTCCACACGTTGTCCAGCATCCCGGCGTCCTTGACGATCAGGTACACGGGCAGCAGGGCGGCGATGGCCGGCAGGAACTTGGTGGACAGGAAGAAGAACATCACGTCGGTCCACTTCTGGACCGGCTTGATGGACAGCGCGTAGGCCGCCGGTACCGCCAGGGCGAGCACCAGCAGCGTCGACAGCACACTGGCCATCGCCGAGTTGAGGAGGAACGGGGTGATGTCCCGGCTGAACAGCAGTCTGTACTGGTCGAAGGTGAGGGAGGCGAAGGGGTTGGGCGGGTTGGTCGCCGCGTCCGCCTCCTGATGGAAGGAGGTGAGCACCATCCACGCCACGGGCGCGAAGAACGCCAGCGTGGCGAGCCAGGCGACGAAGGTCCACAGGGGTGGCAGCCGGGATGCACCCCCGTGGTCGTCGCGGCGGCGGATGAGCTTCCTGAGTCCTGTGCCGGGCGCGGCGACGGCTGTGTGGGTCATCGGGACACCTCCTCGCGGAACAGCGACGCGATGGTGCGCAGCGCGAAGGTCGCGATCACGATCGAGCCGAGCACGACGACGACTCCGGCGGCGGCCGCCTGGCCGTACTCGTACTTGCGGAACATGGTCAGGTAGATCTCGTAGGGCAGGTTGGTGGTCTGGGAGCCGGGGCCGCCCTGGGTGATGGTGTAGACCGCGTCGAAGGTCTGCACGACGTAGATCGTGCCGAGCAGGATGCCCAGTTCGATGTACTGGCGCAGGTGCGGCAGGGTGATGTGGCGGAAGGTCGCCGAGGCCGACGCCCCGTCGACGCGGGCGGCCTCCAGGACGTCACCGGGCTGCGCCTGCAGACCGGCCAGGAGGATCAGCATCATGAAGGGCGTCCACTGCCACACCAGCGAGACCACGACGGCGGGCATCGGGTAGGACGACACCCAGTCGACCGTGGGTCCGTTGGCGGCTCCGAAGAGCCGGTAGACGGCGTTGAGGGTCCCGTTGAGCAGGCCGTAGTCGGGGTTGTAGAGGGCGTGTTTCCACAGCAGCGCGGCGGCCACCGGCATGACGAGGAACGGCGCGATGAGCATCGTCCGCGCCAGGCCGCGGCCGGCGAACCGGCGGTCGAGCAGCATGGCCAGGCCGAGGCCGAGGACCACGCTGACGAGCACCACCGACGCGGTGAGCACGACGGTGTTGAGGACCGCCGTGCGCAGCCGCTCGTCGGTGAAGACGAACTCGAAGTTGGACAGGCCGACGAAGTGCCGGTCGCCCGGCTTGAGGATGTTCCACTGGAGGGTGGAGATCACGATCGTGGCCACGAAGGGAAGTTGCGTGACGGCGATGGTGAAGACCAGCGCCGGCAGCAGCGGGATGCGGCGCTTCCACTTGCCGACGCTCGAGGACTTCCGGGGTGGGGCGGGTGGTGGTGCTGTCCGGGACGGAGCGGTGAGCGTGGTCATGGACTTTCCTCTGCCGGATGGGGGAACCTCCCAGGCCCTCGGGGCCCTGGGGGAGGCCGGGGCGGGGGGAGTGGTCCCGGCCGGCGGGAGAGCGCCGGCCGGGCGGTTCGTGCGGGTCACCGGTAGTTCTTGGCGACGTCCTCGGCGAGCTTCTGGCCGTCGTCCAGCGCCTTGTCCACGCTGGTCCTGCCGGCGATGGCGGCGGAGATCTCCTGGGTGACCTTGGTTCCCAGGTCCTGGAACTCGGGGATGGCCACGTATTGGATGCCCACCGTCGGCCTGGGCTGGACGCCGGGGTCGGCCGGGTCGGCTGCCTCGATGGACTTCAGGGTGATGTCACCGAACGACGCGGCGGCCTTCCGGTACTGGGGGATCTCGTACGTGCTGGCCCGCTTGCCGGCCGGGACACGCGCCCAGCCCAGCTTCTCACCGACCAGCTTCTCGTACTTCTTGCTGGACGCCCACAGCATGAACTTCGAGGCGGCGTCGGCCTTCCTGGTGGTCTTGGGCATGGCCCACGCCCAACTCCACAGCCAGCCGCTGCTCTTGGTCTCGACGGTCGGTGCGTAGGCGTAGCCGACATGGCCGGCGATCCTGCTGGAGCTCGGGTCCTCCAGCGACCCGGCCGCGCTGGTCGCGTCGTACCACATGGCGACCTTCTTCTGGCTCATGGCGTTCAGGCACTCGGTGAAGCCGGACTGCGCCGCTCCCGCCTCTCCGTGCTTCCTGACGAGGTCGACGTAGAAGTTCGTCGCCTTCTTGAACGCGGGGCTGTTGACCTGGGCCTTCCAGTCCTTGGTGAACCAGGTGCCGCCGAAGGTGTTGACCACGGTCGTCAGTGACGCTCCCAGTTCGCCCCAGCCGGCCAGACCGCGCAGGCAGATGCCCCGCATGCCGGGCTCGGCCCCGTCGACCCTGGCCGCGATGTCGGCGATCTGCTGCCAGGTCGGGTGGTCGGGCACCGTGATGCCCTTGGCCTTCATGACGTCCTCGTTGTACATCAGGAAGGACGACTCGCCGTAGAACGGCAGGGCGTAGAGCTTGCCGTCGGAGCCGGACAGCGACGTGACCATCGGCTTGAGCAGGTCGGCCTTGTCGAAGCCCGCGTCCTTGTCGGCGTAGGAGCCGAGTTCGTGCAGCCAGCCGTTCTTCTGCCAGATGGGTACCTCGTAGGCGCCGATGGTGGCGACGTCGTACTGACCGGCCTGGGTGGCGATGTCCTGGGTGACCTTGTCGCGCAGTTCGTTCTCGGGAAGGATCGTGAAGTTCACCTTGATGCCGGTGTCCTTCGTGAAGGTGTCCTTCGTGAGCTTCGCGATGTCCTCCATCTGCGGGTTGCCGACCATCAGCACGTTGATGCTCTTGCCGCCGTCGCCGGAGCTGGCGGAGCCGCCGGCCCCGCTGCAGGCGGCCAGGAGCGAGCCCGTGGCCGTGGCCGTGACGAGGACACGGGTCATTCTTCGTGTGCGCATGACTGACTCCAGAGGATGTCGTGAGGGCGTGGGGAACCAGGCCCCCGGACTTGCGGGGGTGGGACGGGGGAGTGAACCGACGCTCAGGCCCGGATGACCTCGGGGCCCAGCAGTGAGTAGCGGTGTGCTTCGGAGGCGGGCAGCCCGGCGTCGGTGACGATCGCCTCGAATTCCGTGACGTCCGCGAAGCGGCAGAAGCTCACGGCACCGAACTTGGTGTGGACCCCGGAGAAGACCCGGCGCCTGGCGGCCCTGAGGACCTGGGCCTTGACCTCACCGACGGCGGGGTCGGGCGTGGTGAGTCCGTACTCGCGGGAGATGCCGTTCGCGCCGACGTACGCCAGGTCGATGACGAAGCCGGACAGCATGCGGGTCGCCCAGTGGTCGACCGTGGCGAGCGTCCCGCCACGTACCCGGCCGCCGAGCAACAGCGCGGTGATGTTGGCGGCGGAGGCCAGGTGACCTGCGGTGGCCAGCGAGGAGGTGACCACGGTCAGTGGCCGGTCGCGGGGGAGGGCGGCGGCGATGAGCTGCGGGGTGTAGCCCTCGTCGATGAAGACGGTCTCGGCGTCCCCGAGCAGCGCGGCCGCGGCGGCAGCGATCCTGGACTTCTCGGGGACGTGCATGGTGGTGCGGAAGGCGAGCGTGGTCTCGAAGCCGGCGCTCTCCACGGGGTGGGCGCCGCCATGGGTGCGCCGAACCAACCCATGCCGCTCCAGGGCGTTCAGATCGCGCCTCACGGTCTCCTTGGACACCCCGAGGCCGGCGGCGAGCTCTCCGACGTCCACGGACCCGGAACGGCGTGCCGTTTCCAGAATTCCGCGTCTTCGTTCCTCGGCGTCCACGGCGACACCCCCTTTCACGGCTCCGCGCGGTGTGCCCGCGACGGCTGTTTCCCGGAGCCCGGCCCGTTCGGGCTTCGGTGGCCAAATTTCTACAAGGTGAGCGCTGCGACTGACCAGGTTCGTCGTAGAGCAGTTCGTGACCGAATGTGCCCGATTTCGGAATGCGGAGCCCCTGAACGATGCGGTGGAGGACTCCGTGGCACGCGCGGCCGCCGCCCGCTCGCCGACCATGGTGTGCCCGTTCACCGCCCGTTTTCCCGGACGGACCCGAACATCCCGCCGGGATCCGGCGCGGGAATCCGGCCACCTGGTCTCGGCGCCTGCCCACGAAGCACCGACCACCGGGTGCCCGGCCGCCTCCCGGCCCGCCGGGCAGGTGGGCCCCGGCCGCGCGATCGGGCCCCGGGCAGCCGCGTGATCAAGGGCCCGCCCGTCGACCTACTGCGCCCCGTACACCGGCAGCGGCGGCTGCGCCTGCGCCAGCAGCCCCAGAGCCGTCTCGCCCGCCTCCGCCGGGGTCCAGCGAGCGCCTTTGTCGGCCGTGGGACCCGGCCGCCAGCCCTCCATGACGGTGATGCGGCCCCCCTCGGCCTCGAAGACCCGCCCGCTCACTCCCGCGGAGGCGGTGGAGGCGAGCCATACGACGAGCGGGGAGACGTTCTCCGGAGCCATGGCGTCGAAGCCGCCGTCGCCGGGGGCGGCCATGGTGTCGGCGAAGGCCGTCTCGGTCATCCGGGTGCGGGCGGCCGGCGCGATGGCGTTGACCTGGACGCCGTAACGGCCCAACTCGGCGGCGGCCACCAGCGTCAGCCCGATGACGCCGGCCTTGGCCGCGGAGTAGTTGCCCTGCCCGACGCTGCCCAACAGCCCCGCTCCGCTACTGGTGTTGATCACCCGGGCAACCGGCGTCCGCCCGGCCCCGGCCTCGGCGCGCCAGTGCGCGGCGGCGTGCTTCAGCGGCAGGAAGTGGCCCTTGAGGTGCACGCGCAGGACGGCGTCCCAGTCGTCCTCGTGGAGGTTGACGAGCATACGGTCGCGCAGGAAGCCGGCGTTGTTGACCAGGGCGTCCAGCCGGCCGTATGTCTCCAGCGCCGTACGGACCAGGGACGACGCGCCCTCGGTCGTGGCGACGTCTCCGCCGTGCGCGACCGCCTGCCCGCCCGACGCCAGGATCTCGTCGACGACCTGCCGGGCGGGCCCGGTGGCTCCTCCGCTGCCGTCGAGGCCGACGCCGAGGTCGTTGACGACGACCGCGGCGCCCTCCGCCGCGAGGGCGAGGGCGTGCGCGCGGCCGAGGCCGCGCCCCGCCCCGGTGACGACGGCGACGCGTCCGGTGCACAGTCCGTTCATGGGGTTCGTCCTCACGTCATGGGTGGGCCGGCGGCTCACTTGCCGGCGGTGGCCGCGTCGAGGAAGGCCGGGCGCTCGCCTCCGCCGTGGACGAGGAGGCTGGCTCCGGTGATGTAGGCGGCGCGCTCGGAGAGGAGGAAGGCACAGGCGTCGCCGACTTCGGCGGGGTCGGCGAGCCGGCCGAGCGGGACGGTGCGGCCGACGGCGGCGATGCCGTCCTCGTCGCCGTAGTGCAGGTGCGACAGTTCCGTGCGGACCATGCCGAGGACGAGGGTGTTGACTCGTACGTGCGGGGCCCATTCCACGGCCATCGTGCGGGCGAGGTGCTCCAGTCCCGCCTTGGCGGCACCGTAGGCGGCCGAGCCGGGGGAGGGGCGGCTGCCGCTCACGCTGCCCACCATCACGATCGAACCGCAGCCGTGCTGAGCGCGCATCACCTCGTACGCGGCGAGGGAGGCGGTCAGGGGAGCGAGCAGGTTCAACTCCACGATCCGCGCGTGCCGTTCGGCCCCGCCTTCGTCGAGCATCCGGTGCGGCGTGCCTCCCGCGTTGTTGACCAGGGCGTCGAGATGGCCGTGCTCCTGGCGCACCTGATCGAAGAAGGCGGCCACCGCGTTCGCGTCGCGCAGGTCGAGGGGAAGGAACCGGGCCGTGCGGCCGGCCGCATCCACCGGCCTGTCGGGGGGCCGCCGGGCACAGGCGACGACCTCCGCGCCGGCCTCCAGCAGCGCCCGGGCGATCCCCGCGCCGACGCCGCGGGTGCCACCGGTGACCACCGCGACACGTCCGCTCAGATCGATGACCGATGCCATGAGGCCTCCCTGAGGGTGTGCTCCGCTGCTACCGTCACACCTAACAAACGTTTGGTGGAAAGGTAGCTGATCTGCTCATGGGTGTCTCCACCACGGCCCCCGCAGAGGGCGTTTCCGTCGTCGATGTGGACTTCCCGCCGGTCAACGCCCTCCCGGTGCGGGGCTGGCACGACCTCGCCGCCGCGGTGCGCGCGGCGGGCTCCGACCCCCGGGTGCGCTGCGTCGTGCTCACCGCCACCGGCCGCGGCTTCAACGCCGGCGTGGACATCAAGGAGATGCAGCGCACCCCCGGTCGCGCGGCGCTCATCGGCACCAACCGCGGCTGCTACGAGGCGTTCGCCGCGGTCTATGACTGCGAGGTCCCGGTCGTCGCCGCCGTGCACGGCTTCTGCCTGGGCGGCGGCATCGGCCTGGTGGGCAACGCGGACGCGATCGTGGCCAGCGAGGACGCGGTCTTCGGCCTGCCCGAGCTGGACCGGGGCGCGCTCGGCGCCGCCACCCACCTGGCCCGGCTGGTACCCCAGCACCTGATGCGCACCCTTTACTACACCTCGCGCACCGTCACCGCCGAGGAGCTGCACCGGCACGGCTCGGTGTGGCGCGTGGTCCCGCGCGAGCAACTGATGGAGGCGGCAACGGAGTTGGCCCGTGAGATCGCTGCCAAGGACGGCCTGCTGATCCGCCTGGCCAAGGCCTCGATCAACGGCATCGACCCGGTGGACGTCCGCCGCAGCTACCGCTTCGAGCAGGGCTTCACCTTCGAGGCCGACCTCAGCGGTGTCGCCGACCGGTACCGCGACGCGTTCCTGGCGTCCAGGCCGGTCACCACGGCCGAGCCGGCCAGGTCGCCGGAGGGGGAGCCGCGTTGAGCGACAAGACGATGACCGCCGAGGAGGCCGTCGGCCGCCTCAGCAGCGGTATGACCGTAGGGATCGGGGGATGGGGCTCCCGGCGCAAGCCCATGGCACTGGTCCGCGCCCTTCTGCGTTCCGACGTCACCGACCTCACCGTCGTCTCCTACGGCGGTCCGGACGTCGGACTCCTCGCCGCGGCCGGGAGGATCCGCAAGCTTGTCGCCGCCTTCGCCACCCTCGACTCCATCCCCCTGGAGCCGCACTTCACCGCGGCGCGCCAGCGCGGCGCCTTCGAGCTGGTGGAACTGGACGAGGCGATGTTCATGTGGGGCCTGACCGCGGCCGCGCAACGGCTGCCGTTCCTGCCGGTGCGAGCGGGCCTCGGCTCGGACGTGATGACGGTCGACCCGCATCTGCGGACCGTCACTTCTCCCTACGGCGACGGCGAGGAACTCGTCGCCGTCCCGGCCCTGCGCCTGGACGCCGCCCTGGTACACCTCAACCGGGCGGACGTGCAGGGCAACGCCCAGTACCTGGGCCCCGACCCGTATTTCGACGACCTCTTCTGCCAGGCCGCCGACACCGCCTACGTCTCCTGCGAGCGAATCGTCGACACCGCCGACCTGCTCAAGGAGGCGGTCCCCCAGACTCTGCTGGTCAAGCGGGCGTTCGTGACCGGGGTCGTGCAGACGCCGAACGGCGCGCACTTCACCTCCTGCGCCCCCGACTACGACCGCGACGAGGCCTTCCAGCGCGCCTACGCCCGGGCCGCCCGCACCCCGGAGGACTGGCGGACGTTCACCGACCGCTGTCTGTCCGGCGACGAAGAGTCGTACCAGGCCGCCGTCGCGGCATTCCACGAGGAGCGGGCGTGAGCAGTCCAACGACGAACAAGGCAACGCGTGCCGAGTACTGCGTGGTGGCCTGCGCCGAGGCCTGGCGGGACGCGGGCGAGGTCCTCGCCGCCCCCATGGGCACCGTCCCGACCATCGGCGCCCGGCTGGCCAGGCTCACCTTCGCCCCCGACCTAATGCTCACCGACGGCGAGGCACTGCTCATCGGAGACGTTCCCGCCGTCGGTGCCCCTGCCGAGGTGGTGGAGGGCTGGCTGCCGTACCGGCAGCACCTCGCGCTGGTGGCCACGGGCCGACGGCACGTGATGATGGGCGCGAGCCAGATCGACCGCCATGGCAACCAGAACATCTCCTGCATCGGCGAGTGGACCCGACCCCGACGGCAGTTGCTCGGGGTGCGGGGTGCTCCCGTCAACACGCTGAACAACCCCACCAGTTACTGGATCCCCCAGCACTCACCCCGTGTCTTCGTCGAGCACGTCGACATGGTCAGCGGAGTCGGCTACGCCCGCGCCGCCGCAGCGGGCCCCTCGGCCACCCGCTACCACCGCATCCCCGAAGTGGTCAGCAACCTGGGCGTCTTCGACTTCGCCACCCCGGACCGCACCATGCGGCTGCGCTCCCTGCACCCGGGGGTCACGGTCGAACAGGTCGTGCAGGCCACCGGGTTCCCGCTCACCGTCCCCGACGAGGTCCCGTACACCCGTGATCCGGACGCCCACGAACTGCGTCTGATCCGGGAGGTCGTCGACCCGGGTGACCTCCGCGACCGCGAGGTACCCGCATGAGCGACGCCACGATCACCACAGCGCTCACCACTCTCGTCGGTGTGCGGCACCCTGTCGTCCAGACCGGCATGGGGTGGGTGGCCGGGCCGCGGCTGGTGTGCGCGGCGGCGAACGCCGGCGCACTGGGGATCCTCGCCTCCGCCACCATGACCGTGCCGCGACTGCAGGCGGCCGTCCGCGAGGTGAAGTCCCGTACGGACGCCCCCTTCGGGGTCAATCTGCGGGCGGACGCCTCGGACGCGGCCGACCGGGTGGGTGTCATCGTCGGCGAGGGTGTGAGGGTGGCGTCGTTCGCGCTCGCGCCGAGCCGGGAACTGATCGCGCGCCTGAAGGACGCCGGAGTGATCGTCATTCCGTCGGTCGGTGCCCGCCGCCATGCGGAGAAGGTGGCCGCCTGGGGCGCCGACGCGGTGATCGTGCAGGGGGGCGAGGGCGGTGGCCACACGGGTGGCGTCGCCACCAGCGTGCTGCTGCCGCAGGTCGTCGACGCCGTGGACATCCCGGTGATCGCGGCCGGCGGCTTCCGCGACGGGCGCGGCCTGGTGGCCGCACTGGCCTTCGGCGCGGCCGGTATCGCGATGGGCACCCGGTTCCTGCTCACCTCCGACAGCACGGTCCCCGATCCCGTCAAGGCCCGCTATCTGGCAGCGGACGTGCAGGACGTCACCGTCACCACCAGGGTCGACGGCATGCCCCACCGGATGCTGCGCAGCGAGCTCGTCGACACGCTGGAGCGCGCCGGGCGCGTCACCGCACTGGTGCGCGCGCTGCGCCACGTGTCCGCGTTCAAGCGGGAGTCCGGCATGCGGTGGACGGCCCTGCTCCGTGACGGGACGGCGATGAAGCACGGCAAGGACCTGACCTGGAGCCAGGTCCTGCTGGCGGCCAACACGCCCATGTTGCTGAAGGCCGCCATGGTCGACGGCCGCACCGACCTCGGCGTGATGGCCTCGGGGCAGGTCGCCGGGCTCATCGACGACCTGCCGTCCTGCACCGAACTCGTCGACCGGATCATGGCGGAGGCCCGGACGACGTTGCAGCGGCTGTCGGCCGTGCCGTGACACCACCGGCCCTTTGCCCGTGAGGGGCGGCGGGCCGGCGACTGCTGCCCGACGTCGAACGGTGGGTGGAGGCGCGCTCAGAGCCGCTCGATGATCGTGACGTTGGCCTGGCCGCCCCCCTCGCACATCGTCTGCAGGCCGAAACGGCCGCCGGTGCGCTCCAGTTCGTGCAGGAGTGTGGTCATCAGCTTGGCGCCGGTCGCGCCGAGCGGGTGCCCGAGGGCGATGGCGCCTCCGTTGACGTTGACCTTCCCGGGGTCGGCACCGGTCTCCTTCAGCCAGGCCAACACGACGGAGGCGAACGCCTCGTTGATCTCGACCAGGTCGATGTCGTCGAGCGTCATGCCGGCCCGCTTCAGGGCGTACGCGGTCGCCGGTATCGGTGCGGACAGCATGCGGATGGGGTCCTCGCCGCGCACCGAGAGGTGGTGGATGCGGGCGCGCGGCGTCAACGCGTGCTCCCGCACGGCCCGTTCGCTCGCCAGCAGCATCGCGCAGGCGCCGTCGGAGACCTGGGAGGAGACGGCGGCCGTGAGTCTGCCCCCCTCGATCACCGGCTTCAGGCCCGCCATCATCTCCAGGCTGGTGTCGCGGCGCGGTCCTTCGTCGGCGGTCACCTCGCCGTAGGGGACGAGTTCGCGGTCGAAGCGGCCCTCGTCGATGGCGCGGACGGCCCGCCGGTGGGAGCGCAGCGCGTACTCCTCCATGTCGCGGCGGGAGATGCCCCACTTCTCGGCGATCATCTCGGCGCCCACGAACTGGTTGACGGGCCGGTCGCCGTAGCGGGCCCGCCAGCCTTCGGAGCCGGCGTACGGGCCCTGGGTCAGCCCGAGCGGTTCGGCGGCCCGGCGGGTGGCGAACGCGATGGGGATCATCGACATGTTCTGCACGCCGCCCGCGACCACCAGGTCCTGGGTTCCGGAGAGCACACCCTGGGCGGCGAAGTGCACGGCCTGCTGGGAGGAGCCGCACTGCCGGTCCACGGTGGTGCCCGGCACCTCCTCCGGCAGCCCCGCGGCCAGCCAGCAGGTGCGGGCGATGTCCCCGGCCTGCGGGCCGACGGTGTCCAGGCAGCCGAAGACGACGTCCTCGACGGCCGCCGGGTCGACTCCCGAGCGCTCCATCAGCGCCCTGAGCACCTGCGCGCCGAGGTCGGCGGGGTGCACGGCGGACAGTCCGCCGCCACGTTTGCCGACCGGGGTACGGACCGCTTCGACGATGTATGCCTCGGCCATGGCCACTCCTGTTCGCTCTGACGGTGTCGTTCACGCAAGGTGATGCCCGCCGGCACCCTCGACAGGTACCGGCGGGCGATCTCCTCAGGGCTGGGCACCGGGTCATCGCCGTCTCAGGCGTGCTGGCTGCTGACGGAGACGATCTCGCCGGTCATGTACGAGGAGTAGCCGGAGGCCAGGAAGACGATGACGTTGGCGACCTCCCACGGCTCGGCGTACCGTCCGAACGCCTCGCGTGCGGTCAGCTCCTCCAGCAGTTCCGGTGTGGTCACCTTCACCAGGTGCGGGTGCATCGCGAGGCTCGGCGCCACCGCGTTGACGCGGACGCCGAACCCGGCTGCCTCCAGGGCCGCGCACCGGGTCAGCGCCATCACCCCCGCCTTCGCGGCGGCGTAGTGGGCCTGGCCCCGCTGCGCCCGCCAGCCGATCACCGACGCGTTGTTGACGACCACCCCGCCGCCACCGGCGGCCTTCATCCGCCGCATCGCGGCCCGCGTGCACCGGAAGGTGCCGCCCAGTGTCACGTCGAGCACCGTGGCCCACTGCTCGTCGGTCATGCCGACGAGATCCGCGGTGCCGCCGAGTCCGGCGTTGTTCACGACGATGTCGAGCCGTCCGTGCCGCTCCTCGACGAGATCGAACAGGGCGGCCACCTGGTCCTCGTCGGTGACATCGCAGGGCAGGGCCGCGACCCGGTCCGCCCCGAAGGTGTCGGCCAGTTCCGCCGTGCTCTCCTCGAGCCGGCGCGTGTGCGCGTCGGAGACGACGACGTGCGCCCCCTCCTCCAGCAGCCTGCGCGCGGTCGCCGAGCCGATGCCGGCTCCGGCCGCCGCGGTGACGACGGCACCACGTCCCACCAGCAACTGGTGGCCGGGCACATAGGGCGGCGGGGAGGTGGTCATGGTCGGCTCCGGTCGGCTCTCGACGGCTGACGCCTCGTCAGGTTAGTCTACCGAACACTTGTTAGGGAAGGAGGGGGCGGATGGCCGCTGCCCGTACCGCGTCCGGGGAACCCGTTCGCTACGAGCGCCGGGGGCCCGTCGCCGTGGTCACGATGGACCGGCCCGACTACCGCAACGCCCAGAACTCCGCCATGACCTACGCCCTGGACCGGGCCTTCTACCGGGCGGCCGAGGACGACGAGGTGAAGGTCGTGGTCCTCGCCGGAGCGGGCGCGCACTTCTCCGCAGGGCACGACATCGGCACCCCGGAGCGGGACGCGCACCTGCCGTTCGAGCGCAGGGCCGGACTGTGGTGGGACCACTCGGACAAGCGGGGCGCGGAGAGCCGCTTCGCCCGCGAGTCGGAGGTCTACCTGGGCATGTGCCGCCGCTGGCGCGAACTGCCCAAGCCGTCCATCGCCTCGGTCCAGGGCGCGTGCGTCGCGGGCGGTCTGATGCTCGCCTGGGTGTGCGATCTGATCGTCGCCTCCGAGGACGCGTTCTTCGCCGACCCGGTGGTCCGCATGGGCATCCCCGGCGTCGAGTACTTCGCCCATCCATGGGCGATGCCGCCGCGGATCGCCAAGGAGTTCCTGTACACGGGCGACCGCATGACCGCGCGGCGGGCGTACGAGGTGGGCATGGTCAACCGGGTCGTGCCCCGCTCGGAACTCGTCGAGCGCACCATGGAACTGGCCACCCGCATCGCCGACATGCCGCGCATGGGCCTGGCCCTCGCCAAACGCGCCGTCAACCAGGCCGAGGACCTGCAGGGTCTGCACGCCGGCATGGACTCCGTCTTCGGACTGCACCACCTCGCCCACGCGCACAACGCCGAGACGGCGGCCGACCCGCTCGGCGGCATGGACGTCCGTGCGATGAAGGAGGCCGGAGCCTGATGGACCTGGACTTCTCGGCGGCCGAGGACGCCTTCCGGGCCGAGGCGCGCGCCTGGCTCACCGCCCACGTCCCCGGCGCGCCGCTGCCCTCCCTGGAGACCGAGGAGGGCTTTGCCGCGCATCGCGAATGGGAGCGCACGCTGTCCGCCGACCGCTGGTCGGTGGTGTCCTGGCCGGAGGAGTACGGCGGCCGGGGCAATTCGGTGCTGGAGTGGCTGATCTTCGAGGAGGAGTACCACGCGGCCGGGGCCCCGGGCAGGGTCAGCCAGAACGGCATCAACCTGCTGGCCCCGACCCTCTTCGAACACGGCACGTCCGAGCAGCGCGCCCGCATCCTTCCCCCCATGGCCACCGGCGAGGTGATCTGGGCCCAGGCCTGGTCGGAACCCGAAGCGGGCTCGGACCTCGCATCCCTGCGCTCCACCGCCCGACGGGTCGGCGGCGGCCTGCTGCTGAACGGCCAGAAGACCTGGTCCTCCCGAGCCGCCTTCGCCGACCGCGCCTTCGGCCTCTTCCGCAGCGACCCGGACGCGGACAGGCCCCACCGCGGCCTGACGTACGTGATGTTCCCGCTCGACGCCGACGGCGTGACCGTACGGCCCATCCGGCGGCTCGACGGCAAACCGGCCTTCGCGGAGTTGTTCCTCGACGACGTCTTCGTGCCCGAGGAGGACGTCATCGGCGAACCCGGGCAGGGGTGGCGGGTGGCGATGAGCACCGCGGGCAACGAGCGCGGCCTCATGCTGCGCAGCCCCGGTCGTTTCACCGCGGCCGCCGACCGTCTGACCCGGCTGTGGCGGGACCGGGCCGACCCCACCGACACCGCGCTGCGCGACCGGGTCGCCGACGCCGTGATCGGTGCCCGCGCCTATCAGCTGTTCACCTACGCCGACGCCTCACGCATCGCCTCGGGCGGGTCGATCGGCGCCGAGTCGAGCATGAACAAGGTGTTCTGGTCCGAACTGGACATCGCCCTGCACGAGACCGCTCTCGACCTGCTCGGCCCGTACGGCGAACTCGCCGGCCACGCCGACGAGGCGCCCGGACTGGGCAGTTGGGCCGAGGGCTACACCTTCTCCCTGGCCGGACCGATCTACGCGGGCACCAACGAGATCCAGCGCGACATCATCGCGGAGCGGCTGCTCGGCCTGCCGAGGGGACGCCGGTGATGCGGTTCCTCCTGGATGACGAACAGCGGGCGTTCGCGCGCTCACTGGACGCCATGCTGGTGGCGGCGGACACTCCGCGAGCCGTCCGCGCCTGGGCCCACGGCGACCACGGCCCCGGACGCGCCCTGTGGACCCGCCTGGCGGAGTCCGGTCTCTTCGGCCTGGCCATCCCCGAGGAACACGACGGCCTCGGGGTTCTCCCGGTAGAACTCGCCGTGGCCTTCACCGAGTTGGGACGCCACGCGGTGCCCGGCCCGCTGGCCGAGACCGTGGCCGCGGCCATCCTGCTCGACCGCCTCGGCGACCGTTCCGCAGCCAGTGCCTGGCTGCCCGGCATCGCGTCCGGCAAGACGATCGCGACCCTGAACGCGCTCACCGACGGCAGCCCCTACGCGCTGGACGCGGACGTCGCCGACCTCGTCCTGGTCGTAGCAGGCGACACCGTGCGGGTCGCCGCGTCCACGGGCCCCGTGCAGCCGTCCGCCGACCCGGCCCGTCGGCTGTCCCGGCCGGCGGGCGGCACCGTCCTGGCCGAGGGACCGCACGTGCCGCGCGCCGCCGCGCACGCCGCCGACGCCGCCGCCCTGGCCACCGCGGCGCAGGCGCTGGGCCTGGGCCGGGCCCTGTTGGAACAGACCGTCGCCCACGTGCGGCGACGCCACCAGTTCGGCCGGCCGATCGGCTCCTTCCAGGCCGTCAAGCACCGTCTCGCGGATGTCCTCGTCGCCCTGGAATTCGCCGAACCGCTCGTCCACGCCGCCGCCCTCTCCCTGGCGTCCGCTGTGCCCCGGGCCCGCCGGGACATCGCGGCGGCGAAGGCCGCGACGGGCGGGGCAGCGTACCTCGCGGCCCGCACGGCCCTGCAGTGTCACGGCGCCGTCGGCTACACCGAGGAACTCGACCTGTCCCTGTGGATCCGCAAGGCCCGCGCCCTGCGCACGGCCTGGGGCGCACCGTCGGCCTGCCGTGCTCGCGTTCTCGCGCCCTGAACCGTGGCGCCGGCCGAGCCGGAACGAGCGCCAGGGCCGGCCCCGCCCCGGCCCGCCTCGGTCCGACGGCCGCTGTGCGGCATGATCGGACGATGGTTTACGCGTAGGACGCGAGGGGAGCCGGGGTCGTGGACGAACAGGCGGAGATCTCGACGCCGCGGGAAGCGGCCGACAACCCGCTGGTCCTGGCCTTCGGCCGGCTGCAGGGAGCCGCGAACCGGCTCGAGTACATCGTGGGCCGGTCGCTGGAGCAGGAGTGCGGCATCACCCACCTCATGTACGAAGTGCTGGGACCATGACCACCCTCTCCTGCAAGGTCCTGGACCTCGACTTCCCCGCCGGGTCCAAGAACAGGACCGCCACCCTCGTCACCGGCGAGAGGGGGCCCTCCTGGCCGACGCCACCTTCACCCGCGCCGACGACCGCCGCCTGGCCGCCGAGATCCTCGACTCGGGCAAGACACTGACCACCGTGTTCGTCAGCCACGGCGACCCCGACTTCTCCTTCGGAGCCGAAGTGCTCACCGACGCCTTCCCGGAGGCGAAGTTCGTCGCCACCGCGATCGTCCGCGAGACCATGGCCGACTGACTCTCCGCACCACCGGCCGAACACCGCCCCCTGCGGCGCACGGCCCGTACAAGGGTCGGCCGGGCGCGCCGCGGCATCGCGGCTCGCAGTCAAGGCGTACGCAGCCAAGGGCGCCTGACGGGCACCGGTCCCGGTCAGGCCCCTGCGGGCCCGGTGGCCGGACGCGTACGGAGGCGTCCGACCGGACTCAGTGGTCGAACGTCAGGCGCGGTACCGCGTTGCGGGCCAGTGTGTGGGCCTGGTCGGGCCACCAGGTGCCGGCCGGCGGGTCGACGACGCCGTACTCGGGATCGATCGTGCCGCCGGTGCTGCGCGTACAGCTGCCGTCGGATTCACCGGGGGTCTTCACCCACAGGTACGCGTCGACGAGCGGGACGCCGGTGTCGGCGGTGGGGCGCGGGCCGAGACCGCGGCCGGGTGCGTTGCACCAGCTCTCCGGGTCACCGCTGTACCTGCCCGGTTCCGGCGTCCAGGCGCCCCGACCGTTGCGGCTGGTGTCGATCACGAAGTGATGCAGTTCGCCGGCCGGCGGGGTGCCCACGTTCTGGTCGAACCAGGCGTCGGTCCACCGCCAGGTGGTGGGGTCCGAAGGGGAGACGGCGTTGCCGGGGGCGCCGTCGTTCGGCGCGGCGGACGAGTAGTACTGGCTGGCGCACCAGTCCGCGTGGCCGCGTGCCCGCTCGGGTCCTTCGGTGGCGAACCAGATGCACTTGGCGATCCAGGTGCCGTATCCGGCGTTGTGGTCGGTGGGGTGGTAGTTGGACACGTTCAGGGCGAAGCCGTCGCCGTACCGGACCCCGGCGTCCTGCAGTCGCTGCGCGATGTCGCCGACAGCTCGCCACTGCACGTTGCCGGCGTCCAGGTAGACCGCGGTGCGGGGCCGGGCCTTCAGGGTCTTCACGGCGTAGGCGAGGTCGGCGATGCGGGCGGCCGTGAGTTCGCCGGTCGGGTCGGCGGCGGGCCCGCAGTCCCGGGGAAGGTTGGCCAGGCCGTCGGGTTCGACGACGATCACCGCCCGGTCGTCGCCGATGCCGGCGGCGAAGGCGTCGATCCACTGGCGGTAGGCGGCGGAGGATGCGGCTCCGCCGCTGGAGTACTGGGAGCAGTCCCGGCCGGGGATGTCGTAGGCGACCAGGACGGCGGTCTGGTCGACGGCCCGGGCCCGGTGGACGAGCTTGTTCACCTTGACGCGCACCTCGTCGGGCGTGCCCTCGGTGAACCACTCGGCCTGCGGCCGACTCGCGAGCCGGGCCATGTTCGCGGCGTTCTCGAGGTCGCCGTTCCTGAGGTCGACGATGGCCTGCTGCGCGGCCTTGCTGTGGGGGTCCACGTAGAACTTCGTGGCCGGGGTGATCACGCCCTGCGCGGGTGCGGCCTGCGCCGGCGTCGTGGTGAGGGCGGCGCAGGCGGTGAGGGCCGCGATGACGGCGGCCGTGCGGAGCCGTGGGCTGCGTGGTTTCATGGCTGCTCCTGGTCGGTGGATGGCTGGGGGAGCGTCCGCGTCCGGGGCGGGCTGTCGACCGCCTGTGCGGAAGGCGGTGAGGGGACGGCCCGGCTGTGGCGGACGGTACCCGTGACCCGGTTGTGAAGGAGGGACGTGCGAGGTCACGGCGATCCGCGATCAGTAGCCGTAGATCATCTCGTAGGCGGCCTCGGGTGTCCGGTTGTGGACCCGGCTCCGACGCCGCAGTTGCCGTCGGACTCGCCCGGCGTCTTGCTCCACAGGAGCACGTGGTCCTCGGCGTCTCCGTCCTTCCGGGTGGGGTGCCGATGCGGCGGGCCTGTCGAGCTGAGCCCGGGGCATGCAGCCGTCGTCCGAGAGGGAGTCCGGTTCGAGGAGGACCAGGGCGGGGCGGTTGGCGATCCCGCCGGCGAACCGGGCGATCCAGCTCGCGTAGGCGGACGGCGAGGCGGCTCCGCCGGCGGAGTGCCCGCCGCAGTAGTCGCGGTTGTGGATGTTGTACGCGACCAGTGTCAGCTTTCGAAGTCGGCTGCGCTGATGTCCGAAGTCGGCTGCACTCGCTGACGCCGGATCATGCCGGGGTCAGCCGGGGTGTCGGCTGACCCCTCTCCCATCAGGCCTTGGCCACCGGTTCCTGGAGCTCGGTCACCCACTCGTTGTGATTGTCGGGGCACTCCAGGTTGACCTCCCGCGGGTAGCCGATCGAGCGGTAGCCATTGGCGTCGATCCAGCGGCCCAGGGTCTGGATGGTGGGCAGGACGGTTTCCATCGAGCCGCGGTGCACGATGGTCGCCGCCTGCTCGACGGGCGGCAGGTCCACGATCCGCAGCCCCTCGTCCTCCCTGAGGGGGACGGAGACCTCGACGCCCGCGTGGATGAGAACCCCGCCGTCCGGAGCGTCCTCGTAGGAGGCGATACCGGGCCCGGAGGGAGCGATGCCCGCCGCCTCCAGACGCCGGAACAGCTCGCCGTACAGCGGTTGGATGACCGGCCCGATGGTGTCGAAGTTCGGTGCCGAACCGGTAAGTTCGGCTACCCGAACGCTCGGCAGGCGTTTCAGTACAACGTCGTTGCTGGGCATCTGCCCCTCGCTCTCGATCGAGCGGAGCCTCGCCTCGACCTGGACCAGCCGGGCAGCCGCAGCCGTCATTGCGGCCTCCAGCTCGGCCCGTCGCAGGCGGAGCATGGCGCGCAGTTCCTCGGTTGTGACCTTCTCGTCCAGGATCTCCTGGACCTGCTGGAGGCTGAAGCCGAGGTCCTTGAGCGCGATGACGCGGTTGAGGCGGGCCAGCTGGGCGGCCGTGTAGTAGCGGTAGCCGGAGGCCGGGTCGACGTGGGCTGGGCGCAGTAGGCCGGTCGCGTCGTAGTGACGCAGCATCCGGACCGATACGCGGCCGTGCCTGGCGAAGTCTCCGATGGTGAACATGATGTCTCCGAGTTGACCGCCTGACACGGTGAGAGGGTCAAGAGCCTGCTTCGCGGCCGGGCGGCGGCCGCGGCGTGGCCACAGTCAGCGGGGCGAGCAGTGCGCCAGCCGCGCTCTTGCCGCTTCTTGCCGCGGTCATCCCTGTGGACAGCGGTGCAGGGAGGTCTTGGGGATGCCGGCCTTCGCACCGATCTCGCCGTAGCTGGCGCCCTGGCCCCTGAGAAGCCGCGCGTGCTCGATCTTGTCGGAGGGGCGGGTGACAGGGCGGCCGATGCGGCGGCCGGCGGCTTCGGCGACGGCGCGGACGCGAGCGGCGCGTTCGGCGGTGAAGGTGCGCTCCACTTCGGCGAACAGGGCAAGATCGGGGACGCCGACAACGGGCCGCCTCGCTCCCCTCCCGCGCGGCAGTGGAGGGGACCGGCTCCAGCCGGGCGATCCGCCGCACCACCGTCCCCCGCGAGGGAGCCCGCAGGCTCCGAGCCCGGCACTGGCGCGCGATCTCCCGGTGAACGGCCGTCACACTTCGACGCTACCGGGTCAGGTATCGCTTGCGCAGCACCTCCGTAACGATCGCCTCGGCCTCGTCCGGCAGCCGCCCGTCCCCGCGGCCGCCGCTGGAACGGCCCGGCAGCAGATCCGACACCTGCCCCTCACCCGCGCGCCACCGCCCGAGTAGCACGTACAGCTGGCGCCGGGATCTCCCCAGCATCGCCGCGGCCTCGTCCTCGTCCGCCAGCCCCACCCTGGCCTTCTCGGCAGGTGGCCCGATCACCTCGGCCTGCCGCACCGCGGTATCCCACTCCTGCGCGGTCAGCACCCCCACGGGACGAAGTGTCGGCAGACGGTCGTTTGCCGACACTGAGGACCGGTCCGGCATGTGACCGGATCAGCCTGGTTATGGACGGCGGTTGTTCAATCATTTGTGTGTCGAACCGGTGATGCCTGCGGTGTTGGTGCTTGCGTCGGGCACGTGGAGGTCGTGCCGTGTCCTTCCTGGTAGGCCGGGCGCCGGGGTAGCCGCGACGCAGGGAGCAGGCCGAGGGCGGCGAGTGCGGCCAGGACCAGCAGGGCCGGGCTCATCGTTGAAACAGCGGACCCGGTTGCGCCTGCCGCGACGGCGATGCCCAGGGTCGGCCCGATGTTCATGGCGGTCTGCTTGAGCCCACCGACGACCCCGGCGTACCCGGGCGGCGCGTCGCCGACGACGGTCCCGGTGGCAGTGACCATCACAGTGGCGAACCCGGCACCGATGACGGCAAGGGCCGCGGTCATGGCCATCCACGGGCTGGTCGGACCGAGCCGGGACAGCCCCGCGATGCCGACCGCAACGAGGGCCGTACCGGCGATCGCGGTGCGGCGCGCACCGTACCGGCGCAGTGCGGCGCCCGCGGCCGGTGCGCCGAGGACCATGAGCGCGGTCAGCGGAAGGACGCGCAGACCGCTGGCGAGCGGGTCGAGGCGGAGTGTGTCCTGGAGGTGGAACGTGGCCCTGAACAGTGCGCCGAACAGGCCGGCGGTGGTCACCAACAGGATCGCCATCGACGCCGTCACCGGTGCGGACCGCGCCACGGCCGGCGGAACGATCGGGTGGGTGGTGCGGCGTTCGTGCCAGGCGAGGACCGCTGCGACGCCTGTGACGGGGTGTCGCGCGAATCGATTTCACGCAAGCGCTTCGACGGGAAGCTTCGACCGGCGGTGTGTGGGGTCAACGGCGTCCGGGAGGCGAATGCCGCGCCGACGCGCGGGTCGAGGCGTGGCCGTGTGGACCAGTGCCCCCCGTAACGGCCCTCGATCATCCCGGCTGGGCGACTTCACCGCTGCTCACCCGCGTGATGGTGACTCATCCGGGCCTGGCCGTCGCGCACTCGCGTGGCCCACCGCTCCCGCTCGACGGCGGTCATGCCGGTGTCCTCCTGCCGCCGTGCCGTAACCTCCCGCCCCCGCCGAGAGCGTCGAACCGCAGAAAATCAGCCTTCGAATCGATTCCGCGACAACGTTTGCAGCCGGGGGTCCGCACCCTTGACGGCCCGTCAAATCGGGAGCACCGTCTCCCCCGAAACCTCTCTGCAATCTCGCTGCAAAGCAGTGCCTTGAAGCGCTTCCGATGGCCAGCGCCATCAACGCAACCCCACCGGGTTGCGCCGGCACGGTACGGAGATCGGATGAGAACCACACGTACGAGACGCCACCTGCTGTCCGGGCGCCGTGGTGTGCCACGGTTACGCGTCGCGCCACGGCGCCATGGCAGCCCGGAAAGCGTGCCGGATGAGGCACACGTTCCTCCGCCGGTGCGCTCGCCCTGCTCCCGGACGAAATCCTTCGCCCGGGCGGGGCCGCAGCGGCACGCGTCGCCGGGCACTGGTCCACGCCCCGGCCACGGCCGGCACACTCCGGGCCGCCACGTCCGACGGCAACGGGGTCTCAACCGACCTGAACGGTTCCGGCCCCCTGGTCGGCTCACCGTTCGGCCAAGGACTCCTTGCCACCACGTGTACGTGGACGGCAAGGATGCACCGCGGGCGGCGATCCAGGTGCCCCGCCTCGGCTTCGCCTTCACCCGGACCGGCCTGACCGTCGCCGACTCCTCTCTCACCCGGCAGTGGTCCGCGCACTCCGACGGCACGCTGCGGGCGCCCGTTCAAGTGCCTCGACGCCACCGGCCGGGGTACCACCAACGGCACCAGGATCGAGATCGGGGACTGCAAACGGTGGCGCCAACCAGCAGTGGACCGCTTTGCCGGTCACCTCGGCCCGAGACCCGACCCCACCGCGGCACCGACCCGTGATCGGTGCCCCACCCCCCACACGAGGAGACTGATCCCTCATGTCCTGGCTCACTGAGGAGCCCCGCCTCCGCAAGGGCCTGACCCTGGCCACCGGACTGACAGCCGGCGCGGTACTGGCCCTGGCCGGAACGGCGGCCCCCGCCGCTCATGCGGCTTCCGGCACGCTGGGCGCGGCCGCGGCCGGCAGCGGCCGCTATTTCGGCACGGCCGTGGCTGCCGGGAAGCTCGGCGACTCGACGTACTCCACGATTCTCGACCGGGAGTTCGACATGATCACCCCGGAGAACGAGATGAAGTGGGACACCACCGAACCGGCCCGCGGCACCTTCGACTTCGGCCCGGCCGACCAGATCGTCGGCCACGCCACCGCGCACGGGCAGCGGATGCGCGGCCACACCCTGGTGTGGCACTCCCAACTGCCCGGCTGGGTCGGTTCCATCACCGACGCGAACACGCTGCGCAGTGTGATGGACAACCACATCACCACGGAGATGAAGCACTTCAAGGGCAGGATCTACGCCTGGGACGTGGTCAACGAGGCCTTCGCCGACGGCGGCAGCGGCCGGCACCGCAGCTCGGTCTTCCAGAACGTGCTGGGCAACGGCTTCATCGAGGAGGCGTTCCGTACCGCCCGGGCCGCCGACCCCGCGGCCAAGCTCTGCTACAACGACTACAACATCGAGAACTGGACCGACGCCAAGACCCAGGGCGTCTACGACATGGTGCGCGACTTCAAGTCGCGCGGTGTGCCCATCGACTGCGTCGGTTTCCAGTCCCACTTCGGCACCGGCGGGCCGCCCGCCGGCTTCCAGACCACGCTGTCGAACTTCGCCGCCCTCGGCGTGGACGTACAGATCACCGAACTGGACATCGCACAGGCGCCGGCGACCGCGTACGCGAACACCGTCAAGGCGTGCATGAACGTCGCCCGCTGCACCGGCATCACCGTGTGGGGGATCCGGGACAGCGACTCGTGGCGGTCCGGGGAGAACCCTCTGCTGTTCGACGGGGGCGGCAACAAGAAGCCGGCCTACGACGCGGTCCTGACCGCGCTGGGCGGTAGTACGGGGAACTCGGGGGGCATCGTCTCGGGCGCGGTGTACTGGTTGAGCGACGTCACTGCGGGGCGGGTGCTGGACGTGCCGGGCGGGCGGACGGCGAACGGCACGCCCGTGCAGATCTGGGACGCCAACGGCGGTGCGAACCAGCAGTGGCGGGCGAGTCGGAACGCTGATGGTTCGTACACGCTGACCAACGTCGGCAGCGGGCGGGTCCTGGACGAGCCGGGTGGTCAGACGGGCAACGGCACACGGATGGAGATCTGGGACGTCAACGGTGGTGCGAACCAGCGCTGGCGGGCGAGTCGGAACGGCGACGGTTCCTACACCCTGACCAACGTGGCTTCCGGCCGGGCGCTGGAGGTTCCCTCCGGGCAGAGTGCCAACGGGACTCCCGTCCAGGTCCGGGACTCCAACGGCGGCGCCAACCAGCACTGGAACCTCGGGTGAGGTGATCGGCGCCCAGCGCGCGCTCCAGCCCTCCGGACCGTTTCGGGAGTACCCGAACGGACACCCGCGCCCGGCACGGCGGCCGTCGCCGGACGCGGGTTTCGGTATGCCGTAGTGACCATCCGACCAGGGCAAATCATGGGATGGATCGGCTTATCCATCTGTGAGAATGGTCTATTGACAGGGCATCAGGCCTGTGGGATCACTGTGTGACATGGGATGTCTGAGTGTTCTCTGTGGGTGCTTTCGGGCACTCCGACGGGAGCGGTCGACCCCTCTTGCGAGGGAGGTCCGGGACTGCAACGAAAGGACCCCGACGCGACCCGTCCCGCCGCCCTGCATCGCCCTTTCCCCGACCTCGGCCCAGGAGTCGATGACCTATGCCCATGACCACCGCGAGAACCAGGCGCCTACGGCCGCTGCCCCCGCTGCTGTCCCTGCGCAGGACCCTGGCGCTCACGTTCTCGGCCGTGCTGCTCGCCGTGACCGTGCCCCTCCTCTCCCTCGGAGCGGCGCAGACCGCCGCCGCGCTCGACAACGGACTCGCGCTGACCCCGCAGATGGGCTTCAACGACTGGAACGCGTACGGCTGCAACGTCTCCGAGTCGCTGATCAAGTCCACCGCGCAGGCGATGCACACCAACGGCATGCAGGCGGCGGGCTACTCGTACGTCAACATCGACGACTGCTGGATGACCCACAGCCGCGACTCCGGCGGCCACCTGGTGCCGGACCCGGCCAAGTTCCCCGACGGCATCAAGGGCACCGCGGACTATGTGCACTCGCTGGGGCTGAAGCTGGGGATATACGAGGACGCGGGCACCGCGACCTGTGCGGGGTACCCGGGCAGTCTGGGGCACGAGACCACGGACGCGCAGTCGTTCGCGTCGTGGGGTGTGGACTACCTGAAGTACGACAACTGCAACAACACCGGTGTACCGGCGCGGACCCGGTACACCGCGATGCGTGACGCCCTGGCGGCCACCGGCCGGCCGATCCTGTTCAGCCTGTGCAACTGGGGTCAGGAGAACGTGTGGACCTGGGGCGCCGGCGTGGGCAACAGCTGGCGCACCACCGGGGACATCAACGCCGGCTTCTCCAGCATGCTGTCGATCTTCCACAGCAACGTGGGGCTGGCTTCGTACGCCGGCCCCGGCCACTGGAACGACCCCGACATGCTGGAGGTCGGCAACGGCTCGCTGACGGCCACCGAGAGCCGCAGCGAGTTCAGTCTGTGGGCCGAGATGGCCGCCCCGCTGATCGCGGGCACCAACATCCCGTCGGCCGGTGCGGACACCCTGTCCACCCTGACCAACCGCCGGGTGATCGCGGTCGACCAGGACGCCCTCGGCAAGCAGGGCACCATGGTCTCCTCCTCCGGCGGCCTGGATGTGCTGGCCAAGCCACTCGCGAACGGGGACGTGTCGGTGGCGCTGTTCAACGAGACGGGCTCGACGGCGACCATCACCACCACCGCGGCCGCGATCGGGAAGACCGGGGCGTCCGCCTACGCCCTGACCGACCTGTGGTCGGGCGCGTCCTCGACCACCTCGGGCACCATCAGCGCCTCGGTGCCGGCGCACGGCACGGTGATGTACCGGGTCGCGGGCGGCACCAGCGGCGGCGGCACCAGCGTGACCGGTGAACTGCACGCGGTGGGTGCGGGCAAGTGCCTGGACGTACCGAACTCGACCACGACCGCCGGTACCCAGGTGGAGATCTGGAGCTGCAACGGCGGCGCCGACCAGACCTGGACGCACTCCGCCTCCCACCAGCTCACCGTCTACTCCGGAAGCAGCCAGATGTGCCTGGACGCCTACAACAACCAGACCACCCCCGGGACAAAGGTGGAGATCTGGCCGTGCAACGGCCAGACCAACCAGCAGTGGACGCTGAACTCCAACGGAACGATCACCGGCGTCCAGTCCGGCCTGTGCCTCGACGTGACAGGCGCGGCCACCGCCGACGGAACCCTCGCCGAGCTGTGGACCTGCAACGGCGGCAGCAACCAGCAGTGGACGCTGGGATGAGTCCTCCTTCCCTCGGCCACCGGCAGCTGCGGTGCCGCCGTGCGGTGGCACCGCACGCCGTGTAGCAGTGGGACAGCTGTTCCGGCGTCTGCGCGCCCTGGAATCCGCCGAGCGGTCCAGGGGGCCTCGGCCCCCTACCCGGACGTTGCCGGGTAGGGAGTGGAGGGACTGGGTGTGGTGTTACGGCGTCGGCGTCTTCCAGATTCCTCGGCCGTGGGTGGCCACGTACACCTGGCTGCCGTCAGGGCTCGGCGAGAGGTAGACCGCGGGTGAGGTGGGCAGGTTCGTTCCCAGGCGCGCCCAGTGGCCGGCCGAGGTGCTGGTGAACACGCCCAGGTCGGTGGCTACCACGAGGGTGCCGTCCTTGGTGACGAGCGCCGAGTTTGCCGGGGCGTCCGGAAAGGAGTCCGTGGCCGCGGGATCGCCGCTGATGTCCGTCCAGGTGGTGCCACCGTCGGTGGTCTTCCAGACATGGCCGTAGCCGGCGCCCGGGCCCTCGTTCCAGTGCCGTGAGAAGCCGTTGATCACCGCGTAGACCGTCTTGCCGGAGGCGTCGGACGGGTCGATGGTCAGCCCGGAGATGTAGCGGTTCGGGAAGGCAGCGGGCAGGCTCACCTGGTGCCAGGCGCCGCCGTAGTCGGTGGCGATGCCCCTTCCGAAGGTGCCGTCGACCTTCGAGCACGGGCCGCACCAGGCCGCCCACGTCACGTGGCCCCGGCTGGCGACCGCCGAGGCGGAGTGGCCGGCGCCCAGGTCGTACAGCTTGGTCCAGTCGGCGCCGGAGGTGCTGTTCCAGGTCTTGGTGTTGCCCCAGACGTACTGGCCTCCCGCGACCCACAGGCCGTTCGGGTCGGTCTCGTCCGCGCTGAACGGGGCGATGAAGCGGGCCCCCGGATCGCCGGGCGCGATGTCGGTGATCACGTCCTCGGAGCCGTCGTCGCTCGCGGTGTAGCCGCAGTTGTTCGTGATCTGCAGCGCGAGGTCGACGTATTCGCCGACCGTCTGGCAGCCGTTGGCCGGGTTCACCAGCTGGTCGCCGCCGTCACCGCCGAACGGGGAGACCATCTGGCCGTCCGGGTTCAGCTGCTGTCCCCGGTAGGTGGCGCCCTTGGGCGCGAGCAGCGAGACGCCGTTGTCCTGCAGGCCGCCCCAGACGGCTTCGCCGCTGCCGTCCGTCATCTTCCCCGCGCGCACCGAATAGTACTGGAGGGTGCGCAGGGTGCCCGATTCGTTGAGGTTGCGCCAGCCGGCGGTGGTCTGCGCGGTGGGGCGGGCGTAGGCGCCGCCGTCGTTGCCGACGAACACTTCCGGCGTGCTGCCCTTCCACTGGGAGAAGGCGAGGGCGTGCTGGTCGGAGTGCATCACGTTGCCGTCACAGGTGTTCTGCGCCGGATCGTAGCTGAAGCACCCCATGCCGAAGTTCCAGTAACGGCCGATCGCCTTCCAGGTGGCTCCGCCGTCCCGGGACTCGAACATCTCCTCGAGTCCCAGGTAGACGTGGTTGGGATCGCTCGGGTCGACCGCGATGACCTGGTCGTACCACGCCTGGGAGCCGGGCTGGTAGCCGGTGCCGATCTCGTTGACCTTCATCGCGGAGCCGCTCGTCGACAACGCCGAGGAGGTCGCGATCTGCTTGAACGGGCCGTCCGCGTTGCCGCTCTGGCTGACGTACACACCGGCGAGAACGGAGTACACGCCGGAGCCGGACGACTTGTTGAGGAGTTTGGGGGACTCCATGGAGACGTACAGCCTGCTGCCGTCGGCCGCGTAGGCGAAGGCGGCGTTGCCGATCTCGGCGGGGTTGATCGCACCGCTCGGGTTGGCGCGCTTCCAGGTGGTGCCCGCGTCGGTGGAGTAGTAGAAGCCGTTGTAGTCGGCGCCGCTGCGCCAGGCCACGTTGGCCAGCAGCTTGGTGCCGTCGCTGCCGGGCTGTACGGCGATGTCGTTGGCGATGTCCGCGTAGTGGCTGTCCACTCCGCAGCTCACGCCGTCGATGCCGACGCCCGCGCAAGGGGCCAGGACCTTCGTCCAGGCGGTGGACTGCCCGGCCGACAGCGGACGCCGGAAGACACCGTGCGAGGACGCCGCGAAGACGTACCCGGCGGCCTTGTCGAAGGTGAGGGTATGGATGGAGCTGCCGTCCAGCTCGGTGCCGCCCACCTTGTCGCTCTCGCTGAAGGTGCCGGTGACCGGGTCCGCGAGCCGGTAGACACCGCTGCCGAGGTAGTTGTCGGAGGCGGTGGTGGCCTCTCCGGTGGCCAGCCAGAGCGAGCCGTCGGGCGCGACCGCGAGGGCGCCCACGGACAGAGCGGGCAGCCGGTCGGCGATCGGCGACCAGGTCCTGCCGTCGTCGGCGGAGCGGAACACGCCACCGCCGGCGGCGCCCGCGTAGACCACGCCCTGGTGCGTCGGGTCAGTGGCCAGGGCCGCGATACGGCCCGCAGAGTGCCCGGCGCCGCCACCGGAGTTGGAGGCCGACTGGTCACGGTAGTGCAGCGCGTCCTCGTTGTACGGGGAGGTGGTGACCTCGCTCCAACTCCCGGGACTGACCGGCATGCTCTTGATGTGTGCCCAGGCGCCGGCGTACGCACCCGACGCGATCTGGTCGCTGGGGGAGAGCCTCGGCTCGTTGAACGCGTCGAGGGACTCCATCAGTTCATGGGACTCCTCGCCCGCCACGTCATGGCGGCTGGAATTCGTGTCGCTCACCCCGTACGCGGTGACGGATCCCGTCCCCGCTATCAGGAGTGCCGCGGCGACGACGGCGAGTGCCCCTCTGCCGCCGCTCTCCGCCCCGCGGCGCGATCTGCGCCGTGCGGAATACACACGCATGGACTGTCTCCGGCTTCTTCGGCGTAAGTCGCGGCCGCCCCTACGACCGCACTTGATCCCCTACTGCCGAGCGCCGGAACCGTACTCCCGCACCCCCCCTCAACCCCAGAGGTTTACAGCGACTTTACAGCCCAACAAACGTAACGATTGTCAAAAATGGCCTCGCTCGCCATTTCGCCTCTCAGGGTGACGGCACACCTCATCACTTGCAGCGCGGTCGGCCGCTCATCCGTTACCGACGGCGACCTGCCCAGCCACGGACCCGGCCGCGGCCACGTCGGGGTGCAGATGGGCGGCTTGCCCCCAGGGTGAGCCCGACAGGGGCGCCTGCCGGGCATCGGACCTGGTCAGGCGCCCTCTTCTCGTGTCGGGAAGAAGCCGAGCTTCTTCGGCGAGTACGACACCAGCAGGTTCTCGTGCGGAAACTGGCACGGGGTATCGACTAGGGTCTGATCAACGAGGTGGCGCTGGTACTCCAGTCTGACCTCGCGATCTTGTCGCGCACCCGGCTGGGAACGGGTACGGCCACCGCGTGATCATCGGGGGTTGTGTGGACTCCTGAAGATCGTGCGGTGGCCGCATGCCATGGCGTAGACCCTGCCCGCTGGCGGGCGACGTTCGACCAGGTCATGGCCCGGATCGCGGGTGATGATCGAGGCCGCGCTGGACGCGGGGATCACCGCCTCCTGGATGACCGGCGACGAAGCCTACGGCCAGGACCCTCAGCTCCACGCCGCCCTCAAGGCGCGCGGCATCGGCTACGTCCTGGCCGTCGCCTGCTCGACACGGGTGAGAATCAACCACGGCCGCACTCCCGCCCGCGCCGCCTCGAAGGCGGCGGCCTCCATCAGTTCCGGCCGGCGCCACGGGCCCGACCCCGAAGCCGCTGTCTTTCAGGCTGTCGATCATCTGGTCGGCCTCGTCCGGGGAACGGTCGAGCTCCTGGGCAAAAAGCGCACTCGCCGCCTTGAGGATCTCGTTCGCCCGCTTCAACTCCGTTAGTTCTTTGCGGAGTTGCTTCAACTCCTCGTGCTCCGCGGTAGTCGGCCGGTCGCCGCGTTCGCCGGCGTCCGCCTCGGTCTGGCGGACCCAGCCGCGCAGGGCCTCCTTGTGGATGCCCAGGTCCTTCGCGACATGCGCGATCGGCCGGTCCGTGGTGCGGACCTCGCGGACGGCCCGCTCGCGGAGCTCGTCCGGACCAGGTCGGGTCTCCCGGCGTTTTCGCACCCCCGGGCTCCCAACAGAATCGTGCGTAACAGTCTCCCGTTACACGGCTCTTGTCCTCCTGATCAGCGGAACTCTGGTGTCCATGCCCACTGGGCGAAGAGCCTCGGGTACTGGCCTGTGCTTCAGCAGTGATTGACCGCTGGCCCGCGGAGAGCGCACCGGAGGAGAGACACCCCGGACGAGCCCGATGAGCGAATTCGTGCAGCGGAGCAGGCCGGGCTGTTGCTGGCTATCTGGTGAAGCAATGTTGTTCCGGGGCGGCCCCCCGGTTTGTGGACGGGAATCTGTCCGCTGCCATCCAATCGCGTCGCGTGACAGCGAACCTGTCGTGCCGGCTTTCCGCCTGCCGGACTGCCCCGGCCGCTGCGCCGTCGCCGCGAGCGCGCCGTACGAGTGATGGCCGGGTTGCTGCGCTATGAGCGGGCGGGTGCGTGCGTCACCTCGTGTCGTGCTCCTGTGGCCACTCCGCCGGTGATCTTGCCGTCGGGTGTCAGGGTGAACCGGGTTCCGTCCATCACCGTCGTGGCACTGGCCCGCGTGCCGTACGCCTTCATGGTGAAGTCCTCCGCTTTGCCCATGTATACATGCGCCTCAGAGGCGTTGCTCCACGAGTTGACCCGCACCTGCACTCCCCAGTGGTTCACCTGCGGCTTCTCCCGCCACGGCCCCCAGCTGCTCTGCGGCAGCAGCCCGGTGCCTCGGCCCGAGAACACGTACCAGCTCGCGAGGCCAAGCATGATCGCAGCGGCGACGAGCGCAAACGCGGTCGACCGGCGACGGATGCGGGAGGAGTGAGCCACTTGATGGGTTCCTTCATGGTTCGGGGAGGGCTTCGCCGCAGTCCAAGACGGTCCCCGGCCGGGGCGCGTTCCTGACCGCCGGGATCAACCGACTGAACCCCCAAGCCCTACCAGACTGACCTGTCCGAAAAGCAGTGGGCGCTGGGCGAGCCGGTGATCGCCGTGGAAGGTCGCGCACCCCCTCGGCCAGCGGTCACCGGGGGCCGGTACGAGATGCGGAAGATCGTCAACGCGCTGCTCTACCAGGGCCGCACTGACTGCCAGTGGGACCTGCTTCCGCACGACCTGCCGCCGCGTGGCGCGGTGATGTACTACTTCGCCAAGTGGCGCGATGACGGCACCGACCGGACCATTCACGACCTGGAGATCGTGGATCGCAACCCGGCCCGGACCGGGTTCGTGCCGATCCCCAAACGGTGGATCGTGGAGCGCGCCTACGGGATCTTGATGCTGCACCGCAGGCTGGTGCGCGATTACCGGCACCTGCCGCGCAGTTCGGAGTCGCGAGTGCACTGGGCGATGACCACGGTGATGCTGCGCCGGCTGACCGAGGCCACCGCTCCGTCCTGGCGCAGCACATGACCGGCGGGGAGCTGACCCTCGGGGCGGTACATGCGCGGCTGGAGGAGCAGGAACGGCAGATCGCCGCGCAGGCCGAGATCGATCACGCTGTCCACCACCTCGGTCACCGGCTTGGATGCATCGATGATCGTCGCGCCAGGGCTTTCGTAGATCGCTCGCATCCGAGGGTTCCACTTCAGGGCCGCTGCGAGCTCTTCGGGATGTTGACCGAATGCGTTCGTAGTGCGGGTCGCG
Source organism: Streptomyces sp. PTL18 (assembly GCF_059510295.1). NCBI lineage: Bacteria > Bacillati > Actinomycetota > Actinomycetes > Kitasatosporales > Streptomycetaceae > Streptomyces > Streptomyces sp. PTL18. Next base: position 592,916 of record NZ_JCAJZO010000001.1, on the reverse strand, counting down.
AGCCGGTGACGGAGGGTGTCCTCGTCGATCACCAGGCACACGATGACGTCGAAAAGGTCGCGGACGTCTGCCTCGTTCTCCGCCGACCCACACAAGAACGCGATGCGGAAACGAGACTCCTCGACGAGGGTCTCAACACGCTCACGGACAATCGCCCACCCGTATCGATCGAGCCGGCCCCCGGGAACCGGATACGGAGGATCCATCACGACCTCGCCCCTAGCTCGGTCGATCCAGCGACTGAAGCCGTCCTCGTCGGCGTCGAGCGCAACGTAGCCACGCTCTCGCAACACCCCGCAGACCGTGGACTTACCAGCCCTCAGGTCAGGTGCAGCTTCGACCGAGTGACTGCTCCGGCACAGCCGGCGGACGGCCAAAGCCCCAGCTCAGCTACCCATGCCACGTCCGCCAAACACGCCATCGCGACCGGTCGCTCAGCCTGAGCTGCACCCAAGCCGGGACAGGCGTTGACGCGCGTACCGCCCTCTCAGAGGGCGGTACGCGAGCTGGTGCCCGTTTTGCTGTTTCGGTTGAGTACAGATCCCTTCAGGGAACTGCACCTTTACGGATAACTGGAACATCGCAGGTCGCGCTCCTCCGGCGTTGCGGCCAGGCGTGGCACGTTACTCCTCGTCGATCGTCTGCAGCTCGGCGGGCCGGTCGGCCACGTCCATCGTCTGCGGCATGGCCAGCAGCTTGTTCAGCCCAAGGGTCAACTGCACGACGAACACGCTGAGTAGGACGGCCAGGGTTATTCGGACCAGGCTGTAGCCGGCGTCGACGTTCGCTGCGGTCTCGTAGTCGCCGGGCGTTTGGAGGTTGGAGTTGATCACGAACGAGACGTAGACCGCGGCGAAAACCGACAGGAACCACGCGCCGTAGGTCCAGACGACTCCGCGGCCGCCTGGCAGGGCCCTGATCCATCCCAGGCCGATGTCGGTACGTGACATGGCGTTCGCGTGGCCGGCGCGCGCCCACCGCTGGTAGGCGTACAGAACTGCCATGAAGACTACGAAGCGCAACATGCTTGTGGTGTTGAGCGTCTGGAGCGCGTTGTGCAAAGCCTGCCGGTCGTAGCTGTTGTTAGCGGCGGCCAAGGCCCATTGGTGGGCCCGCGTGCGCTCGGCGGAGAACCGCACGGCCTCGCTGACGATGGCTACCGCGGCTGCAGCCAGTACCATAAGCAGTGGGCCCGACAGCGAGACCCGCCCGGGACTCACCTTGGACTGGACCAGCAACGCCGCCTTGTTGTTGCGCCCGCGACGCTGAGGCGGCTTCGACAAGTCGCTCTCCTGCTGACAGACCGGACACAGTCCTTTGATCCCGTCAAAAGCAACTTCACGCTGCCGACACTTCCGGCACGTCAGTAGCATCCCGCGCCCCCTCTTGCTTGATCGCTGTTGAATTGAGCGCCGCATCCTATTGGGTCCGCCAGGAAGACGTCGATCCCCCTGACGCAGTGAAGATCGAGAACGGGTGGGGCGGGGGGCCTGGCCGTGGGCTCGATGGACGGCTACGGCCGTGGCTGCTGACGGAGCGGTGGCGGGCCTTCCAGGCGGTGATCGCGGGCTCGATCCGGGCCCAACGCTCATCGGATAAAGCGTCGTGCGGCTACAGCCACTCGGCCCGCGCCCACCCCACCGCAGTTCGTGCGGATCCTCCATGCACACATCGAACGGTTCGGCGTGGCGCCTGACGGTCGGCTGTTTCGGAACCAGGCCGGCAACTACGTGGATGCAGCTGCGTATGGCACGACGTGGGCGCGGGCACGGAAGTACGTTCTCACCCGCACAGAGTTCGCTTCCGGCCTGGCCAAGCGGCCCTACGATCTCCGGCACGCTGGGATCTCGTTCTGGCTTCACTCAGGTGTGGACTCAGCCGAATGGGCTCGCCGTGCGGGCCAGAGCATCGAGGTCCTCTTCCGTCACTACGCCAAGTTCCTGGACGGCGTCCGGGGGCAGGTCAACCGTCTCATCGAGCAGTCCATGCAGGAGTGGGACCGCGTCAGCCGGGACGCGGCACCTGCTGGGTAACCGGGGCTCTGGTCCGTGACTGGTTCGGAAGCAGCGGGATGGCGGTGGGAGGAACTGGGAGTTACAACGTAAACCGATCCCCGCTCTGGGTGGGCTCAACCGAAGGCGCCTGACGGACAAAAGACCAGGTCAGGCGCCTTTTCTCGTGCGTCTAGAAGAAGCCGAGCTTCTTCGGCGAGTACGACACCAGCAGATTCTTCGTCTGCTGGTAGTGCTCCAGCATCATCTTGTGGGTCTCGCGGCCGATGCCCGAGCCCTTGTAGCCGCCGAATGCCGCGTGCGCCGGGTAGGCGTGGTAGCAGTTCGTCCAGACGCGGCCCGCCTGGATGGCGCGGCCCGCGCGGTACGCGGTGTTGATGTCCCGCGTCCACACGCCCGCGCCCAGGCCGTACAGCGTGTCGTTGGCGATCTTGATGGCATCGTCGAAGTCGTGGAACGACGTCACCGACACCACCGGCCCGAAGATCTCCTCCTGGAAGATCCGCATGCGGTTGTCGCCCTCGAAGATCGTCGGCTGGACGTAGTACCCGCCCTTCAACTCGCCGTCGTACTCGAGGCGCTCTCCGCCGGTAAGGACCTTCGCGCCCTCCTGTCGGCCGATGTCCAGGTAGGAGAGGATCTTCTCCAACTGGTCGTTCGACGCCTGGGCGCCGATCATCGTGTCCGTGTCCAGTGGGTGCCCGGTCGTGACCCTTTCCGTGCGGGCGACCGCAGCCTCCATGAACTCCGCGTAGTGGCCCCGCTGCACCAGCGCCCGCGAGGGACAGGTGCACACCTCGCCCTGGTTGAGCGCGAACATCGTGAAGCCTTCCAGCGCCTTGTCGCGGAAGTCGTCGTTCGCCGACCACACGTCGTCGAAGAAGATGTTCGGGGACTTCCCACCGAGTTCCAGCGTCACCGGGGTGATGTTCTCCGAGGCGTACTGCATGATCAGCCGCCCCGTCGTGGTCTCACCGGTGAACGCGACCTTCGCCACCCGCGAGCTCGACGCCAGTGGCTTGCCCGCCTCCACGCCGAATCCGTTGACGATGTTCACCACACCCGGTGGCAGCAGATCGGCGACCAGGCTCAGCCAGTAGTGGATGGACGCCGGAGTCTGCTCGGCCGGCTTCAGCACGACCGCGTTGCCCGCGGCGAGTGCCGGCGCGAGCTTCCAGACGGCCATCAGGATGGGGAAGTTCCACGGGATGATCTGCGCCACCACGCCGAGCGGTTCGTGGAAGTGGTACGCCACCGTGTCGTCGTCGAGCTCGCCCAGCGATCCCTCCTGCGCGCGGATCGCGCCCGCGAAGTAGCGGAAGTGGTCGATGGCGAGCGGAATGTCCGCGGCCAGGGTCTCCCGGACGGGCTTGCCGTTCTCCCAGCTCTCGGCCACCGCCAACTGCTGCAGGTTGGCCTCCATGCGGTCGGCGATCTTCCGGAGGATGTCGGAGCGCTCGGTCGCCGATGTACGGCCCCAGGCGGGCGCGGCGGCGTGTGCCGCGTCCAGCGCGCGCTCCACGTCCTCGGCGGTGCCCCGCGCGATCTCCGTGAACGGCTGCCCGTTGACCGGAGTCGGATTCTCGAAGTACTGGCCACGCGCCGGCGGCACATACTCCCCGCCGATGAAGTGGTCGTAACGCGCCTGGTAGGAGACGATCGCGCCCTCCGTGCCGGGCGCTGCGTAACGGGTCATTGCGGCTCTGCCTCCTGGGAAGGCGCTGCCCGCCGTTGGGCAGCTCTCGACGCCGAGGCTAGGAACGGAGACGTTGCGAGGACGTTGCGTCCCGGGGCATAGGGAGCACCGGCGCCGCCGCGCACGTCCACGGCTGGACCCGCCGGACGAAGTGCTCGGCGGCGAACACCTGCACCGGCCGGTCCACCGCCACGGCAGTCCCCGGCGCGTTCGTCCCCATCGCGGACTCCGCCCAGCGGGCACCCGGCACGAAGTTCATGCTGTCCGCCCGCCGCCGTGTCGCCGGATGCCCCTCGACCCACAGCAGCCTGCCCTGCGCGTCGCACACGGCCAGCAGATGCTCGCCGTCCGCCGCGAACGGTCCCATCAGCTCACGCACCAGTGGCATCACCCGCGCGAGCGGATGCTCGGCCCGGTACGAGCCGAGGTCGCCGTCCGTCAGCTCCATCGGCGCAGTACCGTCCGGTCCGACGCCCGCCCGCGCCGAACGCCGCCACGAGTCGGCCACCACAGGACGTACCCGCCGCGCCACCGCGCCCACCGCCGTGAACGTCTCGTGCGCGCGTCGCAGCTCCCGCACCCGTTCGACCGGATCGGTCCCTGGCTCCAGGGCCACCCACGGCTCGCTCAACTCGACCTCCCGGGAACGGCGGTGCGATGGGTGACATCCTGACTCCGGGGTCGTCCGCCGACAACCGTTTCAGCGGCCGTCGGTCCGGACGGACCCGGCAGTTCGCGCACCGGCGTCAAGCGGCGTTGACCAGCGTCATGTAGCGCGTCCAGTCCCAGTGCGGTCCGGGGTCGGTGTGGTCGGTGCCCGGGACCTCGTAGTGGCCGATGATGTGCGCCCGGTCCTTGGGGATGCCGTGCCGGGCGCAGACCGCCGCCGTGAGTTGGGCCGACTCCTCGTACAGGGCGTTCGTGAAATATCCTGGCCGGTCCACCCACCCTTCGTGCTCGATGCCGATGCTGCGTGTGTTGTAGTCCCAGTTGCCGGCGTGCCAGGCGATGTCGTGCTCGCGGACGCACTGCGCGATGTGCCCGTCCGCCGATCGCACGACGTAGTGCGCGGACACGTGCTTCCGGGGGTTCTGGAAGATGCCCAGGGTGCTCGTGTACGTCGCCTGCGTGACGTGGATGACGACGAGGTCGAGCGGGTAGCTGAAGGGCCGGTCGGACGGCGTGTAGTTGCCGGGGTCCGCCGACATCCAGTCCGCGAGGGGGTGGTCGACGGCCCGTGGCCTGGCCTGGGCCGGTGCGGAGGGAAGCAGCGTGTAGGGGACCGCTGCGAGGACGGCGCCGCGTAGTAACCATCGCCTGCTGGTGAGGCGTCTTGCCCGTTCCTGCTCGGTTCGTTTCATGGAGGGAGTGCCTTCCGCGCCTGATTTTCGAAGAAGTGCCGATTTCGTTCCTGGACTGCTCAACGCCCCAGCGCGGCCACCGTTTCGCGCATCCGGGCATGGATTGCACGGTTCCAATGAGCCGTGCCGTCGCCATGTGAACCCCCCGATCCGACTCCCGCGCAATTACTGCCCCGGCTGCGCCTCGCGTGAATCACGGTACGGCGCTGGGCGGTTGGGCAGGTGGGGCGCGGTGTCCTCGGTGGACAACCCGGAGACTGTGGATATCTCCGTCACCCGTTCGAGGGGCTGGCCCTGGGGGATCGGGATCCCGGCAGCGCCGGGCCGGGCCGTCACACCCGTGCGGCCACCGCCGCGGGATCGTCCAGCACCGTCCGCACCACCGAGTGCGCGGCGCCCAGCAGCGGTCCCTCGGATCCCAGCCGTGAGACGCGTACTGCGCAGGCCGGGCCGGCCGTGCGCCGGGCCAGTTCCCGCTCCAGGGACGGCAGGAGCCAGGGCGCGAGAGCGGCCAGGGCCCCGCCCAGCACGACCGTCTCCGGATCGAGCAGGTTGACCGCGCCGGTGAGCGCTGTCCCGAGCGCCGTTCCGGCACCGCGCAGGGCTCGGAGCACTTCCCGGTCGCCCCGCGCCGCACGCTCGGCCAGGAGTTCGACGCGGTCCTCACCCGGTGTCAGCCCGGCTGCGCGCAGCACGGCCTCCTCGCCGGCGTACTGCTCCAGACAGCCACGCCCGCCGCAGGCGCACGCAGGGCCCTGCGGGTGGACGGGCACATGACCCAGCTCGCCCGCGAACCCACGCGTCCCGCGCAGCAGCCGCCCGTCCACGACCACGGCGCCGCCGATGCCGATCTCCGCCGAGACGTGCAGGAAGTCGCGGGGCGTGTCGTCGCCGAGCCAGAGTTCCGCGAGCGAGCCGAAGTTGGCCTCGTTGTCCACGGTCAGCGACAGCTCGTCCGGCAGGTGGGGCGCCAGGTCGACGTCGTGCCAGTCGAGGTTGGGGGCGCGCACCACGGTCCGGGCGTCGCGTGCGACGAGCCCGGGCACGGCGACGGCGAGACCCGCGGGCCACAGGCCTGCCCGCTCCGCCTCCGCGACCACCTGCCGTACCAGTGCGGTCAGTTCGTCGAGCACCGGCCGCGGCGGGCGGCCCCGGTTCGTGCCGTGCCGCACGGCCCGCGCCCGTACGTCACCGCGCAGATCGACCGCGCACACCGCCAGATGATCGACACCGATCTCGGCGCCGATCCCGGCGGGACCACGGCCGCTGACGGCCAGAGCGGAACCCGGGCGCCCGACCCGGCCCGGCCGCTCGGGCCCCAGCTCCTCCAGCAGCCCGGACCGGATCAGCTCGTCGACCAGCGTCGAGACGGCGGCGCGGGTCAGCCCGATCCGTGAGGCGACGGCCGCACGGGACAGCGGGCCCTCGGCGCTCACGGTGTGCATGACCCGCGCCAGGTTCCGGCGGCGCATGCCCTGCTGGGTGTCCGGCAGCCGTCGGCCGGGGCTCGACGGATGGGCTTCGTGCAGCGGTGCGGTCATGCCTCCCTCGGATCTCGTCAGCGCCGGTCCGGCTCGCGCTCCAGCAGCGGCGCCGCGTCGGAGCGTACCCCGGCGATCCTGGCCAACGCCGCCTCGTCCCGCTCCACGGCCTCAAGGACCGGCCCGCGGGCGGTGTCCCAGCGGCGGGCGACGGCTGCCGGGTCCTCACCGGTCAGCAATCCGGCGGCCTGCGCGGCGGCACCCAACGCGACCAGCTCCCTGGCCTCCGGAACCTGGACCGGACGTCCCGACAGCCGGCGTACGGTCTCCTGCCAGGCCCGGCCCCGCGCGCCGCCTCCGATGAGCAGCATCGGAGTGGTGCGGTCCGCGTCCGCGTCGAGCACCAGGTCGAGGGCACCGAGCAGCGAGTGCACCGCGCCGTCATAGGCCGCCTGCAGCAGCTGTCCGGCCGTCGTGTCGTGCCGCAGGCCGTGCAGCAGCCCCGAGGCGTGGGGGAGGGCCGGAGTGCGCTCGCCGTCGAGGTAGGGGAGCAGCGTCACACCGGAGCCGGGCTCGACGGCCTCCCGGTCCAGGCCGAGCAGGGCGGCGATCCGGTCGACGGCGAGCGTGCAGTTCAGCGTGCACGCCAGCGGCAGCCAGTCGCCGTGCGCGTCGGCGAACCCCGCCACGGTCCCCGTCGGGTCGGTGGGGCGTCGCCTGGAGACCGCGTAGACCGTCCCGGAGGTCCCGAGGCTCAGCACCGGGGTCCCGGGGCGCAGCCCCAGGCCCAGCGCGGCGGCCGCGTTGTCACCGGTGCCCGGCGCGACCAGGGTGCCCTTGGAGAACGGCAGGTCATGGACGTCGCGCACGGTGCCGGCCACCTCTCCGGGGCGGACCACGCGCGGCAGCAGGGCGGGGCCGAGGCCCACGTGCCCGAGGATCTCCTCGTCGTACGACTCCGCCGCCGACGCCCACCAGCCGGTGCCGGAGGCATCGCCGCGGTCGGTCGTGCCCTGCCCGGTGAGGCGCTCGGTCAGGTAGTCGTGGGGCAGCCGCACCGCCTTGGTCGCGCGGACGGCCTCCGGCTCGTTCTCGGCCAGCCAGGCCCACTTCGTGACCGTGAAGGACGGGCCGGGCACGCTTCCCGTGCGCTCCGCCCAGGCCTTGGGGCCGCCCAGCTCCTCCACCAGACGGCGCGCCTGCGGCGCCGACCGTACGTCGTTCCACAGCAGGGCCGGGCGGACCGGCTCGCCCCGGTCGTCCAAGGTGACCAGACCGTGCTGCTGGCCACCGATCGACACGGCGGCGGCCTCGTGTGCCGCCTCGCCGCACTGGTGCAGGGCTTCGCACAGCGCCTCCCACCACTGGCGCGGGTCGCTCTCGCGACCGGCACCCGACGTGACCGTGTGCGGTGCCTGACCGCTCGCCACCACCCGTCCGGTCGACGCGTCGACGACCAGGGCCTTGGTGGACTGGGTGGACGAGTCCACCCCGACGACGAGCGGACCCTCGGCTGCTGACATCGGGTTTCTCCCTCTTCCGCGGCTTGCGGCATCTGGCCTGTGGCGGGCACACCGCCGACAGTGTGGCCGAACGTGCACCGATCGTCACCGTACGGAGTGCCCGTACGGAGGACACATCGTCTCTTCCCAGAGATGCCCCCGCATACTAATTTGTTAAGTGCCATGACGAAATAGTCTCAGCGAGCAAGGAGCCGCAGCATGAGCTACCAGCCCACCCCCGAGGACAGGTTCACCTTCGGCCTGTGGACCGTCGGCTGGCAGGGACGGGACCCGTTCGGCGACGCCACCCGGCGTGCCTTGGACCCGGTGGAGACGGTGCAGCGCCTCGCCGAGCTCGGGGCCTACGGCGTCACCTTTCACGACGACGACCTGATCCCGTTCGGGTCCTCGGACAGCGAGCGCGAGGCGCACATCAAGCGCTTCCGCCAGGCCCTCGACACGACCGGAATGACCGTGCCGATGGCCACCACCAACCTCTTCACCCACCCCGTCTTCAAGGACGGCGCCTTCACGGCGAACGACCGGGACGTCCGCCGTTACGCACTGCGCAAGACCATCCGCAACATCGACCTGGCGGTGGAGCTGGGCGCCAAGACGTACGTCGCCTGGGGCGGCCGGGAGGGCGCCGAGTCCGGCGCCGCCAAGGACGTGCGGGTCGCGCTCGACCGCATGAAGGAGGCCTTCGACCTGCTGGGCGAGTACGTCACCTCCCAGGGCTACGATCTGCGCTTCGCCATCGAACCCAAGCCGAACGAGCCCCGCGGCGACATCCTGCTGCCCACCGTCGGACACGCGCTGGCCTTCATCGAGCGCCTGGAGCGCCCGGAGCTGTACGGCGTCAACCCCGAGGTCGGCCACGAGCAGATGGCCGGGCTGAACTTCCCGCACGGCATCGCCCAGGCCCTGTGGGCGGGCAAGCTCTTCCACATCGACCTCAACGGCCAGTCCGGCATCAAGTACGACCAGGACCTGCGCTTCGGCGCGGGTGACCTGCGGGCCGCGTTCTGGCTGGTCGACCTCCTGGAGAGCGCCGGTTACAGCGGACCGCGCCACTTCGACTTCAAGCCGCCGCGGACCGAGGACCTCGACGGCGTCTGGGCGTCGGCGGCCGGCTGCATGCGCAACTACCTGATCCTCAAGGAGCGTTCGGCCGCCTTCCGTGCCGACCCGGAGGTCCAGCAGGCCCTGCGTGCCTCGCGTCTGGACCAGTTGGCGCAGCCGACCGCCGAGGACGGACTTCAGGCGCTGCTCGCCGATCGCGGTGCCTTCGAGGAGTTCGACGTGGAGGCGGCCGCCGCGCGCGGGATGGCCTTCGAGTGCCTGGACCAGCTGGCCATGGACCATCTGCTGGGCGCGCGCGGCTGATCACTGCCCAACCCTCCCGGAGTGACGGGCCCTCGCGTGGCAGGTCCCGGAATCATGTGGTCCATGACATGAGTCCGTATCAACGACCCGCGCGAGGGTACCGCCGTGACCGGTTGGCGACGACTGTGGATCGTATGGCCATGCCGTCGGGAGACACGCCGACTTCGGACCGCACCGGGTTCGGTCCGCCGCTCCAGCCGCCGACCGGGTCACCCGGCGCGTCCGGTCGCCGCCGCACGGGCCTCTTCGTGGCACTCGCCGCGATCGTGGCCCTCGGAATCGTCGCCGTGGTCCTCGTGGCCAACGGCCGTGGTGGCGCGTCGCAGCGGAAGTCGCCCACCGAGAGCGGTGCGAGCACGAGCGGCACGCCTGCCCCCTCCCTGAGCATCCCCACAGGACTGCCGACCGTACTGACCTCGATCCTTCCCTCGGATCTGCCGACGAGGTTGCCGTCGGGCTTCCCCAGCGGGCTTCCCAGCGGCTTTCCCAGCGCCCTGGAATCACTCCTCGCGGTGCCGGCCCCGGCGCCGTAGGGACAAGCCGGCGACCGGAGAACCGCCGCACGCGCGAACGACATGAGCCGGCCGTCGATCGGGCGGGTCGCCGATCGGGGGCTGAGGAGCCGCGTCTCAGGGTTGTATCAGGGGCGGGACCCGGAACCGCGCGCAGCAGGCACCCGTTCTCAGAACAAGGAGCGGCAGTGGCCGCGAAGGAGGCGACACATGTCGAGGAACGCGAAGATCGCCACCGGCGGAGTGCTGGCCGGGCTCATCCTGTGGATATGGCTGCCGTGGTGGGCCGCCCTCCTGATCGTGCTGGGAGTCCCGGCGGCCGCGTACTTCACCCTGGACCCGTCACAGCGGCGCAGGCTGCGCCGAGTGGCGCGCAAGGAGCTCGGCCGCTGAGAGGCCGGGGAGTTCCACCGAGGAAGTCCGCCGGCCTCGGGGCCCGGCCAGCGCGCAGGAGTTGACCACGTCACCGTCCGCCGGCCTGCCGACGGTACGGTCCGCGGGCGGCCGCTCGCCTCGCTCGACCCATGCGGTGAGCGCGTCGAAGGCCGCTCGGTAGCACGGCAGAATCGGCCTGAGCCGGTCCGGATAGGTGTCATAGAGGCCGTCGACGTGCGTACCGCCCTCGATGGTGTAGAAGCGGTGCAGCGGCCCGCGACCGGCCTCCCGCACCATGCGCGCGTACACGTCGGAATCCGTGCTCTTGGGCAGCAGGGCGTCCAGGTCCCCGTGCAGCGTGATCAGCGGCTTGCCGATCCGTCCTGTGAGCGCGACCCGGGCGACCGCCCGGTGCACGGACTCGGGACGCGCCGCATACGTGTAGTCCGCGTCCGAGGGACAGGGGGCCAGGATCTGCTCCGCCGTGGACCCGGCGGATGCACCGGGGCAGGAGGGGTCGTACGAGGGGTCGAACTCGGCCCGGTAGATCTTCTGTGTGATGCCCCAGTACGCCTTCTCGTGGTACGGCCACAGGAACTCGGACCCGCGGGCGAACCCCGCGGCGTACAGATCTGCGTCACGGGCGGAGCCCAGCATGCGGGCCACGGCCACCGGCAGCGACGTCAGCAGGTTCGGGCCGTCGGCCGCCCACAGCGCGCCCTCCCAGTCCACCCCGCCGTCGTACAGCTCGGGGTGGTGCTCCAGCTGCCAGCGCGTCAGGTAGCCGCCGTTGGAGATACCGGTCATGTACGTGTGCCGAGCGGCCCGTCCGTAGCGTTGAGCCACCACCTGCCTGGCGGCCAGCGTGAGCTGTGTCGTGCGCCGGTTCCATTCGGCGACGGAGTCACCGGGGCGGGTTCCGTCGCGGTAGAAGTCCGGTCCGCTGTTTCCCTTGTCGGTGGCCGCGTAGGCGTAACCCTGCGCCAGCACCCGGTCGGAGATCGCCGTGTCGGTCGCGTACTGCCGGCGCGTACCGGGGGCTCCCGTGACGACGAGGCCGCCGTTCCACCGGTCGGGCAGCCGGATGACGAACTGGGCGTCATGCCGCCAGCCATGGGTGGCGTTGAAGTGCGAGTCGTCCGGGAAGTAGCCGTCGATCTGCAGCCCCGGAACACCGGACGGATTGAGGGTGGCCGCGGCGGTCAGGCCCGCCTGGTCGCTCATGTCCGTGTACGGCGTTCCCGCCAGCCCCGCGGTGGTCATGTCGCCCAGGCAGGCCTGCTGCTGGAACGCGGCACCAGGTACCCGTATCCGCTCCTGCGGTCCGCAGTGGCCACCGTCGCTCGCCGCCGCGCCGCCGGGGAGGGCCGGGACCAGCAGAGCGGCGACGCACCACGCGACGCGACGGGACAGGCGCATGAGTGACCTCCGAGGCGGGACGGGAGCACGGGGCTGCCCATGCTGCGGCCACGGACGTTCGCCAACCATAGGCGTGGGCCACATGGACGCAGACGGTCATATAGGGGCTCACAACTCAGCCCATGCCCATCACGCCCTGCTGTCCCGCCTCAGGCCGGACGTGCCGCCACCTTGTCCAGACCCTCCAGCAGTCCGGGCAACCGCCGACCCCGGCCCACCGGGATCACCTCTCCGGGCTTCTCGTCGAGGAGGAGGAACGCGATGTCGTCTGTCCTGGCCACCATGGACCAGCCGGGCCCGTCGGCACGCAACAGGCGTGCGTCACCGGGTGCGAACGAGGAACGGACACGGCCCGGCGGCGGCGGAGAGTCCACATACGCGTGCGCCTCGTCCAGCGCGCGGTGTATCCCGCCGCGGCTCCCGTCCGCGGCCTTCCCGTCCGCGGGCTCACCCTCCGCCGCCCGCTCCCCGTCGTCCACGGGTGCGAAGTCGGCGTCGCCGACCTGATCTCGCCACACGGCCCACTGAAGCGCGATCTGGTCGGCGCCCAGACGCCGTTGCGCCGGACCCCAGCTGTCGGTGTCCGGCGGGGAGAGCGGCTCACGGCCGCTGTCTTCCGGTGCCGGGTCGTGCGGGGCGGGCACACCGGGCGCCGCGACGGCCACAGCCAGCGGCCAGCCCGGCAGGGCGGCGACGACCGAGCGCTCGTCGGGCGACAGGTCGTACTCCATGCCGCAGTCCCAGGACGCGATCGCCACGGCCACCAGCGACACGTCGTCGATGGCCACCGTCCAGCGGGCACCGTCGCCATCCTGGCCGAGCACCAGGCCGTACCCGTCCATCGCGGCCGGCAGACCGAGCGCCGCGCAGGCCTCCGGATAGTCGTCGCCCAGCACGCTCGGGAACTGTGCGGGCGTCAGCAGAATCGCCGTCAGCACATACAGCGCGTCGTCCGTGGCGGCGACGGAGTCCTCGTCCGTCCCGGTCATGCCGTCCTCCCGATCCGTCGTTCGTCGGCGCACCCTAATGCGCCCGCGAGCCGGTTGTCACGACGGTGAATCCCGGAAGGAAACGCACGTCTCCGGCCGGACGGGGCCAAAGCGCCCGGCGACTTCCGGTGTCAGGCGGCAGGCAGGCCGAGGAGCGTCTGCGCGACCGCCCGCGGAGAGTCGTCGCGCTCCCGCGCCAGAGCGATCACCGCACGGCACGCTAGCTCCGTCACACCGAACGACAGGGCCTCCGGCGAGACCCACGCCGCGGCCTCGTCCATCCGGTCCTGGTCGTCCTCGGCGCACGCCGACACATAGGCGGCTGCCGCCTCGAAGACGTTGTGTGTGCGCTTGCGCCCGGCTCCGGCCCTGGCCTCCCGGGCGCGCGGAGAGCTGTTGAGGAGTCTGCCGACCGATGTGCGGATCCTGTCGAACATGCCAAGCCGCCTTCCCCCAGTGTGGTTGCCCTCTCCGACGTGTGTGTGCTGCTCTTCAACGTAAGGTTGGAGTTGCCATCGCATAAGGGGGACGGACGGTGAAGCGGTTCGAACGGCTCGAACGGATCCGGCGCCTGGACCCCGAGAAGGACGCCCTGGAGATCTACCGGCTCAGTGCCGCGTACGAGTTCCCCTGGGACTACACCCGGGCCCTGGAACTGGCGCTCTACCGTACGTACGCCGTCCCGCGCATCGGTCGGCTGCTCGCCGAGACCAGGGAGCTCGTCGACCGCACACAGAAGCGCTACGACGACACCTCGCTGCTCCTCGACACCGTTGTGGAGCACGGCTTCGACAGCGACGAGGGGCGCACCGCGATCCGCCGCATCAACCAGATGCACCGCAGCTACGACATCAGTAACGACGACATGAGGTACGTGCTGTGCACTTTCGTGGTGATGCCCAAGCGGTGGATCGACGCCTTCGGATGGCGCCGGCTGTCCCGGCACGAGACCATCGCCTCCGCCGTCCACTACGGCACGCTGGGGCGGCACATGGGCATCAAGGACGTCCCCGGGACCTATGAGGAGTTCGAGGTCTGCCTCGACGCCTACGAGTCGATGCACTTCGCCTGGGACCGACAGGCCCGGCGCGTGTCCGACGCGACACTGGACCTGATGGCCTCCTGGTATCCACGCGCCCTCGCCCCCGTCCTGCGACGGGCGACCCTCTCCCTGCTCGACGACTCGCTCCTGCGGGCCTTCCGGTACGAGCCGCCGAACGCCGCCACGCGCGCGTGGGTGCGTCGTGCGGTCCGTGCCCGCGGCCGCTTCGTCCGCCTCATGCCCCCGCGCCGGACTCCCCATCACGCCCGGCAGAACTGGGAGATCAAGGGCTACCCGAACGGCTATCGCGTCGCCGACCTGGGCACCCGTCCGGTCCCCGGGGTCAGAGGGTGCCCCGTTCGGCAGGCGGGGGCCTCCTCAACGACCTCCCGCACCGAGTGAGTCGAGTGAGCCGAGCGTGGTGCGCGGCCACGCCGGTTCAGCCTGGACCGTGGCCCGCGCGATCGTGAGGATCCCGCGCCGGAAGGGGGCGTCCACCTTCTCCGCCCGCAACGACGGTCGCCCTCGTAGAAGTAGCCCGCGTCTGCCTCCAGGGAGAGCCGAGCGGCGAACTGGCCGGCAGGGAAGGCCTTCAGGCGGCGGGTGTCCGCGGGGTGACCGTGCCGGATGCGGGTCACCACGTCACGTTCGACAACCCCGACCTCCTGGTGGCCGCGATTGCGGCGCGAGGCTGGGACTCAGCCCTCGCGGACGGCCAGCGCCAGGAAGCGGGTGTCCTCGTCGACGTACGACGTCATACGCCAGCCGGAAGCGGCCAGCAGCGGACGGAGGCTGGGCTCGGCGCGCAGATCGCCTGCAGTGATCTGCCGGCCCTGGCGGGCGGCGAGGGCCGCCCGGCCGACCGGGTGGAAAAGCGCGAGCAGTCCGCCGGGCCGCACCACGCGCGCCAGTTCACGCAGATTCACGGGCGGGTCGGGGAGATGGGCGATCAGTCCAGCCGCGAAGACCGCGTCCAGTGACTCCGTGCGGAGCGGAAGCGCGGCCACGTCGGCAAGCAGCAACACGCCGTCGCGGTCCCGTCCGGCCCGTACCGCTGCCTGAAGCATGGCCGGGGTGACATCGGCTCCCAGGACCACGCCCGAGTCGCCCACGGCCGCACGCAGCGGCGTCAGGGCCCGCCCCGTGCCGCAGCCCGCGTCGAGCACCCGGTCGCCCTCGCGCAGACCGAGAGCGGTGACCGCGGCGGCGTACGCCGGGCCGTCGTCGGGGAACCTCGCGTCCCAGTCGGCCGCACGCGCGGTGAAGAACTCCTGGACGTGTGTGTGGTCGTCGCTCATGCACCGCATGATCCCTCACCTTCGCGAGGGAGGCTGCTGTGCACACGTTCGAGCATGACGCGATCGTTCCGTGCCTCCTCTATGTCAGATTTCAACAGCTTTCGAAATGCGCCCCCTTTGCGCCCCTCGGCCCGGGCTAGCGTCCCGTGGCCATGGGACACCTGGACCACGCCGCATTCGGCTGGCTGACCCCCGTGCTGTCGTACGTGATGGCGTGCATAGGCGCCGCCCTCGGGTTGCGCTGCACCGTCCGCGCACTCGGCTCCACCGGCAGGGCACGTCGCAACTGGCTCCTCACCGCTGCCTCGGCGATCGGCACCGGCATCTGGACCATGCACTTCGTGGCGATGCTCGGCTTCGGCGTCACCGGGACCGAGATCCGCTACGACGTGCCGCTGACCATCCTCAGCCTGCTCGTCGCCGTGATCGTCGTGGGTATCGGCGTGTTCGCCGTCGGCTACGGCGGTGGCCGGCCCCAGGCCCTCGTCCTCGGTGGGCTCACCACCGGCCTCGGGGTCGCGAGCATGCACTACCTCGGCATGGCGGCGCTGCGGCTGCACGGGACCGTGCACTACGACCCGGTGCTCGTCGCGCTCTCCGTGCTGATCGCCGTGGTCGCGGCGACGGCGGCCCTGTGGGCCGGCCTCAACATCAAGTCGCCCATCGCGGTCACCCTCGCCTCGCTCGTCATGGGTGCTGCGGTCAGCAGCATGCACTACACCGCGATGTTCGCGGTGAGCGTCGATGTGACCCCGTCCGGCCAGGTCCTGCCCGGGGCCACGGCGATGCAGTTCATCTTCCCCCTCGCCGTCGGCCTCGGGTCCTACCTCTTCCTGACCTCGGCGTTCGTCGCACTGTCGCCGACCGCCGGAGAGCGCGAGGCCTCCACGTCGGCCCAGCGGCCGGTCGAGAGCGCCGCCCGCTGACCGCGGGGCACGGACCACACGTCGCGACACACTCCGAGTGAGAAGGCCATGCGAACACCTCGTTGGACACCCACCGCCGACGCCGAGCCGCCGCCCCGGCCACCGGCGCGCGGCCGCCGTGCGCACGCCGGCCCGCCGGCCGACGAGCGCGTCGCGGCCGACGAGACCGGCGGCACGGAACCACCTGCCACCGCCCCGCGGGCGGAACGGTGGCGCATCCGGCCGCGCACCGTCCGGGCGAAGATCGTCTGCCTGCTCATGGTGCCCGTGATCTCCCTGATCGCCCTGTGGGCCTACGCCACCGTCAGCACCGCCCAGGACGTCGCCCGGCTGCGCGTGCTGCAACGAGTGGACTCCACCGTGCGCGTGCCGGTCGCCGACGCCGTGGCCGCGCTCCAGGACGAGCGCGCTGCCGCCGTACGCTATGCGACGGATCCCGCCGGTGAACAGCAAAGTGATCTGCAGGCTCTCGCCGGCCGCACCGACCGGGCCGTGGCCGCACTGAGGCTCGGCGGACACCACACCGTCGCCGACGGCACCGACCTGCCCTCCGGCGTCTCCAGCCGGCTCCAGGCGTTCGTCACCGGGGCCGAACAGTTGCGGTCCCTGCGCGGCGACGTACTCGCCCATCGGGTCGGCTGGGAGGGGGCGTACCAGCAGTACACCAGGACCATCGCCACAGCCTTCCAGGTGGGCGGTGCACTCACCGGTGTACAGGACGCAGACCTGGGCTCCGACGCGCGCGTGCTGCTCGAGTTCTCCCGCGCGGGCGAGTCGCTCGCCCAGGAGGACGCCGTTCTGGCCGGCGCCCGGCTGGCGCGGAGCCTTGACGGCGACCGGCTGAGGCTGTTCACCGGCGCCGTCGACACGCGCCGCACTCTGACCGCGTCCGCCGTCGCCGACCTGCGCGGCGCCGAGCGCACCTCCTGGAAGCGGCTGGCGGCAAGCAGCGAGTACGCCGGCCTCGGTGCCCTGGAGGACAGGGCGCTGGCCAGGCGGTCCGGCGCCTCGGCCCTCGCCGCCGCCCCCGAAGCCGCCTGGAACACGGCACACACGCGCGTGCAGGACGGCATGCGAACGATCGAGGCCGAGGCGGGCGGGAGCGTCGCACGCCAGGCGGACCCGTTCACGCGTGGCGTGCTCACACCCGCCGGCGCAGCCGTCCTGCTCGGCCTCGTCGCCGTCGCCGCGTCGCTCGTCATCTCCGTACGCATCGGACGAGGACTCGTCGTCGAACTGGTGAGCCTGCGCAACAGCGCCCTGGAGATCGCACGCCACAAACTCCCGCAGGCCATGCGGAAGCTGCGTGCAGGCGAGGAGATCGATGTCGACGCCGAGGCGCCCGGTGGCCCACCCGCCGAGGACGAGACAGGGCAGGTCGCCGAGGCCCTTGGCATCGTGCACCGTGCCGCCCTGCGCGCCGCCGTCGAACGCGCGGAACTCGCCAGCGGCATCTCCGGGGTGTTCGTCAACCTCGCACGGCGCAGCCAGGTCCTGGTGCACCGCCAGCTCAACCTGCTCGACAGCATGGAGCGCCGCTCCGATGACCCGGGCGAACTGAGTGACCTCTTCCGGCTCGACCACCTGACCACGCGCATGCGCCGCCACGCGGAGAGCCTGATCATCCTCTCCGGCGCCGCACCCGGCCGCGCCTGGCGCATGCCCGTCTCGCTGACCAACGTGGTACGCGCCGCGGTCTCCGAGATCGAGGACTACGCGCGCGTGGAGGTACGGCAGTTCCCCGACGCCGCGGTGATCGGCACCGCGGTCGCAGACGTCACACACCTCCTCGCCGAACTCATCGAGAACGCGGCACAGTTCTCGCCACCTCACACGCGCGTGCGTGTCAACGGAGAGCCCGTCGGCAACGGCTACGCCGTGGAGATCGAGGACCGGGGGCTCGGCATGGGAAAGGAGACCCTCACCGAGGCGAACCGGCGCATCGAACAGTCCGAGGCGCTCGACCTGTTCGACAGCGACCGGCTCGGCCTCTTCGTGGTCAGCAGACTCGCCTCCCGGCACGGGGTGAAGGTGCACCTGCGCACCTCGCCCTACGGCGGCACCACCGCCGTCGTCCTCCTGCCGACCGCTCTCCTGCACGGCGGCGCGGTGGAACCCCCGCGTCGTACGGCGGACACCGAGCGGGAGGAGGACGGCCAGTACGCGCGCGTGGCTGCTGTCCCGCCGCAGTGGGAGCCCATGACGCAGGCCGCGGAACGGCCGGCCCTGGCGCGTTCCGCGCAGGTCGGAGCGGAACCCTCCGGCGACCTGCCGCCCGAGACTCCTCCCGCGGGAGTCGCGCCGCTGAGGTTGCACCGCCCCGCGGACGACGCCGAGGCTCCCGACGACCTCCCGCGGCGGGTACGGCAGGCGAGTCTCGCCCCACAACTGCGCGAACGACGCCTGGAGGAGGTCGCGACAAGCGCTCGCGGCTCCCGGAGCGACGACGAGCGCACCCCCGAACTCGTACGGGACCGCCTGACGGCCTATCGCGACGGTTGGGCACGCGGCGGCGGCCGCCCACCCGGACGGGCGGCCCGACCCGACGGCGACAGCAGCGAAGGAGACCCCGCATGATCCAGGACCCGAGCATGAGGGCCGCCCAGCGGTCGGGTGAACTCGACTGGCTGCTGGACGACCTGGTGGTACGTGTGAGCGACGTCCGGCACGCCGTGGTGCTGTCGAACGACGGCCTGGCGGTCGGCGCCTCCACCGGCCTCAGCCGCGAAGACGCGGAGCATCTCGCGGCCGTCGCCTCCGGCTTCCACAGCCTCGCCAAGGGCGCGGGCCGCCACTTCGGTGCGGGCGGTGTACGGCAGACCATGGTGGAGATGGACGACGGCTTCCTCTTCGTGGCGGCCGCGGGCGACGGCTCCTGCCTCGCCCTCCTCACCGCCGTCACCGCCGACATCGGACTGGTGGCGTACGAGATGGCACGACTGGTCAAACGCGTCGGCGAGCACCTCTACGCCCCGCCCAGGGTGGGCGCCCGACCGCCCGCCGCGGGATGAGAACCAAGGGCGGTCGCAGATGACCGAGGACCGGACAGGCGTCCCGTACCAGCCGGGCAGTCAGTGGTACGACCACGAGGCGGGCCCCCTCGTGCGGCCCTACGCGATGACGGGCGGCCGCACCAGGCCAGGCCCGGCCGGGGTGCGCTTCGACCTCATCGCCCTGGTCACGCTCGATACCGGGGCGCCGAACCTCGACGACGAGGCCGCACTGGGCCCGGAACACCGAGCCCTCGTCGACCTCTGCCGCATCGAGACGCAGTCCGTCGCCGAACTCGCCGCAGGAGCCGACCTGGCCGTGGGTGTTGTTCGTGTGCTCCTCGGGGACCTCCTGGAGTTGGGGTGCGTGGCCGTCAGCCGGCCGGTACCGCCGGCCCAACTCCCCGACGAACGGATTCTGCGCGAGGTCATCGAGGGACTGAGGGCGCTGTAGCGATGTCCGGGACGCACGGCCGGCCGGACCCGTACCGAGTTGTACGTCCATTCGGGCACCGAACGGACGACAGGTGGTCGTATCGGTCAAAAAGCGGTCTGACCCCCCAGAGACGCACCGCTGTTGCCATGATGCTGACTCCGCACGGATGAACTGATGTCGACCGTGGTCGGCACTCCCGAGAGAAGTGATCGATGGTCTCCGAGCACTCCGACGTCACGGAGGACGAGATGGCCGCCCTGGCGTTGAAGATACTGGTCGCCGGCGGATTCGGCGTGGGCAAGACCACCCTGGTGGGTGCGGTCAGCGAGATCAGGCCGCTGCGCACCGAGGAACTGCTGAGTGAGGCGGGCCAGTCCGTGGACGATACCGACGGTGTGGACCAGAAGGTCACGACGACCGTCGCCATGGACTTCGGGCGCATCACCATCCGGTCCGGGCTCTCGCTCTACCTCTTCGGCACACCGGGGCAGGACCGGTTCTGGTTCCTGTGGGACGAGCTCTCCCAGGGCGCCCTCGGTGCCGTCGTACTCGCGGACACCCGGCGGCTCGAGGACTGCTTCCCGGCGGTGGACTACTTCGAGCACCGGCGCATCCCGTTCGTGGTCGCCGTCAACTGCTTCGCCGGCGCCCGCCCCCACGCGGCGCACGACGTGTCGCGGGCCCTCGACCTCGACCAGGGCACACCGGTGGTGCTGTGCGACGCACGGGACCGCGACTCGGGGAAGGAAGTGCTGATCCGCCTTGTCGAGTACGCCGGGCGGATGCACACCGCCCGGTTGCTCGACTCGGTGGGCTGACGTCAGGGGACAGGACCGGCCGGTTCTATCCGGCGACGGACGAATGGGCGAGGACCTTCTCGACCCGTACCCGGACGAGGAGTTCTCCCGGGACTCCGTTGCGGGCACCGAACTCCTCGGCCCGGTCCTCACCCATGTACCGGGCGCCGAGCCGCGTCGCCCAGTGCCGCACCTCCTCCAGGTCCTCCGACAGTTCGGCCCGCCCGTGCAGCACGACGAAGTCGTACGGAGGACGATCGTCGTCCACGCACAGGGCGACTCGGCCGTCCCTGGCCAGATTCCGCCCCTTCACCGTCTCCTTACCCGTGTTGAACACCACGTCGTCGCCGTCCAGCAGGAACCAGACCGGCGCCACGTGCGGGCTGCCGTCCGCGCGAACCGTGGAGAGCTTCCCGGTGCGGGTCCCGTGCGAGACAAAGGCCCGCCATTCCTCGTCGGTCATCTTCTGTGCCATACCTCCATCCTGCTTGCCGGGACGGCGGGTGTGGTGAAGGCTGGCTGACCGGATCCTCCGGCCAGGGAGGGCGACAACACGGGGAGAGCGGACCATGGCGCAGAACACGGAGCTCGGCTGGCTCCTGGACGACCTGACCGAGCGCGTGGAACCCATACGACACGCGCTGGTCCTGTCCAACGACGGACTGGTGACCGGCACCAGCACCGGGCTTAGGCGCGAGGACGCCGAGCATCTCGCCGCCGTCTCATCCGGACTGCACAGTCTGGCCAAGGGCTCGGGCCGCCACTTCGGTGCGGGTCAGGTGCGGCAGACCATGATCGAGTTCGAGGACGCGATCCTGTTCGTCACGGCGGCCGGGCCCGGCAGCTGCCTGTGCGTGCTCAGCGCCGCCGACGCCGACATCGGCCAGATCGCCTACGAGATGACACGGATGGTGAACCGGGTCGGGGAGCACCTCGCCGTGGCCGAGCGGCAGCGCGAGAACATGCCGC
Source organism: Streptomyces sp. PTL18 (assembly GCF_059510295.1). Lineage (NCBI taxonomy): Bacteria > Bacillati > Actinomycetota > Actinomycetes > Kitasatosporales > Streptomycetaceae > Streptomyces > Streptomyces sp. PTL18. The sequence continues at coordinate 571,725 of NZ_JCAJZO010000001.1, read as the reverse complement.
CAATGGACCTCTGACCTGTGTCGACGGTGGGGTGATCCGAGTTTTTCCACAGGCTTGTTCCGGGATCCGGCGATGAGGCTACGGTTTTTTCCAAGGCGGACGCACACGGCGCCCGCAGCGGACTCCACGGGGGAGAACTGCCATGTCCGGACACACGATCACGCCGGCGATCACGGAAGTCAACGGGGTAGCGGACGTCACGTCGCGGCCTCTGTCACTGACGTTGAGCCGGGCTGCGCGCGAACTGAACCTCCGACGCGATGAGTTGGACCTCGCCGTCCAGCTCGGCCGCGTGCGGACGGTACCCGACGACAGGGGAGGGGGACGCCGCGTCACGCGCGCCGAGGTCGACCGCGTGCGACGCGAGGACGGATTCCCAGAGACGCTCCGGGAACGTGTCGCGACGGTGGGCACCAGGGACGGTGCGGCGTTGCTGTGCGTGACGCCCGCCCGGTTCACGCGGTTCGCCCGTCTGGGCCTGATCGTGCCGGTGAGCTGGTACCTGAACCGCTACCGTGCCGTGGTGTGGCTGTATCTGGCCGACGAGGTCAAGCAGTTCGCGTCCGGGGAGGCGAACGCGCAGTTGCTCACCGGCAGGGCGCCCGAGGGGCTGCGTGACCAGTTGGACGCGGGACTGGACCTTCGACCCCGCAACTGGCGTGGGCGCCACTTCGGATTCCGGATGCGGCTGACGGAGGACCCGTGGGCGAGGGCCGCAGTGGTGGCGTCCCTGCTCGACCCGGCTCACGTGGCGGACGTCGTCCCCGATCCGTACGAGCGTGCCGAGCTGTACCGCCTGCGGCCCGCCCCGTCCGCGCAGTGGCCACCCGACTCTCCCGCGGCCGGGATCACCGCGCGGATCATGATCGCGGACGACTCCGACGAGGTCGGCCTGCTGCGAGCCGATCTGGGGCAGGCGCTGATGGAGGCGCGGCGACAGAGGCCCGCGCCGCGGGTGTCACCGGGAGTCCCCGACGACGAGAACCGACCCGCGACCGTCCACCGCACTGCCCCGGTCTGCAGGGCCGGGGCCGCGACGGTCTGCGGAAACACGACCGCGCACAGGGCCACGGACGTGGCCCGGACCGCGGGCGTCACCGCGACGGCCTTCCCGGGAGAGCCTGTGTCCCCCGCCGGGACCGCCCCCGGCCGACCGGCGATGGCCGGGTGCCACGAACCGACGCCGCCGCGAGGCGTGCTCGGATGGCTGCGCCGCAGAAACCCCTGACCGGCGCCGCACGCCGAACCGCCCACAGGGGCGTGAGACACACGTGCCGTCACCGCTCGAGCCTGCGGAAGAGTCCCTCCTGGACGACGGAGACGAGAAGGCGTCCCTCGACGTCGTAGATGCGGCCCCGGGCAAGACCCCGGCCGCTCACCGCGATCGGGGACTCCTGGTCGTACAGGAACCACTCGTCCGCGCGGAACGGTCGGTGGAACCACATCGCGTGGTCCAGCGACGCCATGTCGAAGCCCCGCGGTCCCCAGAGCGGTTCGACGGGGATACGGACGGCGTCCAGGAGCGTCATGTCGCTGGCGTACGTCAGCGCACAGGTGTGCACGAGCGGGTCGTCCCCGAGCGGACCCACGGCACGCATCCACACCGCGCTGCGTGGGTCGGCGTCCTTGATCTCGTCGGTGTTCCAGCGCAGCCGGTCCACATAGCGGATGTCGAACGGCTGCCGCCGGGCCATCCGTTCCAGTGTCTCGGGCAGCGCGCCCAGATGCTCCTTGACCTCCTGCGCCACCGTCGGCAGCGACTCCGGGTCCGGCACCTCGCGGGCCGGCGGCAACTGGTGCTCGAAGCTCCCCTCTTCAGGCTTGTGAAAGGAGGCGGTCAGATTGAAGATCGTGCGGCCCTGCTGTACGGCCGTGACCCGCCGGGTCGTGAAGGACCTTCCGTCACGGACCCGTTCGACCTGGTACACGATGGGTACGCCCGGTATGCCAGGGCGCAGGAAGTACGCGTGCAGCGAGTGCACCGGCCGTTCACCGTCCGTGGTGCGGCCGGCGGCGACCAGGGCCTGGCCGGCCACCTGGCCGCCGAAGACCCGCTGCAAGGACTCCTGCGGGCTGCGGCCACGGAAGATGTTGACCTCGATCTGCTCCAGGTCGAGCAGGTCGACAAGCCTCTCGGCTGGGTTCGTCATGGGTGGTGTGCTCCCGTGCTCACAGCTGGCCGACGTCGGTGACCCGGACGACGGCGCGGCCCTCCGCGTCGGAGGCCGCGAGCTCGATCTCGGCGCTGATGCCCCAGTCGTGGTCGCCGTTCGGGTCGGCGAAGATCTGACGGACCCGCCACAGCCCGTTCTCCGGCTCCTCACCGATGATCAGCAGCTTCGGGCCGCGCGCGTCGGGGCCGGTACCGAGTTCGTCGTACTCGTCCCAGTACTTGTCCATGGCCGCGCCCCACGCCTCGGCGTCCCAGCCGGACTCGGCGTCCATTTCGCCGAGTTCATCGATCTGATCGAGGGCGGCGAGCTCCACCCGGCGGAACATGGCGTTGCGGACCAGCACCCGGAAGGCGCGCGCGTTGGCGGTGACCGGTTTCACCTGGTCGGCCTTCTCCTGGGCCTCCTCGGCCGTCATCTCCTCGGGGTTGGCCAGTTGCTCCCACTCGTCCAGCAGGCTGGAGTCGACCTGGCGCACCATCTCGCCGAGCCAGGCGATGAGGTCCTCCAGGTCGTCCGACTTCAGGTCGTCCGGGACGGTGTGCTCCAGCGCCTTGTAGGCGCTGGCCAGGTAGCGCAGCACGATGCCTTCGGTGCGGGCCAGCTCGTAGAACGAGACGAACTCCGTGAACGTCAAGGCGCGTTCGTACATGTCGCGGATGACCGACTTCGGCGAGAGCGGATGGTCGCCGACCCATGGGTGGCTCTTGCGGTAGGTGTTGTACGCCTGGAAGAGCAGTTCCTCCAGCGGCTTGGGGTAGGTGACGTCCTGGAGCCGCTCCATGCGCTCCTCGTAGTCGACACCGTCCGCCTTCATCGCGGCCACGGCCTCGCCGCGCGCCTTGTTCTGCTGCGCGACGAGGATCTGACGCGGGTCGTCCAGCGTGGACTCGATCACGGAGACCATGTCCAGGGCGTAGGACGGGGACTCGGGATCCAGGAGTTCGAAGGCGGCCAGCGCGAACGTGGACAGCGGCTGGTTGAGCGCGAAGTCCTGCTGGAGATCGACCGTGAGGCGCACGATGCGGCCGGTGGCGTCCGGCTCGTCGAGCTTCTCGACGATGCCGCCGTCCAGCAGCGAGCGGTAGATCGCGATCGCGCGCCGGATGTGGCGCAGCTGCTGCTTGCGCGGCTCGTGGTTGTCCTCCAGCAGATGCCGCATCGCCTTGAAGGCGTTGCCCGGGCGGGCGATCACCGACAGCAGCATCGTGTGGGTGACCCGGAAGCGGGAGGTGAGCGGCTCCGGCTCGGAGGCGATCAGTTTCTCGAAGGTGTTCTCCGTCCAACCGACGAAGCCCTCGGGCGCCTTCTTGCGCACCACCTTGCGCCGCTTCTTCGGATCGTCGCCGGCCTTGGCCAGCGCCTTCTCGTTCTCGATGACGTGCTCCGGCGCCTGGGCCACGACGAGGCCCGCCGTGTCGAAACCGGCCCGTCCTGCCCGGCCCGCGATCTGGTGGAACTCGCGGGCGCGCAGGGTGCGCACCCGGTTGCCGTCGTACTTGGTCAGGGCCGTGAAGAGCACGGTACGGATGGGGACGTTGACGCCGACGCCCAGAGTGTCCGTGCCGCAGATCACCTTCAGCAGACCGGCCTGAGCCAGCTTCTCCACCAGGCGGCGGTACTTGGGCAGCATGCCGGCGTGGTGGACGCCGATGCCGTGCCGCACGTAACGGGAGAGGTTGCGGCCGAACCTGGTGGTGAAGCGGAAGTTACCGATCAGTTCGGCGATCTGGTCCTTCTCCTCCCGCGAGCACATGTTGATGCTCATCAGCGCCTGCGCCCGTTCCACGGCCTGCGCCTGGGTGAAGTGGACGATGTAGACAGGGGCCTGCCGGGTCTCCAGCAGCTCGGTGAGCGTCTCGGTGAGCGGGGTGCGCCGGTACTCGTAGGAGAGCGGCACCGGACGGGTCGCCGAGCGCACCACCGCCGTGGGGCGACCGGTGCGCCGGGTCAGGTCCTTCTCGAACATCGAGACGTCGCCGAGCGTCGCCGACATCAGGATGAACTGTGCCTGCGGCAACTCCAGGATCGGGATCTGCCACGCCCAGCCGCGGTCGCCCTCGGCGTAGAAGTGGAACTCGTCCATCACGACCTGGCCGACATCGGCCTGCCTGCCGTCGCGCAGTGCGATCGAAGCCAGGACCTCGGCAGTGCAGCAGATCACAGGTGCGTCGGCGTTGACCGAGGCGTCACCCGTGAGCATGCCGACGTTCTCGGTGCCGAAGAGCTTGCACAGCTCGAAGAACTTCTCCGAGACGAGAGCCTTGATCGGCGCGGTGTAGAAGGTGACCTCGTCCCGGGCGAGCGCCGCGAAGTGCGCACCCGCGGCGATCATGCTCTTGCCGGAGCCGGTGGGAGTCGACACGATCACGTTCGCTCCCGAGACCACCTCGATCAGCGCCTCTTCCTGATGCGGATAGAGGGTGAGCCCGCGCTCCCCGGCCCACGACTCGAAGGCTTCGTAGAGGGCGTCGGGGTCTGCGGTCTGCGGGAGCTGATCGATGAGGGTCACGCACCCATCTTGCCTGCCCTCGCACCCGATGGGGGAATCGGCTGCCGACCCGAAGATCTTGAACGCTACGCTGTGGCGCCGACAGTACGTCAGCGCACACGGACAACTGGACAGCGCGACACGAGGAATGGGGCGGGATGCGGCCATGATGGGACCAGCACACTCACTGTCGGGGGCCGCGGCCTGGCTCGGGGTCGGGGCGGCCGCCGCAGCGTCGGGTCATCCGATGCCCTGGCCGGTCCTTCTCGTCGGTGCGCTGATCTGCGCGGGTGCCGCGCTGGCCCCGGATCTGGATCACAAGGCGGCCACCATCTCGCGGGCCTTTGGACCCCTCTCCCGCTGGCTGTGCGAGATTGTCGACAAGCTGTCGTACGCCGTCTACAAGGCGACCAGGAAGGCCGGCGACCCTCGCCGGTCGGGTGGGCATCGCACGCTCACGCACACCTGGCTGTGGGCGGTGCTGATCGGCGCGGGCGCTTCCGTGGCGGCCGTCACGGGCGGCCGCTGGGCGGTGCTGGCCATCCTCTTCGCGCACATGGTGCTCGCCATCGAGGGACTGCTGTGGCGAGCGGCGCGCGGTTCGAGCAGCGATGTGCTGGTGTGGCTACTGGCCGCGACGAGCGCGTGGATTCTGGCCGGCATACTCGACAAGCCGGGCAACGGTGCCGACTGGCTGTTCACGGCGCCGGGCCAGCACTACCTGTGGCTCGGTCTGCCGATCGTCCTCGGGGCGCTGGTGCACGACATCGGGGACGCGCTGACGGTCTCCGGCTGCCCGATCCTGTGGCCGATACCCGTGGGCCGCAAGCGCTGGTACCCGCTGGGCACACCGAAGCCGCTGCGGTTCCGGGCGGGCAGCTGGGTCGAGCTGAAGGTGCTGATGCCGGCGTTCATGCTGCTGGGCGGCGTGGGCTGCGCGGCGGCACTCAACGTCATCTGAAGGCGGACGGGCGACGACGGATCCCCGACGGGTGCGGCAGCCTCCTGGGCGGAGTCGCCGTCGGCTCCCTGTCCTGCGACACAGCGCCCCCCGAAGCGGGCGATGCGTGCGACGGGGGCTCAGCCGGGGAGGGTGTCCTCGTCGACGATGTGCACGGCCGCCTCCTCGGCCGAGGAGGCCGCGCCGTCAATGCCGACGTCGGTGGCGATCAGTCCGTTCTCCTCGTCCTCGTGCACCCCTTCGTCGGGGGCGACGAGACGGCCGGAGCGGGCGTCGCCGACCTCGTTGTCCAGGGGTTCCCCTTCACCGTCGGGCCAGTCCCCGATGCCGTCGTCGTCCGGGACCGCGATGTCCGGGATCTCCTCGGCCAGCCGCTGGTCCAGGGTTTCGCCGTCATGCCCCTCGGCCGCGGTCACGCCCACGTGCTCCACCGCCCACGGCCGGTCGGGCGGCGACCAGCCCCGGTCGAGCGGGTTGGTGACGCCGTCGCTTTCCAGGGTGTCCTCGGCGTCGAGCAGCCCCGCGTCGTCCTGCACCTCGGATCCATCGGGCTGGTAGACGTCGTCGCCCCATCCCTCGGTGCTGTCCACAGATACCTCCAAGTGGTGGGACGGAACCGATTGCCGCCATGCACGCATGACGGCGGCGGGGGACCACTCGGAGCGGGCCGCCCTCCCGGGCCGGACGGCTCCGGCACGTCCCCCGGGCCGGTGCCACCTCCAGCCTTCCATCCCCCGTCCGCACCGCGCAACGGCAGCCGGGCAGGGCCGGACCCGGCGCAGGCGTCTGTGAGCCGGCGGATCGGCGGCGCCTGCGACGGTGGCGTCCCGGCGGCCGACTGCCCGCCCGGACCGCCGATCCGGTCCGCCGCCGACCGGACCGCCCCGGCGGCTGTCCATGCTCACCCGTGCCAGGAGCGCCACAGTGCCGCGTATGCCCCGTCGGCGCCGACCAGCTCCTCATGGCTGCCGAGCTCGCTGATCCGCCCGTTCTCGACGACGGCGATGACGTCGGCGTCGTGGGCGGTGTGCAGCCGGTGAGCGATGGCGACGACCGTGCGGCCGTCCAGCACTCGGGCCAGGGAGCGCTCCAGATGGCGGGCCGCGCGGGGGTCGAGCAGGGAGGTCGCCTCGTCCAGGACCAGGGTGTGCGGGTCGGCGAGCACCAGCCGGGCCAGCGCGATCTGCTGCGCCTGCGCCGGAGTGAGCGCCAGACCACCGGAGCCGACCTCGGTGTCCAGGCCGTCGTCGAGGGCACGCGCCCAGCTGTCCGCGTCCACGGCACCGAGCGCGGCCCACAGCTCGGCGTCTACGGCGTCCGTCCGGGCCAGCAGCAGATTGTCGCGCAGGGAGCCGACGAACACATGGTGTTCCTGGTTGACCAGGGCCACGTGCGAGCGCACCCGCTCGGCGGACATCCGTGACAGTTCCGCACCCCCGAGGGTGATCCGCCCGTCCCGGGGCGCGTACACCCCGGCGAGCAGCCGGCCCAGCGTCGACTTGCCGGCGCCGGACGGCCCGACCAGGGCGAGTCGGGTGCCCGGCGCAACCTCCAGGGAGACCTTGTGCAGCACGTCGACGCCCGCGCGGTAGCCGAAACGCACCTCCTCGGCGGCCACGTCACGGCCGTCGGGCGTCAGTGAGGCGTCGCCCGCGTCCGGCTCGATCTCGCGGACTCCGACGAGCCGGGCCAGCGACACCTGGGCCACCTGCAGCTCGTCGTACCAGCGCAGGATCAGCCCGACCGGGTCGACGAGCATCTGAGCGATGAGCGCGCCGGTCGTCAGCTGCCCGATGCCGATCCAGCCCCGCAGGACGAACACGCCGCCGATCAACAGGACCGAGGACAGGACGGTGACATGCGTGATGTTGATGATTGGGAAGAGGACCGACCGCAGCCACAGGGTGTAGCGCTCCCAGGCGGTCCACTCCTTGACACGCCGGTCCGACAGCTCGATGCGCCGGTCGCCGAGGCGGTGGGCCTCGACGGTGCGACCGGCATCCACGGTCTCGGCGAGGACCGCGGCCACGGCGGCGTACCCGGCGGCCTCGGAGCGGTAGGCCCTCGGAGCACGCTTGAAGTACCAGCGGCAGCCGACCACCAGCAGCGGTACCGCGACGAGCACGGCCGGTGCCAGCGGCGGGGCCGTGACGGTGAGGCCGCCGAGCAGCAGCACGGCCCACACCACGCCGATGGCCAGCTGCGGCACGGCCTCGCGCATCGCGTTGGCGAGCCGGTCGATGTCGGTGGTGATCCGGGACAGCAGATCGCCGGTCCCGGCCCGCTCCAGGACGCCCGGCGGCAGCCCCACCGACCGTACGAGGAAGTCCTCGCGCAGGTCGGCCAGCATGCGCTCGCCGAGCACGGCGCCGTGCAACCGCACCAGGCGTACGAAAACGGCCTGTACGACGAGCGCGAGGACGAACAGTGCGACGGTGCGTCCCAGACGGAGGTCCCGGGTGCCGTCCGAGACGCGTTCCACGAGCCCGCCCAGCAGGTAGGGGCCGGTCATCGAGGCGACCACGGCGACTGTGTTCACGGCGATGAGCAGCAGGAACGGGCGGCGTTGCCGGCGGAACAGTTCGGCCACGTAGGCGCGTACGGTCGCGGGGGCGCCGACGGGCAGCGTGGTCGCCGTCGTCGGGGCCGCCGGGTCGTACGCCGGTGGTGCCACGCCGATCATGCGGTCTCCTCGATCTGTTCCAGGTCCTGCAGCTCGTGCAGTCCGGCCAGGACGTCACCGCGCGCGGCGGCCTCGTCGTCGGTCTCGCGGCTGACGACCGAGCGGTACCGGGGTTCGGTGTGCGCCAGATCGCGGTGCGGGCCGACCGCCACGACCTCTCCCTCGTGCATCAGCACCACTCGCTCCGCCCGGTCCAGGAGCAGGGGAGAAGAGGTGAACACGACAGTCGTGCGGCCTGCCCGCAGCCGGCGGATCCCGTCGGCGATCCGGGCCTCGGTGTGCGAGTCGACGGCGGACGTCGGTTCGTCCAGGACCAGCACCTCAGGGTCCGTGACGAGCGACCGGGCCAGCGCGAGCCGCTGGCGCTGGCCGCCGGACAGCGAGCGGCCGCGCTCGGTGATCCGCGCGTCCATGGGGTCGTCGGTGCCCGGGGTGCCCTCCAGGAGGGCGTCCAGCACATCACCGCACTGCGCGGCGGCGAGCGCCTCCTCGGCGCCCACCTCACCGGAGGCGGGGACGTCGAGCAGGTCACGCAGCGAGCCGGACAACAACACCGGATCCTTGTCCTGGACGAGGACGGCGGCGCGGGCCGTCTCGAGCGGCAGCTCGTCCAGCGGGACCCCGCCCAGCAGTACCGAGGTGCCCTCCTCGACGGGGTGTCCGCCCAGCCGTTCGGCCAGCGCGCCCGCCGCGTCCGGGTCGCCGCAGACCACGGCGGTGAGCCGTCCCGCGGGCGCGAGCAGGCCCGTCCGCGGGTCGTACAGGTCCCCGGCCGGCAGGCTCGCCTCACGGGAGCCCGCGGCGTCCGTGGCGCGTTCCAGGGACAGCACCCGGGCCGCGCGGCGGGCGGACGGCCGGGAGAAGGAGTACGCCATGGCGATCTCCTGAAAGTGCTGCAGCGGATAGGTGAGCAGCATGACGGCGCTGTACACCGTCACCAGCTCACCGACCGCGATGCGCCCGTCATGGGCCAGCCGGACGCCGCGCCAGACCAGCGCGATCATCAGCAGCCCCGGCATCAGCACCTGGATCGCCGCGATCAGCGACCACATGCGGGCGCTGCGCACCGCCGCGGCGCGGACCTCCTGGGAGGCCCGGCGGTAGCGTTCCAGGAACAGCTCCTCGCCGCCGATGCCACGCAGCACCCTCAGGCCCGCGACGGTGTCGGAAGCCAGCTCGGTGGCGCGGCCCGCCTTCTCGCGCTGGGCGTCGGCGCGCCTGGTCGCCTGAGGCAGCAGTGGCAGCACGGTGAGCGCCAGCGCCGGCACGCCCACCGCCACGATGACGCCGAGCGCGGGCTGGTACACGACGAGCGCGACGCAGACCGCGACGACGGTGAGCGCGGCCGCGCTGAACCGGGAGACGGCCTCCACGAACCAGCCGATCTTCTCGACGTCACCGGTGGAGACCGCCACGACCTCACCGGCCGCCACCCGACGGGTGAGGGCGGAGCCGAGCAGGGCCGTCCTGCGCGCCAGGAGCTGCTGGACCCGCGCGGCAGCGGTGATCCAGTTGGTGACCGCGGTGCGGTGCAGCATGGTGTCGCCGAGTGCGATGCCGGCCCCGCACAGCAGGAGCAGTCCTCCCGTCAGTGCGAGTCGTGTGCCCGACCGGTCGATGACGGCCTGGACGGCGAGACCGACGCAGAACGGCAGCCCGCAGACGGCCAGGAAGTGCAGCAGTCCCCACGCCAGGGATTTCAGTTGCCCGCCCAGTTGGTTCCGGCCGAGCCACCAGAGGAATCGGGGACCTGAGCGTGCGTCCGGCACACCCGGGTCGGGGTACGGAAGGTCGTGAATCTGCATGACGTCCCAGTGCTCGGGTCAGCGGAAACGAGTAGTGAGGCAGGCGGGGCAGCGTCTGCGGATCCGGATCTGCCCGTGACAAGCCGTGACAGCCTCGCGTCGCAACGCACTCGAAGGCAAACGGTTTTTTGGCCCCTGCGGCGAGAACCGGCCCAGTCGTGGCACGGGGCCGAATGGACCATATCTGGACGGAAAGTCCATAAAAGTAATGTGACGATACGACATATGCGAAGAGGTGGTGTGTGCGGTGTCGCCGTCGACAAGTGGCTCATGGCGGTGGCCGGCGGCGTGCTGCTGATGTCCCTGTCGGCGTGCGGGGGTTCGGCCGACGAAAGCCACCGGGCGAAAGGCCCCGATCCGGCAGGCGTCGGCCGGACCTTCCGCGGCGCTCCGGGGAACGGGGCCGGGAGGACGCCTGCCCCCGAGCCCGGGCCGAGCCGCATTCCGGGTGTCGGCGACGGGTTGCTCCGGCGGATCCCTGACGGATCGCACCAAGTCGTAGTGGTCTACGGCGACGATGAGGACTCTCCGGACTCCACGATCGCGCTCTACCAGAAACAGGGCCCGTCCTGGAAGGAGTCCGGGCGTTGGCGCGGGCACAACGGGAAGGCGGGCTGGACGACGGACCACCACCTGGGCGATCTGCGCACTCCGGTCGGCGTGTTCACGCTCAGCGACGCCGGAGGTCTTCTCGAAGATCCGGGCACGAGACTCCCGTACAGCCAGGGACAGCCCTATGAGGTACCGCAGGAGTGGGGCGCGTCGCACCGGAACGCCTTCGACTACGTCATCGCCGTCGACTACAACCGGCTCAGGGGGACTCCGCCCCACGACCCGACCCGCCCCGAGGGTGAGGAGAAGGGCGGCGGTATCTGGCTGCACGTGGATCACGGAGACGGCACGTTGGCCTGTGTCACTCTGCCCGAATCCGGTATGAGGCGTCTGTTGCGCGCCCTCGATCCGGACCAGGAGCCCGTGGTGGTGATGGGCGACAGGGCGCATCTGCACGCCTGGGAGCAACCGGAGGACTTGCCTGACGCCGAGTGAGGCGGCGTGGTCGGTCGGCGGAGTTCCGGTCGACGACGAGTCGGTTCGTGGACGGGGCGTGCCTGATGCGACGTCGGCATCAAGGCCGTCATCTCACCGCTCGCGTTCTGAGTGGTCGTCGTCGGGATCGTCAAGGCCGGTGGTCCGAAGGCGTTCGGGTGGACGACCGGGCTCAAGGCCCTGATCTGGTCCCAGGCGGTGGGCGTGCACCTCGGCCCGAGCCGGCAGATCACGGTGGTGCTCGTGCCCACCGGCAAGGGAACGGCGGGCGTGCCCGGTTCGGCCTTCCTCGCGCTGTCCGCGGCCGCCGCCTCCCTGGTAGCGGTCCCCGCCGGAGCGGTCGCCCCGCTGCTGGGCCTGGACCGCGTCATGCACCCGATACGCGTCGTCACCAGTCTGCCGGGCAACCGCGTCGCCGTTGTCGCGGCGTCCCGCTGGGAGGGCGCATGGGAAGCCGAGCGGGCGAAGAAGGTGCTGGACGGTGAGATCCCGCTCCCAGCGGATGCCGAGGAGCGGGAAGCCGACGTCGCTCCGCAGGTCGACCTCGACGCCGACGCGGTCAGGGTGCCGGCAGGCGAGGACTGAGACGAGGGACGCGGCTGTCAGGGAGCGGGGGCCGCCCCCTCACCCGTGGTTCAGTCGCACGATGTCAGCACCGGCCCTCCCGGTCGGCCGCGAGATGCCGCTCTGCTGCCGGGACGACGTCCCCGCCGTCGATCAGCGTGGTGAGCAGATCACCGAGGACCTCACGCTGCTCGTCCGTCAAGGGGGCGAGGATCTCCTCGGCCGCGGACCGCCGCGCGCCGCGCAACGCGCGCAACGCCTTGCGCCCCTCGTCCGTCACCTCTATCCGGATCACCCTCCGGTTGGTCGGATCCGGCACCCGGCGCACCTTGCCGCTCGCCTCCAGACCGTCGACCAGTGTCGTCACCGCCCGTGGCACCACCTCCAGGCGCTCGGCGATATCGGCCATGCGCGGCGGCGAACCGAAGTGGGCGAGGGTGCGCAGCAGCCGGGACTGTGCCGGGGTGATGCCCAGGTCGCACCGTTCCAGATGGCGCTTCTGGATGCGGTGGACCCGGCGGGTGAGCCGCAGCAGCTGCTCGGCGAGCAGGCTGTCCGGATCGGGGGTCGTCATGCGGGGAACAATATCAGGACCTTGTACATTGTGAGTATAGGTAACAATGAGCTAGGATCCCGATGCTCGTTCCGACGCGTTCCATCGCCTCATCTCCGTAGGAGCCCATGCACCCCGACCAACCCACCTGGACACCTTCGCCGGGCGGCTCACCCGAGCAGCCACGGCAGGTCCGCCGCATCCTGAAGCTCTTCAAGCCGTACACCGGCCGGCTCGCGATCGTCGGCCTGCTGGTCGGCGCCTCGTCGCTGGTCTCCGTCGCCACGCCCTTCCTGCTGAAGGAGACCCTGGACGTGGCGATCCCGCAGGGTCGTACCGGCCTGCTGACCCTGCTCGCCCTCGGCATGCTCCTCAGCGCCGTCGTCACCAGCGTCTTCGGCGTGCTGCAGACCCTGATCTCCACCACCGTCGGCCAGCGTGTCATGCACGATCTGCGCACCGCGGTCTACGGCCGGCTGCAGCGCATGTCGCTGGCCTTCTTCACCCGCACCCGCACGGGCGAGGTGCAGTCCCGCATCGCCAACGACATCGGCGGCATGCAGGCGACGGTCACCTCCACCGCTACCTCCCTGGTGTCCAACCTCACCAGCGTGGTCGCCACCATCGTCGCCATGGTCGCCCTCGACTGGCGTCTCACCGTCGTCTCGCTGCTCCTGCTGCCGCTGTTCGTGTGGATCAGCCGACGCGTCGGCAACGAACGCAAGAAAATAGCCACCCAGCGGCAGAAGCAGATGGCCGCGATGGCCGCGACGGTCACCGAGTCGCTCTCCGTCAGCGGCATCCTGCTCGGCCGCACGATGGGCCGCGCCGACTCGCTCACCCGGTCCTTCGAGCGCGAGTCGGAGAGCCTGGTGGACCTCGAGGTGAAGTCGAACATGGCGGGGCGCTGGCGCATGGCCGTCATCACCATCGTCATGGCCGCGATGCCCGCCGTCATCTACTGGACCGCGGGGCTGGCGCTCCAACTCGGCGGCGCCTCCATCTCGATAGGCACCCTTGTCGCGTTCGTCTCGCTCCAACAGGGCCTGTTCCGGCCGACGGTCAGCCTGCTGTCCACCGGTGTCCAGATCCAGACCTCCCTGGCACTCTTCCAGCGCATCTTCGAGTACCTCGACCTGCCCATCGACATCACCGAGCCGGACGAGCCGGTCCACCTCGACCAGGTCAAGGGCGAGATCCGTTTCGAGAGCGTCGAATTCCACTACGACGACAAGAGCGGTCCGGTCCTGAAGGACATCGACATCGCCGTTCCGGCGGGCGGCAGCCTCGCCGTGGTGGGCCCCACCGGCTCCGGGAAATCCACGCTCGGCTATCTGGTGCCCCGGCTCTACGACGTGACGGAAGGGCGGGTCACGCTCGACGGTGTCGACGTGCGCGACCTGGACTTCGACACGCTCGCCCGCGCGGTCGGCGTGGTCTCCCAGGAGACCTACCTCTTCCACGCCTCAGTCGCCGACAACCTGCGCTTCGCCAAGCCGGACGCCACCGACGAGGACTTGTACGCGGCGGCCGGGGCGGCCCAGATCCACGACCACATCACATCCCTGCCCGACGGGTACGACACGGTCGTCGGCGAGCGCGGCCACCGCTTCTCGGGCGGTGAGAAACAGCGGCTCGCCATCGCCCGCACCATCCTGCGCGACCCGCCGGTTCTCATCCTCGACGAGGCGACCAGCGCGCTCGACACGCGGACCGAGCACGCGGTGCAGGAGGCCATCGACGCACTGTCGGCCAATCGCACGACGCTCACCATCGCGCACCGGCTGTCCACCATCCGCAGCGCCGACCAGATCGTCGTCCTCGACTCCGGACACGCGGTCGAACGGGGCACGCACGAAGAGCTGCTGGAGTTGGACGGGCGGTATGCGGCCCTGGTCCGGCGGGACGCGCAACTGGAGACCACGGCCTGAGGGGCCGGCGACGTGTGCCTCAGGCCGCGGCGACCGGTTCCCCCGCCAGCAGGCGCCTGATGTCCCGCACGGCCGCGCGGCCCGCCCGGTTGGCGCCGATCGTACTCGCCGACGGGCCGTAGCCGACCAGGTGGATCCGCGGGTCGGAGACCACCCGTGTGCCCTCCACGCGGATGCCGCCGCCCGGCTCGCGCAGCCGCAGCGGCGCGAGGTGGTCGATCGCGGCCCGGAACCCGGTCGCCCACAGGATGACGTCGGCCTCCACATGGCGCCCCTCGTCCCACTCGACGCCGTCCGGCACGATCCGGTCGAACATCGGCTGCCGGTCCAGCACACCATCGGCGATCGCCTGCCGGACCGCCTCATTGAGCGGCAGCCCGGTCACGGACACCACGCTCCTCGGCGGAAGCCCCTGCCGCACCCGCTCCTCCACGAGTGCCACGGCGGCCCGTCCCACCTCCTCCGTGAACGGACCCTCGCGGAACACAGGCGGATGCCGGGTCACCCATGTGGTCGCGGCGGCGTAGGGGGCGATCTCCATCAGATGCTGGGTACCGGACGCGCCACCACCGACGACGACCACCCGCTGACCGGCGAACTCCTCGGGCCCGGCGTACCGGGCCGTGTGCAGCTGCCGCCCCAGGAAGGCCTCCTGGCCGGGATAGCGTGGCCAGAAGGGCCGCTCCCAGGTGCCCGTGGCGTTGATCAGCGCCCGCGTCGACCAGGTCCCGGCCGACGTCTCGACGAGCAGCCGCCGCTCTGCGCCCTCCCGCACCGCTCGTACCCGTACCGGCCGCCTTACGCGCAGGTCGAAGGTGCGCTCGTAGGCGTCGAAGTACGCGCCGATGACCTCCGACGACGGCCGTGCCGGATCCGCGTCCGCGAGCTCCATGCCCGGCAGGGCGTGCATCCCGTGCACTTTGCCGTAGGTCAGTGAGGGCCAGCGGAACTGCCAGGCGCCACCCGGGGAGGGGGAGTGGTCGAGCACCACGAAGTCGCGCTCCGGCTCGAACCCCGTGCGTCGCAGGTGATAGGCGCTGGACAGGCCGGCCTGCCCGGCGCCTATGACGACCACCTCGACCTCGCGTGTGTCGTTCACGCTTCCACCAACCCCGTGCCGGGCGAGGATCTTCCCTCCGGGTAGAGCGCCCTTCCCCCGCGAGGAACGGCGCCCGGGGCCCGAGGTCCCGGCCGCGGAGCTCACGCCGCAGGCGGCGAGCAGCAGGGCGAAGGGCGGGAACAGGGGCAGGGATCCGTCGGTGACGAGGTCGCCCGCTACCTGAGCGATCCTGCGGGGGACGCGAGGACGCCGGTGGGCAACGTGTCGGTGCTGCTGAGGAGTTGCCGCAGGGCGAGCAACAGGGGCGGGCGCGGCGAAGGCGGCGGGGGACGCGTGCTCCATGAGGAGAAGGCTGAGTGTGGGCTTGGGCCGGTGGGTCAGGATGGAGGTATGTCCGATGTCTTCAGCACCCACGTCCTGCGTATCGCCACCGGATCCTCGGAGACGGTCTTCGACCTCACCCGGGAATGCGAGACCTTCCTTCATGACGTGTCGGCGGGCCGGGACGGCCTCCTCAACGTCTTCGTGCCGCACGCCACAGCCGGCGTGGCGATCATCGAGACCGGCGCCGGCAGCGACGACGACCTCCTGGCCGCCCTGCACACCCTTCTGCCCGCCGACGACCGCTGGCAGCACCGCCACGGCAGCCCCGGGCACGGCCGCGACCACGTCCTCCCGGCCCTGGTCCCGCCCCACGCGACCCTGCCGGTCATCGGCGGCCGACTGGAACTGGGGACGTGGCAGTCGGTGTGCCTGGTGGACACGAACAGGGACAATGCCAACCGTGAGGTGCGGCTGAGCTTCCTCGGTTGACGCATTGTGCGGAAGCGTCTCATTCCGGCCGCACCGAATGTCCCTTTGACCCTGCCGGATCAGCCGACGAGCGTCATGTTCCCGAGCCCGGCCGGGGGCGGGGAGCCGACTCGGGCGTCGGCGCTGTCCGCGTTCACCGCGCGATTCGCCGGTGTGGGCGAAGCAACCCCCGATGTTATTCAATGAGGTGTGCGATCAGGGATCTCGGGGCCCTGACGCACGGGTCCGATTACGGCCCCGGCGCCGCGCCGGGGATTGCTGAGAGAGCCGCATGGACTCCACACCCTCCCCCTCGTCCTCTTCGGCGTTCGACCTGGTCAGCAAGGCTTTGGGGCGCTACATCCCGCGCGGCGGAGCGGCAGCGGCCGCCGGTTCCGCCGACGCGCAGGGCGACCCCGGCCGTCATCGTGTCTCCGAAGACGCGGCAGTCGAGCGGCAGGACCAGATTCTCGGCGCGGTCAACCTGGACAGCGATCTGAGGATCACCCGCTGTAATCTGGACGCCCCCGTATTCGCGGGTCTGAACGTCGTGCCAGGGAGTCCTTTCGTCGATCTCCTGCCCCCGGGCGACGTACCGACGGTCATACGGCGATTGCGGCAGGTCCTGGAGACCGGTGAGGCGCACGTCGCCCGGATCCAGCGCCTGCGGCGCGGCGACGGGTCGCAGATGGTGGTCTCGATGAGCATCCTGCCCGCCGCAGTGCCTCAGGAGGGTCTGACCGTCTCCCTGATCGCCATGGCCAGGAGGCTGCACCTGTACGCCGCCGAGACCGCGATCGGCACCTCACTGGACATCGGCGAGACAGCGCAGTCGCTGGCGGAGTCCCTGCTGGCCTGGGGAGACGTGGCCGCCGTCGACCTCGACTTCTCCGTGTGGACGGGCGAGGGAGTCACCACCGGGCAGACGCAGCGTCGCATCCGGCTACGGCGGGCGGCCCTGGTTCCCGACCGTGCGTGGCCCGAAGGCTATGTGACTCCGGGCGACGATCTTCCCAGTGACGCCAGTCGCCTGCTGGCGCAGGCGGTCCTGCGGGACGACGCCCCGCAGGTCATCGTCATACCCGACCGGGAGGCGGTCGAGCGGGTCCTGGACAACCCGCGAGTGAGGCGGGCCCTGATGCCCGGCGACCGGTCGGCAGGTGTGGCGTGCATACCGCTGGTCCTGGACGGCCCGCCACCCGTCGTGCTGGGCGTGGCGGAGGTCTGGCGCCGGGCGGACCGCCCCTTCCGCGACAGCGAGCTGTTCGACCTGCAGGAACTGGTTGCCAGGACGGCCCATCACGTCGACCTGGCCCGTCAGCACCAGCGCGAGCACACGCAGGTGCTGGCGTTGCAGCGCCGGCTGCTGCCCCGGACCGGCGGCGACACCATCGAGATCGCCAGTGTCTACCAGCCCGCCAACCCCGACAGTGCGGGCGTCGGCGGCGACTGGGTGAACAGCTTTCCACTGGCGGACGGCCGTACCGCGCTGGTGGTCGGTGACGTCGTCGGGCACGGCCTCGGAGCCGCAGCGACCATGGGCCAGCTGAGTATGGAAGCCCGCGCGCTGCTGTCCGCGGGGCTGGCGCCCGACGAGGTACTGGAGCACCTGGACGAGACCGTGACGCTGCTGGACGACGCGGAGTCCGGGCTGACGGCCGGCTACAGCGCCCTCGGGTCGACCTGCTGCATCGCCCTCTACGACCCGGTCAGCCACCACGTGGCGCTGTCCAGCGCAGGCCACCTCCCTCCGGTCCTGGTCTCCCCGGACGGGCACGCGGGCCCGCTCGCGGTCCGCCCTCACCCCGGTCTGGGCGCCGAGTTCGCGCTGCGGGAGCCGTTCGACGTGCACACGTTCGGCGCACCCCCGGGTTCCCTGCTCGCCCTCTACACCGACGGCCTGGTGGAGGACCCGACCGTGTCGATCGACGAGGGCATCGGCAGGCTGGCGGACGCCGTGTCCAGGGTGCACCCCTGGGACGCCCTGCAGCAGGCCGCACGGCATGTCACCTCCTCGCTGGCCCCCCGGCGCCAGCGCGACGACGTGACCCTGCTGCTCGCGCGGATGATCGGCTACCGCAAGGGGGACACCGCGACCTGGCGGCTGCCCGCCCGCGACGACGCCCCCGCCCGTGCCCGCGTGCACGTCTCCGCGCTACTGCGGCAATGGCACACCAGGGACGACACCCGGGACACCGTGCTGCAACTGGTCAGCGAGCTGGTCGCGAACGCGGTGCGGTTCGCCACCGGCCCCATCACGGTACGGCTGATCAGGGCAGGCCACGGCCTGCTGTGCGAGGTGGGCGACACCGGCAACGGCAGGCCGCGTCTGAGGCGGGGCGGCCTCCTCGACGACGGGGGTCGTGGCCTGCACATCGTGTACAGGCTCACCACCCGGTGGGGGGTGCGGTGGACGGACACGGGCAAGGTGGTCTGGGCGGAAGTCGCGAGGTGACGCGGCTGCGAGGCGTGGCACGGCCCGCGTAGGGGAGCGCGGCGAGGGACGGGCGGCGTACCCGTCACCCGGCGCCACCGATGGGACGGCCGGTGCCCTCAGCGGCACCGGCCGGCGTGACCGGTGACGCGGAGGGCCCGTTCGGCGGGACGGGTGGCGCGGGCTCGCACTACAGCCACTCCCCGTCCAGGGCGGTGGCGGTCAGGCCCGGTGCCGCCGCGTACAGGACGGCGCGACTGCCCGGCTTCTGACCGGCGTCGTGCGCCCGACGCAGGATGTCGAACACGGCGGCGCCTCCGCGGTTGCCGCTGGTGTAGCTGTCCCGGCTGTAGTCCAGCAGCCCCGACGGCCACGCGTCGGGCATCGTCTGCTCCATGTACTCCAGCACCCGGGTCCCGCCGGGGTGCGCCAGCAACAGGTCGGGGTGCCAGGAGTCGGGGTGGTCCTGGTAGCGGACGCGCAGCCACTCCCACATCGCGGTGACCGTCTCCTGCACGGCTCGGGGCCCGCGCCGGTCCATCAGGAAGTGGTTGCCGTCCGCCCGCGTGTCCAGGCGGTGCAGGTCCTGGGTGCCGGGCAGGGTGTGGTGCCAGGCGGCGTCCAGCCGCAGCACCGACTCGCGCCGGGGGCGGCCCGTGACCACCGCAGCGACCGCGGTGTCTGCGAACAGCAACCGGACGATCAGGGACTCGAGGGTGTCGTCCGCGGGCTGGTAGGTCGTGCTCAGCGCCTCCGCGATCACGACCAGGACCACCCGGTCGGGGTCCGCGGCCACGAGATCCGCCGCCAGCGCCAGGGAGCGGGTCCCCGCGATGCAGGCCCACTGCGTGGCCGGCAGCAGCATCACGTCGTTGCGGAGTGCAAGCTTGTTGGCCAGGGCGATGTCCAGGCCCGGCAGCGCCGGGGTGGTGGAGTGACTGGTGATCAGACAGTCGATGTCTGCGGCGTCCAGCCCGGCGATCTGGAGGGCTCCGCGCGCCGCACGTTCCCCGTAGGACTGCACGGCCTCCCAGGCCGGGGCGGTGCGCTCCTGGACGGTCTGCGGCGTGGGTATCGTCTCGAGTGCGGCGATCACGCGGTCCACGTCCTGCTGGGTGAACCCGTCGCGTGCCAACGCCTCCTGGGCCGCGCCGGTGCCGACAGCGCGCAGCCCGCCGCCGTTGCCGGGCGCTACGGCGGCCTCCAGCGGCAGCATCCACCCGCGTGTCTTGATGCCGGTGCTGGCCGCGATGCCGTCGATCCGCGGCGCCCACGCCGCGTGCGGATGCCGGTTGCGCACCTCCTCCACGATCTGGCTGGTTTCCACGGCGTTTTCGCCGTGTATCACGGCAGGAGGGCAGACAAAAGCGGACATAAAGGGGCACCTTTCCTTGGGGGTGGGGGCGTCACGGGCGCTGTGTCATGGGTCACTTTGAACTTTGCGCCCAAGGGGTCGCCGATGTACTCCACTTCGGGAGCCGGTGGCCGGTTCGAGCATGGACGCCAAATGGACATTTCCGCTGTGATGCAGACAACTTAGGCGCCCTTTTGAGGGCGTGAGACGGCACACATCCTTGAAGTGGGGGCTCGCAGAACGGTTCCCGGGTTTCTCCCTGACTCACCGTCAGTTACGCGGCCGCCCGGTCACTGGTCGAGCCGATTCGGTTTCGGCTGCGGTGGTAAGCCGACGGTCGTCCGTGGCGGGCTGCATGGTGAGGAGTTCGGCCATGGAGGTGTCGGAGAGGTGGCGGCGGCCGAAGGCCTGCCGCTCATCGTGGAGTTGGGTCAGGACGGCGGCGGCGAGCCGATCGAGCCCGAAGGCCGCACCTTGCGCGCACGCCGCGACACCGGCGCACACGTTCACGCGACGACGTCCGGCGAGCCGGTCCGAGTGACCTCGGCTGCCACACCACGCGCAGCCTCACCGACCACGCCCTGGGAGGGGGCCGACCAACAACTCGTGCCGGCAAGCGCCCGCGCCTGATCGCGGGCAACGGTTGCCGTGGCGGACGTTCTCCAAGCGGCGGTCACCAGTCGTCCCGCGCCTCATCGACGGCGCGGTGCACCCGGGACGCGAAGGGATCGACGGCGCGGTGCACCCGGGACGCGAAGGGCACGTGTCGAGTGCGTGCAGTGGGGGACTCGGGGTGCGCAGGCAGAAGATCCGCACCCGCCGCGGTGCGCCGCGGCGGGTGCGGATGCCGTCTGCGTGAACCGCACGGAGGAGCCGATGACCGTCGAAACCCCCTGTCCGCCCTTCCCCGCCCCCGCGTGGACGCCGCCAGGTGTGTACGAGCCGCAGCAGGACACCTGGCTGCTGACCCACGCCCTGCGCCGGGAGGGCATCGCCCCCGGGACGGAGGTCCTCGACCTGGGAACCGGCAGCGGAGCACTCGCGCTGGAGGCCGCGCGGCTCGGCGCGCGTGTCACCGCCATCGACATCTCCTGGCGGGCGGTGCTCGCCGCCCGGGTGAACGCGCTGCTGAGCGGCCGGCGCATCAGCGTGCACCGCGGCGACCTCATGGCGGCCGTGCCGGGGCGCCGTTTCGACCTCGTGATCAGCAACCCGCCGTACGTCCCCTCACCCGACGCCGGAATCCCCCAGGGTGCCGCCCGCGCCTGGGACGCCGGCTGGGACGGGCGGCTGCTGCTGGACCGCATCTGCGATGCCGCGCCGGTCTACCTGCGCCCCCAGGGCGTGCTGCTGATGGTTCATTCCGTGCTGTCCGGCGTGGAGGAGACCCTGGGCCGGCTCACCGCGGCGGGGCTCACCGCCCGGGTCACGGACCGCGTGCCCATCCCCTTCGGCCGGGTGCTGCGGTCCCGGCTGACCTGGCTGCGCCAGCGGGGTCTGCCCGCCGACGACATGGTGGAAGAGTTGGTGGTCGTCCGTGCCGTACGAGAGTGATCGCGTGGTCCGCATCCGTGCCGATCGTGACGGCCCGCTGCTGGTCGAAGGCCCGGTGGAGGTCACCGGCCCCGATGGCGAGACAGTCGTCAGCCGGCGGTTCGCGGTGGCGATCTGCACCTGCCGGCGCAGCCGCACCTACCCGTGGTGCGACACCAGCCACCGTCGCCGCGGGAAACCGACGGACGACCGGGAAACCGGGCCGGAGGATCTGCCGCAGGAGCCGCGAGCGGGGTGCGGATGGACTCCGGACGATCAGGACCCGGAGCGAGAGGAGACACGCGCGTGACGACCGGCCGACGTGAGCCACGCCAGTTCAGCCCGCCGCTGCCACTGCCCAGGGGCCCGCTGTCGCACGGCGCGGTCAGCGCGCTGCGGGAGCGGGGCAGCCCGCTGTCGCTCGCCTCCCTGGCGGACAGCGATCCGTACGGCGAAGACCTGCAGCTGGCGCTGTACGTCCTGTACGAACTGCACTACCAGGGGTTCGACGGGGTCGACGACGACCACGAGTGGGACCCGACCCTGCTCACCTTCCGCCGCGCCCTCGAGGACCGTTTTCTGGACGCCCTGCGAGCCGACGTCCCCGTCGACGCCGACGCGCAGCGGGCCCTGGACGCACTCCAGGTGGAATCCGTCGGTGACGACGGCAGGAGCGTCACCCACTTCCTGCGGAGCCGGGGCGAACTGCGCCACCTCAGGGAGTACGCGGCGCTGCGGTCGCTGTACCACCTCAAGGAGGCCGACCCGCACGCCTGGGTGATCCCCCGGCTGCACGGCAGGGCCAAG
The DNA here is from genome assembly GCF_059510295.1 of Streptomyces sp. PTL18. Classification (NCBI taxonomy): domain Bacteria; kingdom Bacillati; phylum Actinomycetota; class Actinomycetes; order Kitasatosporales; family Streptomycetaceae; genus Streptomyces; species Streptomyces sp. PTL18. The sequence continues at coordinate 549,539 of NZ_JCAJZO010000001.1, read as the reverse complement.
GCGGCCATGGTGGCCGTCGAGTTCGACGAGTTCGGGGCCGGACGGGCCGACGAGATCCACGCGGGCCTCTTCGCCGACCTGATGGAGGACCTGGACCTCAACACGGCCTACGGCTACTACGTGGAGGCCGCGCCCGCCGAGATGCTCGCCGCGGTCAACCTGATGTCCCTCTTCGGTCTGCACCGCAGCCTGCGCGGCGCTCTGGCCGGTCATTTCGCGGCCGTCGAGGTCACCTCGTCCCCGGGCTCTCGCCGCCTGGCCGAGGCCATGCGGCGGTCGGGTGCCGGAGAGGCCGCCGCCCGCTTCTACGACGAGCACGTGGTGGCGGACGCGGTGCACGAACAGGTGGTACGCCACGACGTGATCGGTGGGCTGCTGGCGAGCGAACCCGGGCTTGAGGCGGACGTCGTTTTCGGGATCCGGTCCACCGGCTTCCTCGAGGACCGGCTCGGCGCCCACCTCCTCAAGGCATGGCGCGGTGGGGCCAGTGCCCTGCGCGCGGGGGCACTGGCCGCCTGACCCGTCCGGAATCCCGGCCCGCAGACGGGGCACCCGCACCGGGGCCGCACCTCCACGCCAGGCCGGGTCGCAACCAGGACAGGCACAGCAAGGACATGCACGGCGAGGGCATGCAGGGCGAGGGCATGCACGGCGAGGGCAGGGCACATCGGGAAGGAGTCGTCATGACCGAGCACCGAGATGACGAAGAGTTCTACAAGCGTGACCGCGCGGCCAACCCGACCCTGGAGGAGGACCGGCCCCGCGGGGGGAAGCCGAAGCAGAAGGCGCCGGCGAAGTACCGCGGATCCTGGAGCATGGTCGCGATCATCGTCGTGATCCTCCTGCTGATCGTCCTCGGCGTCGCGCTCTTCCCCTGAGGACGGGCCGCATGAAGGCAGAGGGGGGTCGTCGGCGGTCCGAGGGCCGCACAGTGCGTGGAACGGTCGGTGAGAGGCGGAAGAAGGAGGCCGGTGTGGACGTACGACCCCTACCGGCCGGACCAGGCCTCGACCGGCTCGCGGCCCGACTGGTACGTCGGCTTCCTGGAGGGATCGCTGCGGCTCATGCCGCGCTGGGAGACGACCGTCGCCGGCCATACGATCATGTGGAACGTGCTGCTCCCGGCAGTCGTCCTCCCTCTGCTGCTGTTCGCCGTCCTGTACGCCTACCCGTTCGTCGAGCAGCGGCTGACGGGGGAGCGGCACCGGGAACAGCACGTGTGCGACCGGCCGCGGGAAACGTCCGGTGCGCACCGGACTCGGCGCCGCCGGGATCACCTTCTACGGTGTCCTGTTGCCGGCAGGCGGCAACGACGTCGTGGCGGACACCTTCCCTATCTCACTGAACTCGCTGACCTGGGCGGCTCCCGGCCGGAAGCGGGTCACCGGCTCGTGGCCGTGACACCCGGCGCACCGGCCGAACGGCATGCGGGCGCATCGGGGATGCCCCGGCCCGTTCGGTGAAAACCGGTCCGGAGGAAGAGAAGGGCCCACCGTGCGACCCCGTGCCGGGAGCCGGTACACCGTCCCGCCGCCGTCGCGGGCGACCGGGAGCGGAGGGTTCGTTTCCGGCAGCGGGGTACCCGGAGGAAATGCTGACGATCTCTCTTCAAATGGCCGTTTCCGGTGCCACCTGGGGCGTGCTCGGCGCCTTCGTCGGCGGTCTGCTCATCGCGGCAGCCCTGGTGTGGGCGGTCCGGCTCGGCATCAAGGTGCGACGCCGGGAATCGGTGCCGCCGCACCCCTCCGAGCAGCCGACCCGGCCGGCCTCCGGACCCGTCATGGAGTCCCGGGAGGTGAGGGAACCGAATGAGGTTCCGCGCGCTCAGGACGAGAGCGAGCGTCTGACCCCGCACGAGGTCCACGCCTCCGGCACCCGGCGCAGCGGGGACCAGAAACGCCCGCGCTGGAGCCCAGGCTCCAGTGGCTCCTTCGGCAGCGGGGGCTCCGGCGCGACCTGATCCGGAGGCGGCGTCCTGTCGGCGGACCACCGCGGCGCGGGACGCCGCGCCGCGGCCGTGCAGGACCGCGCCCATCGGGTACTCGGCGCCTGTGCGGCGGGAGACCGGAACCGCCGCTTTGGGGGAGATCCGGGGAGACCCGGGAGACCTGTGGAGAAGGGACAAGTGATGGCCCAGCACGTACGCGACATCATGACCGCAGAACCCGTCAAGGTGGAACCGCAGACGTCGCTGGCGACGGTGGCGCGGATGATGCGTGATCAGGACATCGGAGCGGTCCTCGTGACCGAGGGCGACCAACTGCGCGGACTGGTCACCGACCGCGACCTCGTGGTGCGCGCGCTCGCGGAGGGATCGGACCCGCAGGAGACCACGGTGGCTCGCGCCTGCAGTGAGGACCTGGTCACCCTGAGCCCCGACGAGGACATCGACCGCGCGGTGCAGGTGATGCGCGAGCACCACATCCGCCGCGTTCCCGTCGTCGAGGGCGGAGAGCCGGTGGGGATCATCTCCCTCGGCGACCTGGCCGTGGAACGCCAGCCGGAGTCGGCACTCGGCGACATCAGCGGGGCCGAACCCAACGTCTAGGACACCCACTGGGGGAGAATCCGGGGCCGGGCATCAGCCCGGCCCCGGACGCCTCGCTCACGGCCGGAGCGGTCGCCGGAACGGTGGGCCCGGCGGACGTCAGGGACGCGGACGAACGGCCTGCTCGGCGTCACGCTTCCTGATACGCGCGGCTTCCTTGCGGACTTCGGCCTGGGTGGCCCGCTCCTTCTCCAGCCACTCGGGACGGTCCTTCTTCAGCGCCTCGATCTGCTCCGTGGTGAGCGCCTCGGTGACTCCGCCGCGCGCCAGGCCGGCGATGGAGACGCCCAGCTTCGCCGCGACCACCGGGCGCGGGTGCGGGCCGTTGCGTCGCAGCTCCCGCAGCCACTCGGGCGGGTCGGCCTGGAGCTCGTTCAGCTCGGACCGGGAGACGACACCCTCCTGGAACTCGGTGGGAGTGGCGGGGAGGTACACACCCAGCTTCCTCGCCGCGGTGGCGGGCTTCATCGTCTGGGTGGTCTGCTGCGACTTCATGCTGTCCAGACTATCGGCCGGATACGGGCCCTTTGACCACGCCCGGTAACCTGGCGGCGTGACAGGCACGGATGCATCCCCCTCGTTCCGGCTCGCGTACGTCCCCGGCGCGACGCCCGCCAAATGGGTGCGGATCTGGAACGAGCGCCTGCCCGGCGTACCCCTCACTCTGGTTCAGGTGCCGGCGGCCGCAGCGCCCGAGGTGCTGCGCGGCGGCGAGGCGGACGCGGGACTCGTACGGCTGCCGGTCGACCGTACGGTGTTCAGCGCGATCCCCCTCTACACCGAGACCACCGTGGTCGTCGTCCCCAAGGGCCACGTGGTGACCGCCGTGGACGAGGTGTCCTGCGACGACCTCGCCGACGAGGTCGTCCTCCACCCCCTCGACGACGTCCTGGGCTGGGAGCGGCCGCCGGGCGAGCCCGCCTTCGAGCGCCCCGCCACCACCGAGGACGCCGTCGAGCTCGTGGCGGCGGGCGTGGGCCTGCTCGTCGTCCCCCAGTCGCTGGCGCGGCTGTACCACCGCCGCGACCTCGCCTACCGCCCGGTCGTGGACGCGCCCCAGTCGAGTGTCGCCCTGTCCTGGCGCGAGGACGCGACGACCGACCTGGTGGAGGACTTCATCGGGATCGTGCGCGGCCGGACGGTCAACAGCACCCGGGGACGCACCCCCGCCCAGCCCCCCGCCGAAGCGAGGCGTCAGCGCACCGACGCGGCAGGGGACCGGCGCAAGCCCGCGCCGGGGAAGTCGACCGGCCGCGGTCCACGCGGCGGTTCCGCCGGGGCCAAGACCACACGGCGCGGCAAGCCCCGCCGGCGGTCGTGACCGGGGTCCGGCGCACTCCTCGACCGGCGGCTTACCCGCGTGTGCCGGACGGAGCGGCGCGCAGAAGCCGTCCAAGCCCGCCGCCAGGCGCTCACCACGTGTCGAGGAATCCCCGCCCGCGGGGGTCGCGGGGCCCCTCCCAGCCGTTCAGCGCCGCGAGCACCCAGCTCCGCGACTGCGCCGGAGCGGTCACCGTGCGCACGCCCTCGATCGCGAACTCGCCGAGCGCGCGACGGGCGCGGGCACAGGCGGCCCGCCACCCGCCGTGCGGGACGTGTGCCACCACCTTGGCGAGCAGCGCGTCGTAGTGCAGCACGCCGAGCCCGGCGTAGTGCGCGGCGCGCGCCAGCCGCAGGGCGGCCGACACCACCGCGACCCGTACGCGTTCCCGGAGTTCGGGCGGGTGCGATCTCGACGAGCTTCCGGTGCCGGCGCTGGGCGCTGCAGTCCCGTTCCCACAGGTGCGTGACGGAGCCGAACGCCGCCCACGGTCCGCGCCTCGATGTGGGCGACGAGTACGGCCTCGGAATCCATGAACCCCTCCCCGGTCGCAAGAAGGCGACGAGGACGCCGCGCCCGGCAGCCAGCCCCGATGGGGGCCGGCTTCGGGTCAGTGCACCGCCGCGCGGCCGATCGACTCCACCAACGGCAGCAGCCGGTGCGGTACGCGTTCGCGCAGCGCCACCTCCGTGCGGGTGCGGACCACTCCGGGCAGGCTGATCAGCTTCTGGATGACGTCCTCCAGGTGTGCGTTGTCGCGCGCGACCACCCGGGTCAGCAGGTCGCCGCCCCCGGTGATGGAGAACGCCTCCACGATCTCCGGCACACCCGCGAGCGCGTCGCCCACGTCGTCCAGATGCCCCTGTGTGACCTCGATGTGCACGAACGCCAGCACCGGGTGCCCGAGCGCGGCGGGGGACAGGGACGGCCCCGTGCCGGTGATCACCCCGTCGCGCTCGAGGCGGTCGAGGCGGGCCTGCACGGTGCCCCGGGCGATGCCCAGGATGCGTGCGTACTCGCGCACGCTGGTGCGGGGCTGTTCGATCAGCAGGCGCAGGATGCGGGTGTCGAGTCCGTCCAGGGCCATGGTCCGTTGGCCTCCCGGTGGTACGAATGGATCTTCTCCGACTGTACCAATGGCCCAGTGGACGGCACGGCGGTTGAGCCACTGCGCGCCTGATGCTTTCCTTATGGGTATCAGTGGCGCCGCGCAGCGCAGGACCGGTGAGGAAGCCGGAATCCGTGCCCGCGGCGCCATTCCCATGTCCTGGCGTCGCGATGGCATGAGGTGACATGAGAAGCGGGGCGGACGGACGACGGTGACGAACCCGGCGCTGAAGAAGTTGAAGAAGATGTTCACGGCTCCCGATCCGGGGCTGTTCCGGCTGCGTGTCTCGCTGCGCGCTGTGTTCGGTATCGGCCTCGCCGTGACCGCGTGCGCGACGGTCGGGCTGCCACTGTCGGCCTCGGTCACCGGCGGGCTGGCCGCGCTGCTCGCGCTGTTCACGGTCGCCGACCCGACCGTGCGCGGTCAGGCGGTCACCACCGCGCTGCTGCCCGCCGTGGGCCTGCCGGTGCTCACGGTCGCGACCGCCCTGCACGATGTGCCGGCGGTGCGGGACGCGGTCTGGCTCGCGGTGGTCCTCGCCGGCGTGTACGCGCGCCGCTGGGGACCGCGCGGGAACGCGCTCGGCATCTTCGCCTTCATGACCTTCTTCGTCGCGCAGTTCCTCCATGCCGTCCCGGGCGAGCTGCCGGAGCTGTACGGGGCCCTGGCGCTCGCGCTTGCCGCCGCCTCGGCGGTGCGGTTCGGGGTGTGGTGCGTCGAACGCCGTACGCCGCTGCCCGCCGCGCCCGCGCCGCTCGACGGCCGAGGCCTGGCCCGGCCCGTCACCCGCCAGGCCTTTCAGGCGACCGCCGCCTGCGCCTTCGCCGTCGCCGCGGGCCAGGCGCTGTCCCACGAGCGCTGGTACTGGGCGGTCGGCACCGCCTGGTGGATCTTCGTGAACACGGCCTCGCGCGGTGAGACGCTGGTGCGCGGCTTCAGGCGGATCGTCGGCACGGTCACCGGCATCGTCGCCGGGCTGCTGGTCGCGGTGCCACTGCACGGAGCCCCGGCGCCCACCGCCCTGCTCGTCGCGGTCTGCGTGTTCGGCATCTTCTACACGGCGGCGCCGTCCTACAGCTGGATGATGTTCTTCGTCACGGTGATGGCGGGCCTGCTCTACGGCCTCCTGGGCGTGCTGCACCCGGGGTTGCTCGCTCTGCGCCTCGCGGAGACGGGTGCCGGGGCCCTGGGTGCGGCCCTCGCCGTCGCGTTCGTCCTGCCGGTCACCACACACGCGGTCACCGACCAGTGGGTGCGGCGGGCCGTGCACGCGGTGCACGGTTGCACCGCAGCGGCGGCGCGTCGGCTTGCGGGCGACCCGGAGGCGGACCCGGCGTCGCGCGCGGCGGAGCTCGAGGCGTTGCTGGGGCGCGTACGACAGGCGCTCGCGCCGTTGGTGCATCCGCTGAACCCGCTCCGGGCGCGCAAGGCCCGGGCCCGCCAGGTGCTGGCGCTGCTCGACGAGTGCGCCCACCGAACGCGCGGCCTCGTCGCGGTCGCCGCCGACCCGCAGGCCTCGCACGACACGCGCCTCACGGACGCATGCCGCCGCGTCGAGGCCGCTGTGGAGGCGCTGCTCGGCGTGGTCCCCGAACGCACTGCGGCGTCTCCCGCGGGCGCCCCGGGCCATCACCCCGGCGCCGAGCAGGCCCTCAGCCACCTCCGCGGCCTGGAGCGTGCCCTCGTCGCCCTGGCCGTGCCGCTGCACGGTTCGTCTCCGGTCCGGGTCTGAGATCCCCTCGGCCGGGAGCCCGGCGCGGCGGCCGGCTTCCCCGTGACGCGGCGAAGGGCCCGCTCCTGGGCTGAGCGGACCCTTCGCCGTGTGGGTGTCCGGAGGGGTCAGCGCACCGGCGTCCCCTGCGGCTGCTGCGGGGCGATGCCCAGCGCCGTCGTGTACTTGCCGAGCGCGAGCCTGCCGACCGCCGGGTACGGTCCGAGCGCCTCGGCGGCGGGGCAGCCCGCCTCCTCGGCGGCCGCCTCCAGCAGTCCCGGCTCGAGCTCCGGGCCGATCAGGTACGGCGCGAGCGCCAGCTGCTGCGAACCCGAGGAGCGCAGCTGCTCGGCGACGGAGGCGATCGAGCCCTCCTGGTCGAGCGCCGCAGCCATCACCGGGACGGCGAGCCGTGCGGCCAGCAGCATGCCGGTGATCCCGGCCGCCTGCACGGCCTCGTCGCCGCCGACGGACGCGAGGATGATGCCGTCCGCGGCCGTCGCGACCGTGAACAGACGGGCGCGGTCGGCACGGGCCAGACCGGCCTCGGACAGGCGCACGTGCAGCGCCTCGGCGAGCAGCGGGTGCGGGCCGAGGGCGTCGGTCAGGTCGGCCGCGACCCGGCTGTCCATGACGGACTGGCGGACCTGGCGCAGCAGCGCGCTGTCCGGGCCCGCCAGCAGCGGCACCACCACGGCGACGGGGCCATCGGGCTCGCTGACCTCCAGGCCGGCGGCGCGAGCCTGCTCGTAGCGTGCGCTGCGCTCCTCGGCGGTGTGGGTGAGCACGGACTTCAGCGTGGGGAACTCGGAGTCGTCCCCGTCCAGGTAGCCGATGCGCGCGTCCAGACCGGGCAGCTCGGAACGCGCGATGCTCACGACCTCCTCGGCGAGACCGCGCGTCGCGGCACTGGGCGTGCCCGGCACCGCGAGGACGAGCGCAGGCGCACCCTCGGGAGCCACCAGGGGTTCCGGGCGACGGTGCCGCCCGGGCTGGCGGGGTCGCGGCATTCGTACAGGCAGGCCGGATACGGGCCCAGTCGGGGAGCTCATGGCGCCGCATGCTACTAACTTTGTGGGCTCCCCTGTTCGGGGAGGGGGCAGGTGAGCGGTATCTGTCCGGTTTTGTCTGATGAGTTACGTGCGGATGAGAAGTGATCGGTACGGTGTGACTTTTCCACCGCGCACGGGGACGTCACTTCCTTTTGCCCGCAAGGGGAATCACTCACTCTTTTCGGTCACGACACACAACAGGCGTTCGTCGCGGGGGAGTGTGAGCGAATCGTTCGCGAGTGCGAGCGCGATACGGACGGCACCGTGCAGGGGGTCGCCCTCCGCGGGCACCAGGCGGGCCTGCGGCACCTGGCGCGCCAACTCGTCTCGCAGCGGTAGGAGAAGCGGCTCGCCCAGGCGGAACAGGCCTCCGGTGAGCGCGACAGAGGGCTCTGCGGAGGCAGGGCACACGGCGGCCGCGGACTCGGCCATGTGCCGGGCGGCCGCCCCCAGGATGCCCTCGGCGACCGGGTCTTCCGCGGCGCAGGCGGCCACTTCGGGAGCGAACGAGGCCAGCAGCGCCGCCCGGTCGGCGCGCGGGTACACCTTGCCGGGCAGTCCGGTGGCCGGCCCGAACACCGCCTCGGCCCGCCGCAGCAGACACCGCGAACCGCCGGGCCGCCCGTCATGAGCGCGCAGGGCCGCCTCCAGCCCGGCCCGCCCGACCCACGCGCCGCCGCCGCAGTCGCCCAGCAGATGCCCCCAGCCGTCCGCACGGCGCCAGCCCGTCAGATCCATGCCGAGCGCGATCAGGCCGGTGCCGGCCGCCACCACCACGCCGGGGCGTGCTCCGAGCGCGCCCGTGTAGGCGGTGACGGCGTCCGCAGCCAGCGCAACCCTGCGCACTCCGAGCTCACGGGCCAGCGCGCCGGGAAGCCGGGCGCGCAGGTCGTCGCCCAGGGTGGCCAGACCTGCCGCCCCGACCGCGACCGCCCGTACCCCGGCACCACCGGCATCCGCCGTCAACCGCCGTGCGAGCGGCAGGAGTTGTTCCAGCAGATGACCGGCGTCGATCCCCCGGGCGCCGGTGCGCACCGGCTCACGCGATGTGCGCGGGGCTGTCGCCGCCGAGGCCGGGCCACCCCGCGGTACGAGGGCGACCCGCAGGCCGGAGCCACCGGAGTCCACGGCGAGCACGGCTTCCGGCACCGCGCCGGGTACGTCCGCCGACGGAACATGCCCGGGCCCGGAGGGTGTCACGGCAGGCGCCAGCCCACCGGCTGACCGCCCTGCCGGATCAGCAGGTCGTTGGCCCGGCTGAGCGGCCGGGAGCCGAAGAAGCCCCGGTCCGCCGACATCGGGGACGGGTGAGCGGACTCGATCGCCGGCCGGTCCCCCGGCGGCGGCCGCAGGTTGCGCGCGTCGCCGCCCCACAGGATGGGCACCAGCGGCTTGCCGTGCGCGGTCAGTGCCCGGATCGCCTGCTCGATGGCCTCCTCCCAGGCCTTGCCGCGCTGAGCCGCAGGACGGCGCGGGGCCGTGGTGAGCGCCCTGTTGAGCAGCAGCACGCCCTGCCTGGTCCATGGGGTGAGGTCGCCGTCGGACGGCTGGGGCAGGCCCAGGTTCAGCTTCCGGAAGATGTTGAGCAGACGGCCCGGCAGCGGCCGTACGTTCCGAGCGACCGAGAAGGAGAGCCCCACCGCGGGTGCGGGAACTCCAGGATCTGCGTATCGAGCATGAGGGGCTGACCAGGAGTGATGACCGTGAGGGAGTGGCTTGATCACTGAATGCAACAGGCCCCTCTCCTTCCCGGCGACCGGCTGCGTGATCTGCTCGACCGGTTCGAAGACCTCGACGAGGAGGAAGAGTAGCGCCAGGAGCGGCGGCCGTGCGCGAGGGCTTCTGCGGTGTGCCGGGGCACGGCACCCGCCAGTAGAGTGAGGCGCCGTGGCACCACGACCCTTGCATGAACTTGTTGAAGCAGGCTGGGCGAAGGCTCTTGAACCTGTGGCTGAACGTATCGCCGCGATGGGGGACTTCCTGCGGGCCGAGATAGCGGCCGGCCGGACCTACCTTCCGTCCGGGGCGAATGTCCTGCGGGCCTTCCAGCAGCCCTTCGACGACGTCCGTGTCCTGATCGTGGGTCAGGATCCCTACCCCACGCCAGGGATGGCCATCGGGTTGAGTTTCGCGGTCTCGCCCGAAGTGCGTTCGTTGCCGGGGAGTCTGGAGAACATCTTCCGGGAGATGCACTCCGACCTCGGGTTGCCCAGGCCGTCGAACGGCGATCTGACGCCGTGGACGCAGCAGGGTGTGCTGTTGCTCAACAGGGCGTTGACCACGGCGCCCCGCAGGCCGGGTGCGCACCGAGGCAAGGGTTGGGAGGAGGTCACCGAGCAGGCGATTCGGGCCCTCGCCGGGCGCGGCAAGCCGCTGGTGTCCATCCTGTGGGGGCGTGACGCGCGCAATCTGCGGCCGTTGCTGGGGGATCTTCCGGCTATTGAGTCCGCTCACCCGTCGCCGATGTCGGCGGACCGGGGCTTCTTCGGCTCGCGGCCGTTCAGCCGGGCCAACGACCTGCTGCTGCGACAGGGTGCGCAGCCGGTGGACTGGCGACTGCCGTAGGGCATGGTGCCCACGATGACGCGTCCTGTGGGGTGCCTCGTCAGCCGTGAACCGGCCGCGAAGGGCTTCTGACCTGCGGATCGTGCGTGCGCATCATGTGCGATACGGGCGTCGTCCTGACGCTGGGACGGCGCTCGTGACGCCCGCTCTGCGATCGTTGCGATGGGCAGTCGGACCGTCAGGCACCTGTTGGACGACCTCCGGCGGCGAGCTGAGGCAGCGCTCTGACGGCCTCCTCGGTGGCCGTGGTCTCGGCCAGGACCTGCTCCTCGTCGACGGAGGTGTCCCGCGGCAGCCGGGCCCAGCGCACCACGCCCGGCGGCAGCAGCCCCTGGAGAACACTCCCGGTGTCGCGCCGCCACTCACCGCGAAGTCGTGTTCAGCCCTTCGTGCCGCCGAGCAGCATCCAGACGTCATCGCCGAACCCTGCCACGTCGGTGAGACCGAACGCCACGCGCTGGAGCAGACAGCCGTGCAGCAAGCCCATCACCACCCGTGCGCCACGCTCCGGCTCCACGGCAAGCGGTACGGCGCCGGCCGCCTGGCCGCGGCGTAGCGCCTCGGTGATGCTGCGCAGCACCCCTCCGAAGCCCTCGACGGCACGGGCCCGTACAGCGTCGTTGCGCAAGAGCTCCGACCAGCTCTGTACAGCACAGCGGAGCAGCTCATCGACCGGCACCGCAAGCCCGGCGGAATCGGTGACGGTGTCGGCACCCAACGCCTCGAGCGAGGCAGCCACCAGGTCGGCGACGGAAACGGCGTCGGTGCCTGCGGCCAGCTGCTCCACGGGGTCGAAAATGAGCCGGAACGCGTCTCCGGCGATGGTGAGGATGATCTCCTCTTTGCTCGCGAAGTACCGGTAGGGCGCCCCGGCCGAGACACCGGCCTCTGCGGCGATGTCGGGCATCGAGGTCTGATGGAAGCCGTCTCGCGAGAAGCAGCGGCGTGCCGCCGCCACGATCTGTGCGCGCTTGGCCTCCCGTCGCTCAGGGGTGATGCGTGGCATGGTCGACCCTTTAACGTGAATGATCATTCATCTTGACATCCGTACTCTGTACCGCCCACCCTAACGTGAAAGGTCATTCACAGAAGCGAGGATCTCTCATGAGCGCGCACCTGACCATCGCCACCTACGCGTACGAACACACCCAGGCACTGTTCGACGGCCGCGTCACCGTGGACGGCGTGGACGCCACCTTTGAGACGGCGCCGCTGGTTTCAGACATCTTCCGCGGCATGTGCGAAGGTCGATACGACGTGGCGGAGTTCGGCTTGACCTACTTTCTGCGCACCTTCGACCTCGACGACACGCCTTTCATGGCGCTGCCGATCTTCCCGAACCGCAATTTCCGGCACTCAGCCATCTACGTGAACAGGGCGGCCGGCATCGAGAAGCCGCAGGACCTCGCAGGCAGGACCATCGGCGAGTTCGCGCTCTACGGTCACGACGCCGGGGTCTGGCCCAAGGGCATCCTGTCCGACGAGTTCGGCGTGACCCCCGATCAGTGCCGCTGGGTCATCGGCGGCACCGACTACCCCATCCCCGCGTTCGACTGGATACCGCAGCCGGTTCCGGCCGGTGTGGACGTGCGGCACGCAGCGGAGGGCCAGACCCTGAGCGCCATGCTCGAATCCGGTGAGATCGACGCGCTCATCTCGGTCGACGTCCCCCACGCCGTACTGAACGGCTCGACGACGGTTGCCCGGCTCTTCCCCGACTACGAGACCGTGGAGCGCGACTACTACCGGCGCACCGGGATCTTCCCGCCCATGCACATCGTCGCGGTCCGTGAGGAACTCACACACCGGACCGATCTCCTTCAGGCGGTCTACCGCGCCTTCAGCGAAGCCAAGCACCTCGCCGAACGCAAGTACCTGAACGACGCCGCGAAGCAGCACATGAGCCTCGTCACCCCCTGGTTCAGCAAGCTGTTCGAAGACAATCGCCGGCTGCTGGGCGACGACTGGTGGCCCTATGGCGTCGCCGGGAACCGCAAGGCCGTCGACACGTTCCTGCGCTACCACCACGAACAGGGCCTCTCGAAGCGTCTGCTCACGAGCGAGGACATCTTCGTCGCCGAATTCCTCGACACCTGAGCGGAGCGAAGCAGGCGCGCCCCGCGGCGATCTCCGCGCGCAGGAAGTCACCCGTCGCGGCGATCCGTTCGACCACCGGTTCCAGGGCCTTCGCCCGGCCTGCTTCGATGATTTTCATGCAACGGTCGGGGTGCCACGGCGTCACCGTGCCGCCGTACGCACACCGGCGATCAACCGGTGACCCAATGGGGGACCGGGAACGACCGGGCGGTGGGCGAACAGGGACGCCGTCCCGGCGGATGGCTGTCGGATCAGGCGATCACCGCCGCCCGTACGCACAGCACGTCCGGCAGATGCGCGGCGAGCTGCTGCCAGCTGTCACCGTCGTCCGCCGACGCGTACACCTCGCCGTTGCGGTTGCCGAAGTACACGCCCGCCGGGTCCGCGTCGTCCGTGCACAGGGCGTCCCGCAGGACCGTGCCGTAGTGGTCCTCGGACGGCAGGCCCGCCGTGAGCGGCTCCCAGCTCTTGCCCGCGTCCGCGGTGCGGTAGACACGGCACCGGTGGTCTGCCGGGACCCGGTCCGCGTCCGCGTTGATCGGGAAGACGTACGCCGTGTCCCCGCGGTGCGGATGCGCGGCCACGGCGAACCCGAACGTCGAGGGCAGTCCCTCGCCGATGTCCGTCCAGTGCGCACCCGCGTCGTCGCTTCTGTACACCCCCCAGTGGTTCTGCAGATAGAGTCGGTCCAGGGCCACCGCGTCCTGTGCGATCTTGTGCACGCACTGGCCGAACTCCGGGTTCGGGTCGGGCAGGAAGACCGCGGAGACACCGGAGTTGGACGGTTCCCAGCTGCTGCCGCCGTCCCGGGTGCGGAAGACGCCGGCCGTCGACACGGCGACTGTCACGGCCTTCGGGTCCCGCCTGTCGGTGACCACGGTGTGCAGGCCCTCGCCGCCGCCGCCCGGCACCCACTTGTCGCGCGTCGGGTGTGCCCACAGGGGGCGCACCAGCTCGAAGCTCTCGCCGCGGTCCTCCGAGCGGTACAGCGCGGCCGGTTCCGTGCCCGCGTACACCACGTCCGGCTCGGCGGCGGCCGGGTGCAGCTGCCAGACGCGCTCCAGTGAAGCACCGGTGTCCTTGGGGAACTTGACGGCGGGCCGCGCCGGCTCGGTCCAGGTGCGGCCGAGGTCGTCGGAGTGGAAGACGGACGGCCCCCAGTGCGAGCTGTCCCCTCCGGCCAGCAGGCGCGGGGTGTCGCCGCGGGTGTCGATGGCCACCGAGTAGACGGCCTGTGCGTTGAAGTACGGGCTCTGGTCGAACTGCCAGGCGCCGCCTCGTCGCCGGGCGATGAACAGTCCCTTGCGTGTCCCCACGGTGAGCAGTACGTCGGCCATGGCGGCCACCTCCGAAACGCCGTTGTCCCAGACAGGGGCCAGTCTGCACCCCGGCACTGACAGTCACCCCGGTGGATTGAGTCGCCGCAGGTCAGAGCCGTGTTGCAGGGGTGTGGAGCGGAAACCCGCCCGGGTGGGGGTCAGCCCTGGGGGCTGCGTGCGGGGCCGCCGGTGAGCAGCGACGGCCCCGCACGCGTATGGGAGGGCGGTCGGGGGGTGTCCGTGCACGTGTGAGGAGGATGCCATCGATGAGGTGGCTGTCGTCGATGACGTTCCGCGGTCGTGGGGTGTGGCTGTGGCGGTGGCGGCGCAATCCGCTGCGGCGCCGCAGCGACACGCTGGAGGCCTGGGTGGTGCTGGTGATCTGGGCCGTGACCGTGGTCGGCGGAGTGCTGTCGGGAGTGGCGGCGACGCGCTCGGTGGAGCGAGGGCTGGCCGAGGAACGGGCGCAGTGGCACCCGGTGGTGGCCCTGCTCACCCAGGACGCGCCGAAGGGGGACGCCGGGGCGAAGCGGGTGTGGGCGAAGGTGCGCTGGACGGACCGTGACGGTTCGGTGCACGCCGGGCAGATCCAGGTGGCTGTCGGCACTCCCACGGGCACGGCCGTCACCGCGTGGACGGACCCGGAGGGGTCCCTGGCGGCACAGCCCGCCACCGAGTCCCAGGCGCGGGTCCGTGGCGCCATGGTCGGGGTGCTGGTGGGGGTCGGGGCGGCGGCGGTCCCGTTCGTGGGCGGACGCATCCTGCGTGAACGGCTGGAACGCCGGAGGATGGCGCAGTGGGACGAGGCCTGGGCCCGGTTCGGGCCGCTGTGGGGCCGGATGACCGGCTGACAACGCCTCCGATCGACCGCACGTCGGTGCCCCTACGCCCGCGGAGACATCCGCGGGCAAGGTCCCGGGGGCGCGCGAGGTCCGCGCGGGCGGTGGAGGGCGGGGTCAGACGGAACGGTGGTACGGGTCCGGGATGCGCACCTCGCCGCCCGGTTCACGGGTCGCGAGGCGCGCGAAGGACGGGTTGCGCAGCAGTTCGCGGCCCGGCAGTACCGCTTCCGCCTCGGCGTTGACCAGGAACTTCTCGGCCTGCTCGCCTGCCGCACCGCGTCGACGACCTCGAGCCGCGAGCGGGCGCGGTTCTCGTACGAGCCGCCGTAGGCGTCCGTGCGGTGGTTCCAGAGGGGAGAGAGGAACTCGACCTGCCGGTCACCAAGTCCACCACCACGCACCACTTCCGGGTGCTGCGCGAGAGCGGGGTGATCCGGCAGGCCTACCGGGGCACGGCCAAGGTGAACGGCCTGCGCGGGGACGACCTAGACGATCTCTTCCCGGGGCTCCTCGGCGCCCTCCTCGCCGCCGAGCGTCAGGCCGTTCGTCTCGAGGACGGCTGAACCGGTCTTGGCGGGCAGGTGGTTGAAGAGCAGGTTCAGGACGATCGCGGTCAGGCATCCGGCACTGATACCGCTGTTCATCACCGTCTGGAACCAGCCGGGGAACTTCTCGTAGACCGTCGGCACCCCGACCGGCAGCATGCCGACCGCCACCGAGACGGCCACCACCGTCAGATTGTGGTTGCCCCGGAAGTCCACCCCGGCCAGCGTCCGCAGTCCGCTCGCGGCGACCGTCCCGAACATCACCAGACCAGCCCCGCCGAGCACCGGTGCCGGAATCGCCGCGACCACCGCGCCCAGCTTGGGCAGCAGACCCAGCAGCACGAGCATGCCGCCGGACGCCGCCACGACCCAGCGGCTGCGCACCCGGGTCATGCCGACCAGCCCGACGTTCTGGGCGTACGCCGTGTACGGGAAGGTGTTGAACACACCCCCGAGGATCGTGGAGAGCCCGTCGGCCCGCAGACCGTCCGCGAGGGAACGGGGCTCGGCCCCGCGGCCGGTCATCTCACCGACCGCGATCAGGTCACCGGTGGTCTCGGTCATCGTCACCAGCGCGACCACCAGCATCGACGCGATCGCCGAGGCGTGGAAGGCGGGCGTACCGAAGTGGAACGGCGTGCTGATCCCGACCCAGTCGGTATCCCCCACCCCGCTGAAGTCCGTGAAACCCAACGGCACCGCGACCGTCAGCCCCACCACGATGCCGATCAGTACGGCGACCCGGCTCAGGAACGCGGGTGCGAAGCGCTGCACCGCGAGCACGATCAACAGGACGAAGGCAGCGAGGGCCAGGTTTCCCGGCTCCCCGAAGTCCTTCGCGCCCTGGCCGCCGGCGGCCCAGTTGCCGGCCACCGGCAGCAGCGACAGGCCGATGATCAGAATGACCGTACCGGTGACGAGGGGCGGGAAGAAACGCAGCAGTCTGCCGAAGACGGGCGCCAGCAGCACGATGGCGAGACCCGCGACGATCACCGAGCCGTAGACGGCGGGGAGCCCACCACCCGTCGTCCCGATGAGCACCATGGGGGACACGGCGGCGAAGGTGCAGCCCTGCATGATGGGCAGCCGTACGCCGAAGCGCCAGAAACCGACGCACTGGACGAGGGTCGCGATGCCGCACACCAGCAGGTCGGCGGTGATGAGGTAGGCCAGGTCGGCGGGCGGCAGTTTCATGGCGCCGCCGACGACGAGCGGCACCGCCACGGCGCCGGCGTACATGGCGAGGACGTGTTGGAGGGCGTAGGCGGCGAGTTGGCGTATCGGGGGGACTTCGTCCACGGGGTGCACGGTGGGCATGAGGAGAACGTAAGCTCCTTGAACAGTTTGTTGATTTCAGCGATGTTGCGGGACAGTGTCGTGCGCGGCGGTCATCAGGGACTCCCAGTCCGGGAGTTTCACCACGCCACGTCCCAGGGACGCCCCGAGCGCCGCCTCCGCCCGTTCGATCGCCAGCCATCCAGGCCACTCGACCGGCTGCACGCCGTCCGCCCGCAGCGCCGCGAGCGCGTCGTCCGGGACCTCGCGGGCGGTGAGGCCGGGCGCGTCCTGGAGCAATGAGGTCACCGTCTCCTTCGCGCAGGGACGGTTCGTACCGATGACGCCCGTCGGGCCCCTCTTGATCCACCCCGCCACGTACTCGCCGGGGGAGACCTCCCCGTCGCGCACCACCCGCCCCTCCCGGTGCGGCACGGTACCGGTCTCCGGGTCGAACGGCAGCCCCTCCAGCGGCACTCCGCGGTAGCCCACCGAACGCAGCACGAGCTGCGCCTCGATGTCCTCGTACCGTCCGCTGCCCGTGACCCCGCCCCGTCCGTCGGGCAGCGTCCGCTCGCACCGCACCGCGCCCACCCGGCCGGCGTCGGCGAGCAGTTCCACCGGGCGCAGGAAGAACCGCAGCCGGATCCGCCGCGCCGCACCGCTCGGCGGTGTCGCGGCCCAGCCGCGCAGCACCTCGACGTTGCGCCGCTGCGTGGCCGGCAGCCCGGACGGATCGACGTACGCCGGGTCGAGCGCCAGTTCCGTCTCGTCCACGACGACGTCGGTGTCCGGCAGGGCGCCCAGTTCGCGCAGCTCCTTGGTGGTGAAGCGGGCCTGGGAAGGACCGCGCCGCCCCACCATGTGGATCTCCGTGACCTTGCCGGCGGCCAGCGCGGTGAGTGCCGCCTGCGGCATGTCGGTGGGGCTGAGCTCCGCCACCTCGCGGGCCAGTATCCGGGTCACGTCGACCGCGACGTTCCCGACGCCGATCACCACCGCCGCCCGGGCATGGTGCAGGAACCCGTTCTCGACGGAGTCCGGGTGCGCGCTGTACCAGGACACGAACTCGGTGGCCGACCAGCTGCCGGGCAGGTCCTCGCCCGGGATGCCGAGGTGCCGGTCGGTCGCGGCGCCCACGCAGTAGACCACCGCGTGGTACAGCTCGCGCAGTCGGGCGGACGGCACCCCGCCCGCGCCCACCGGGACACCGCCCAGGAAGCGGATCCGCTCGTGCTCCAGGACCGTGCGCAGGTTGTTCTGCAGGGACTTGATCTTCTCGTGGTCGGGTGCCACGCCGTACCGCACCAGCCCGTACGGGCACGGCAGGCGGTCGAGGACGTCGACGCGCACCTCCGGATCCTGCTGGACGAGGCCCTGGGCGGTGTAGACCCCGCTCGGACCCGAGCCGACCACGGCGACATGCAGCACGGCGGAACTCCCTCGCGGAGGAGATCGCTGGTGGCTCCAGCATTGCACCGCGCACGACGGGAAGGGAGGGGGCCCGCTGGGCCGACGGGGTGCGGTGCGCGCTCCCTCTGTGCGTGGCTCTCCGCATGGTATGTGATCATTCGCTTACGTTCCGTGTGTGCTGGAAGTGTCCTTTCAGGATTTTTCCGATCCCTCCCGGTCGGATGTGCCGGTGACCGTATGGCCCGCATGGGAACTGCGTGAGCACGGCGGCGTCACGTCGTGGTACGCGGTCCGGCTCGATCTGCCCGACGGAAGCCGGGTCGACGTCCTCGCCGTGGTCGCGGACGGCGGCGTGTCGATCGAGGAGGTGCGGGCCCAGCCGCCCCTGTCGCTCGGCGACCTGACGGCCCTCGCCGACTGGATCGAGGAACCGTTGCTCGAGGCGTGCGGTGTGGACTCCGGGTCGCCGCACGAGCCCCTGGGGGCACCGGCGGGCCGGCCCCGTCCCGCCTGGCCGCGCGGTGTCGAGGGGTGGCGTCTGGTCGCCGAGGAGTACCGAGCGGCCCAGGGGCGGGGCGTCGACCCGGTGTACGCGGTCATGTGCGCCACCGGGCGCACCCGGCGCCGCTCGCTGGAACTGATCGCCGGAGCGCGCGACGCCGGGTTCCTGGCCCCGCGTCACGCCCGAATCCGATCGGTCGGGTCTTCGACGTCCTGAAGCCGACCGACCGCCGCACGGACCCCGCGCAGCGGGTGGGGCTCGGTGGGCCGGCGTCCCGACGCAGCCGGACTGCTACGGCTGACCGCTCGCCTCCGGGGGACGGCTCTCGGTCGCGAAGAACCGTGACAGATCCGGGTCGTACGCCTCGTCGGTTCCCTCGGGGGCCGGCGGGGCACCCATCTCCCAGGCCAGGCCGTAACGCTTGAACAACTCGGCCCGCAGGACCGCCGGCTGCATCGGAACGCCCGGCACCAGCGCCGCGTAGACCGCGCCCATCAGCAGGGCCCGCAGCATCGGGTAGTCGGTGTCGGGGTCCGCCGAGCCGTGCCGGGCGACCGTCTCGCGCAGCAACTCCGCAAGCCGCTGCTGCTCGGGGCACTGCACGAACCCCTCGGCCTGCAGGATCCCCGCCATGTGCTGGCGCATCAGCACCGGGTGGTGCACCGTCAGGCCCAGGATCGCGTCGATGGCCCGCGCCATCCGCTCCCGGCCGTCCTCCGTGAACGGCTCACGCTCCAGCGCCTCCTGCAGTGTGCGGTGCATCAACCGGTGCACGGCCGACTGGAGAAGCTGCCGCTTGCTGGGAAAGTAGTACGACACCAGGCCCCGCGCCGACCCGGCGCGGTCCGCGATGTCCCCGAGCGTGGTCGCGTCATAGCCGTGCTCGCTGACCAGTTCGACGGCTGCCTGCAGAAGCCGCTCGCGGGAACGCCGCCGCAATTCTTCATTGACCGAGGCGCTGCGCGGCGACATCCTGGACTCCTGTGTTGACTGGCTGCCAGCCAACTATACTCAGTGCGTCCCGGACCGCGCCGCGCAGGCCGGCTCGGGCGGCGCCTGCCCCGGGCCACACGGGGGATGGTCCAGGGCAGGCGCGCTTTCTCGTCTCCGCCACCGATGTCGCACACCCGGTGAACCGTCCCTAGAGTGGGCAGCAGTCACCGAGGAGGCGGGCAGACATGGATCAGGACCAGATCCTGGGCAGGATTTCGGCGATGGTGGAGGAGGAGCGCGTCCTGCGGGAGGCGGTGTCGTCCGGCCGCATCGACAGCGCGACGGAACAGGAGCGGCTCGGCGACCTGGAACGCGCCCTGGACCAGTGCTGGGACCTGCTGCGCCAGCGCCGCGCGAAGGCAGAGTTCGGCGAGAACCCGGACGAGGCACAGGTCCGCCCGGCCTCGCAGGTCGAGGGCTACGAGAGCTGAGTCCGCGAGCCGGGGCGCGGGCCCGGCTCACCGGATCAGGTCCAGCACCGGACGGAGCCCGTCCGGGCGCTCGGTGACCGTGCGATGCTCCACGAAGTGCACCGCGCAGCCCAGGTCCGCCGCGCCGCCGTCGGCGCGGTGGTCGTCGCCGACCATCAGCGTGTCCTGCGGGGCGACACCGAGCGCGTCGCAGGCGAGTGCGAACAGCCGGACGTCCGGCTTCTGGATGCCGTGTTCGTACGACAGCACGTACGCGTCCACGTACTGGTCGGCACCGTGCTCACGGAAGACCGGCCGCAGGTCCCAGCCGATGTTGCTGACCACGCCGACGGCCACCCCGCGCTCCCGCAACGCGGCCAGCACCTCGACCGTGTCGGGGTAGGGCTGCCAGGCGGCGGGCGTCATATGACGGTCGTACAGCGCGTCGTGCAGCCGCGCATCCGGCAGTTCCACCTGACGGGAGAGCCCGGTGTACGCGGCCCGGTGCGCCTCGGCGCTGCGGTCCCGCACCGCCCACTGCGCGGCCAGTTCGCCCGGCAGCGGCCCCGCGGGAGAGGAACCTCCCGCGAGCGCGCCCGCCGCCTCCAGCCGGTCCGCCAGCCGCAGCAACTCGGTTTCGGGCAGCGTCGCGCCGGCCTCCTCGAGCACCGCACGCAGCCACGACTCGGCCGACTCGACGCGGAAGAGGGTCCCGGAGAAGTCGAAGAGCACGCCCTTGATCGCCATGGGTCGATCCTTCGCGATCCGCCGCACCCGGTCAAGGACGCCGTCGGCGCCATAGGGGCACCTGCTCGCCTGGGCACCACCGTTGGTACGACGCCACCGCGAGCGCGACCAGCAGGGCCCCCAGCAGCCAGCCGCCCAGCACGTCCGACGGCCAGTGCACGCCCAGCCAGACGCGGGTCAGACCGACGCCCACGACCGAGACCACGGCGACCGTGAGCGCCGTACACCACCACAGGCGCCCGGCGCCGTACCGGTGCAGGACCCACAGCAGCAGTCCGCACACCACGGTCGCCGTCATGGCGTGACCGGAGGGGAAGGCCGCGTAGTGGGCGGAGTCGACGGGATTCGGCCACACCGGGCGTGGACGGCCGACGGCCGCCTTGAGCGCGTTCTGCACCAGCGCCGCGAGCGCGCACGTGGCCGCCACCCACAGTGCGAGCCAGGGCGCTGTGCGCCGCCACAGCAGTGCGAGCACGGCGGCCGCACACAGGACACGCATGGTCTGGGGGTCCCACACCCAGTCCGTGAGGATGCGGGACACGTGTGTGATTCCCCGGTGTTCGACCGCCCAACGGTGCGTGGTGGTCGCGACGTCGCCGTCCAGCGTCATGAGCGGACGCCAGGAGACGGCGACCAGGACCAGGAGCGGCACCGACAAGGCGGTGAGGGCGGCGGCGGTGAGTGCCGCGACCCGCGGGGCCGGAGGGCGGGGCGGTGGTTCGACGGGCGCGGGGTGCATACGGTGATCCTCGCCGACAGGTGTGGCCACGGGTCAAGTCCGGGCCGCCGGGCGCCTCCCGTGGCTACCCGAGTGCGCGCAACCCCGGGACGAACGCCACCAGCACCGGAATCGCCGGGACCAGTGCCGCGATCGCCGTCAGCCGCAGCCGCCGTGCCGCCGGCAGCCGGTCCGGGGGAGTGAGGAGGCGGTGCACACGCTGCGGAACATGGGCCTGCGGGGTGGGGCAGGGTCCGAACACGCCCCGGTCCTCGTTGAGTTCCACCAGCGCCAGCGCGGTGGTGAGGCGGCCGTGGCGGCGCGAGGCCATGTCGTCGGCGGCGAGCTCGACCAGCCGGTGCATCTCGTCGCGGAACGCGGCGAAGACGGGCACCTGGGGAAAACCGTTGGCCAGTGCCGCCGAGGAGTGCAGCAGCCAGTGGTGCCGGGCCCGCGCGTGGCCCTGCTCGTGGGCGAGCACCGCGTCCAGTTGCCTGCCCTTGAGCCGACGCAACGCGCCCGTGGTGACGACCAGTTGAGGCGCCGGTCCGGGGAGCCACCAGGCGTCAGGGCGCTCTCCCTCGAGCACCACCAGCCGCTCTCCGCGCGGTTCCTCGCCGGGCAGCAGCGGAGCCCGTACAAGCAGTTCGGCGCGACTGTGCCGACAGCGTGCCCGTGCCCGGGAGACCTCCCGCACCAGCATCGCCGCGCTCCACGCGCCGCCGCACGCCAGCACCACGGCGGTCGCCGCGGCCCATGAACTCCCCGTGCTCAGCGCGTACGCGGCCACAACCGCCTGCGGCGCGGGGGCGAACACATGGCCCCGCACGGCCGTCCACGCGGCGGCCGCGCTCAGCGTCATCGACAGCACGCAGCACACCAGGACCGCCGCCACCACGCACTGCCACACCCACAGGGCGACCACCGGTTCGCGGTCCGGCCAGTCCGCCCTGGCGAGCAGCCGCGGAGCCAGGACGGCGGCCAGGGCGCCGAGCAGCAGCAGTGCCGCGGGGACCATCATGGGCCGAAGCCTATGAGCCGGGCGGAGCACGGCCTATGTACTGCCGCGTCAAAGTGACGCACACCACGGTTGCCTGCCGCTGTGCCCACAGCCGGCGCGATGCCGGCTCCGCCCGGCGCCGTATCACGGCGTGAGGAGCATCGCCAGCATCGCGATCGCCATGGACAGACGGCAGGCACGCGCGAGTTCCGGCCGGTCGCCCCAGCCCGTACCGGGCGCACCCCCGGCCGTGGCCACCGCCACCGCCGGCACCAGCCGTACTCCCGACCACAGCACATAGACGGTGAAGTAGAGCAGCAGCGCGCCGGTGAACAGCGATACGCCACCGTGCGCGTGGTGCCCGGGCGAGGCGGCCATCGGCACCGCCATGTAGACCATCGCGCAGGCGCCTATCAGATGGTGCAGATGGTGCATGCCGCGCCGGGCCTCCCACAGGGCCCGCAGGGCGGCCCCGCCGAAGGCCACCGCGTACGCGATCCACACGGCCCGCGGCACGGCGACCGCCGCCGGCACGGCCATCGCCGCCATGCCGAACCCCATCAGCGCCTCGCCGCCCGCGGCCCGGCGCTGCTCCTCGACGGTGCTGCGCATCCGCAGCAGACAGTAGGCCCCGACTGCCGCGCACAGCGCGACGAGCAGCCAGCCGGACGAAGCCGGTCCGTGCACCGCGCACCTCCCCGCTGGACGGTCTCGGACGGTCACCGGGAGGCATGCCCGTGACGCAGGGTGCGCACGCAAGCGCACAGGGGCGCAGGGGAGCGCGGGGATCGCGCGGCAGACCGCAGGTGTGCTCGGGGAATTGCCCCTGCGCCGCTCGCGCCCCGACCCTCGTCCGGGGCGCCCTCGGCATGCTCGGGGGTCTGCCGTCGCCCCGGTCCCTCACCGCGAACGCCGTGTGGCCCTGGTGACCGTGGGCGCCCTCCTCACGGCCGTGCAGCAGTCGCTCTGCGACGCGACCCGCATCGGGCCGCCCGACAACCCTCGCGCTCGGCGTCGGCCCCCCGTCCGCGGCGCCGGCCACCGCCGCCCGCGCGCGCCCGCCTGTGTCGCGACCTGGGCCGTGGCGTCGACGTCCTCCACCGCGAAGTACGGCAGCCAGTGCGGCGGCACCTCGGCCGGGAACCGGTCGCCCATCGTCACCGTGCCGCCGAAGCCGGCGCCTTCGAGACCCCACCGCGTGTACTGCTCGGAGGGGTGCACGCTCCAGCCGAAGACGGTCGTGTAGAAGTCGGTGACCCGCTCCGGGACGCGGGTCATCAGCTCCACCCAGCCGAGCGAGCCCGGCGCGTTGAACAGCCCCGCCCCGGGGAATGCCCGCGGCTGCCACATCTGGAAGACGGCGCCGCCCGGGTCGCCCGCGACCGTGAAACGGCCCGCGTCGAAGACGTCCATCGGCCCCAGGAGGACAGTGCCGCCGGCCGCGCGCACCGCCTGCGCCCCGCGTCGGCGTCGGACACCGAGAACGACACGTTCCAGGCGACCGGCTGCGACTCCTGGAACAGCGGGGTGAGGGCCGCGACCGCCGCGTCGCCCAGATGCGCGACGGTGTAGCCGCCCGCCTCCGGCCGCGGGTCCGTCTCCGGGCGCCAGCCGAACAGCTCGGTGTAGAACCGCTTGGCGGCCTCCAGGTCGCTGGTGCCCAGCTCCGTCCAGCAGGGGCCGCCGGTCACCGGCGCGTCGAGATCCATGGGGCGCCTCCCGCCACTGGGATCCCCCTGACCACGCTAAGCCCGCCCGTTGGGGGGGCGGCATCAGATGCCCGGTCGGTACCGCAGGGGATGGTCGGGCGGGATCTCCACGAGCACGATCTCGGTGGCGTCCGGGTCCTCGATCCACATCTCGATCAGCCCCCACGGCTCCTTCACGGGTGGCCGCACGATCGCCACCCCGGCCTCGGACAGCTCCGTGTGCGCCGCGGTCACGTCCGGTACCTGCAGCCAGAGCTTCAGCGCCGGCGAGGGCGGGATCTCGCTGCGGCCCGCCACCTCGAGAAAGCCGCCGCCGAGGAAGTACACGACCCCGCGGTCGGGACCCGTACCGAACTCCCGGTAGACCGGGAGCCCGAGTTGCCCGCCGTAGAAGGCACGGGAGCGCTCGGGGTCGGTCGGGCGCAGGAGGATGCGACTGCTCAGCACGTGGACCATACACGCGGAGCCTAGTGGGCGGGTTACCCTCATCGATGCTCGCGCCGCGCAACCGAACACGGAGAAGCATCCCAATGGACAGCCCCGTCACCGCTGGCACCTCCACGCCCGGCCTGACCTTCCGCGACGCCACGGAGGCCGACATCGACGCGCTGGTCGCGCTGATCGAGTCGGCGTACCGCGGCGACTCCAGCCGGGCCGGCTGGACCACCGAGGCGGACATCCTCGAGGGGCAGCGGACCGACCCGGAGGGCGTGCTCGGGGTCATCAAGTCGCCCGACAGCCGGCTGCTGACCGCGGAGCGCGACGGGGAGACCATCGCCTGCTGCCAGCTCGAGCACCGCGGCGACCACGCCTACTTCGGCATGTTCGCGGTCAGCCCCACGCTGCAGGGCGGCGGCGTCGGCAAGGTGGTCATCGCCGAGGCGGAGCGCACGGCCCGCGAGACCTGGGGCGTCACGGAGATGCACATGACCGTCATCTCCGTCAGGAACGACCTCATCGCCTGGTACGAGCGGCGCGGCTACCGCCGTACCGGACGGATGAGTCCCTTCCCCTACGGCGACGAGCGCTTCGGCATTCCCCAGCGCGACGACCTCCAGTTCGAGCTGCTGGTCAAGCCGCTGGTGTGACCGCGGGCGGGGAGGTCACGCCGTGAAGCGGCCGGTACGCCTGATCTCCGGGTAGTCCGTGGTCGCGCCGTCCAGCTCCAGCGCGCGGACCAGCCGCAGATGCTCGGGGGTGTTGACGATCCAGCCGATGATCCTCAGGCCCGCCGCACGCGCGTGCTCGACGACCTCCAGGGTCAGCCTGCGGATGTTGAGGCACACGGTGGCCGAACCGGCCCGCACGGCGCGGTCCACGACATCGGTGCCGTAGCGGCCGGCGACCAGCGCCGTGCGGACGCCCGGCACCAGCCGGGCGATCTCCGCGACCGCCTCGTCGTGGAACGAGGACACCTCCACCCGGCCGACGAGGTCCCGGCGGTGCATCACCTCGGCCAGCGCCCGTGCCGCCGCCACATCCTTGATCTCCGCCTGGACCGGTGTCCGCACGGCGTCCAGGACCTCCTCGAAGACGGGGACGCGCTCACCGCGGCCCGCGTCGAGCGCGCGCAACTCCGCGAGGGTCTTCTCCGCGATCGGCCCCGTACCGTCGGTCGTACGGTCCACCCGGTCATCGTGCATGACCACAAGGGCACCGTCCTTGCTCAGATGCAGATCGAGCTCGACCAGATCGAGGCCGGCGCGCTCGGCGGCGACGAAGGACCGAAGGGTGTTCTCGGGCTCGACACCCATCACTCCGCGGTGACCGATGGTGAGGAAGTTCAAGGTTCGGCTCGCTTCCGTCGACGGCGGCTCGGGCAGCCGCGCGGCGCTCCGTACCGGCGCGGCTCGGCCGCAGCCTAACGGCCCGACCGCGCCACGAACCCGCTCGTGCGGGGTCCCTGGGGCGCGTGGACCGGCGCGAAACCGGGCTGAGCGGCCGGTTCGGTGTCCCCCCTGAGTGGGCGCGTCCCGTCACTGTTGACAGTGTCTGACCGTCGGCCGATGGCCTGAAGTCGCCCCCACGCCTCGGGTGTGGCGCCGAACAAACGTTCAGTGGAAGTCGCCGTCCCGTCCGGGTTGCACAGGAAAAAGAGCGGTGAGGGTGAGGGGGCGCAGAATAATTTGTCGACTGCCCTCTTGCTGGGAGAAAGCCCCTATGCATACGGTGTGCTTACGAGAGGTTCTCCCGTGAAGGATGGGTCATGACGGAAATTCTTGTGCAGGTGGGTTCGGAGGAGCATGTTCCTCCGCAGGACAGGGTGGTGGACCACCCCGCTTGGCCCGTGCTCAAGGATGTGGTGGAACAGATCCGGCCATGGCAGTCCAAGGACGGTTCGATCGACTTCGACGCCGAGGGCGCACCGCAGCGCGCGGAGGCCGAGGCCGCCGTACGCCGTGTGGCTCAGGCCGTCGAGGAGCTTTCCCCGCTGCTGCCGCACGACGCCGCCTATCACGAGGCGCTCGTGAAGGACCTGCGCCGGTGGGCCGGTGAGGGCTTCCCGGTGCCCGACTTCCTGGACTCGCTGCTGGCCTTCCAGCCCGCCGCCAGGCGCGAGGACGGCCTCCAGCACCTGGTCGTCTTCCCGATGTACACGCAGAACGGAAACCCGGACCGCAACCTCGAAGCGGTCGTGCTGCGCATGGTCTGGCCGGACTGGCTGGCGGAACTGGAGCACACCCGCTACGACAACCCGCTGTTCTGCGGCATCAAGTTCGAGGACTTCACGGCCGGCTACGACACCAACTCCGCCGTCCTGTTCCCGGAGACCATCGCCGTGCGCGAGGCGCCGGAGCGGTTCTCCTGGGGCGGTATCTTCTGCGACCGCGAGGCCGCCCGCTTCCGCCGCGTGACCGCGGCCGCCGTCGACCTCCTCGGCCTCGAGCTGCCCGAGGACATCGCCGCGATGGTCCACGACCAGAACCGCTGTGAAGAGGCCTTCGTGCTCTGGGACATGGTCCACGACCGCACGCACAGCCATGGCGACCTGCCGTTCGATCCGTTCATGATCAAGCAGCGCCAGCCGTTCTGGATGTACGGCCTCGAGGAGCTGCGCTGCGACCTCACCGCCTTCAAGGAGGCCGTGAAGCTCCAGGCCGACGGCGTGCCGCAG
This sequence comes from Streptomyces sp. PTL18, assembly GCF_059510295.1. NCBI lineage: Bacteria > Bacillati > Actinomycetota > Actinomycetes > Kitasatosporales > Streptomycetaceae > Streptomyces > Streptomyces sp. PTL18. Next base: position 522,549 of record NZ_JCAJZO010000001.1, on the reverse strand, counting down.
GCCCGGGACGTGCAGTACGCGGTGCTGTTCGACCGTATGTTCCGTTTCCCGGTGACCGGCGAGCGTGTGCGCAACTACGACGGCCTCGGCGGCCAGCTGCTCTTCGCCTACCTGCACCGTCACGACGTCGTCCGCTGGACGGACAACAAGCTGTCCATCGACTGGGAGCGTGCCCCGCAGGTCACCAACCGGCTGTGCGCCGAGATCGAGAAGCTGTACAAGGACGGTATCGACCGCCCCAAGCTCGTGCACTGGTTCGCCGGATACGAGCTGGTCTCCACCTACCTCGCCCCGCACCCGGCCTCCAAGTGGGCCAAGGGCCCCGATGCCCTCGATCTGACGCAGCCGCCGCGTAAGCTCGTGGACGACGTGCTTCCGGACGAGTTTCCGCTGAGCATGTTCTATGAGGCGTTGCAGAAGAAGCTCAAGAACGTGATCGCCTCGACCAAGGGCATCACGGCTCAGGCGGCCGAGCGGGTCGCCGCGTGAGCGCCCCCGCAACCGGTAAGACCGCTCGGCAGGAGGCGAAGATGCGGAACGGAAACGGGCCACTGAGCGGCGCGGTGATCGCGGTGGCGGGCGCGGGCGGACCGGCCGGCCGGGCGGCGCTGCTCCGGCTCGCCGAGGCGGGAGCCACCGTCGTCGGCTCGGACAACGACCCCGAGCGCCTCGCGGAGGCCGTGGACGCGGCCCGCTACGCGTACGGCGGCGCCACCGTCACCGGGGACACCGTGGACCTGCTCGACCTGCAGTCCACCCAGGACTGGGCCGCCCACATCGAGAAGGAGTTCGGCCGGGTCGACGGGCTGGTGCACCTCGTCGGCGGCTGGCGCGGCAGCGAGACCTTCACCAGGACCAAGCTGGACGACTGGGACCTGCTCGAGCTGCTGCTCATCCGCACGGTGCAGCACACCTCGCTCGCCTTCTTCGACGCCCTGCAGCGCAGCCACCGCGGCCGGTACGTCCTGATCAGCGCTGCGGGCGCGAGCAAGCCGACCGCGGGCAACGCCTCCTACGCCGCCGCGAAGGCCGCCGCCGAGGCCTGGACACTGGCCATGGCCGACGCCTTCAACAAGGCGAAGGGCGAGGGCGAGCTGACGTCGGCGGCTGCCATCCTGGTGGTGAAGGCGCTGGTGCACGACGCGATGCGCGCCGAACGCCCCAACGCGAAGTTCGCGGGCTTCACCGACGTCAAGGACCTGGCCGAGGTCATCGCCGGAGTCTGGGACAAGCCCGCCGCCGAACTGAACGGAAACCGTCTGTGGCTGACCGAGAAGCCGTGAACCCCCCCAGGACCGACGCGCGGCGTCATCACGACCCGGAGGTCCGCGGTTTCGCCAGCGACAACTACGCCGGGGCCCACCCGGAGGTGCTCGCCGCCCTGGCCCTGGCCAACGGCGGGCACCAGGTCGCGTACGGCGAGGACGCCTACACCGAGAACCTCCAGCGGATCGTCCGCAGCCACTTCGGTGCCGCCGCCGAGGCCTTCCCGGTCTTCAACGGCACCGGCGCCAACGTCGTCGCGCTCCAAGCGGTCACCGACCGCTGGGGCGCGGTGATCTGCGCCGAGACCGCCCACATCAATGTCGACGAGTGCGGGGCGCCGGAGCGGGTCGGCGGTCTGAAGTTGCTCACCGTGCCGACGCCGGACGGGAAGCTCACGCCCGAGCTGATCGACCGCCAGGCCTACGGCTGGGAGGACGAGCACCGCGCGATGCCGCAGGTCGTCTCGATCACCCAGAGCACCGAACTGGGCACCCTCTACACGCCCGACGAGATCCGGGCGATCTGCGAGCACGCCCACGCGCACGGCATGAAGGTGCACCTGGACGGCTCCCGCATAGCCAACGCGGCCGCGGCCCTGGACGTGCCGATGCGGACGTTCACCAACGCGGTCGGGGTCGACATCCTCTCCCTGGGCGGGACGAAGAACGGCGCGCTGTTCGGCGAGGCCGTGGTCGTCATCAACCAGGACGCCGTCCGCCGCATGAAGCACCTGCGCAAGCTGTCCATGCAGCTCGCCTCCAAGATGCGCTTCGTCTCCGTGCAGTTGGAGGCCCTGCTCGCCAAGGACCTCTGGCTGCGCAACGCCCGGCACGCCAACGAGATGGCCCAGCGTCTGGCGGAAGGAGTCCGCGCGGTCCACGGTGTGGAGATCCTGCACCCGGTCCAGGCCAATGCCGTCTTCGCACGTCTGCCGCACGACGTGAGCGAGCGTCTGCAGAAGCGCTTCCGCTTCTACTTCTGGGACGAGGTCGCGGGCGACGTGCGCTGGATGTGCTCCTTCGACACCACCGAGGACGACGTGGACCGGTTCGTGGCGGCCCTCAAGGAGGAGATGGCTCGCTAGCAGATCATGCATAGATATGCGATCGCTCGAAAGTTCATTGACGTTCGGGTGGTCGCATTTCTATGCTCTGCCGGCATGGACCTGATCCAGGAAACGCCCGACATGTCCGCGTACCTGATGGCTGACGCGGTCATCGACCATGGCCATCCGCTGGTGCGCGAGAGGGCCGCCCGTCTTGCCGAGGATGTATCCGACTCGTATGCCTATGCGCGCGCGGCCTATGAGTTCGTCCGGGACACCATCCCCCACTCCGCCGACAGCGGCGACCTGCGGGTCACCTGGCGTGCCTCCGACGTCCTGCGGCATCGCACCGGCATCTGCTACGCCAAGGCGCACGCGTTGGCGGCGCTGCTGCGGGCCGAGGACATCCCGACGGCTCTGTGCTACCAGCGGCTGGCGCACGACGACGGCAGCGGTCATGCCGTGCACGGGCTGGTCGCCGTGCGGTTCAACGGCGCCTGGCACCGGCAGGACCCGCGCGGCAGCAAACCGGGCGTGAACGCGCGGTTCTCCCTGACCGGGGAGCGGCTCGCCTGGATCCCCGACGAGAAGCTCGGTGAAGCGGACTATCCGGTCCTGTACGCCGCGCCCCACCCGGTCGTGCTGAGCGCCCTGCGGACCGCGCCCGACCGGCCGGCCCTCTGCAGGACGCTCCCCGCCGCGCTGTGAGGCAGGCGAGGAGTGCGGTGCGGACCGGCTGACGGGCCGGTCGTCAGTGCGCCTCGGCGGTGCGCAGGGCCTCGGGCGTCGGCGCGGTGCCGCCGAGATGGGCCGGCATCCACCAGGCGTCCTCCGGGCCCTTGGGGCGCCCCGGATAGGCGCGCTGCGCCGCTTCCAGCAACTCCTGGACCCGCTCGCGGAGTTGACGGGTGAGGACGCCCGCGTACGATTCACGGGGGGCCTCGATCGCCTCGCCGACCCTGATCGTGACCGGGGTGTGGCTGCGCCCGAAGTTGCGCGGGTGCCCCTTGGTCCACAGTCGCTGGGTACCCCACAGGGCCATCGGGACCAGCGGCACGCCCGCCTCCTGGGCCAGGCGCACCGCACCGGACTTGAAGCCCTTGAGGGTGAACGACTGGGAGATGGTCGCCTCCGGGAAGACCCCGACCACCTCCCCGGACCTCAGGGAGTCCAGCGCGTGCGCGTATGCCGCCTCGCCCTGCTTGCGGTCCACCGGGATGTGCTTCATGGCGCGCATCAGCGGGCCGGAGATGCGGTGCCGGAAGACGGCCTCCTTGGCCATGAAACGCACCAGGCGCTTCTGCGGCAGCGCCGCCAGACCGTTGAAGACGAAGTCCAGGTAGCTGATGTGGTTGCTCACCAGCACCGCACCGCCGGCGCGCGGGATGTTCTCCGACCCTTCGCAGTCGATCTTCAGGTCCCACGCCTTGAACATCGTGAGGGCGAGACCGATGACGGGACGGTAGACGAGCTCAGCCATGTAGGGGGACGGACCCTTCTGTCTGCCTGGGAAGGGACTCCCGGCGGAAGTTACGCAGCCGTAGGTTTACTGCTTTCGCAGATCGTGCCCGAAGAACGGACGTGGGGCCAGTCCTGGTGCCCGTGTAGGGCGAGATCCTCGTCACGTCAGCCGTTCGCACCACCCGGTCTGATGCCCTATCAGTCCGCCCGGACCGCCACCCGCCGCATGAGCAGGTACGCCTCGCAGCCCAGGCAGTACCCGAACGCGGCGTTGAGAAAGGCGGCGGCGAGCGCCGCCCCGGTCGCCGCCAGCCCCAGCCACCGCGGACCCGCGGTGCAGCCGACCAGCCCCACGACGGCGAAGACGAGCCCGACCGCCTGGGCGAACTGCGGCGGTTGCGGCGCCTCGAACTCCGCCGGCGGCCCGAGCCGCGGGCGTACGACCCTCCGGAACAGCCATCCGTACGGTGAACGCGCCACGCCCCCGGCCGCGCCCAGCGCGAACGCCAGCAACTGCCAGGCCAGCAGCCACACGCTGCCGGTGACCAGCACCACGGCCAGCACAACCGTCGTCACGGCCGCCCCGAAGCGCGGCCCTCTTGCGTCGATGTCCATGAATCAAGCATTCCGCACGAGAATCGGATCGGGGAGCCGGGAATCTTTTGCAGTCTGGTGAACGCTGGAGCAGACGATGACGGGACTTGTGGTGTGCGTGGCTGTGCTCGCGCTGGCGAGCGCGTACGGAGTGCTGCACCGGCGGCGGAGCGGGAGGGTGAGAGTGCGCGGTCGGGACGAGGGAAAGCGGCTCGGCGCGGCCGAGTTGGGCCAGGCGCTCGGTGAGCGGGCGACGCTCGTGCAGTTCTCCAGCGCCTTCTGTGCTCCCTGCCGGGCCACGCGCCGGGTCCTCACCGAGGTGGCCGACATGGTTCCCGGCGTGGCCCACATCGAGATCGACGCCGAGGCGCACCTCGACCTCGTGCGCGACCTCGGCATCCTGAAGACGCCCACCGTCCTGGTCCTCGACGGCGACGGACGGGTCGTACGCCGGGCCACCGGCCGGCCCCGCAAGGCCGATGTCATCGCGGCGCTGGGAGAGGCGGTTTGACGGTCGCGCCCACGACGGTGACATGTCTCCCGGATCCCGGGACGCACTTGACTGTGCGCACCACCTATCGTCAGCCTGACTGTATGCCCCCGGAACTCCTTCTCCCCGAGCGTGTCCACGTGGATCTGGCCCGCACCGCGAGTGCCCGCTGTCCGGCGTGCTGAGCACCCACGGACCCCAGGTCGCCTCTTCCAGAAGGACAGTTGCATGAGGGCCACGCCCGACCTCGTCACCCATCGGCTCGCCTCCCCGGATCTGCTCCGGTCCGTCTTCCGGCGGCACGCGGCCGGTGTCGCCGTGATCACCGCCCGGGGTGGTGGCAGGCCGGTCGGCTTCACCGCCACCTCCCTCACCTCCGTCTCCGCCGAGCCCCCGCTCGTCTCCTTCGGTATCGGCGTCGGCTCCTCCAGCTGGCCCGTCGTCTCGGAGGCCGAGCACATCGGCGTGCACATACTCGGCGAGCATCAGGAGGACCTGGCCGGCACCTTCGCCACGAGCGGTGCCGACCGGTTCGGGGCGCCGACCAGCTGGCGCGAGGGCCCGGAGGGTGTGCCCCTGCTGGACGACGTCCTCGCCTGGCTGGTGTGCCGCGTGGTGGCCCGGGTGCCCGCCGGGGACCACCGCATCGTCCTCGCCGAGGTCGTCCTCGGCGATCCCTCGGGTGCCGGGCGCCCTCTCCTCTACCACCAGGGCCGGTTCAGCGGTCTCCGTGACTGAGTCCCACGGCCGGTTACGCAGCGTTGTCAACATCACAGTTCAAAGCGCTTGCTTAGCGGGCATTCACTCGATGTACTGGCGAGTAATATTTCGTTCGGAGCGCGGGGTCGCCCCGACCGGGATCGGCCGCTTCAGGCGCCTATGCTGCCTGAAAGAAGGCAGCCCAGAAATGACGATGCAGTAGGAGAGCCGGCGTGAGCTTGAGGATCGTTGTCACTGTGAAGTACGTGCCCGACGCCACTGGCGACCGGCACTTCGCCGATGACCTGACCGTCGACCGGGACGACGTGGACGGTCTGCTCTCCGAGCTCGACGAGTACGCGGTCGAGCAGGCGCTGCAGATCGCGGAGAACGCGGACGACGCCGAGGTCACCGTGCTGACGGTGGGCCCCGAGGACGCCAAGGACGCGCTGCGCAAGGCCCTGTCGATGGGCGCCGACAAGGCGATCCACGTGGAGGACGACGACCTGCACGGCACGGACGCCATCGGCACCTCGCTGGTGCTGGCCAAGGCGATCGAGAAGGCCGGGTACGACCTGGTGATCTCCGGCATGGCCTCCACCGACGGCACCATGGGTGTCGTACCCGCGCTGCTGGCAGAGCGTCTGGGCGTGCCGCAGGTGACCCTGCTGTCCGAGGTCTCGGTCGAGGACGGCACCGTCAAGGGCCGCCGGGACGGTGACGCCGCCTCCGAGCAGCTGCAGGCGCAGCTCCCGGCCGTCGTGTCGGTGACCGACCAGTCGGGCGAGGCCCGCTACCCGTCGTTCAAGGGCATCATGGCGGCCAAGAAGAAGCCGGTGGAGTCCTGGGACCTGTCCGACCTGGAGCTCGAGGCCGAGGAGGTCGGTCTCGAGGGTGCCTACAGCAAGGTCGAGGCCGCGAACGAGCGCCCGGCGCGCACCGCGGGCACGATCGTCAAGGACGAGGGCGAGGGCGGCAAGCAGCTCGCTGAGTTCCTCGCGAGCCAGAAGTTCATCTAAGGCGCTTCAGCCTTACCGCCCCTCAGACTTCGCAATCCGCAAGGAGATCCGTTCCCATGGCTGAAGTTCTCGTCTACGTCGACCACGTGGACGGTGCCGTCCGCAAGCCCACCCTCGAGCTGCTGACCCTGGCCCGCCGCATCGGCGAGCCGGTCGCCGTCGCCCTCGGCCCGGGTGCCGCGAACACCGCCGCCGCGCTCGCCGAGCACGGCGCGGTCAAGGTCCTCACCCACGACGCCTCCGAGTACGCCGAGTACCTGGTCGTGCCGAAGGTGGACGCGCTGCAGGCCGCCCACGAGCAGGTGTCCCCGGCCGCCGTCCTGGTCCCGTCCTCCGCGGAGGGCAAGGAGATCGCCGCGCGTCTGGCGCTGCGCATCGGCTCGGGCATCATCACCGACGCCGTCGACCTGGAGGCCGGTGACGAGGGCCCGGTGGCCACCCAGTCGGTGTTCGCCGCCTCCTTCACCACCAAGTCCCGTGTCAGCAAGGGCACCCCGGTCATCACGGTCAAGCCGAACTCGGCCGCCGTGGAGGCCGCGCCGGCCGCGGGCACGGTCGAGGCCCTGAACGTCACCTTCTCCGACAAGGCGACCGGCACGAAGATCACCGGCCGCACGCCGCGCGAGTCGACGGGCCGTCCGGAGCTGACCGAGGCCGCGATCGTGGTCTCCGGCGGCCGCGGTGTGGGCGGCGCGGAGAACTTCTCGCTCATCGAGACCCTCGCCGACTCCCTGGGCGCGGCTGTCGGCGCCTCGCGTGCGGCGGTGGACGCGGGCTGGTACCCGCACACCAACCAGGTCGGCCAGACCGGCAAGAGCGTGTCCCCGCAGCTGTACGTCGCGACCGGTATCTCCGGCGCGATCCAGCACCGCGCCGGTATGCAGACGTCCAAGACGATCGTGGCGATCAACAAGGACGCCGAGGCGCCGATCTTCGACCTGGTCGACTACGGCGTCGTGGGCGACCTGTTCGAGGTCGTCCCGCAGCTCACCGAGGAGATCAAGGCCCGCAAGGGCTGAGCCGGTTCACGGCCGAGAGGCCCCCGTGACCGCCCTGGTGAGGTCACGGGGGCCTCTCGCGTCCCCGGCCGCGGACGCCCTCACGGGCAGACCGGTCGCCGTCGGACCACCGGCCGGGCGAGGAGGTGTTGACCGGCGGCGGGAGGCTGGATAGCTTCGCTCTGCGGATTGTTGATTCCGTGCAGTGGAAGACAGGAGGGGTACGGGATGGGCCAGGGCCGGCAGGAGCGGGTGTCGACGAGCCTCGCGGGTGCCGTCAGTGAGGAGATCAGCGCCTCACTCGCCCCGGTTGACGCCGAGTTGGGCCGCCGCTATCCGGGTGACCCCGGTACGCGCCAGCCCGTCCACACGGTCTACGTCCCCGGTGACGTCTTCGCCGCCGACACCGTGCGCTCCTGGGGTGAGAAGGCCCTCGCCGCCCTGGATGAACACGCCCCGGACGCCGCCTCGTTCGCCTCGGTCCTCGGTCTCGGGGACGAACTCGCCGTGCCGGTCCACGAGCGCGTCCGGGCCAAACTCGAGCGCGAGCCGATCGAAGACCTGCGCGTCGACTTCGAGGACGGCTACGGGCCGCGCGCCGACGCCGAGGAGGACCAGGCGGCCGCGCGCGCGGCACGGCTGATCGCCGAAGCCTGCTCGCAGGGCACGGCCGCCCCGTACATGGGCATCCGCATGAAGTGCATGGAGGCGCCGGTGCGCGACCGGGGCATCCGCACGCTCGACATCTTCCTCACCGGCCTGATGGCGGCCGGCGGACTGCCGGACGGACTCGTGCTGACCCTGCCCAAGGTGACCTATCCCGAACAGGTCATCGCCATGGTGCGGCTGCTGGAGGCATTCGAGAAGGCGCACGGCCTCGATGCGGGGCGCCTCGGCTTCGAGATCCAGATCGAGACCAGCCAGGCCGTCCTCGCCGCCGACGGCACCGCCACCGTCGCCCGCATGATCCACGCCGCCGAGGGCCGCGCCACCGGACTGCACTACGGCACCTTCGACTACAGCGCCTGCCTCGGCGTGTCGGCCGCCCATCAGGCCAGCGACCACCCGGCCGCCGACCACGCCAAGGCGGTCATGCAGGTCGCGGCGGCGGGCACGGGCGTCCGCGTGTCCGACGGCTCCACCAACGTCCTGCCGGTCGGCCCCACCGAGCAGGTCCACGACGCCTGGCGGCTGCACTACCGGCTCACCCGGCGGGCGCTGGCCCGCGCCTACTACCAGGGCTGGGACATGCATCCCGGCCACCTGCCCACCCGGTACGCCGCCGTCTTCGCCTTCTACCGGGAAGGCTTCCGGCAGGCCGCGGCACGCCTCGCCCGCTACGCGGACCGCGCCGCCGGCGACGTCCTGGACGAACCGGCCACGGCCAGGGCGCTGAGTGGCCATCTGCTGCGGGGCCTGGACTGCGGTGCCCTCGACACGGCGGAGGTCGAGGAGGCCACCGGTCTGACCCGGGCCGGCCTGGAGGGCTTCGTGGCGCCCGGGCGAGGGGACCTCACGGCCTCGGCGCCGTAGCGGGGGCCGCTGCCTCGGCGCAGGAGGGGGAACACGGCCGGCGGCACCGAGCGGAGCCGCGCCCCGACGCGCAGGCACGACGTCACCCGGGTGACCGCGCCGCGGGCCGGCCCCAAGCTGACCTCGAACGTGAAGGGCTTGCGCCAGGAGACCGGACCGCCGCAGGGACCGCCGCCGACGAGGAACACCGGCAGGTGTACCGGCGGGACCTCAGTCCGCGGGTGGCAGTTCGCCCGAGCCCCGGGTGATCAACCGGGTGGGCAGCTCGATGCGTTCCGGGGCGATGAGGGTGCCGTCGAGCTGACGGAACAGGCGCTCGGCGGCCGTGCTGCCGAGGGCGGCGGCGTCCTGGGCGACGACCGTGACGCCGGGCTGGAGCAGGTCGGCCAGCTCGATGTCGTCGAAGCCGACCAGGGCGACCGGACGGCTGCGTGCGGCGAGGACGCGGATGACGGTGACGGTCACGCGGTTGTTGCCGGCGAAGATCGCGGTGACGGGGGCGGGCCCCGTGAGCATCTCCTCCGCGGCCCGGCGCACCCGCTCGGGATCGGTGCCGCCCAGGGACGTCCAGGAATCCTCGACGGGTATGCCCGCGTCCTCCATGGCGGCCCGGTAGCCGCGCAGCCGCTCGGCCGCGGTGTGGATGCGCGGCATGTCGCCGATGAAGCCGATCCGGCGATGGCCGTGCGCGATGAGGTGGGCGACCCCGTCACGGGCGCCGCCGAAGTTGTCGGACAGCACCACGTCGGCGTCGATCCTCCCGGCGGGGCGGTCCACGAACACCGTGGCGACCCCGGCCTTGATCTCCGGCTCCAGATAACGGTGGTCGTCACCCGCCGGGATGATCACCAGCCCGTCCACGCGGCGCGCGCACAGCGCCAGCACCAGCTCCTGTTCCCGGTCCGGGTCCTCCGCGCTGGAGCCGTTGATCAGCAGGGCCCCGTGCGCCCGGGCGACCTCCTCGACGGCGCGGCTCAGCGGCCCGTAGAAGGGGTCCGCGAGGTCCTCCAGGACCAGGCCTATGCTCGCGGTGCGGCCCTTGCGCAGCACCCGTGCGCTGTCGTTGCGCCGGAACCCCAGCGCCTGTATCGCCTCCTGGACCCGGCGCTCTGTGTCGGGAGTGACCCCCGGCTCGCCGTTGACCACGCGCGACACCGTCTTCAGGCCCACCCCCGCGCGCGCCGCCACGTCCTTCATCGTCGGACGGTTGCCGTAGCGAGCCCCCGTGTGGTGGCGGTCCGAGGGGCGGTCGGTGCGGTGGGCGGTCTCGGGCACGATGCGCTGTCCTGTCCTGTCGTCCACGGAAGATCCGTCACTCCACGGCTCTACCGGGATTCCACGGGGTTGTATGACGATATGGCGTCGAGCATAGAGCCTGGACAACGTTGTCAGATGCGGGAGAGACTGTCCACCGCACTCTCCGGCCCGCGCCTTCCCCCAGGGGCGCTCCCTGCCTGCTCGTGCTCGGCGCCCGGACCCCGTGGCGGCGACCGTGCACCGTACGCCGGGGCCGGTACCACTCACGCATTGGGAGACCTGACGCTGATGCACACCGACCTCGTGGCCGCGCTCGACATCGGCGGCACCAAGATCGCCGGAGCGCTGGTGGACGGCCACGGCCGGATCCTGCTGCGCGCGCAGCGCGCGACGCCCGCGCAGGAGGATGGCGACACCGTGATGGGGGCCGTCGAGGACGTCTTGGGGGATCTGGCGGAATCGCCGCTCTGGGGGCGGGCGCGTGCCGTCGGCATCGGCAGCGCGGGGCCGGTGGACGCCTCCACGGGCACGGTGAGCCCAGTCAACGTACCGGGGTGGCGCGACTATCCACTGGTCGAACGGGTCCGGTCGGCGACCGGCGGGCTGCCCGTCGAGCTGATCGGCGACGGCGTGGCCATCACGGCGGCCGAACACTGGCAGGGCGCGGCCCGCGGCCATGACAACGCGCTGTGCATGGTGGTGTCGACAGGGGTCGGCGGCGGTCTGGTCCTGGGCGGCCGGCTGCACCCGGGCCCGACGGGCAACGCGGGCCACATCGGCCACATCACCGTGGATCTGGACGGCGATCCGTGCCCGTGCGGCTCGCGCGGCTGCGTGGAGCGCATCGCCAGCGGACCGAACATCGCGCGCCGCGCCCTGGAGGGCGGCTGGCGGCCGGGGCCCGAGGGCGACACCTCGGCCGCGGCGGTGGCCGCGGCCGCCCGTGCGGGTGACCCGTTGGCCGTGGCGTCCTTCGAGCGGGCCGCTCAGGCGCTGGCCGCGGGGATCGCCGCTACCGCGACGCTCGTCGAGATCGACATCGCGGTCATCGGCGGGGGAGTGGCCGGGGCCGGCGACCTCCTGTTCGCCCCCCTGCGCAAGGCCCTGACCGACTACGCCACGCTGTCCTTCGTCCAGCGCCTGACGGTGGCGCCGGCGCTGATGGGCACGGACGCGGGGCTGGTGGGCGCGGCTGCCGCAGCGCTGGCGAAGGACACGGACGCGACGGCCGCCGGGGTGTGACAGCCGAAACCACACGGCCTTGGCCGTCGGGTGAGTGGCTCCTGGCATCCGGCCACGGAGCCTCCGCAAGAACCTGGTGGCGGACCGTGGCGACCACTGCTAGGTTTTCGGAGGCCGTGCGAGAGAACGAGGAGGTGGTACCCGTGAACGCAGTATCGACATGGGTGCTCCCCTCCGGGGTCACGGTCGGACGGTAGGTCGTCCGGGAGCGCCGTTCACGAGCACTCCCGAAAGGCACGACCATGCGATTCACCTCTGAACGACGCCTCGACGACGGCGTCCTCGAACGCGAATTCACCCTCGGCGAGATCCCCGGCACCCTGTGGACGCCTGGATCGGCACCGGCTCCGCTGATCCTGATGGCCCACAACAACGGCCTGCCCAAGGGGGAATCCCGGCTGGTGGCCCGGGCCCGGCATTCCGCGGCGTACGGCTACGCGGTGGCCGCCATCGACGCCCCCGGGTGCGGTGACCGGCCCCGTTCCGCCGTCGATGAGCAGGCCCGCGCCGACCTCCGCCGGGCGATGCAGGCCGGCGAGCCGGTCGACGAGATCTTCGAGTCCTTCGTCGGCCCATTGGTCGAAAAGGCGGTCCCGGAATGGCGGACCACCCTGGACGCCCTCCTTGCGCTGCCCGAGATCGGCGGTCCGGTCGGGTACTCGGGGTGGGCCGCCGTGGGCATTCGGCTGGCGGTGGTCGAGCCGCGCATCGCGGCGGCCGGTTTCTTCGCCGGGGGTTACGTGCCCCGCGCCCAGCGCGAGGAGGCCCGGAAGGTCACCCTTCCGCTGCTGTTCCTGATGCAGTGGGACGACGAAGGGAATCCCCGACAGAGGGCCCTGGACCTGTTCGACGCCTTCGGCAGCAAGGAGAAGACGCTGCACGCCAACACGGGCGGGCACACCGGCACCCCGTGGTTCGAGATGGAGGACGGGGGTCGGTTCTACGACCGGCACCTGAAGTGAGGCCGGGCCGTCAGGCCGGCGGTAGACGGCAGGCGGTGCCGGCCGGATGTCGCTCATCGGGGACAGGTCCCGGCACTCCTCGATGGCGGTGGCGGCAGCTGCACGACCGCCCCGACCCCACACCGTTCGGGATGCCCGCGGTGACCAGGCATGGGTCCGAGACTCACTCCTGCTCAGCGACCGGGAACGGTCCTTGCGTGACCCCGACGCGACTCGGCAGTTGAACGGGGCATGAAGAAGCGCAGCATGCTCGCCATCGCCTCCCTCGCCACCGGGTTCGTCGTGGCCGCCATCAGCCCCTCCCACGCCGCCGACCACGACAGGCTCGGCGATCCGAGCGTCAGGGACACCCTCGGCGCCGTCGACCACACCATCGGCCAGGACAGCCTGGCCGTGGACGACGAGGCCCTGGGGCAGGACGGCTGAGGGGGAGCCGACGTCGCGGCGCCGGTGCCCTTGCGCAGCAGGGGCCCGGCGCCGCGGCACGCGGAGCCCGGCGGCCGCACTGTCGTGGTGACCTCGGCCACGCCGAGGCGCCCTCATCAGCGGCGGGTTTCCGTGGCAGTGTGGAGCGGGCAAGCCCCAGGGGGCCAACAGAAGAGGGGGAACCGTGACCGTCGTCTGGATCAACGGCGCGTTCGGTGCGGGGAAGACGACCACCGCACGGGAACTGATCGAACTGATCCCGAACAGCACGCTCTTCGACCCCGAGGTCATCGGCGCAGTGGTCACCCATCTGCTGCCGCCGAAACACCTCGCGGAGGTCGGCGACTTCCAGGACCTGCCGATCTGGCGACGCCTCGTGATCGACACCGCGGCCGCGATGCTCGCCGAACTCGACGGCGTCCTGGTGGTACCGATGACTCTGCTGCGCCAGGAGTACCGCGACGAGATCTTCGGCGGCCTCGCCGCCCGGCGCATCCCCGTACGCCATGTCCTGCTCGCTCCGGCCGAAACGATCCTGCGCGAGCGAATAGCCGGCCGGGAGGTCCCGCTCGACCTCCCCGACGGCGAGATGCGCATCCGCCAGTGGTCGTACGACCACATCGAGCCCTATCGCACCGCCCTCGCCGCCTGGCTCACTGCCGACGCCCACCTCGTCGACACCAGCGCCCTCACCCCGTACGAGGCCGCCCTGCGCATCGCCGAGGCGGTTCGGACCGGCCAGGTCCCCGCCTGCGACATCGTGCAGACACCCGAGCCGACCTCCGAGACCGTCGCCTCCGGGGTGCTCCTCTTCGACGAGCAGGACCGCGTGCTGCTCGTCGACCCCACCTACAAGGCCGGCTGGGAGTTTCCCGGCGGAGTCGTCGAACCCGGCGAGGCGCCGGCCCGCGCCGGCATGCGCGAGGTCGAGGAGGAGACCGGGATCAGGATGGAGGAGGTCCCCCGGCTGCTCGTCCTCGACTGGGAGCCCCCCGCGCCGCCCGGCTACGGGGGGCTGCGCCTCCTCTTCGACGGCGGCCGTCTGGACGGCGCCGAAGCCGGCCGGCTCCTGCTGCCCGGCCCGGAGCTGCGCGGCTGGCGCTTCGTCACGGAAGAGGAAGCGGCCGATCTGCTTCCGCCCGTGCGCTACGAACGGCTCCGCTGGGCCCTGCGAGCCCGTGAACGCGGCCGGGCACTGTACCTCGAGGCAGGGGTTCCGGTGGGCTGAACCGTCCTCGCGGCCCAGGGGGTTGGCGGTGCGCCTGTCTCCACGGTGACCGGCGGTCTGTGTGAGCGGCGAGACCTGCGGCATCACACTCGGGCTCCCACGGCCGAGGAGGGGGGTGCGGCCTCGTACCTGCCCGCCGATTCCCGAAGTACCGCCCCGGCCCGCCCGATCACCGGATCGCCCGTGTCCGGAGCGGGCCGCGTCCGCCCCGTGGGCCGCGGGCGGGTGGAAGGGCCGGACCGCCGGTGTCCGGTCGGCGTGGAGAGACCGAGCAGCCGGAGCGGGCCGCGGCGGGTGGAGGGGCCGGACGGCCGGTGTCCGGTCGGCGTGGAGAGACCGAGCAGGACGCCGTGGGCGGGAGGGGTACGCGACCGCGTCGCCCGTCAACAGCACGCCGCGCTCCGGGAGACGGAGCCCGAGGCCGCTGTGCGTGCCCGGGGCCGTGGACGACCCGGCGCCACCGCCGAAGTCGAGGCCGTCGCCGTCGGACACTTCGACGAGGCGGGCCGGGCGCACGCGATCGCCCACTGGAAACTGCCGGGCGGCTGCCCCACGGACAGGCGGCTCCCCCTCCTCGAAGACCGGCGGCGGACCCGGGACCTGCCCTGATGACCGGCGCGCCCAAGCCGTGAGCGAGCGCGCCGACGCCGTTGGGAGCCGCCAACTCCCCTGCCCCGCCACAATCGTGGGCGGGCGCCCGTGCGTGGTGCGGGGACCCTCTGCCGTCGGCGGAGCCGGATCAGCCGGCCGCGTAGTTCCGGAGGAAGTGGGCCTCCGCGACCGACAGGCGCTCCAGCTCCTCGGGGGACACGCTCTCGTCGACCGCGTGGATCCGGGCCTCCGGCTCGCTCAGACCTATCAGCAGGATCTCCGCCCCGGGGTAGAGCGACGCGAGGGTGTCGCACAGCGGGATGGAGCCGCCCTGGCCCGCGTAGCTCATCTCCTGGCCCGGGTAGGCGACCGCCATCGCCCGCGCCATCGCCGCGTACGCGGGACCGGAGGTGTCCGCGCGGAACGGCTGCCCCTGCCCGATCTGCTCCGTCCGCACCCGGGCGCCCCACGGCGTGTGCGTCTCCAGGTGCGCCTGGAGCAGCTTCGTCGCCTCGGCCGCGTCCATGCCCGGCGGCACCCGGAGGCTGATCAGCGCCCGCGCGCTCGCCTGCACCGACGGGGTCGCGCCCACGACCGGAGGGCAGTCGATGCCGAGGACGGTCACGGCGGGGCGCGCCCAGATCCGGTCCGCGACCGGACCGGAACCGATCAGCTGCACCCCGTCGAGCACCTTGGCATCCTTGCGGAACTGCTCCTCGTCGTACGTCAGCCCCTCCCACGGGGAGTCGCCCCGAAGTCCCTCCACGGTCGTGGAACCGTCCTGCGCGCGCAGCGAGTCCAGCACGCGGATCAGCGCGGCCAGCGCGTCCGGAGCCGCGCCGCCGAACTGACCGGAGTGCAGGTTGCCTTCCAGCGTGTCGATCTGGACGCGGACCAGGGTCATACCGCGCAGGGTGGTCGTCACAGTGGGCAGTCCGGAACGGAAGTTGCCCGCGTCGCCGATGACGATCGCGTCGGCCGCGAGAAGATCCGGGTGCTGCTCGGCGTACCGCTCCAGGCCGCCCGTGCCCTGCTCCTCCGAACCCTCGACGACGACCTTGACGTGCACGGGCACGCCCCCGTTCGCCTTGAGCGCGCGCAACGCCAGCAGGTGCATGACGACGCCGCCCTTGCAGTCGGCGGTGCCACGCCCGTACCAGCGGCCGTCACGCTCGGCCAGCTCGAAGGGCGGCGTGGTCCAGCCGGCGTGGTCCAGCGGCGGCTGCACGTCGTAGTGGGCGTAGAGCAGCACGGTCCTCGCGCCCTCGGGGCCCGGCAGGCAGCCGTACACGGACTGTGTGCCGTCCGGCGTGTCGAGCAGCGCCACGTCCTGGAAGCCCTCGGCGGTGAGTGCGTCGGCGATCCACCGCGCGGCGCCCTCGCTCTCGCTCCTCGGGAACTGGTCGAAGTCCGCCACCGACTTGAAGGCCACCAGTTCGGTGAGCTCCTCCTTCGCCCTGGGCATCAGCGAGGCGACGGTCTCGGCGACCGGATTCGACGACATGGGGCACGCTCCTCGTAGGTGCTCAGGCACCGATGAGTACCTCTGGTGGTACGTGTAGGCGGTGTACGGGTGGTCCTGCGGCGTATGCGCGACCTGGTGCAGGGTACATACGCTTCCGATCCTCCCACAGCGACCTGCGAGGACGCGGCCGTAGGATGCGGGGGACAGATGCGGCAGGCGGCTTGATCGGGAGCATTGGACCATCGTGAGCGGCGAGAACTCTTCGGCGGACGGCGTGCAGCGGGTGTGGGACGTCGTCGTGGTGGGTGCGGGACCCGCGGGGGCCTCGGCCGCCTACGCGGCGGCGGTCGCGGGACGCAGCGTGCTGCTGCTGGAGAAGGCGGAGCTGCCCCGCTACAAGACGTGCGGCGGCGGTATCGTCGGCCCCTCGCGCGACGCCCTGCCGCCCGGCTTCGAACTGCCGCTGCGCGACCGGGTGCACGCGGTCACCTTCTCGCACAACGGCCGCTTCACCCGCACCCGCCGCTCCAAGCAGATGCTGTTCGGGCTGATCAACCGGCCGGAGTTCGACCAGCAGCTCGTCGAGCACGCGCAGAAGGCGGGCGCCGAGCTGCGCACCGGGGCCACGGTGTCGCGGGTCGAGCAGCACGGCACCGCGGTGCCGGACCGGCGCACGGTCGCCGTCGTCCTGCAGGGCGGCGAGACGCTCCTGGCCCGGGCCGTGGTGGGCGCGGACGGCAGTGCCAGCCGGATAGGAGCCCACGTCGGGGTGAAGCTCGACCAGGTGGACCTCGGTCTGGAGGCGGAGATCCCGGTGCCGCCGACCGTCGCGGAGGACTGGAAGGGGCGGGTCCTCATCGACTGGGGGCCGATGCCGGGGAGTTACGGCTGGGTCTTCCCGAAGGGCGACACGCTGACCGTGGGCGTGATCTCGGCGCGTGGTGAAGGCGCCGCGACCAAGCGGTACTTGGAGGACTTCGTCGCCCGGCTCGGACTCGCCGGCTTCCGGCCGAGCATCTCCTCCGGGCACCTGACCCGCTGCCGCGCCGACGACTCGCCGCTGTCGCGCGGGCGGGTGCTGGTGTGCGGGGACGCGGCCGGGCTGCTGGAGCCGTGGACCCGGGAGGGGATCTCGTTCGCGCTGCGGTCGGGGCGGCTCGCGGGGGAGTGGGCGGTACGGATCGCGGAGGCGCACGACGCGGTCGACACGCGCCGCCAGGCCCTGAACTACGCCTTCGCCGTCAAGGCGGGGCTCGGCGTCGAGATGAGCGTCGGCAAGCGGATGCTGAGCGCCTTCGAACGCCGCCCCGGTCTCTTCCACGCGGCCCTGACCGGTTTCCGGCCCGCCTGGAACGCCTTCAAGGACATCACGCAGGGGGCCACGTCCCTGGGCGAGATCGTGCGCACCCGCCCGATCGCCCAGCGCGTCCTGACCGCGCTGGACCGGGGACCGGCGGGCGGCGAGGTCAGCTCTTGACGGTGATGCGGAAGACCGGGTGGTCGGGGGCGCAGGCGATCAGCTCCTCGTCGGAGGACGTGGCCGTGACCCCGTTGAAGAACCCGTTGACCTGCCAGCCCCACTTCTCCAGATAGGTCCGCAGGACCGGCAGCTTCTCCTCGTCGGGAAGCTCCACCGCGGTGAACTCCCGGACCTTCCGCCCGACGCGCAGCTCCCCAACGCCGGCGGTACGCATGTTGCGCACCCACTGGGAGTGCCCGCGAGCCGAGACGAGGTACTGCGCGCCCTCGTGGGTGTGGGGGTTGACCGGGATGCGCTGCATCTTTCCGCTCTTGCGTCCGCGGACGGACAGTTCCGCCGAGCCCGCCAGGCTGAGGCCGTGGCGGGCCAGCCAGCCGACGACGTTGTTGAGACGGACGGCCGTCGGACTGCCCTTGAGGTAGTACGGCGACGGCGATGAGGACGAAGACGATGACATGGTGCCCCCCACTGGTTCGAGTGAGCGGCGCTCTCTTGGGAGAGCACCGCTCTCGGCTGGGGAACAGTATGGGGGAGACCGATGATCCAGGGCAAGAGCACTGCTCTCTTTTTCGTGCACCGCTCTCAATTGTGTGCACTGCTCCGGGAACATGGGACACTGCGGAGCATGAGCACACCCCGAGGAGCCCGCGCCCGCGCCCGTATGGAGGTCACCGCCGCCATCAAGGACGAGGCGCGCAGACAGCTCGCCGCTGGAGGCGCCGCCGCGCTCTCCCTCCGTGCCGTCGCCCGGGAACTGGGTATGGTCTCCTCCGCGCTCTACCGCTACTTCCCCAGCCGCGACGACCTGCTCACCGCGCTCATCATCGACGCCTACGACTCCCTCGGTGAGGCCGCCGAGGCTGCCGCGGCCGACGCCGGTGACGCCGCCCCCGCGCAGCGCTGGGTCGCCGTGTGCGAGGCCGTGCGCGCCTGGGCGCTGTCGCATCCGCATGAGTACGCCCTCATCTACGGCTCGCCCGTGCCCGGGTACTCCGCACCCCGGGCCACCGTCCCGGCCGCCTCCCGCGTCGGGGTCCTGATGATCGGCATCGTGCGCGACGCCCGCCGGCAACGCGGTGTGGCCCGCACCCGGATGCCCCCCGAACTGGAGCCGGAAGCCCGGCGCATGGCCGACGAGCTGGCCCCCGACCTCCCGCCCGAGGTGGTAACCGCTCTGGTCGCAGCCTGGGCGCAGTTGTACGGACTGGTGGGGTTCGAGGTGTTCGGGCAGTTCAACAACGTGGTGGAGGACCGTGCGACGTTCTTCCGACACGCGGCCGCCCAGCTCGCGCACGGCGTGGGCCTGGTGTTCCCGTAGGCGTACTCCCGGGGGAGTACACGTGGCCACCTCGTCCGGTCGACGCCGTCCCCGGTCAGGGGCGTCCAGCGTGAACGGCATGGAGAAGCGGCGCGCAGACGCCCTGTGGCGTTGGTACGAACCGCCGTGGTGGAGCCGCGAGCCCCCGCCGCTCCGCCCCCCCCTTGGCGCTCCCGCCTGCTGTTCAACGCCTTCGAACTCGACGGATACCTCTTCGAGGCGATCCGCTCCGGTGCCTCCGGCTTCCTCGTCAAGGGCACAGAACGGGAGCAACTCCTGCGCGCGGTACGGGTGGTGGTCGCGGGCGACGCCCTGCTCCCACCGAGTGCGACCCGGCGACTGTCCTCCGAGTTCGCGGCCCGCTCCAAGGAGCCCGAGCCACCTCTCGCTCGCCGGACCCCCGAACGGGAACGGGAGCTGATGGCGCTGGTCGGCATCGGCCTGTCCGACGCGGAGATCGCCCGCCGGCTCGTCGCCGGCCCGCTCGCCGCGAAGACCCACGTCAGCCGCACCATGGCCACGCCGGGTGCGCGGGAACGGGGCCCAACTGGTCGTCCCCGGCTACGAGTCGGGGCTGGTGCGCCCCGGCTGACCGGGCTGATCGCGGACGCCCCGCCTGAAGCGGACCAGGACGCTGACGACGCGTACGACGAACAGCGCGGACGCCACCGCGGTCCCCGAGGTGACGAGCGTGTGCCGTGTGCCGCCCGACAACCCGAAGGCGAAGGCCGGCCCCGCCACCGCTCCGAACACCAGGACCGCCGCGAACGCCGCACTGCACAGGGCGTATCCGATCTCGATCGTGATGGCGTCCCGGTCGGCCTGTGTCCGCTGCCCGCTGCCGGACGAACTTCCCCCGCGTTTCTCCACGGGACGAGTCAAACAGGCCTGTGCCCGGCGAGGCAAGGAACCCCCACCGGGCGCAGGTTGAGGAGGCGTCCCCTGGTCTCGGACCGCAACCGGTTCCGCTTCACCTCCTCCTGGAGGGACCTCGCGACCGCCGGGGACCGCTGTGTCCGCGGCCAGGGGATCTTCGAGTGGCTCCACCTCAGCCGGAGCGCGCTGTCACGGTTGGTCGCCCGCCTGGAGCAGGGCGGCCTGGTCGAGCGTGCCCTGTGCACCGAGGACCGGCGTGAAGTGCAGGCGACGCTCACGGACCAGGGGCCGCGCCCTGCACGGCGAGGTGCGGCCGGTGCGGCGCGCGGTGCTGACCAGGATGCTCAGCCCCAGGTGACGGCGGACCTCTCGCGCCAGAGCGCGGCGAGGGAGGCGTCACCGGCCACGTCCGGGAACGGCAGCCGGTTCCACAGCGACAGATACAACGTCGCTGCCTGTCCCGTGACTTCGCAGTCCGCCTCCCCGCTCTCGCCTCGCTCGGTCACGGGAGGCCCACCCGACAGCCGAACCGTCCACACCGCGTCGTCGGCGTCGGTCGCCCGTACCCGCAGCACCCGCGCTTCCTCGCTGCGAATCCTGCTCTTGGGCCGGGCGTGGAAGCCGCGCAGCAGCTCGTCGATGCCGTCCACCGCGAACTCCCGGTCGATCGTGGTGGGCGCACCGCCGCGCGCGGACTCGGCGTCGATCCGGTGCACGGTCGTCTCGTGGGCCTGTCGCCGGGCCCAGAAGGCCAGCGGCGAGGGGGCGGGCAGGAACTGCCAGCACCGGACGTCGGGCGCGGCGGTGGAGAGGGTGTCGACGAGATACCGGTGCCCGTCCCGGAACCAGGCCGTCAGCTCCGAGCCGTCGAGGTCCGGCAGCCCGCCGTCGGGGTGGTAGGAGGTGTGCCCCTCGGCGACGAAGGCCGCCGCCCAGCGGTGCACCATGCCGGTGTGCCGCAGCAGATCCCGCACCTGCCAGCCCGGGCAGGTCGGTACCCCCGACTCGGTACCGGCCCGCTCGGCCGCCGCGGCCAGCAACCGGCCCTCCCGGTCCAGGGCTCGCACGAACTCGGCAGTATCCATGCGGCGAGTGTGCCGGATGACGTGGGCTCCAGGGCAAGGGCGGCGCGCAAGGCGGTGCCGGCCGGTGAGCGAGCCGGGGCGCCGGCGGACGGGGAAGTCCGGGGGGCCGGGCGGACCTGATCCGGCCGAAGCTCCGCCCTCGCGAACTTTCGTGGCGGTAGGCACCCTTGACAGGATGCGCACTGTTTCGCGACGTTTGATCCTTGCCGAACGTGTCCCGTCCCGGTCCCCGAGCGTGGAACGAGCGGGTACGCGGCGTGGGCCTGCAGGGGTCCGAAGCAGTGACGGGACGCGCACAGCGTCACAGGGGGGAGCGGTCGTCCATGCCATCCACGATCAGATCGACGCGCAGTCGTCACCACGTCCTGCCGGGCTGCGCCGTCACCGGCGCGTTCCTCGCGGAGCCTGCGGAAGGGCGGTCGATGTGAGGTGGACATCACCATTCACCGGCCGCACGAGTTGAGCGACTCGCTCCGCGCCGCCTGGCACCGGGCCATGGACGCGTCGCCCGAATACGCCAATCCCTTCCTGGCACCGGAGTTCGCGACCGGGATCGGCCGGTACCGCGGCGGGGCACGGGTGGCGGTGCTGCGTGAGAACGGGGAGGCCGTCGGTTTCTTCCCGCACGAGCGCGACGCCCTCGGTGTGGGCCGGGCCATCGGTCTCGGCCTGTCCGACTGCCAGGCCCTGGTGCACCGCCCGGGGATCTCCTGGGACACGCGGGACCTGCTGCGGGCCTGCCGGCTGTCCATCTTCGAGTTCGACCATCTCGTCCAGGAGCAGAAACCCTTCGGCAGACACGTCACGGGGACGTTCGCCTCACCTGTGATCGATGTCAAGCCCGGTGACGGCGACTACCCGCACTGGCTGCGCGACACCTATCCGGGGCTGGCCAAGACGGTGCTGAAGAAGGAACGCCGTGTGGGGCGCGACGTCGGCGAGGTGCGGTTCGTCTTCGACGAGCGCGATCCGCAGGCGCTGCGCACGCTCATGCAGTGGAAGTCCGCCCAGTACCGCCGGACCGGGCGGATGGACCGGTTCTCGCGGCCGTGGATCGTCGACCTGGTGGGCCACCTCTCCCGCGTCCGCGAGGAGCACTTCACCGGCGTGCTGTCCGTGCTGTACGCCGGCGACCGGCCGATGGCCGCCCACTTCGGGCCGAGGTCGAGCACGGTGCTCGCGGCCTGGTTCACCGCCTACGACCCCGAGCTCCGCTACTACTCGCCCGGGTTGATGATGCATCTCCGCCTGGCCGAGGCGGCGGCCCGGCACGGCGTGACGCTGGTGGATCTGGGGCGGGGCGACAAGGAGTACAAGGACTGGCTCAAGACCCGGGAACTGCGCGTGGGCGAGGGGTTCGCGACCCGGCCGCACCCGGTGGCGGCGGCCTACGGGCTGTGGCGCAGGCCGGTCCGGGGGCTGCGCAACACGGTCCTGGCGCATCCCGGGCTGAGGAAACCGGCCGACCGGCTGCTGAAGACGGTCGGCACCCTGCGCAGCTCGCGCGGGGCCGACTCCGGCAGGGCGGAGCCCCGCGTACGGTGAGCGAACCCTCCATCTCTGCGGGCCTCCAGCACCGCCTTCCCGCGTGCCGGGAGCCCCCTCGGTCCCGATCGCGGCCCGCGCCCCGTCGTCGCGCGGGTTGCCGAAAGACGGCGGTTCCGTCGCGACATGGTGTTTTACAGTGACTACCATCAGTTCCGGCGACTTAGGGACCAGTGAGGTAACCGCGAACCATGCCGACCGAAACGTTTGAGTTCCAGGTTGAGGCCCGTCAGCTGCTGCAGCTGATGATCCACTCGGTCTACTCGAACAAGGATGTCTTCCTGCGAGAACTCGTCTCCAACGCCTCCGACGCGCTGGACAAGCTGCGCCTCGCCGCTCTGCGGGACGACACGCTCGACGCCGATGTCTCCGACCTGCACATCGAGATCCAGGTCGACGAGGACGCCCGCACCCTCAGCGTGCGGGACAACGGCGTCGGCATGTCGTACGACGAGGTCGGGCAGCTCATCGGTACCATCGCCAACTCGGGCACGGCCACGTTCCTGAAGGAGCTCAGGGAGGCTCAGGACGGGGCCGGGGCCGAGGGGCTCATCGGCCAGTTCGGGGTGGGCTTCTACTCCGGTTTCATGGTGGCGGACGAGATGACCCTGGTGACCCGCCGCGCCGGCGAGAGCCAGGGCACCCGCTGGTCGTCGCGCGGCGAGGGCACGTACACGGTGGAGAGGGTCGACGACGCGCCGCAGGGCACCGCGGTCACCCTGCACCTCAAGCCCGCGGACCCCGACAACCAGCTCCACGACTACACCTCCGAGTGGAAGATCAGGGAGATCGTCAAGCGCTACTCCGACTTCATCACCTGGCCGATCCGGCTGGTCCCCCGGGCAGCCGCGGCCGAGGGCGACGAGACCGCACGCGCACCCGAGACGCTGAACTCGATGAAGGCCCTGTGGGCGCGCTCGCGTGACGAGGTGTCCGACGACGAGTACCACGAGCTGTACAAGCACATCGGCCACGACTGGCGGGATCCGCTGGAGACCATCCGGCTGCAGGCGGAGGGCACCTTCGAGTACCAGGCGCTGCTGTTCCTCCCCTCGCACGCCCCGCACGACCTGTTCACCCAGGGCTTCAAGCGAGGGGTGCAGCTGTATGTGAAGCGCGTCTTCATCATGGACGACTGCGAGGCACTGCTGCCGCCGTACCTCCGCTTCGTCAAGGGCGTCGTCGACGCCGCGGACCTCTCGCTCAACGTGTCCCGCGAGATCCTGCAGCAGGACCGGCACATCCGGATGATGCAGCGTCGTCTGACGAAGAAGGTCCTGTCCACGGTCAAGGACATGATGACCGGTGCCCCGGACCGGTACGCCACGTTCTGGCGGGAGTTCGGCGCCGTCCTGAAGGAGGGACTGGTCACCGACGCCGAGAACCGCGACACCATCCTCGCCGTGTCCTCGTTCGCGACGACGCACGGGGAGGAGGCGACCACGCTGAAGAGCTACGTGGAGCGGATGAAGGACGGGCAGGAGGACATCTACTACATCACCGGCGAGTCCCGGCAGAGCATCGAGAACTCCCCACACATGGAGGCGTTCCGGGACCGCGGCATCGAGGTGCTGCTGCTCACGGACCCCGTCGACGAGGTGTGGGCCGACGCCGTGGGCGAGTACGGGGGCAAGGCGCTGCGGTCCGTCACCAAGGGTGAGATCGACCTCGGCACGCGGGGGGACGAGAAGGGCGACGACGAGCGGGAGAAGCAGAGCGAGGAGTACGCCGGTCTGCTCGGCTGGATGCAGGAGCAGCTGGACGACGACATCAAGGAGGTGCGTCTGTCGTCGCGTCTCACCGTGTCGGCGGCCTGCATCGTCTCGGACGCGCAGGATCTGACCCCGGCCCTGGAGAACATGTACCGGTCGATGGGCCAGGAAGTGCCGCGCACCAAGCGGATCCTCGAACTCAACCCCGACCACCCGCTGGTGAAGTCCCTGAACCAGGCGTACAAGGAACGCGAGGACCGCACCGTCCTCGCCGAGTCCACCGAGCTGCTGCACGGTCTGGCAGTCCTCGCCGAGGGCGGCCAGCCCAAGGAGCCCGCGCGCTTCGTCAGGCTGGTGGCGGACCGCCTGGAGCGCACGTTGTAGCTCCATGTCGGCCCGGACCGACGCAGGTTCGGGGCGCGTGGCACTGGTCGTGCCGCGGGGTGCCGTCCAGCGACGGACACCCCTCCAGGACCAGGCGGTGGCCGGCGGCCTCGCCGATGCCGGAGCCGCCCGCGGTGAGCGGGGCCCCCGCGGCCCCCGAGGCGGGCGGCGACGGCGGCAGTCATGCCGTGTACGCGGGGCGTGCGGTGGAGCCGCGCAGCACCAGGTGCGGCTCGGTGGGGACGACGACGTCTCCCGGTGGCGTGCCGCGGATGGCGGCCACGAGGGCGTCGACGGCGACGGTTCCCAGCTCGTACAGGGCCATCGCCACGGTGGTCAGCGGCGGATGGGGGTGGCCGGCGACGGGCAGGTCGTCGTTGCCGACCACCGAGACGTCCTCCGGTATCCGCAGGCCCGGACCCCGGATCGTCGCCTTGGAGACCCCGGCCGCCTGCGCGACATCCACCAGCCCGGCCCGGACGGACTGTTGCCCCAACGGGGTACCTCACTCGCCGGAGTTGGGAGGTCTTGACGCGTCCGGCGCCGTGATCAAGCTGGGGCACGGAGGGAGCGTTCGCCCTCCTGGGCGGACAGCCCCCCCGGCAGCCCGCGGCACCCGCGCGCGTGCACGACTCCGGCGGCGCAGGGGACGCGTGCGCCGCCGGACACCCAGCGCCGCATCAGGCGACGTTCGCCCCGTCGCGGCGTCCGGCACGCTTCCCCAAGCTCTTCGAGCAGGGGGACCCCCGCTCGCCGCACCGGCCGAAAGCCCGAGTACGTCCAGTACGTGGGCTTCCGGCCGGCACTTCCCCAAGCTCTTCGAGCAGGGGGTGCCCCCAGAGCACGCACCGGACGCCGCTCCTCGACGGGCAAACGTCGCCTGTTGCGGCACTCGCCGAACTGCTCGCCGGTGGACCTCCCGCGGAGCGGCTGAGGACGGCTGCCCTGCTCGGCGCCTTCGCGGTCAGTACGGCGGGCGACCGGGAGGGCCTGCCCCGCCGCTCCGAACCGGCCCTGCTCGACCACCACGACGACGACGTCCGCTGAACAGCCCCACCGCAAGCCGCCGTTCAAGACCCCTTCCCGCCCTTTTCCAAGCCCTCGTCCAAGGAAAGTCCGGAAAGCCCCATGCCCACACCCACCTCCGCAGACCCCCTCCGCGTCCTCACCGGCTCCTACACACCCGACACCGGGGGAGACGGCGCCGGGCTCGTCACCGTGCGCTTCGATCCGGCGAGCGGCGTGCCGTCCACCGAGAGCGGGCTGCCACCGCTGCCCGTCAGCGGCGCATCCTTCCTGGCGGCGCACCCCGCCCTCGACGTCGTCTACTGCACGAACGAGACCGACCCCGGTACCGTCACCGCGGTCACCCGGCAGTCCGACGGCTCCCTCACGCCCCTGGGCACTCCGGTCGCCGGCGGTGGGACGAACCCGTGCCATCTGACCGTCCACCCCGACGGCCGCCTGCTCCTGGCCGCCCACTACGGCAGCGACACCGCCCCCGGCACCGTTGCCGTGCACCGACTCGACGAGGACGGCCGGGTGAGCGAGCCGACCGACGTCGTCGTGCACGAGGGCTCGGGCCCCGTCACCGGACGCCAGGAGGGCAGCCACGCCCACCAGGTCCTCGTCGACCCGGCCGGCCGCTTCGTGCTGGCCACCGACCTGGGGGCGGATGCGGTGTTCGCGTATGTGCTCGACCCCCGCTCCGGAAGGCTCGCGCAGACGGCGGTGAGCAGGCTGCGGGCGGGCTCCGGCCCCCGCCACCTGGCGTTCGCCCCCGGCGGCGACCTGGCGTTCAGCGCCGACGAGCTGTCCTCCACCGTCACCTGCCACCGCTACGACGCCGCGACGGGCACCCTCACGGCGGGCTCCGCCGTGCCCGCCACCACGGCCCGGGGCGTCGCGAACCATCCCGGCGGAATCGTCGCCTCGCCGTGCGGGCGGTTCGTGTGGGTGACCAACCGCGGAGCGGACACCGTGGCCGCGTTCCGGATCACCGGCGCCGGCCTGACACCGATCGGCGAGGTCCCCAGTGGCGGCACCTGGCCCCGCGGACTCACCCTCGCGGCGGGCCATCTCCTCGTCGCCAACCAGCACAGCGGCACCCTCGCCGCGCTGCGTGTCCGCGGCGACGGCTCCCTCGAACAGCCCGCCCCGGTTGCCTCCGTACCGTCGGTGGTCTGCACGCTGCCCCTCTGAACAGGCCGGCTCCCCCTTCCACCCTTCTGAAAGGAAGCCATGTCCGCCTCCGGTATCACCCCCGCACGTTTCACCCTCGACGCGGCCTTCGCGATCGGAACCGTCCACCCCCGCCTGTACGGGTCGTTCGTCGAACACCTGGGCCGCTGCGTCTACACCGGCCTGTACGAACCGGGCCACCCCACCGCCGACGCCGCCGGACTGCGGCAGGACGTGCTGGCGCTGATCCGGGAACTGGGCGTCACCACCGTGCGCTACCCGGGCGGCAACTTCGTCTCCGGCTACCGCTGGGAGGACACCGTCGGCCCGCGCGAGGAGCGGCCGGCACGACTGGACCTCGCCTGGAAGACCACCGAGACCAACGAGTTCGGCCTCGGCGAGTTCATGGACTTCTGCCGCAAGACCGGGACGGAGCCCATGATGGCCGTCAACCTCGGCACCCGCGGCGTGGAGGACGCCCTACGGCTGCTGGAGTACTGCAACCACCCGGGTGGCACCGAGCTGTCCGACCGGCGCATCGCCCACGGCGGCGGGGAACCGTACGGCATCAGGATGTGGTGCCTGGGCAACGAGATGGACGGCCCCTGGCAGATCGGCCACAAGACGGCCGAGGAGTACGGCCGGCTGGCCGCCGAGACCGCCCGCGCCATGCGGATGATCGACCCGGACCTGGAACTGGTCGCCTGTGGCAGCTCCGGCTCCGGCATGTCCACCTTCGCCGCCTGGGAGGCGACCGTTCTGGAGGCCGCGTACGACCTGGTCGACCACGTCTCGCTGCACGCCTACTACGAGGAGACCGACGGCGACCGCGACTCCTTCCTCGCCTCCGCCGTCGACATGGAGCACTTCATCGAGGCGGTCGTCGCCACCTGTGACCACGTCCGCGCCAGACGGAAGGCGACCAGGCGGATCAACCTCTCCTTCGACGAGTGGAACGTCTGGTACCAGAGCCGGCCCAACCCGCACCAGGTGGAGGACTGGCAGCAGGCGCCGCGTCTGCTGGAGGACGTCTACACCGTCACCGACGCCGTGGTCTTCGGCTCCCTGATGATCGCCCTGCTGCGGCACGCCGACCGGGTCACCGCCGCCTCGCTCGCCCAGCTCGTCAACGTCATCGCGCCGATCATGACCGAGCCGGGCGGGCGCGCCTGGCGGCAGACCACCTTCTTCCCCTTCGCCCAGGCGTCACGGTACGGGCGCGGCCGGGTGCTGCGCGTGGAGGTGGACAGCCCCACCTGCGCAACGGCCCGGTTCGGGGACGTGCCCCTGCTGCACGCCACCGCCGTGACCGACGAGGAGACCGGCGCCGTGACCGTGTTCGCCGTCAACCGCGGCCGGAGCACGGCGCTGCCGCTGGAGGTCGACCTGCGCGGTGTCGACGCGCGCACCGTGGAGGAGCACCTGGTCCTGTCCGACGCCGACCCCGACGCCCGCAACACGCAGCACCACCCCGACCGGGTGACGCCGCACCCGGCCACCGGCACCCTCGTCAAGGACGGCATCCTCCGTGCCGAACTGGAGCCCCTGTCCTGGAACATGATCCGTCTGGTGCCACCACAGAGCTGAAGGAGCGGCACACCGTGACCCTCGCCACGACGAGCCCCCTCCGCCGGGGCCATGACGCCCTGGCACTCGAGGTCGGCCTCGCCGACGACCGCACGGCCCGGCTCGTCCGCCTCGCGATGCCCGGCGAGTCCACCGGGGAGCCCGGCCCGGGCGCGCCGCTGCCGCTGGTGGAGGTGGTGGCGACGGGCCGTACCTGGTCCGGTGGCCCGTTTCATCGCCCCGCCACCGGCGCCCGCCTGCGCCACCGGGCGCACCACAGCGGCCGCGACGGCCTCCGGCACCCTCACGATCGAGCTGTGCGACGCGGACAGCGGCCCGGCCGCCGAGGTCCGCTACCGCTCCCCGGACGGCATCCCCGCCCTGCGCGGCGAGGTGGTCCTGCGCAACGAGGGCGACGCCCTCGTTGCGCATGGAGTCCGTCACCTCCCTGGCCGTGGGCCGTCTCACCGACGCCCCGTCCGCCGTCCCGCTGCCCCTGGGGGAGGCGCCTTCCTAGCCAAGCGCCCGGTCGAGGTTGAACGCCGCGCTGATCAGGGCGAAGTGCGTGAAGGCCTGCGGGAAGTTGCCCTGCTGATCGCCGGTGTGGCTGATCTCCTCGGCGTACAGGCCCAGATGGTTGGCGTAGGTGAGCATCTTCTCGAACGCCAGCCGCGCCTCGTCCAGCCGTCCGGCGCGGACCAACGCCTCGACGTACCAGAAGGAGCAGATGGAGAACGTGCCCTCGTCCCCCCGTACGCCGTCCGGGCTGGCCTGCGGGTCGTAGCGGTAGACCAGGGAGTCGGAGACCAGGTCCTGGGTGAGGGCGTCCAGGGTGGACAGCCATTTGGGGTCGGTGGGCGCGATGAACTTGGCGAGCGGCATCATCAGCACGGACGCGTCCAGCACGTCGCCGTCCTCGTGCTGGACGAACGCCTGACGCTTGACGGACCAGCCGCTGTGCATGATCCGCCGGTAGATCGTGTCGCGGCACTGCAACCAGCACACCATGTCGGCGGGCAGGCCCCGGCGGCGGGCCATCCGGATGGCCCGTTCGATCGCCACCCAGCACATCAGCCGCGAGTACAGGAACTTCCTGCGACCGCCCCGGGTCTCCCAGATGCCCTCGTCCGGCTGGTCCCAGTGGGCGCAGACCCAGTCCACCAGTGCGCAGACCTCGTCCCACTGGTCGCTGGAGATGGGCTGCGCCCATTTGTCGTACAGATAGATGGAGTCGATCAGGGCGCCGTAGATGTCGAGTTGGAGCTGGCCGGCGGCCGCGTTGCCGATCCGGACGGGCGCGGAGCCCTGATGGCCCTCGAGGTGGTCGAGTTCGTACTCCGGCAGGTCGGTCCGGCCGTCGATGCCGTACATGATCTGCAGTGGGCCGGACGGTCCGCCGTCCCCGGGTGTGATGTGCCGGGTCACGAACTTCATGAACGCCTGGGCCTCGTCGGTGAACCCCAGCCGCAGCAGGGCGTAGACACAGAAGGCCGCGTCGCGCACCCACACGTACCGGTAGTCCCAGTTGCGTTCGCCGCCGAGCCGCTCGGGCAGGCTGGTCGTCGGCGCGGCCAGGATCGCGCCGGTCGGGGCGTAGGTGAGCAGTTTCAGGGTGAGGGCGGAGCGGTGCACCATCTCCCGCCAGCGACCGCGGTAGCGGGACTGGTGCAGCCAGCGTCGCCAGTACCCCACCGTGGCGGCGAACTGCCTCTCGGCCTCCACGTGTGCGCACATCCTCGGCGCCAGATGCGCACCGACCTGGTCCAGTGCGAACACCGTCGACTCGCCCTCGGCGAGTTTGAAGTCCGCCCACACGTCCCGGTCGTCGCCCTCCAGGGGAACGGTCGCGGTCAGGGCCAGTGACAGGTCGGCGGACTCGAAGACCGCCACGTCACCGACCAGCTGCAGGGTGTGCGCCTGCCTGCCGTAGTCGAACCGTGGAGCCATCCGTACCCGGAAGGGCAGGGAGCCGCGCACGCACAGGACCCTCCGGATCAGCCGGTGGCGTTCGGTCTCGACCGACTCTGCTCCGACGGGCATGAAGTCCTGCACCTCGCCGACGCCGTCCTCGGTGAAGAACCGGGTGATCAGGACGTTGGTGTCCGGGAAGTAGAACTGTTTCGTCCGGCCCGGCACGGTCGCGGCGAGTTCGAAGGACCCGCCCCGCTCGGCGTCCAGGATCGCGCCGAAGACGCTCGGGCTGTCGAAGGAGGGGCAGCAGTACCAGTCGATGGTGCCGTTGCTCCCCACCAGTGCGACGGTGCGCATGTCACCGATCAGTCCGTGGTCGGCGATCGGCAGGCACCGGGGGCGCCCCGGCCCGTACCGCTCGCTCGGCGTTTCGGCCATCGCAGCCTCCCTGACCACCGGGTACGCGCACCGCAGATCCCAGACTAGGCCCAGGGGGAGGGGGCGGCACCGGGAGCGGATCCGCCCCGGGCGCGGATCGTCAGACCGTGATCACCCGCACTCCCGCCTCCTCGAACCGCCGCACCGCCTCCGCAGCGGCCGCCGTGTCCGTGACCAGGATGTCCACCGCCTGAAGCGCGCAGATCCGCGCGAACGCGCGCTGCCCCAGCTTGCTGGAGTCCGCTGCCACGACCACGCGCGCGGCGCGCTCGCACAGCAGACGGTTGACCGCGGCCTCCGCCTCGTCGTGCGCCGCAGCGCCGTGCGTGACGTCCAGGGCCACCACGCCGAGCACCGCCACGTCCAGGGTGATCTGGCCGAGCACGCCGTCCGCGAGCGGCCCGGTCAGCTCGTACGACTGCGGACGCGCGACCCCGCCCGTCACCACGATCTTGAACTGGGGACGCACGGCCAGTTCGTTGGCGATGTTCAGCGCGTTGGTGACGATCGTCAGCGCGGGGGAGCCCGACGCGAGGTCGCCGCGCACCGCGAGCGCCCGCGCCACCTCGGTCGTGGTGGTGCCGCCGGTGAGACCCACGGCCTCGCCGGGCGCGATCAGACCGGCCACCGCCTGCGCGATGCGCTGCTTCTCCGAAGCGCGGCGGCCGGTCTTGTAGCGCAGCGGCAGTTCGTAGGAGACCCCGTGCACCACCGCGCCGCCCCGGGTGCGCACCAGCATCTGCTGCTCCGCGAGCTGGTCGAAGTCGCGGCGGATCGTCGCGGCCGACACCCCGAGCTCGGCCGCCGCCTCGTCGACCTCCAGTCGGCCCCGCTCGACGAGTAGTTCCAGCAGCGCCTTCCACCGGGCGTCGCGGGACATCCCACTCTCCCTCTTCCTCGACCCTGCGGGTGACCCTAGCGCACCTCACCTCCGTCCGAATGCTTGATTGTGCTCGAAATCAACCCCTATCTTGCAAGAACGAGCATCGTCCGGGAGGGGTGCGGCATGACGTACGTCGAGCAGGAGCTGACCAGCCAGCCCGAGTGCTGGACGCGCGCCGCCGAGTGCGCGCAGGGGCACCAGGACGCGCTCCCGGCGCCGGGTGAGCGGGTGGCGATCGTGGGCTGCGGTACCTCGTTCTTCATGGCGCAGTCCGCCGCTGCCCTGCGCGAGCGGTCCGGGCAGGGCGAGACGGACGCCTTCGCCGCCTCCGAGTTCCCCCACGGACGGGCCTACGACCGGGTCGTCGCCCTCACCCGGTCAGGCACCACCACCGAGGTCCTCGACCTCCTCGGCCGGCTCCGCGGTCGAGCGCGGACCACCGCGATCACCGCCGATGCGGGCACGCCCGTGACGCACTGCGCCGACGACCTGGTCGAGCTGGGCTTCGCCGACGAACGGTCCGTCGTCCAGACCCGGTTCGCCACCACCGCCCTCACCCTGCTCCGCGCCCACCTCGGCCTGCACTCGGACGCCGTGGTCGCCGACGCCCGCACCGCCCTCGAGTCCCCGCTGCCCGAAGGTCTCGTCGAGCGCACGCAGTTCACCTTCCTGGGGCGCGGCTGGACCGTCGGGCTCGCGCACGAGGCCGCGCTGAAGCTCCGCGAGGCCGCGCAGGCGTGGACGGAGGCATACCCCGCGATGGAGTACCGGCACGGCCCCATCAGCATCACCACGCACGCCACCGCCACCTGGATGCTCGGCGAGGCTCCCGGCCGACTCGCCGGGCAGGTCCGGGAGACGGGCGGGCTCTGGGTGGCCGGCGACCTCGACCCGCTCGCCGAACTCGTCCGCGTCCAGCGGCTCGCCGTGGCACTCGCCGCCGCCCGCGGGCTCGATCCCGACCGGCCGCGCCATCTGACCCGCTCGGTGATCCTCGCATCCGATGCCCCCAGGTGAGAAGGAGGAACCGTGCCCCTCGCCCCCACCGGTGAGCTGATCGCCGCCGCCGCAGCAGCGCGCGGTGCCGTCGCCGCGTTCAACGTCATCACCCTCGAACACATCGAGGCCGTGATCACGGGCGCCGAGGCCGCGGGCACCCCCGTCGTGCTGCAGGTCAGCGAGAACGCCGTCAGGTACCGCTACGGACGACTCCTCCCGCTCGCCCGGGCCGCCTCCGCGGCCGCCGAGCGGGCCGCGGTGCCCGTCGCCCTCCACCTCGACCACGTCCACAGCGACGACCTGCTCCGCCAGGCACCCGGCGCCGGGTTCGGCTCCGTCATGTACGACGCGGCCCGGCTGCCCTACGCGGACAACCTCGCCGCGACCCGCGCCGCCGCCGACTGGGCGCATGCCCAAGGGCTCTGGATCGAGGCCGAGTTGGGGCAGGTGGGTGGCAAGAACGGCGAACCGCCGCCCGACCCGCACTCGCCCGGCGCCCGTACCGACCCGGCCGAGGCCGCCGCCTTCGTGACGGACACCCATGTCGACGCGCTGGCCGTCGCCGTCGGCAGCACGCACGCGATGACCACGCGCACGGCCGCACTCGACCACGGCCTGATCGAACGGCTCAGTGCCGCCCTCGACGTGCCGCTCGTCCTGCACGGCTCCTCCGGGTTGCCGGACCACGAACTGACGGCGGCCGTCGCGGGCGGCATCACGAAGGTCAACATCGGTACCGCCCTGAACGTCGCGATGACCGACGCGATCCGGGAGTTCCTCGCCGGGCGGCCCGAGGCGGTCGACTCGCGCGGCTACCTCGGCGTGGGACGGGAGGCGATGGCCCGGACCGTGACCCAGCTCGTGAGAGTGCTGCGGGACGGCGGGAGGCAGGCACCGGCGCCCAGGCCCGCGTAGTCCGCTTCCCACGCGCCGTGCACGAGGGAGACCGCGGGTGGGGCTACTTCTTGACCGCCCTCAGCACGACGAACTTGGGGTCGCTCGCGACCAGTTCGCTGTTGCCGAAGAGGCGGCGCAGCTTCACGTGGTAGCCCAGGTGGCGGTTTCCGATCACCCACAGCTCGCCGCCGGGCCGCAGGGCCCGCCGCGCACCGCTGAACATGTGCCAGGCGGTGGCGTCCGTCGTCGCCTGGTGGGAGTGGAACGGCGGGTTGTTCAGGACCAGGTCGACGCTCGCGGCCGGCACCCCGGACAGACCGTCACCGACCCGGAACTCCGCCCGCCCCCGGGCGTTGTCGCGGTAGGTCGCCTCCGCCGAGGCCACCGCCTGGTACGACTCGTCGGTGAACAGCACCTCGGCCTCGGGGTCGGCCAGCGCGGTCGCCAGCCCCACGACGCCGTTGCCGCAGCCGAGGTCCACGATCCGTTCGGCGCCCCTGCCGCTCGGAAGGTGCCGGAGGAAGAAGCGGGTGCCGATGTCGAGGCGGTCGGCGCAGAAGACGCCGGCGTGGTTGGTGACGGTCCGGCCGGACAACGGGCCGAGGCCGTCCGGGAGCCGGTAGCGGTACGGCCACGGGTTGGTGCCCCGGTCGAGGTCCGGGTCGGGGGTGGAGAAGATCAGCCGGGCCTTCTGCTCGGCGAGCGAGGTACGGGTCGGCCCGAGCACGCGCTCGAACAGCTGCAGCGTCGAGGTGTGGATCTCCCTGACCATGCCGGTGCCGATCACCACCGTGCCCTCGTGCACCCCCGGCGCCAGCCGGTGCAACTGGTCCTCCAGCAGCGCGAGGCTCTTGGGGACGCGGACCAGGAGCACGTCGATACGGGACGGAGGGTCGTCCCGGGTGCTGAGCAGCCGGACGCTGTCCGTGTCCACGCCGTTGCGGACGAGGTTCGCCCGGGTCGCCTCACGAGCCAGGAACGAGTCGGTGATCTGCGTCGGGCGGTGCGCCGCGAGCGCTGTGGTGAGCGCGCCCCACCGGTCGCCGACGACCACGACCGCACCGCCGAGCGGGGTGCCGCTCGCCGCGAGGTGCCGCAGCAGATACGCGTCGGAGGCGTCCCAGGCACGCAGCCGGTCCCGGGGGTCCTCAGGGAAGCGGGCCAGCGCGTACTCGCCCCAGGGCGTGGTCAAACGGTCGTTCATCGTGCGTCCAGGCTAACGGAGCCGCAGTCGGGGCCCCGTCACCGGTCGGCCGGATGCGTGATGCGGATACGTGATGATGGAACCATGGACGCCGAGCTGTTCCCGCGGAGCCGCACACAGGTCGCCATCGGCGCGGTCCATGTGCCCGACTGGCTGGAGACGGACGGTCAGCGCCGGCTCCTTCAGGCCTGCCGGGAGTGGGCCCGACCGCCGGCCGGACTGCGGACCGTGCGCACGCGCGGCGGGGGGACGATGACCGCACGCCAGGTCTGCCTCGGCCGGCACTGGTATCCCCACGGGTACGCCCGCACGGCCGTCGACGGCGACGGCGCCCCTGTGAAGCCGTTCCCGGAACGGCTCGCCGCACTGGGCCGCCAGGCCGTCGAAGCCGCTCTCGGACCCGGGGCGGCGCCGTCCGAGCCGTACGACATCGCCCTGATCAACTTCTATGACGCGGACGCCCGTATGGGCATGCACCGGGACAGCGACGAGAAGTCCGACGCGCCCGTGGTGTCGCTCAGCCTCGGTGACTCCTGCGTCTTCCGCTTCGGCAACACCGAGAACCGGGCGCGCCCGTACACGGACGTGGAACTGCGCAGCGGCGACCTGTTCGTCTTCGGCGGCCCGGCACGGCTCGCCCACCACGGGGTGCCGAGGATCCGGCCCGGAACCGCACCGCCCGCGCTCGGGCTGACGGGCCGGCTGAACATCACCCTCAGGGTCAGCGGCTTCGGGCGGGCCCCGGAGCGGATCATGGGAGACTCCCCCTCATGAGCGGTAAGGCGGGCCCCCGGACGGCAGGGGAAGGGAACACCAGGACGCGGCTGGACCGGGGGCGCGGCGCACTCGGTCCCGCGCTCGAGCTGGTGCACACCGGCCGGGCGCCGACGCGTGCGGTGCTCACCGCCGAACTGGGCGTCACCCGAGCGACCGCGGGAGCGGTGGCCGCCGAGCTGGAGGCGCTGGGGCTGATCCGGGTCGACGCGCACCCGGGCGCCGCCGCCGGGGCGCAGGGCCGCCCCTCGCACCGGCTGGAGATCGCCGAGGACGGGCCCGTCGCGCTCGCCGCCCAAGTGCACGCGGACGGCTTCCGCGCCGCGCTCGTCGGCCTGGGCGGCCGGATCGTCGCGACCGCCCCCGGCTGCGAGACCGTCGACGCCGACCCGGCGAAGGTGCTGGGCTCGGTGGTCGAGGCGGGCGCCGAACTGCTGCGCCGGACCGGGCGGCGCTGCGTGGGCGCCGGGCTGGCCGTGCCGTCCGCGGTCGCCGAACCGGAGGGCCTGGCGCTCAACCCGCTGCACATCGCCTGGCCCGTGGGTGCGCCCGTACGGGAGATCTTCGCCGAGCGGGTGCGCGCCGCCGGTATCACCGGGCCCGCCTTCGCCGCCAACGACATCAACCTGGCCGCGCTGGCCGAGCACCGACACGGCGCGGGCCGGGGCTCCCGGGACCTGCTGTGCGTGGCCACCGGGCACCGGGGCGTGGGCGGCGCGCTGGTGCTCGACGGGCGGCTGCACACGGGCAGTTCGGGCCTGGCGCTGGAGGTCGGCCACCTCACCGTGAACCCGGAGGGCCGCCCCTGCCACTGCGGCAGCCGTGGCTGCCTCGACGTGGAGGCGGACCCGCCGGCCTTCCTGGCGGCGGCCGGGCGCAAGGCCGGTCCCGAGGTGTCACAGCTTCAGCAGGCGAACGACCTGATCCGCACCGGGCACCCCACCGACCAGGCCGTCCGCGGCGCCGTCGAGCTGCTGATCGACCGGCTCGGCCTGGGCCTCGCCGGACTGGTCAACATCCTCAACCCGGACCGCGTCATCCTGGGCGGGCTGCACCGCACCCTGCTCGACGCCGACCCCGAGCGGCTGCGCGCCGTCGTGGCCGACCGCAGCCTGTGGGGCCGCAGCGGCCAGGTGCCCGTCCTCGCCTGCACACTCGACCACAGCAGCCTGGTCGGCGCGGCGGAGCTGGCCTGGCAGCCGGTGCTGGACGATCCACTGACAGCCCTCACCTGAGCCCGATCAGGCCGTCAGGCTCCACCGCGCCGCCACCGGCGGACGGCGCAGATCCGTACGGCGCACGCACAGGCCGATCGGGAAGTCCTCGGGCGCCGGGTCGGCCGGAACCACGGTCAGCCCGTTGCGCACGGCGCCGTGCTCGAGGACCAGCCGGGGCACCACACCGCTGCCGCAGCCGGGCGCGACCGACGTCAACAGGGCTTCGCGCCGTCCGGTTCGGCGGCCACCTCGGGCACGGTGGCGCGGGCGCGGAGCCGGCGGTCGGCGGCGTCGCGGACCAGACCGCGGTGGGGCAGCAGGAAGGGGCCCCGCAGCCCGGGGTCCGGCCGCTCGCGGGAGGTCACGAACACCAGGGCGGTGGTCGTGACGGTGCGGCCGCCCAGCGGGTCCGGCAGGCCGGGGCGGGAGCCCCGCCACCGCCACGTCCACGGCGCGCTCGTCGAGCCGGGCCAACGCCGCCGCCGCGTCACCGGTGCGCAGCGCGAGCCGGACCTGCGGATGGGCGTCCCGGAAAGGGCCCGGAAACTCGGGCAGCAGCGCCTGACAGGCCGTCGCCGTCGCGAAGTCCGCGAGCCGGCCGGTGAGTTCGGCCGGTTCCGGGTGTTCCCTCCGGTAGGCGCGCCACAGCTCCGTCGCCTGAGCCGCGTACGCACGGAACCGGTGCCCTCGGCCGTCGGCGACACCCCGCGCGGGCCCCGGTCGAAGAGCCGGTGACCGAGCACCGACCTCCCACCGGCCCCGGGGTCGTCGCGGTCTGCCCGAAGGGCATGGGCGACTCCGTGCGGCGCCTGTACCACCAGGGTGCGGAGGTCAACGGCGCCGGAATCAACGGCAGCTTCGCCGCGTAGGCCGACCCCGACCGCCGCGCCACGGACCTCGCGCGCGGCTGGTCGGTCGCGCTCGGGTCGCCGTACA
The DNA here is from genome assembly GCF_059510295.1 of Streptomyces sp. PTL18. Lineage (NCBI taxonomy): Bacteria > Bacillati > Actinomycetota > Actinomycetes > Kitasatosporales > Streptomycetaceae > Streptomyces > Streptomyces sp. PTL18. Next base: position 484,867 of record NZ_JCAJZO010000001.1, on the reverse strand, counting down.
CCTTCCGAAGGACGCTCGAGAGCGAGTACCTCTCCTACATCGCGGGCGAACGCGCCGTGCTGCTCGGCGCCGTGCACGGCGCCGCGGATCGGGCCATGCGCGGGGCCCGTGCTCAGCGCCACTCCACGGCGAACGCGCGGCCCGGGTTGTCGATGAAGATGCGGTCCACCAGCTCCCCGCCCAGCATGGCCTCCAGCCGCGGCCGCACCCGGCGCAGCAGGTACGGCATCCCGGGGCCGCCGCTCACGGAGCGGGCCGCGGCCGTGGTCGTGTCGGCGCCGAGCAGCAGCCGGTTGCCGAACCCGGCGTCGGCGAGGGCGCGCACGGCGTCGGGCATGCGCCAGTCCGTGGCGTGGTTCGCGCGTGACGGGCCGTCGAAGGCCAGGTACGCGCCTGTATCCGCGGCCTGGCGGTGCACCGCGAAGTCCGGGTTGCGGTTGAGATGGCCGAGGATCACCCGGTGCGGGGGCACGTCGAGACGTCCGCACAGCAGGTCCAGCACATCGAGTACGCCCGTGCCCAGTTCGTGGTGGACGGCGATGGGCGCCCCCGTGGCGTGATGGGCCTCGGCGGCCGCGGTCATCGTCCATCGCGCGTGCGCGTCGAGGGTGTGGAAGCCTCCGGCGACCTTGACGAGCCCGGCTCTGACCCCCGACGTGCCGATGCCCTCGGTGAGTTCGGAGACGAACACGTCCGCCAGCCGGCCACGCAGTCCGGCGAGCGTGGCGTCGTCGTAGTGGACGGCCTGGTGCAGACCGGTCGCGGCGACGATGCGCACGCCTGTGTCACGGGACAGCGGCGGCAGGTCGGCAGCGCGCCGGCCCAGGCCGTACGGGGACCACTGCACGACGGCCGAACCTCCCTGGGCGCGGAACGCGGTCAGTTCCTCCCGCGCGGCCGACACGTCCCGCAGCTCCTGGCCGGGGAGCTGAGGACTGCTGAAGAAGAGGTGGTCATGGGCGTCGCACACACCCAGGTCCTCCGGACGGGCGTCGCCGAGGACCGTACGGACGGTGTTCACCACTGCCGCCCCCGCGGCAACGCGCCGCGCCCGGGTGCCGACATGTGGAGCACCTCCAACGTCTCACCCGGGGCCTTCGGCGTGTCGTGATCCCAGAGCGAGAAGTGCACCAGGTCCCAGTGGCGCGTGTCGACGGCCGCCGCCGTGAGGACGGCGCCGTCCTCACCGGCCAGCCGCCCGGCCTCGCGCACGGCGTCCTCCATGACCTCGGACAGCCTCACGCCGTCGGGCACGTGCCGCCGGTGGCGCACCGCCGCGACGGCCGGAGAGCCCGCGGCGACGCCCTCCTCGTACACCAGTCCCGTCCACTGCTGCACCACCGGCCGCCCGAAGTCGTGGACGAGTCCCTGGAAGGCGCCACCCCACAGGAAGGTGTTCATGCCCTGCACGGTGTTCCAGAGGTAGAACGGCCCGTACTGGTTCACCGGTGAGCCGTGCACCCCCCGCTCACGCATCAGATAGACCTTGAAGCCGAGGCCGTCCCAGTCGTCGAGCAGGTGCCCGATACGACGGACGCGTCCGCGGATGATGTCCATGTCGTAGTCGGCGGGCAGGGTCAGCTCGTACTGCATCGCATGCATCGGGTCTCTCCTCAGGAGGCCGGACGCAGGAGGGAGAGCAGGCCCCGTACGCCCGCGTCGAAGGCCGCCGGCGAACCGGAGGCGCGGGCCAGGACGTACCCGCCCTGGACCGTCGCGAGGATCGTCGCCGCGATCTCCTCCGCGTCGAGGTCCTGCGCGAACCGGCCCTGTTCCTTGCCCTCTTCGACGATTCCGGCGAGCTCTTCGCGCAGCCAGTCGATCGTCTCGTCGACGGGTTCGCGCAGTTCGGCGCTCGCGACCACGTCGGGATCCATGGTGAGCCGGCCGATCGGACAGCCGCGCAGCACGTCACGCTCGCGCCGCAGATACGCCTCGATCCGTTCGTACGGCGCCCCGGGGGCGCCGAGTACGGCCCGTGCTGTCGCACGCATCTCCTCGGCCGTGCGCCGGATGGCGGCGAGCGCCAGGTCGGGCTTGCCCTTGAAGTGGTGGTACATGCTGCCCTGGCCGGCGCCTGCGCGCTCCAGGATGGCCTTGGGGCTGGTGCCCACGTACCCGCGCTCCCACAGCAGCTCGCGGGTGGACTCGATCAGACGGTCCGAGGTACTCATGGCAGGCAGTGTACATAACAGTAGGTACAGGCGTCGAGCTCCGGAGGAGGCGGCCACCGCTCGCCCGCGTACTCCGGCGGCGTGTGCGCGCTGCCACCGCCTGTACGGCGACCTGCACACCCTCCCGGCGCGAGTCTCGAGGCACCACCGGAGAAGCCACCGAGGGAGATGACCTCACCTGCAGACCCGGGCTCACCGGGACGGCGGCCCCGGCCCGTGGATCCTGTTCATCCCGCCGGCCCGGGCGGCCGTCGTGGCCGGGGGGCCGTCACCGTGCTGCGCCGCACGGCCTGGCGCGGCCACGGGGTGCCCCGGCGCCCGGTGGACGGCCGTCCCGCCGGGGACGCGTCGACAGCTGCTCGGCCGCCGCTGCGCGTCCGGCGAGACCGACGAGGACGAGTACGGGGGCCGGCTGTCCGTCCTGGACGGGCAGTCCGGCCGCGCCGGCAGGGACGGTACGGCGTGGAAACCGTGACCACCGGCGTTCCGGGCTGCCGGCGCCCGCGGTGCCGGAGAAGGGGTCAGGGGTCACCGCCCGGTCAGCCGGCAACGGCGGACCGGGCGGGAGCGTGTCGGGTCGTCCGCTCGTCGACAGCGAGCCCGCCGGCGGGCGTCTCGACAGCCCGCTCGTACGGCGTGCCGTTGCGTACCGGCCCGGCCGGCGCCCCCGACGGCGCGGGAAGCGAGAACCAGACGACCTTCCCGGTATCACCGTCCGGACGCGCCCCCCAACTGGCGGCCAACGCGGCCACCATCGCCAGACCGCGTCCGCTGGTGGCGGAGGGATCCGGCGGGCGCAGCTCCGGCAGGCGCGGGTCGTGGTCGTGCACCGAGACGGTGAGCCGGTCGAGCAGCAACTCCATCTCCACGGTGCACGTCTTGTCGGGCTGGGCGTGCAGGTGGACGTTGGTCAACAGCTCCGTCACACCGAGCGCCGCCCGGTCGATCAAGGAATCGAGGTGCCAGTAGCGCAACTGCGCCGATACGATTCTGCGGACCTGGCCGATCCGCGACGGCAGGGCTTGGAGCTCCACCGTGCAGTGCCTGCTTGGCTGGCTGATCACGGCTGCGACTCCCCGAATTGAGGTCCGGAAGAAGACACGTAGATCGGATCCAGCAGGGTGGCCGGGCGTGCACGCCGCCTGCTGTGCGGCTGAGTACTCCGGCCGCCTGGTGCGGAACGGCTTCGTACGGGGGCCGCCCGCTGTCGTGACCGGCGGCTGGTTCTTCAGCGTAATCGCCGGTAAACCGAGAGTGATGTGAGACCAGAGTGACGCAGCGCACGCCGCGCCGCAACTCACGCCACGCTCAGTCGCCGCGCCCCGCCGCCTTGCGGACCGCTTCGACGAACCGCCGCGCCGACGGCGACTCCGGCCGGCCCGGTGTCGGGTCGTGATCGCCGAGGGTCAGTGAGTAGCGGGTGCCGTTGAGATCGGCCAGGGCCCGGTCCTCGGGCGCGAACCAGGGGTGGGACGCGCGCACCGTCTGCACCGGCGCGCTGTCGATCTCGCTGCCGTAACTGGTGAGCAGTCGCAGCCTGCCGTCGCTGATCCGGATCTGCCCGGCTCGGGTGAGCGACCGCAGCCCCTTCCCGATCCGCACACCCGTGGCCGTGAACTCCGGCTCCGCCATGATGTCCGCCCCCTTGTGCCTTCGGCCGGCCCGCTGCGGATCCCGCCCGACGGCGTGATCCCGCGCCTCGATCGAGAGTTCGGTCGTGATCCAGTGTGCATCCTCGGCTCGGACGGGGCTCCCGGGCGGTGCCCACCGCACCGGCTGCCGTCCCGCGGTGCAGTCTGCCCCGACCCGGCGCGTCGCACCAGTGCGCGTACCGGGCTGACGGCGGCCACCCGGCGCACTCACGCGGATGCGCCCCCACGGATTTCCGCCTGCTGCCCGCCCCGTCCCCAGGTCCGCCTTTGACCGGCTCAAATATGTGTTTATGCAGGTGGGAAGGTATGTGGAAGGTGCCTATGATGAACTGTCCGGCCGAGTGATCCGGACGTCCGCACGCCCCGGTAAGGAGTCCCGCCGTGAGCACCTCCCAGATGACCTGCCCCGGCGAGACCCTCGACGTGGACCGCAGCGACCCGGAGTACCGGATCTGGCTGAAAGAGGCTGTGCGCAGGGTCCAGGCCGACGCCAACCGCTCCGCCGACACGCATCTGCTGCGCTTCCCGCTGCCCGAGCGCTGGGGCATCGACCTGTATCTGAAGGACGAGTCGACCCACCCCACCGGCAGCCTCAAGCACCGTCTCGCGCGCTCGCTGTTCCTGTATGGGCTGTGCAACGGCTGGATCCGGCCGGGCCGCCCGGTGATCGAGGCGTCCAGTGGTTCCACGGCCGTCTCGGAGGCCTACTTCGCGAAGCTCATCGGCGTGCCCTTCATCGCGGTCATGCCGCGCACGACGAGCGCCGAGAAGTGCCGCCTGATCGAATTCCACGGCGGGCGGTGCCACTTCGTGGACGACCCGCGCACGATGTACGAGGCCTCTGCCGCCCTCGCGGAGGAGACCGGGGGCCACTACATGGACCAGTTCACCTACGCGGAACGGGCCACGGACTGGCGCGGCAACAACAACATCGCCGAATCCGTCTTCCGTCAGCTGGAGTTGGAACGGTACCCCGAGCCCGCGTGGGTCGTCGCCACGGCCGGCACCGGCGGCACCTCGGCGACCATCGCGCGGTACGTGCACTACATGGGGTACGACACCCGGGTCTGTGTCGCCGACCCGGAGAACTCCTGTTTCTTCGAGGGGTGGACGACCGGCGATCCGGAGATCACCTGCGACCGCGGCTCGCGGATCGAGGGCATCGGCCGGCCCCGGATGGAGCCCAGCTTCGTGCCCGGTGCCATCGACCGGATGATGAAGGTCCCGGACGCTGCCGCCGTCGCCGCCGTACGGGCCCTGGAGCGGGCGATCGGCCGCAAGGCGGGCGGCTCGACCGGCACGGGCCTGTGGGGTGCGCTGAAGATCGTCGCGGAGATGGTCGCCGACGGGCGCACGGGTAGCGTGGTCACCCTGTTGTGCGACCCGGGGGACCGGTATCTGGACAAGTACTACTCGGACGTGTGGCTGGCCGAACAGGGACTGGACATCGCACCGTACGCGGCGGCGATCGAGTCACTGCTGCGGACGGGGGTCTGGCCGGGCTGATCCCGGCCCGGCGCCGTCATGTCCGCAGCCCTGACCCGCGAGCCTGCGGTCCAGGGCCGTCACCGCACCGCGGAACACCCGGGTCAGGGCGCCCCGCGACAGCCTCACCAGCGGACGGAAGAGCGCATTGCCGTCGGCCGCCCAGGTCCACTGCACACGGGTGCCGGTGCCGACGGGAACGAGGCGCCACTCCTCGAGCAGCGCGTGAACGCCGGGAACGGTCGCCTCGTCGACGCGGTACGCGTACAGCTCGTCGGGCCGGGCCGCGACGATCGTCTCGCGGAAGCGGGTGCCGCCGGCGAGCCGCACCGTGCGTCCCCTGCCCCCGTCGACCAGCCCTATGGACGTCACCGCGGGGAACCAGTCGCTCCAGCCGGGGACGTCGTCGGCGAGGGCCCGGAAGACCACCTCGGGGGGTGCGGCCATCTCTTCGATGAACACGAACCGTACGGGAGCGGTACGTGTGAACTCGAGTCCCACCGGGCGCAGGCGGTGTGCCATGGACGAAACCTCCTCGCGGGACGTGCGCGAACGGAAGTCGGCTCGGCTCACCATAGCTGACGATCTGTCAGCTGTCTGCGTCTTCCTCCGGCTGCCCTGCCACGATGAGCCGCCGCAGATGCTCCGAGATCTCCGTTCGTGCGTCCGTCGGCAGCCCGGCGTCCGTCACCAGCGTGTCGACCTCCTCCAGTGCGGCGAAGGAACTCAGGCCCACCGTCCCCCACTTGGTGTGGTCGGCGACCACCACCACACGCCGTGCGGACTGCACGAGCTGCCGGTTGGTCTCGGCCTCCGCCAGGTTCGGCGTCGACAGGCCCGCCTCCAGCGATATCCCGTGCACCCCGAGGAACAGCACGTCGAAGTGGAGGGACGCGATCGCCCGGTCGGCGACGGGGCCCACCAGCGAGTCGGACGGGGTGCGCACACCGCCCGTCAGTACGACCGTGGCCGCGCCCTGCCGCTGACCCGACGTGCGCTGCGCGGCGTGGAAGACGTCGGCCACCCGCACCGAGTTGGTGACGACCGTCAGTTCCGGCACGTCGAGAAGATGCTGGGCCAGCGCGTACGTCGTCGTGCCGCCGGACAGCGCGATGGCCGTACCCGGCGTGACCAGCTCCGCCGCGGCCCGGGCGATGTCCTCCTTGGCCGTCAGCTCCAGGCCCGACTTCGCCTCGAACCCCGGTTCGTGCGTACTGGCCTCGACCACGGGCACCGCGCCGCCGTGCACCTTCTCCAGGACGCCCTGACGGGCGAGCGCGTCGAGGTCGCGGCGCACCGTCATGTCGGAGACGCCGAGCTTGCGCGTCAGCTCGTTCACGCGAACGCCGCCACGCCGTCGCACCTCGTCCAGGATCAGGGCACGGCGCTGCTCCGCGAGGAGGTTCTGATTCTCGCTCACGTCCGCTCCGTCCCCTTTCATCCCACCACGTCCCACATGTCACGCATTGACTCCGACGAGGCCATTCTCCCGCCGGCCGCACCGCGGACGCCCCATCCTCGCACGCCTCGCCGCAGGTGGCGCCATCGCCCGTCACCCGGATTCCACCCGCCCTCTCCGCCGCTGTCACACGTTTCGGGGAGATTGCGTGCCCGCAGGTGTGCGCCACCGGTACGGCGGAGATCCTTTCGCTGCCCGGACACACCGTACGCAGCACGGGGGAAGAGCGGAACAGTGGAGCGTGCACGGGAAAGCGAGGAGAAGCGCGGCGAATTCGCCCAGCGGTCCGCGCCGGCCCTGGAACTCCTGGTCCACGGAGTCGGCGGCACCACGCCCGAGGTGATGCTCGGCGATCCGTGCACGGTGAGGATCACCGGTGACGAGACGGCCGCCGTCTACCGGCGCGCCGACGACGCGGACACGGAACGGCGGCCCGGCGGACCCCGCGACCGGCCGGTGCCCGAGGCGTACGTCTGGTGCAACCTCACCTCCGGGAACGCCGCCCGTGCCCTGTGGCTCTTGCTGCTGCCGTTCATGGTCGCGGGCCTCGCCCACTGGATGCGCCCCACGGCCATCGGCCGACGGCGGACGGTCCGCCTGTACGGAGTGATCGTCCGGCTCGTCGGGCTCACCCTGACCGTGCTGCTGGTCGCCGCCGCCTGCGAGGTCGCCCTGGACCTGGTGGCCTGGCAGTGCGCGGGCACGCGTGCGTGCGCCGGGCGCCACACCTGGCTGGGCTTCCTCTCGCCCGCCGGTTCCGGCCACGGCTGGTGGAGCGCGCCCGGCAGACGCCTCGCCCTGGCGTCGCTGACGCCCACGGCGCTGACCGGCCTGCTGTGGTACCTGTCGCACCGCACCTGGAGCGCCTACGAGTCCCAGCAGCCCCCCTCCCGCGAGCCGGAGCCCGATGACGAGCCCCACCGCGTCCCCCTCGGCCGCCCCGGGTTCTGGTACGGGCGCCGGCTGGTGGCCCGGCTGCGCGCCGCGCACACCGCCGCGGGCTTCCTCACCGTCACCGCGGCGCTCGGCAGCAGCGCCGCCCGCTACGACCGCCGCCACGGCTCCGTCGAGCTCGAGGTGCTCGGCTGGCTGCTGCACATCCTCTTCCTCGTGGGCGCGGTGGTCGTGGTGTGGGTGGTGTGCCGCCGCGGACGCTCGGAGAACCGGCTCGACAAGGATCTCGACGGGGTCCTGGTGCGGTGGCTGCCCGCGAGCGCCCTCGCCCTGCTCGTCCTGACCATGGTGTACGCCGCCTGGTCCCGCCCCGGCTGGCGTTCGTCGGGCCGGTTGCCCGGCGATGCGGCGTTCGGTGCGCTCAGCCTGGCGCAGGGCTTCCTGGTGGTCGTACTCGGTGTCGTCGCCCGCGTCCTGTACCGCACCCACCCCGACACCCGCACCGTGATGCGCGGGCTGGCCGGACCCGCCGTCGCTCTGCTGGCCTGCGCGCTCGGCAGCGTGATGTCCGGCGGAGTGGCCCAGCGGGTCGCCGACTGGCTCGACGGCACCGGCCACACTCTGGCCGGCCCGCCCGCCCTGTTGACCTGGCAGGCGTCCACGATCCCGCCGCTGCTGCTCGTCCTGTCGGCCGTCGCGGGCCTGCTCGCCCGGCGTACCCGGCTGCTGTGCCGCGCCGAGGCGGTCGCGGTCGACCTCGACCACCCGGGGGAGCCCGAGGACCCGGTCCGCACCCTGCGGATCGCCCGCACGCGCGCGATGGCCACCCTCACCGACCGGACACCGCTCATGGTCGCCGTCAGCTCGGGCATGGCCCTGCTCCTGGGCGCAGTCGCCCTGGCGGGAGCCTTCGCCACCCACGACACGCCCGAAGGAGCCGCACGGGGCACCGCGCCGTTCGTCCGGGACGCCGCCGAAACCTCCCAGGCCCTCGGCTCCTGGCTGGTCGGCATCGGTTTCCTGCTCTTCGTCACCTGGGGGCGCCGCGCCTACAAGGACCCCGCCGCGCGCCGCACCGTCGGCATCCTGTGGGACGTCGGCACCTTCTGGCCGCGCGCCGCCCACCCCTTCGCCCCGCCCTGCTACGCCGAGCGCGCCGTGCCCGACCTGACCTGGCGCATGTCCACCTGGACAGGCTCCACCGGTGGGAGGCTGGTCCTGTCCGGGCACTCCCAGGGCAGTGTGCTGGCGGCGGCCGCGGCCTGGCAGCTGGAACCGGCCGTCCGCAGGCGGGTGGCCCTCCTGACGTACGGCTCGCCCCTGGAGCGGCTCTACGGGCGCTGGTTCCCGGCCTACTTCGGCCCGGCCGCGCTCAGCTCCCTGCATCGCGAAGTGGACTGCTGGCGCAATCTGTACCGCCTCACCGACCCGATCGGCGGCCCGATCCGGCTGCCCGGCGCATGCGGCCCGCAGGTGGATCACCCACCGCTCAAGGATCCGCTCACCTACGGCCGGACCCGGGAGCATCCACTGCCCGCACCCGTCCTCGGACACGGCGACTACCGGGCGGACCCCGTGTTCGCCGAGGAGCGCGGGCGGCTGCTGGCACGGCTGCGGCCCGGACTGCCGGAGCAGCGGCCCGCGACCGGCTCCTCGGCCCCGGGCGCCGGGCCCGCCGGGCGCGCTCAGGGCGGCTCGGGCAGGTCCTCGGGGTAGAGCAGGGACAGGTCGTCGGTGCTGGCGTTTGTCAGCTGGGCGACCCGGCCCGCGTGCCGCTCCACCATCGCCTCGAAGGTCTGACGCGCGGTGCGGCCGTTGCCGAACGTCGGCCCCTTCGGGATCGCAGTGAAGTACTTCAGCAGCGCCTCCGCGGTGCCCGGCGCGAGCCGGTACTCGTGCTCCTCGGCCTGCTGCTCGACGATCCGCAGCAGCTCCTCCGGACCGTAGTCGCCGAAGGTGATCGTCCGTGAGAAGCGCGAGGCGACACCGGGGTTGACGGACAGGAAGCGCTCCATCTCCGCCGTGTAGCCCGCGACGATCACCACCACCGCGTCCCGGTGGTCCTCCATCAGCTTCACCAGCGTGTCGATCGCCTCGCGCCCGAAGTCGCGTCCCGAGTCCTCCGGCGACAGCGCGTACGCCTCGTCGATGAACAGCACTCCGCCGCGCGCCCGGTCGAAGGCCTCCTGGGTTCGGATGGCGGTGGAGCCGATGTGCTCGCCGACCAGATCCACCCGGGAGACCTCCACGAGGTGGCCCTTCTCCAGGACACCGAGCGAGGCCAGGATCTCGCCGTAGAGACGGGCGACCGTCGTCTTGCCGGTGCCGGGGGAGCCGGTGAAGACCAGATGCCGTCGCACGGAGGCCGCCTTCAGTCCCGCCTGCTGTCGACGGCGCCCCACCTCGATCATGTCGGTCAGGGCCCGCACCTCACGTTTGACGCTCTCCAGGCCCACCAGCGCGTCGAGTTCTCCGAGCACGTCCTGTGACGTGCGGGCGGACTTCTCCGGCTCCGGGGCGGCCGTGAGGAGCGGCTCCTGCTCGGTGGTGCGCTGACTCGGAATGCCCAGCAGACCCGGCGACACGTTCGTCGTCTGCCCGGCCGTCTCCTGGGCCGCCACCGGCCGCAGTCCCGCGCTCTCGTCGCTGGTGCAGTCCTCGACGACCGCGCCGCCACCGCCGCGCGCGCCCGGACCGCCGTCGGCGAACTCGTAGCCCCCGCGCGCACATCGCTCCGTACGGCACTTGCGCAGCGTGGCGCGGCAGCCGTCGATCACGTGGAAGCCATAGCCGCCGCTGCCCGTGACCCGGCAGTTCAGAAAGCTGCCCCGGCCCTCCGCGGAGACGTAGAAGCCCGCCTCGGCCGGTGAGGTCACCGTGCAGCGCTCTATCGTGGGGTCGGCTCCCTTGGTGACGATCACGCCGGTCTGGATGCCGTCGATGGTGCAGCAGGACAGCGTGCCGCCGCTGCCGTGGTCCCGGAACCAGGCGCCCGTCGCCGCCTCCCGGATCCGGCAGTCGTCCAGTTGCGCGGTGGCGCCGTCGCTCACCGACACCGCCGTGTTGCGCACCTGGGTGAGGTCGCTGTCCACGACATCGACGCGCGAGCCGCGGTCGAGGACGAACAGGGCGTCCGGCACGTCGTGCACACGGCAGGAGTCGAGCACCGCCGTGGCGCCGTCGCTGACCCACACCGCCGGGTAGTCGCCGGTGCTGTCGAAGATCTCGCACTGGTTGGCGTCCACACGGGTGCCCGGGTCCCACACCGACAGGCCGTTGCGGCCGAACTGCCGCACCGTCGTGCGGGTCAGCGTGAGCACCGAGCGGGACCTGAGGTCGACCGCGTTCTCCGGGATGTCGTGGATACGGCAGTCGGCCAGGGTGAGCACCGCGTCCGTGTCCATGGTGACGCCGTCCGCGGTGGTGCGGTGCACATCGCAGTCCGTCAGGTGCGCCGTGGCCCGCCCGGTGATCTGCACACCGGAGCCCCTCACCTCGTAGACCTCGCAACCGACCGCCTCGAGCGAGGAGTTCTCACCGGTCGCCGAGAGGCCCGCGCCCGAGGTGTGGTGCACCCGGCAGCGCTCGAGGCGAGGGTGCGCTCCGCCGCGCACGGCGACGCCCGACTGGGCCGCCGCCACCACCTCGCACTCCTCGAACACCCCGCCACCGCCGTCCACGACCGCGATGCCGATGCCGGCCGGGTTGTCGACCGTGCAGCGCCGCACCGCGGGGCGCGCGCCGCCGCGGACCTCGATGCCGGCCGCGGACCGGGTCGTGATCCGCACGTCGACCAGCTCGGGCGTGCCGTCCTCCACGAGGAGCGCGGGCGCCGCCGCGTCCTGCCCCTCGATGTGCAGGTCCTGGACCACGGCGGAGGCGCGCACGGTCAGAGGCACGCCGTCCACCGGCGCGATGCGCACCGAGCCGGGGGAGCCGTCGGGCCCACGCAGCGTCACCGCCCGCTGGACGACGAGGTTCTCCCGGTAGGTGCCGGGCGCGACGGTGAGGACGTCCCCGTCGCCCGCGGCCTCCAGGGCGGCGGCGAGCGACGCGTACTCACCCGTGCGGCGCCGCCACCGCGATGTGCCGGTGTGCGTCACCTGGACCGTGCCCTGTGCCATGGCGCTGCTGTGCCCCCACCTCGTTGCTCACGCGGGTTCTCGCGAAGATGCCGGACAGCGGAACAGTCCGGCCGGTCCACCGTAGCGTGCGCGGACACGGCCGGATGACCGGAGGCCGAAGGCCGTCAACTGCCCGTCCCCGTGCGGCCCCAGTCGGGGCCCGCCTTGTCCCATGCCTGGTCCCAGCGGGCGTAGCGGCGCAGCACCAGGCGCCAGACGATCAGCCGGCGGCAGCCCTCGATGAGTCCCGCGGTCATCGCGGCCGCGCCGAAACCGGCCAGCACCGCGTGCGTGGTGGCGGTGGCGCTGTCGAGGGGCCGGGCGGTTATTCGGCCGTGGTCGTCGGTCCACAGCGGAAAGCGGTCGCCCGGGTGCGGGGAGGAGAGAGTGGCCAGAACCTCGCCGTGCTGTGCGGTGCCGTCCGGTGCGGTCCAGTCGGCGAGAACGCGGCTGTGCGCGTCCCGGGTCGTCGGGGAGTCCGGATCCGGGTTCAGCGGCCCGCGGCCGAGCTGTTTGACGACGGTGGCCATCATCCGGTGACGGCTGTGCTGCTGGGCCCGTACGGAGCGCTGCAGGGAGTCCTGGGCGGCCGAGCCGATCAGCGAGCCGGCCACCGGCGCGGCGAGGAGGATCAGCAGCAGGGCGGCCAGCGCCACCCAGGCCTCGATCAGATCGGTCGTGCGGCGCAGCGGATTGTGCCGCCAGCGCCACAGGCCGTTGATTGCTCGCACGTCCCGCACCCCCTTCCGCGTCCGTGACAACCCCCGCACCCGGCCGTTCACCGGCGAGGCCGCGGAAGAGAGAGCGACGTCACCCCTCTTCCGCCGCGCCGGCCTCTCATGGACTGCTCACGCGGACTCAACGACCGCGGGCGTCCTGCTGGTTCCCGTCGGTCCGGCCCCTCAACGGCATTTCTCGCGCCGGTCGGACCAGTCGGGGGCGAGACCGCAGTGGCCTGCCGGCCGCCCTGTCGAGGATCGTGACCGGGTCGCCGATGCGGACCGTGCCGGTCGTCTCCGGCACCAGGTTCTGCCCGAACGCCAGTTGGTCGCCGAAGCGGCGATGGCGGGAGAGTGTGCGCAGCGGCTCCTTGCCACGCTCGGCGGTGGCCTGGTCCGTGGTGGTCACGACACAGCGCCCGCACATCTTGGCGACCCGGAACGTGACCTCGCCGACGGAGATCCGCTTCCAGCCGTCCTCGGCCCAGGGATCGGTGCCGGCCACGACGAGGTTCGGCCGGAACCGGCTCATGGGCAGCGGGCCCTCGTCGGCGTGGTCACCCTGCGCGATCAGGGAATTGAGCGCATCCAGGGAGGCGAGTGTGGTGAGCAGCAGGGGGTAGGCGTCCGCAAGGCTCACGGTCTCGCCCGGGCGCCCGTACGGCGGGTCGTCGATCGAGCGGCGGGTGGCCGGTTCGTCGAGGTGGACGAGGGTCACGTTCTCACCGAGGTAGTCGCTGAACCACTCGCTCGCCTCGCGGCCTGCGGGAACCGTCTCGATCTTCTCTCCCGCCCACTTCGCGGTCGTCGTGCGGGCCGGATCGGGGACGGCGACGGTCAGCGGCTCGAGACCGTCCGCGGAGACCCGGAGACCGCCGCCGGGTCGCGGTTCGGCGGTCGCCAAGGCCAGGCTCGCGCGCTCGCGTTGGGTGACGACCCGGCCCGTGTCGTCGATCAGTGCCCAGCGCCGGTCCCCGGCCAGCCCCCATGGCTCCACGACGGCCTCGTGGGGCGCTCGGCCCCGCAGCGCCTTGACCGGGTGGACGTGAATCGAGTGCAGCGCTGGATTCGGCATGAGGCCATCGTGCCACCGCGCACTGACGGCCTCACCCGGTTCGCGGATCAGTACCCGCGGTACTGCTGCCCGGTGTTGTAGGGGTCCTGGTAGGGCGCCGGGGCGGGGCGCTGCGCCGCGGGGCGCATCGCCTCGTAGCCCGAGGACATCGGGCGCTGCTGCATCTGCTGCGGGGCAGGGTAGCCGCGCGGCCCCGCCTGCTGCGGGATGTACGCCGTCGGGGCCTGCTGCAGCGGTGCGGGCTGCGGTGTCTGGGGGTAGCCGTACGCCGGGGCCGGCTGGGAGGGCCCGGACGGCAGCGCGGGCAGCGCCGACGGCAGTGCGGGCAGGCTGCTGCCCGGCGTCTCGTACGCGGAGGGGACCCGGATCGGAGCGATCTGCGGGGTGCCCCGCTCGGCGACGAGCCTGTCGTAGATCGGAGTGTCCGGGAAGGGCGACGCGGAGTAGTAACCGCCGCCATAGGTGGAGCGGGGGGAGGTCATGGGACATAAGTTAAGCCCACGATGTGCTGGTTGGGGAGACCGATAAGAGGGTTGTTTTCCGTGCCCGGGGTGACGCGGGATCCCCAATGCGAGCGAACTTCACAAAAAGGGGCAGCAAGCGGAGTCCAGATCGTGTAAAAGCCGAGTTCCCAACGGGTTACCGGCGGTTGAGCAGCGGTCCTGCGGCGCGGGTCGTGGGAGTACGTGCCCCCCGGGGGCATAGGTTGGCCGCAGGGAAAGGGCTGTCCGAGCCCCGGCCCCGGTGGCGACAGGTGGATGGGGACGGACATGTCGATGGCGAAGGGATCCAACCTTCAGGTGCCGACCACGGCGCTGCGTGTCGAACTGGGCAGGCGTTCCGGACCGGGCGTGCCCGACGCGGACGCCTCGGCACTGCTGCTGGTCTCGGGCAGGGTCCGTGACGACGGAGACTTCGTCTTCTACAACCAGCCGGGGCATCCCTCCGGCGCGGTGCGCCACGAGGGCAAGCGGGATGAGGGCGGCCAGGTGACGGACACGCTCCTCGTCGACCTCACGCGTGTGGAGCCCGCGATCGAGACGGTCGTGCTCGCCGCCTCGGCCGACGGCGGCACGTTCGGCCAGGTGCCCGGCCTGTACATCCGGGTGCTCGACGCCCGGCAGGGCACGGAGATCGCGCGCTTCGACCCCACCGCTACCGTCGAGACGGCGTTCGTGCTGGGGGAGTTCTACCGCCGCCAGGGCGCATGGAAGTTCCGCGCCGTCGGACAGGGCTACAGCAGCGGACTCGAGGGCCTGGCCACGGACTACGGGATCACGGTGGAGGAGCCGCAGCACGCCGCGCCGCCCCCTCCGCCCCCACCGGCGGCACCCGCCGCCCCGGTACGCCTCACCAAGGTCACGCTCACCAAGCAGGCCCCCACCGTCTCGCTGGCCAAGCAGGGCGGCACCTCGGGAGCGATGCGCGTCAACCTCAACTGGCAGGTGCGCGGGCAGGTGTCCGCACTCGGCGGAGGACGGGGCCGGGCGGTGCCCCGCCACACGGACCTCGATCTGGACCTGTGCGCCCTGTACGAGCTGTCCGACGGCGGCAAGGGCGTCGTCCAGGCGCTCGGCAACGCCTTCGGCTCGCTGCACCGGCCGCCGTACATCCACCTCGACGGCGACGACCGCACCGGAGCCCTGGAGACCGGCGAGAACCTCACCGTCAACCTCGACCACAAGGACCGATTCCGGCGCATCCTCGTCTTCGTCACCATCTACGAAGGCGCCCGCTCGTTCGCCGACCTGCACGCCACGGTCACGCTTCAGCCGCAGCACGGAGCCCCCATCGAGTTCTTCCTGGACGAGTGCACGGTGCCCTCCACCGTGTGCGCGCTCGCCCTTCTCACGAACACCGGCGGCGACCTGGTCGTCCAGCGCGAGGCCCGCTATCTCGTCCCGGAGCGCGGCGTCAGCCCGCAGCGCACCGTCGACCGGGCCTACGGGTGGGGCATGAACTGGACACCGGGCAGGAAATGACCCGACCGCGCGCCCTCGCGTCCGGCCCGCTCACCGCTCCTCCAGCACCGCGTCCGGGCGCGCGTACGTGCGGCCCTTCCAGGCCGCGCCGCGCCCCCGGTGGTGCTGCACCGCCGAATCGACCGTCATCAGCAGGTACAGGAACGCGGTGAGGGGCAGCAGCGGAGCGAGCCACAGCGGCTGACGGTAGTAGCGCAGCATGGGCACGTACGTCGCCGTCATCACCGCCTTCGCGAGCCCGCCCACCACCACGGCCGCCACATCGCCCGTGACGATCCCGGCGACGAGCGCGAGGGACGGCACCAGGTAGACGAGGGCGAGTCCGAGCACCGTACCGACGAGCAGCAGCGGATTGTGCCTGAGCTGGGCGTAGGCGCTGCGCGAGACCATCCGCCACAGATCGTGCAGCCGCGGGTACGGGCGCACGCTGTCGACCCGGTCGGCAAGCCCCAGCCAGATGTGGCCGCCGCTCCTCTTGACCGCGCGTGCGAGCGCCACGTCGTCGATGACGGCCTGCCGGATGGCGTCCGGAATCCGCGCTCGCTCGGCGGTGTCGGCCCTCAGCAGTACGCAGCCGCCCGCCGCGGCCGCTGTCCGCGCCCCCTCCACCGCGATCCACCGGAAGGGATACAGCTGCGAGAAGAAGTAGACGAAGGCGGGTACCACGAGCCGCTCCCAGACACTTGCCACCCGCAGCCGCGCCATCTGGGATACGAGGTCGAAGCCGCCGGTGCGCGCGGCCGCCACCAATTCCCGCAGGCTGTCCGGCGCGTGGGCGATGTCGGCGTCCGTCAGGAGCAGGTACTCGGGCGCCCGCGCGCGTGCCAGTCCGATTCCGTGCCGTACGGCCCACAGCTTGCCCGTCCAGCCCGGGGGAGGATCGCCGGGGGAGCCGACGGTGAGCGGCAGCCCGCCGTGCCGCTCCGCCAGCGCGCGGGCCAGTTCCCCGGTGCCGTCGGAACTGCCGTCGTCGATCAGGAAGACCTCGGCGCGCCCGGGATAGTCCTGGGCGAGCAAGGAGGGCAGACTGCGCGGGAGTACGGCGGCCTCGTCCCGCGCCGGTACGACCACACAGACGGACGGCCACTCCTCGGGGTCCCGGCGCGGCGGCAGTCGTACATCTGTACGCCAGAAGAAGCCCTGGCCGAGTAGGAGCCACACCCAGGCGGCCAGTGACGCGACGGCGATCCACACAACGGCACTCACCGTGGCAGTCTGCCCCACCACAGGGTCCGTTGGGCAGATCGTCTATGGTTGCCGGGTGAAGATCGCGCTCATGGACTCCGGAATCGGACTGCTGCCGGCCTCCGCCGCGGTACGCCGTCTGCGGCCGGACGCGGACCTGGTCCTGTCCTGGGACCCCGACGGGATGCCGTGGGGGCCGCGCACCCCGGAGGACATCACACAGCGGGCACTGGCCGTCGCGGAGGCCGCCGTCGCCCACGATCCCGAGGTCCTGATCGTCGCCTGCAACACCGCCTCCGTGCACGCGCTGCCCGAGATGCGCGCCCGTTTCGAACCGGACCTGCCGATCATCGGCACGGTTCCGGCGATCAAGCCGGCCGCCGCAGGCGGCGGACCCGTCGCGATCTGGGCCACACCCGCGACCACGGGCAGTCCCTACCAGCGGGGCCTGATCGAGCAGTTCGCGGACGGTGTGACGGTCACCGAGGTGCCGTGCCCCGGACTCGCGGACGCGGTGCACCACGCGGACGACTCCGCGACCGATGCCGCCATCGCCGCCGCCGCGGCGCTCACCCCCGACGACGTCACGACCGTGGTGCTCGGCTGCACCAACTACGAACTGGTCGCCGACCGCATCCGTGAAGCCGTGCAGAAGCCCGGCGCGGCGCCGCTCATCCTGCACGGCAGCGCCGGAGCGGTGGCCGCGCAGGCGCTGCGCCGCATCGGTGAGGATCCGGCGCCGCAAGCTCCCGCCGGGGGCGGTCTGACGGTGCTGCTGAGCGGTCGGGAAGGCGTATTGCCGCCCGAGGCGCTGACGTACCCCGAGGGAAGGTTCCTTCAGGCGGTCAGCCCGGCGTGGTGAGCGGCGCAGGTGCCGGCCCGAACGGGTGACACTCCGCGATGCGGTGCTCGCGCAATGGAACATGGGTACTCTCGTGGCATGAGGGACCACCTCCACGGCGACGAATCCCCGCACCCCGACATCTGGACAGGGCGGGCGACCAATCGGGCGCAGTGGCCGGCGGCGCTCGTCGGCGCCGCCTGCATGGCGCTCGGTGTCGAACTGGCCGTCGACTCGGCGTGGACGTCCGGCGTCGCCCCGCTCGTCATGTCGGTGGTGGGCTGTATCGCGGCCGGGCTGCTGGTCCTCTTCGGCACGCTCGCGTTCGTGCACGTCGCCGTGAAGGTCGACCAGGAATGCCTGGAGGTCCGCTGCGGCCACATCGGTGTGCCGCGCCGCCGCATCCCCCTCGCGCAGGTCGCCGGTGCGGAGTTCGTGCCGCGGGTCACACCGCGCCAGTGGGGCGGCTGGGGCTACCGCTGGCGACCCGAGAAGGGCACGGCCGTCGTCGTACGGCGCGGTGAGGGCGTCGTCCTGCGCCTGTGGGACGGTCGCACGTTCACGATCACCGTGGACAACGCGGAGGCGGCGGTGCGGGTCATCCGTGCGCGGCTGCATCCGAGGTTCCCCGGCGCCACGCACTGACTCCCGTATCCCTTCTTCTCTCCCACCGGCTCGTATCCCTTCCTCTGCCGGCTCTCCCGCCGGCTCGTATCCCTTCTTCTCCCGGCTCCCCCACCGGCGGGCCCCCTCCTCGTCGACCGGACGGTCTGACCGGCCCGGCCTCCTCCCTCATCGGCCCGGCGGTTCCTCGTCCACCAGTGGGCGCGCGGTCGCGATCCCGGCCAGCAGGCCCGCTCCCGCCGTCACCGTGGTGAAGCTCAGCGCGTTGCCGAGTGAGGCGATCACCGCGAGTGCCGTCAGTGCGGCGCCCGCCGTGAGTGCGAGCGGAGTGGGGCGCCGGGTGCACCACAGCGCGTACAGAACCCAGCAGAAGACCGCCGCGAGCAGCGTCACGCCGAGCAGCCCCTCTTCGGCGGCCTGCTGCCAGGGGGCGGAGTGCGGTTTGCCGTCGGGCAGGAGGGACTGCGCGGCCGTGGCGCTCAGATCGCCGAAGCGTCCGGGGCCCACGCCCAGCGCGGGATTCCGGTGCGCCAGCGCCAGTGCGTCGTGCCAGAGCAGGACCCGGTGCCGGCTGAGCTGGTCGGCCAGAAAGGACCTGAGTCCGCCCGGGACGGCGTCCTCGGTGATTGCCCAGGTCAGGCTGGTCACCAGGGCCGCTACGAGCCCCAGGGCGGCGAGTGCCGGGGCGCGGTGCCGGGTCCGGCCGGCGGCGAGCGAGCACAGCAGCACTCCGGTGCAGGCCACCAGCCCGGTCGTGGAACCGATCGCCGCCGCGGTCACCGCGATCCCGGCGGCCGACAGCCGCAGCGCCAGTCGTGTCCCCGGGGCCCGTGCGGCCCATGCGGCGCAGCACGCCGCCCCTGAGGAGAGCGTCAGCAGGGCTGCGGTTCCGCCGGTGCGCCCGAGCGGTGTGGCGAACTGCGGGCCCACCGCGACATGCGGGGCGGCCACGGCGAGCCCGACACCGGCCAGGGCGCCCGCCACGGGTGCCGCGACCGGCAGCAGCGCCCCGAAGATACGTCCCGACGCGTATCCCGCGGCGACCGCCAGCACCGCGAGCAGGACGCCCTCGGGTCTGCCACCGTGTGTGGCGGCCGTGATCAGCGACCACACCGCGCACGCGCCGAGCACCAGGGCGCCCGCCGTGTCCGAGGCGTTCCGTCTCTCGTCTTCCGTGTCCTCGGCCCTGGCCTCGGACTCCGTCCCCGTGGATCCCACGCCGCCCCCCTGTGACGGATCCGATCGTCCCGACCGTCCCGGCCGCCCCGTTTGGCCGTGGTCCGGAGCTTCGGCACACGGTATCGGGTGATGCGCCGGTTGTGGACGGGTTGTGCAGAAACGATGCAGCAGGGTGGCGGCCGATGTACCGGAAGAAGGCGCGGACCGTCCATGGCCGGCCATGGGCCGTGCTGTCCGCGCCCTCGTCGCGCGCCGTAGACTCCCCGGGTGACCGTCACCGCAACATCCGTGGGCGAGCCGGAACAGCTCGAACCCCAGACCGCACCCGTACCCCGTGCCCTTCGCCGGGTGCGGCGTGTCGTTCCGGCCGCCGCCGCGTCCCTGTCCGGAGTGCTGCTCTACGTCAGTTTTCCGCCCCGGACACTGTGGTGGCTGGCCCTTCCGGCGTTCGCCGTCCTGGGCTGGGCCGTGCGCGGCCGCACCTGGAAGGCGGGTCTTGGCCTCGGCTACCTGTTCGGCCTCGGCTTTCTGCTGCCGCTGCTCGTCTGGACCGGCGTCGAGGTCGGCTCCGGACCGTGGCTCGCGCTCGTCGCGGTGGAGGCGATATTCATCGCGCTGGTCGGCGCGGGCGTCGCACTGGTCTCCCGGCTGCCCGTCTGGCCGGTGTGGGCGGCAGCCGTGTGGATCGCCGGGGAGGCGGCACGCGCGCGAGTGCCGTTCGGCGGCTTCCCCTGGGGCAAGATCGCCTTCGGCCAGGCGGACGGTGTCTTCCTGCCGCTCGCCGCGGTCGGCGGCACCCCGGTGCTCGGCTTCGCGGTCGTCCTGTGCGGCTTCGGGCTCCACGACGTCGTACGGCTCGTCGTCCAGTGGCGGCGCAGCGGAAGCGCGCTGCGGCGCGGGGCGGCCGTCGCGGCACTGATCAGCGTCGCCGCTCCCGTGGCGGGTGCTCTCGCCGCACGGTCGCTGGTCAGCGACAAGGCGGAGAACGGGACCGCGACCGTGGCCGTCATCCAGGGCAACGTGCCGCGCGCCGGGCTTGCGTTCAACGCCCAGCGGCGCGCCGTCCTGGACTACCACGCGCGGGAGACCGAACGTCTGGCCGCCGAGGTCAAGGCCGGCAAGGTCGCGCGGCCCGACTTCGTGCTGTGGCCCGAGAACTCCTCCGACGTCGATCCCTTCGCCAACCCCGACGCCGCCGCCGTGATCGACCGCGCCGCCAAGGCGATCGGGGTGCCCGTCTCGGTCGGCGGTGTCGTCGGGCGGGACGGCAGGCTCTACAACGAGCAGATCCTGTGGGACCCCGCCAAAGGCCCCATCGACACGTACGACAAGCGGCAGGTGCAGCCGTTCGGCGAGTACCTTCCGCTGCGCTCGCTGCTCGGTGCGATCAACCCCGACTGGACGGCGATGGTCCGCCAGGACTTCAGCCGGGGACACAGGCCCGGAGTGTTCAGCATGGCGGGCGCCAAGGTGGGGCTGGTCACCTGCTACGAGGCCGCCTTCGACTGGACGGTGCGGTCGACCGTGACCGACGGCGCCCAGCTGATCTCGGTACCCAGCAACAACGCGACCTTCGACCGCAGCGAGATGACGTACCAGCAGCTCGCCATGTCCCGGGTGCGGGCGGTGGAGCACAGCCGCACCGTCACCGTCCCGGTGACCAGCGGTGTCAGCGCCATCATCATGCCCGACGGGAGGATCACCCGGCGGACGGGCATGTTCGTCGCCGACTCGCTCGTCCAGAAGGTGCCGCTGCGCTCCTCCACGACCCCCGCCACCCGGCTCGGCACCCTTCCCGAGATGCTCCTCGTACTCGTCGCGGCCGGCGGTCTCGGGTGGGCGCTGGTGCCGGCGGCGCGCGGCCGCCGCGACCGCCACGTCGAGGCCGTCCGGCCCGAAGACGCGGGAGTGACAGAACCGACCCGCTAGGGTCGGCCCATGGCTACTCCCGACTTCATCCGGACCATCCGGACCTCCGCCGGCCATCAGCTGCTCTGGCTCCCCGGCGTCACCGCCATCGTCCTGGACGACGACGGCAGGGTGCTGCTGGGCCGCCGGGCCGACACCGGCCGGTGGTCGGCGATCGGCGGCATCCCGGATCCGGGGGAGCAGCCCGCGGCCTGCGCCGTGCGCGAGGTCTACGAGGAGACTGCCGTGCGGTGCGTCGCCGAGCGTGTGGTCCTCGTGCAGGCCCTGGCTCCGGTGACCTACCCCAACGGCGACACGTGCCAGTACATGGACATCACGTTCCGCTGCCGCGCCGTCGGGGGCGAGGCGCGCGTGAACGACGACGAGTCGCTGGAGGTGGGCTGGTTCCCGGTGGACTCTCTGCCGGAGCTGAACGAGTTCGGCCTGCTGCGGATCAAGCAAGCCCTATCGGATGCACCCACATGGTTCGACGCCACGAATCCGCTGTGAAGTATGGGTGGTGACCATATGGGGTGCTAGCGCTGCTTAGTGTCGACTCATGACCGTGCCGCACCCCCACACCACCTCAGTTGATCTGGGCGGACGCACCGCCCTCGTCACCGGCGCCGCCGGCGGCATCGGCCGCGCCTGCGCGCTGCGGCTGGCCGCGGCCGGGGCCAAGGTCAGAGCGGTCGACCGGGACACCGCCGGCCTTGACGCCCTGGCCGGCGCGGCCCGCGATCTGGCGGGAACCGTCGAACCCCACGTCCTCGACCTCACCGATCTGGACGCGGCCGAACACGCCGCCGCCGGCACCGATATCCTCGTCAACAACGCCGGGATCCAACTGGTGCGGCCCCTTGAGGAGTTCCCGCCCGACGTCTTCCACACCGTCCTGACGGTGATGCTGGAAGCCCCCTTCCGGCTCATCCGCGGAGCGCTGCCCCACATGTACGGGCAGGGCTGGGGCCGTGTCGTCAACGTCTCGTCGGTCCACGGGCTGCGCGCCTCCGCGTACAAGGCGGCATACGTCTCCGCCAAGCACGGGCTGGAAGGGCTGTCCAAGACCGCCGCCCTGGAAGGCGCCCCGCACGGAGTCACCTCGAACTGTGTGAACCCTGCCTACGTGCGCACGCCCCTCGTGGAGAAGCAGCTCTCCGACCAGGCGCGGGCGCACGGGATCACCGAGGAACGCGTGCTGTCCGAGGTGCTGCTCCAGGACAGCGCCGTCAAGCGATTGATCGAACCGGAGGAGGTCGCCGAGGCGGTGGCCTATCTGTGCAGTCCGCAGGCGTCCTTCATCACAGGTACCTCGCTGGTCCTGGACGGCGGCTGGACCGCCCACTGAGCAGGGACATGTCGGAAGTTGTCCACAGGCCCGGCGACCCCGGGCCTGCCGTGAGCCATTCTGGGGGCATGTCCCGCGATCACGTACAGTCCGCGCAGCGCCCCGGCACCGGTGCCGAGGCGCCGTTCCTGGAGCTCCTGGCCCGGGGCGCGTCGGCCGACGCCTACGAGCAGCCGGTGCTGCTCGCCCGCGCCGAGGGCCTGCCGGCCGAGCGCGTTCGCGCGCTCGAGCAGGCCAAGCGGCTCGCACTGCACGTGCGCGCCGAGATGGAAGGCAGACGCCGCCGCGAGGCCGAGCTGTCCGCGCTCTTCGAGACCGCCCACGACCTGGCCGGGCTGCGCGACCTCGACGCCGTCCTGCAGGCGATCGTCCAGCGCGCCCGCTCCCTGCTGAGCACCGACGTCGCCTATCTCACCCTGCACGACGAGGCCGCAGGCGACACCTACATGAGGGTCACCGAGGGCTCGGTCGCCGCACGCTTCCAGCAGCTGAGGCTCGGTATGGGCGAGGGACTCGGCGGGCTCGTCGCCCAGACCGCCCGTCCCTATGTGACGCCCGACTACTTCCAGGACGACCGCTTCCAGCACACCTGGACGATCGACACGGGAGTGCGCGACGAGGGGCTCGTGGCGATCCTTGGCGTACCGCTGATGATCGGCGCCCAGGTCATCGGGGTCCTGTTCGCCGCCGACCGGCGGGCCCGGGTCTTCGAGCGGGAGGAGATCGCCCTCCTCGGCTCGTTCGCGGCGCTGGCCGCCGCCGCCATCGACACGGCCAACCTCCTCACCGAGACACGCTCGGCCCTGGACCGGCTGGCCCGTGCCAACGAGATCATCCGCGACCGCAGCGCCGTCATCGAGCGCGCCTCGGACGTGCACGACCGGCTCGCCGAACTCGTCCTGCGCGGCGGCGGCGTCCACGACGTGGCGGCGGCGGTGTCCCAGGTCCTGGACGGGACGGTCGAGTTCACCGAGGCGCAGGCGGCCCCGGCCGCGCCTCTGGAGGCGTCCCGCGCCGAGGGCCACGCCGTCCGGCACGGGGACGACTGGATCGCCGCCGTGGCGGCCGGCGGAGAACTGCTCGGCGCGCTGGTGCTGCGCGGCCATCCGGGGCTCGACCCCGTCGACCAGCGCACCCTGGAGCGCGCGGCCATGGTCACCTCACTGCTGCTGCTCGCCCGCCGCTCGGCCGTCGAGGCCGAACAGCGTGTCCGGGGCGAGCTGCTGGACGACCTGCTCGATGCCCGCGACCGCGACCCGCGCGTGCTGCGCGAGCGCGCCGCCCGCCTGCACGCGGACCTCGACGCCACCCATGTGGTGCTCGCCGCCCGCCTCGACGGCGCCGCGCCCGACGCCGACCAGGAAGCAGCCGCCCGCCGCCGTCTGTGGTCCGCGGCCTCCCACCTGGCGGCCACGCGGCACGGCCTCGCCGCCGCCCGTGACGGCGGTACGGTCCTGCTGCTGCCGCTCGATCCGGGCGACACGGCGACGGACCTGGCCCGACGCACCGCCCGGCACCTCGGCACCGCGGTCCATGAACCGGTCACCGTCGGCGCCTCCGCCCCCGTCGAGGACCTCGCCCGCCGCCCCGACACCGTGGCCGCCGCCTACGCGGAGGGACTTCGCTGCCTCGACGCCCTGCGGCTGCTGGGCCGCGTCGGAGACGGGGCCGCCGCCGAGGACTTCGGCTTCCTGGGCCTGCTGCTCGCCGGGGACCGGGACATCGCCGGCTATGTCGAACGCACGATCGGCGAGGTCGTCGCCTACGACGAACGGCGCGGCACCGACCTCCTCCGCACCCTCGACGCGTACTTCGCCTGCGGGATGAGCCCGGCCCGCACCAAGGACGAACTGCACGTCCATGTGAACACGGTGGCGCAGCGCCTGGAGCGGGTGGGCCGGCTCCTCGGCGACGACTGGCAGAGCCCGGCCCGCGCCCTGGAGATACAGCTGGCGCTCAGGCTGCACCGGTTGTCCGCCCGGCCCGGACACTGAGCGGCTCACTCGATGCGCCGCCGCACGACGCGCACCGGCCCCGTACGCGGGTACGCACGGGACCGGCCGGGAGATCCGGACTCAGGCGGTACGCGCATCCGCCGCCCGCGCCCCAGAGGGCTCGGCGTCCGCGGACTCCACCCGGGCAAGGTCGCGATCGCGCGTCTCCCCGGCGGCACCGACCGCGATCAGGGTGAGGACGGCCGCGGCGATCACATACAGGGCGATCGGCGTGGAGCTGCCGTACTCGGACAGCAGCGCGGTCGCGATGAGCGGTGCCGGAGCGCCGGCCGCCACCGCGGAGAACTGGGCGCCGATGGACGCGCCCGAGTAGCGCATGCGGGTCGCGAACATCTCGGAGAAGAAGGCCGCCTGGGGCGCGTACATCGCCCCGTGCAGTACGAGACCGACGGTCACGGCGACGGTCAGGGACCCGAATCCCCCGGTGTCGATGAGCGAGAAGAACGGGAACATCCACAGACCGACACCGGCCGCGCCCAGGAGATACACGGGCCGGCGGCCGATCCGGTCCGACAGTGCGCCCCATGCCGGGATGACGGCGAAGTGCACGGCGGAGCCGATCAGGACGGCGTTGAGGGCCGTCTGCTTGGAGACGCCGGCCGACGTGGTGGCGTAGACGAGGATGAAGGCGGTGATCACGTAGTAGCTGATGTTCTCCGCCATGCGCGCGCCCATCGCGACCAGTACGTCGCGCCAGTGGTGACGCAGGACGGACACCAGCGGCAACTTCTCCGCATCAGCGCCCGGGTCCGCCTTGCGCGCCTCGGCCTGAGCCAACGCCTGCCGGAACACGGGCGATTCATCGACGGAAAGACGAATCCACAAACCGACCATCACCAGTACCCCGGACAGGAGGAACGGAATGCGCCACCCCCAGGAGGCGAACGCGTCGTCCGACAGCACGGCGGTCAGCAACGACAGCACACCCGTGGCGAGCAACTGCCCGGCCGGCGCTCCGGTCTGCGGCCAGGAGGCCCAGAAACCGCGTCGCCGAGCGTCGCCGTGCTCCGAGACGAGCAGCACGGCGCCACCCCACTCACCGCCGAGCGCGAAGCCCTGCACGAGGCGCAGCGTGGTGAGCAGCACCGGTGCGGCGGTGCCGACGCCGGCGTGCGTGGGCAGCAGTCCGATGGCGAAGGTCGCGCCGCCCATCAGCAGCAGACTCAGCACCAGCAGCTTCTTGCGCCCGAGACGGTCACCGTAGTGCCCGAACACCAGGGCGCCGAGCGGCCTGGCGGCGAATCCGACTGCGTACGTCAGGAAGGACAGGAGCGTTCCCACCAGTGGGTCGGAGCCGGGGAAGAACAGCTTGTTGAAGACCAGCGCCGCAGCGGACCCGTAGAGGAAGAAGTCGTACCACTCGATGGTGGTGCCGATGAGGCTGGCGGCGACGATCCTGGGGAGGCTTGCGGGGGGTGGGGGAGCGGTGGTTTCGGAGGCCATCGGCGCCACTTCCTCGTGTGCGGTGGGGACGTCTGTGTGTCGCCACACCGTAGAAACATGCAG
Organism: Streptomyces sp. PTL18; assembly: GCF_059510295.1. Taxonomy (NCBI): domain Bacteria; kingdom Bacillati; phylum Actinomycetota; class Actinomycetes; order Kitasatosporales; family Streptomycetaceae; genus Streptomyces; species Streptomyces sp. PTL18. Next base: position 458,697 of record NZ_JCAJZO010000001.1, on the reverse strand, counting down.
GTCAGGCGCACATGTGGCGGGACAACATAGTTCAGGGATCGGCTGTGCGTGTGGCCACCATGCCCAACGAAGAGGGGCCGGGCCGAGGGAAGCGGTCGACACCGCGAACTCCTCCGCGACGCCCTCCGCGTGTTCCTCGCCGCCCATAGCGGCCACGCCGCCACCGCGGACCAGCTGATGCCGCTGCTCCATGTGCTGGTGTTGCTCGCGACGAGCTCTGCGGAAGTGCTTCGCGCGGTCCAGCAGTGGCTCAGCAGCTACACGAACGGTGAGAAGCGGACATACCTGGAGTACCGGAGGGGGGCGGGGAGTGAGCCGCGTCGCATCGGAGCGGGCGAGGCTTGCTATGCAACGAGTTGCATAGCAAGCTCGGTAACATGGCGCTCGAACACGCGATTTTGGTGTCGCTTCTGGAGAGGCCGGGATCCGGCTATGAGCTGGCCCGGCGCTTCGAACGGTCCATCGGCTACTTCTGGACCGCGACCCACCAGCAGATCTATCGCGTGCTCAAGCGTATGGAGACCGACGGTTGGGTCGACGTCCGGGACGTCCCGCAGCAGGGCCGGCCGGACAAGAAGGAGTACAGCGTCGCCGACCTCGGCCGGGCCGCGCTGTCCTCCTGGTTGCGTGATCCGACCGAGCCGGAGAGTGTCCGCCACGACGTGGCCGTGAAGATCCGGGGCGCCGCCTTCGACGACCCGGCCGCCCTGATGGACGAGGTGGATCGGCACCGGCAGGCGCACCGGGACCGGCTGGCGCACTATCTCGCGGGAGAGGCGCGGGACTTCACGGGGCGCGCGGCAAGCACGACCGGTTCAGAGGTGCCGCTCGACGCGGAGCGGGAGCTCCAGCACGTCGTCCTGCGCGGCGGCATCGCGTACGAGCGGATGATGATCGACTGGCTGGACGACGTGCTTGCCACGCTGGCCCGGTTCGGTCCGGGCCGCTGATCGCCGCCCCACCCTCCGCCGGTTCTCCCGACCAGGCCAGTCCAGCCGTCAGACCTCCCGATTCCCCCCGTCCACCAGCCGAAAGGCGTCGTCACCATGGCTGACCCGCTGCTGTTCAACCCGCGCACATACGACCCCGCGCACTTCGACCCCGAGACGCGCCGCTTGCTGCGTGCCACCGTCGACTGGTTCGAGGAGCGTGGGAAGGCGCGACTGATGGAGGACTACCGGACCCGCGCGTGGCTTGGCGACTTCCTCTCCTTCGCAGCGAAGGAGAACCTGTTCGCCACCTTCCTGACGCCGTCGTCCGCAGCGGGGGAGGGGGAGCCGGACAAGCGGTGGGACACCGCCCGGATCGCCGCGCTCAACGAGATCCTGGGCTTCTACGGCCTGGACTACTGGTACGCCTGGCAGGTCACGATCCTCGGCCTCGGTCCGGTCTGGCAGAGCGGCAACCACGCCGCCCGCTCCCGCGCCGCGGAACTCCTCACACAGGGAGAGGTCTTCGCGTTCGGCCTGTCCGAGAAGGCCCACGGCGCCGACATCTACTCCACCGACATGCTGCTCGAGCCCGATGGCAACGGCGGCTTCCGGGCCACCGGCTCCAAGTACTACATCGGCAACGGCAACGCCGCCGCACTCGTCTCCGTCTTCGGCCGTCGTACCGACGTCGAGGGGCCCGACGGCTACGTCTTCTTCGCCGCCGACAGCCGTCACCCGGCCTACCGCCTGGTCAAGAACGTCGTCGACTCCTCGAAGTACGTCAGCGAGTTCCGTCTCGCCGACTATCCCGTAGCGGCCGATGACGTCCTGCACACCGGCCGCGCCGCCTTCGACGCCGCCCTCAACACCGTCAACGTCGGCAAGTTCAACCTGTGCACCGCCTCGATCGGCATCTGCGAGCACGCGATGTACGAGGCCGTCACCCACGCCCACAACCGCATCCTCTACGGGCGCCCCGTCACCGACTTCCCGCACGTGCGGCGCGAGTTGACCGACGCGTACGTCAGGCTCGTCGGAATGAAGTCCTTCAGCGACCGCGCTGTCGACTACTTCCGCTCCGCCGGCCCGGACGACCGGCGTTACCTGCTCTTCAACCCGATGACGAAGATGAAGGTGACCACCGAGGGCGAGAAGGTCATCGACTTGATGTGGGACGTCATCGCGGCCAAGGGCTTCGAGAAGGACAACTACTTCGGCCAGGCGGCCGTGGAGATCCGTGGTCTGCCGAAGCTGGAGGGTACGGTCCACGTCAACCTGGCGCTGATCCTGAAGTTCATGCGCAGCCACCTCCTGGACCCGGTCGAGTACCCCGGCGTGCCGCCCCGCCCGGACGCGGCCGACGACGACTTCCTGTTCCGGCAGGGACCGGCCCGCGGCCTCGGTTCGGTGCGCTTCCACGACTGGCGTCCCGCCTTCGACGCGTACGCGCACCTGCCCAACGTGACTCGCTTCCGTGAACAGGCCGACGCACTCTGCACGTTCGTCGCCACCGCCGCCCCCGACGCGGAGCAGAGCCGCGACCTCGACCTCGTCCTCGCGATCGGTCAGCTCTTCGCCCTCGTCGTGCACGGGCAGCTGGTCCTTGAGCAGGCCGCCCTGACCGGACTCGACGAGGACGTGCTCGACGAACTCTTCGCCGTCCTCGTGCGGGACTTCTCCGCGCACGCCGTCGAACTGCACGGCAAGGACTCTGCGACCGAACAGCAGCAGGAGTGGGCGCTGGGTGCGGTCCGGCGGCCGGTCGTCGACGAGGCACGCACGCAGCGGGTCTGGCAGCGGGTCGAGGCGCTGTCCGGCGCGTACGAGATGGCTCCGTAAGCGCGCCTCTACATCACCGGTGGCCGGGTCGCGAGGGTCGGCCACCGGTCGGTTGCGGGCCCCTGCCCACTCCCGCCGGCCATGTGGACAGCCCCTACGCGGGTGCGACCCGGTGGGCCTGACGCGCGCTTGGGAGACCCGAAGACGAATGCCGGGTGAGCTCCCTTTGCCGCCGCGATCGGCTCCCCACACCGCCACAGACGTAGGCGCAGCGCCGCCGGGAACGCGAGACGGCCGAAGCCGGCCGGGACGGCCCGCGATCGTGGAGATCGTCCGCCGGCTCTTCCTCGGCGCAGGGATCGTGGACAGCCCCTCGGGCGGACCTACCGCGAGCTGATCACCTCCTCTCGTGCGGAGCTGTCCCGTCTGGTCGCCGGGCACCGGGCGGACAAGGCTGAGGGGGCGTCCGGCAATACCGCCGGGCCGACGACCGGCTCGAGCGGCTCGTTCGCCGTGCGCGTACCCGGGCCCTGGCCGCCGACGGCTCAGCGGCGCTGCGCGGGACGTCGGCGCTGCGCGGGACGTCGGCGCCGCGCGGGATATCGGCGCGCGCCGAGGTCGCAGGTCTGCCCGCGATCTACTGCCCCTGGTCTCGCCTGCGCATCCGCCTCAGTGCCGTTCGGATCAGGGAGAGGGCCCCTCCTGCGAGGGTGGCCATGCCCATGAAGATCAGGAAACCGCCGACGGCCGCCAGGAGTATGGCGACCAGGGCCAGGAGGGCGCCGATGAAGAGCACGAGAGTGCCAACCAATACCAAGATCGTCGCGGTGACGAGCACAAGAAATGCGAGGATCGCCACGGCTGCCTCCAGCCCCTCGCTCGTTCTTTTCGCTTACTGGCCGAGGACTGCCGATCATCGTGGCCGTGCGGTCAGACGAACGGCACGTCGGTGTCTTTTTGCTCGCCTCCAGCCTCACCCCCGCGATACGCGGGCGCCAGCACTCGCCCGAGGACGGGTGCGGAGCCGGGGGAGCGGTAGCTCCGCACCGGGGGCACGGTGGGTCTGCTCAGGAGGCGGAGCCGGTGACCGTGGTGCCGGTACGGGTGACGTGGTGGTTCATCTCTGCGGGGATCTTGCGCATCTTCGGAGCCGCCTTTACTCTCCCGTACTCTCCCGGCCATGTTGAAGCGCTTCGATGCTCGGACGGGGCGTGCCGACTCCCGGGACCGCGTCGAGCACGCCGGGCCCGGGATCTCCAGTCCGCCGCGTACGCACTCGCGCAACGCCATTCCGAAAGCCGGGGAGCCATGCAGAGTCAGACCAAGCGCCGGATGTCAGCCGGTCGGCTCGACACGCTGTTGCGGTCCTGCGCCGGTGTCGGGTGCCGGGTGGAGGCCGAGCTGACCGACGGCTGGTTCAACGCGGCCTACCGCGTCGTGCTCGACGACGGCAGGGCCGCCGTCGTCAAACTGGCCCCGCCGGCCGGCGCCGAGGTCCTCCGCTACGAGCGCGGCATCCTTGCGACAGAGACCATGGTCTACCGGCGGATCGCCGCGCTCCCCGGTGGCGGCGTGCCGACGCCGGATCTGCTGTACGCGGGGGAGGACTTCCTCGTCCTCTCCCTTCTGGAGGGCGTGCCGTGGGACAAGGCGGGTGACCGCCTTCCCGCCGCGGTGAACTCGGTGCTGCGTCGCGAACTGGGCGCGATCAGCGCACGTCTGCACACCCTGGCGCCGGAGGACGGCCGGTTCGGTTATCCGGCCGCCGAGTCCGCGCTGTCCGCCTCCGACTGGCGGACGGCCTTCGCCGCCATGGTGAACGCACTGCTCGACGACGCCGAGCGCTGGCAGTCGTCGTTCGGCGTTGCTCCCGCCGAGATACGGGGGCTGGTGGACGAGGGCGGGTACGCGCTCGACGCGGTCACCGAACCCCGCCTGGTGCACTTCGATCTGTGGCCGGGCAACATCTTCGTGGATCTGGGCGACCACCCGGCCGGTGGCGTGGGACGCGCCCGCATCACGGGACTCATCGATCACGAGCGGGCCTTCTGGGGCGACCCGGCCGCCGAGCTGGTCTCCCTGGCATTCGGCGGGGACACCGGACCGGACAGCGATCTGGTCGCCGGCTACACCGAGGCGGGCGGCAGCCTCGACTTGGGCCCCGCCTTCCGGCACCGGCTCGCCCTGTACGAGCTCTACCTGGGCCTGCTGCTCGTCATCGAGTGCGGACCCCGCGGCTTCGACTCCGACCACCGCGCGTTCTGCCGCGGCCGCCTGGCCGACGCCGTCGCCCGGCTACGGGCCCTGGGGTAGGCGGTCGAGGGAGGACAAGAGGACGGGAGGACGGTGGCCCGCGACCTCCTGTGGGCGCGTCCATCAGGTCGTGGAGAACACAGAGGCTCACCGGCGCTGCGTGTGGATGCGGCCCCGGTCGCCCACAGGGGGCGGCGGCCGCCTGTCACTCCGGCCCGCAAGTGCCTGCGCTGCGTGCTCGGCTCGTCCGCGTTGGTGGCCCGCCGTCCGGCCGGCTCGGAGGGGTGTCGGGCGGCGGCGGGAGCCAGGCGGACGCAGCGGTCAGCCGGCGAGGGGTTCCTCGGGTGCGTCCCTCAGGCTTGCCGCCAGCCACTGCTCGACGGCGGTGATGTGAACCGCCGCGGTGGAGGCGGCCAGCAGTGCGTCGCGTGCCCGGAGCGCGCCGAGGATCTGGTCGTGGTCCCGGTGCGCGTTCTCCACCGCGCGTCGGGCCCGGCTGCCCCGGACGATGCGTACCCGCTGGGTGCGGGTGGACAGCACGCGCAGCAGCATGGACAGCACCGGGTTGCCGACGGCTTCGACGATCCTCGCGTGGAAGGCGATGTCATGGGCGACGAACTCCTCGACCGTGGCGGCCGACTTGGCCCGCTCCAGGATGTCGCCGAGTTCCCGGAGGTCATCCGGCGTCAGCAGCGCGGCGGCCAGCCCGGTCGCCTGGGGTTCCAGGAGCCTGCGGACCTGGATCAGTTGCAGGGCGGTCCGCCCCTGGGAGACGTCCGAGGCGAAGGAGAGCGTCTCCAGGAGGATGTGGGGCTCCAGACTGGACACGTAGGTGCCGTCGCCCTGCCGTACGACCAGGATGCGCATCGCGGTGAGCGCGCGGACGGCCTCGCGCAGGGAGTTGCGGGACAGGCCCAGCTGCCCGGCGAGGACCTCCTCCTTGGGCAGGCGGGACCCGGGCGCCAGTTCACCGGCGACGATCATCGCCTTGATCTTGTCCATCGCTTCGTCGGTGAGTGCCACGCGGGTGCCTTTCCTTACCGGTGGGATGTGCGCGCGCCGCTCCGCCACGCGGCACCGAGGCCGGGGCGGAGCGGCGCACCGGCCGCCGCTACTCCTGCTTCTCGCCGGAGGCGAAGCGGGAGATGATCAGGGCGACGATGATGATGGCGCCGTTGAGGAACTGGTTCCACAGCGGCGGTACGCCCGCCAGCGTCATGACGTTGACGACGAGCTGGAGGGTCAGGACGCCCGTGAGGGCGCCGAACACGGAGCCCTTGCCGCCGTTGAGGCTCACTCCGCCGATGACGGTCGCGGCGAAGACCTGGAAGATCCAGCCGCTGCCCTGCGTCGCCGAGATGGAGCCGTAGTGTCCGCTGTAGAGGATGCCGGCGAACGCGGCCAGCAGGCTGCCGAGGATGAGCACGATCCACACGATCCGGTCGACGCGGATGCCGGCGGTGCGTGCCGCCTCAGCGTTGCCGCCGATCGCGTACAGGGCCCGCCCGTGCCGCAGCCAGGCCAGTGCGCTGCCACCCGCCGCGAACAGCACCGCGCAGATCCAGATGGCGGCCGGTACACCGAGCCAGGACGCCCTGCCCAGGTAGCTGAACGAGGGCGGCAGGTCCACGATCGACTGGCCCTCGGACAGTGCGACCTGGAGGCCGCGCAGCATGGTCAGCCCGCCCAGGGTGACGATGAACCCGTTGAGCCGCAGCTTGAGGATGAGGAATCCGTTCAGGGCACCGATCGCCACTCCGACCAGGAGGCAGAGCGGCACCGCCATCCACTCGGGGAAGAGCCCGAGTCCGTTGAACCGCCCACCGCTGGTGGGCAGTACCAGCCATACGGCGATGACCGGGGCCACGCCGATGGTGGATTCCAGGGACAGGTCCATGCGCCCGCAGATGAGGATGAGGGCGGTGGCGAGGACGAGCAGGCTCAGTTCGGTGGACTGCTGCGCCACACCGATGAGGTTGTCGGCGGTGAGGAAGGCCGGCGAGACGATGAAACCGATCAGACCCAGCGCGAGGATGGCCGGGATCAGGGACAGTTCACGGAAGCGGCCCAGGTCGAGGCGGCGCCGTGCGGTGTCCGCGGCGGCCGGCTCCACCGTGTGCGATGCGGGCTCCGTGACATCTGTGGTGGCGGACATGTCTACCTTCCGTGCTCGTCGGTACCGGACGCCGTGGCCGCGGCGGTGGGGGTGGTGGTGTCGGCGACGCCCTCGACGCCGGCGACCACCTGGTCGTCCGTCCAGCCGCGGTCGAACTCGGCGACCACCCGTCCGTGGAACATGACCACGACCCGGTCGCAGGCCCTGAGGTCGTCGAGTTCGTCGGAGACGATCAGGGCGGCCTTGCCCTCGTCGGCTGCCCGTCGGATCCTGCCGAGCAGGAACTCCTTGGACTTGACGTCCACACCGTTGGTGGGGCGGATGGCCACGAGCACGTGCGGGTCGGTGGCCAGGGCGCGGGCGACGACGACCTTCTGCTGGTTGCCGCCGGACAGCGCGGAGACCGGGGTGGCGGCCGCCGGGGTCTTGATGTCGAGGTCCCTGATCATGCGCCGGGCGAAGGCCCTGGTGCGGGCGGGCAGCACGGTGCCGAACGGACCGAGCTGGTCGGTGACGGTGAGCGTCGCGTTCTCCGCCACACTGCGGCCGTTGACCAGGCCCTGCAGATGCCGGTCCTCGGGGACGAAACCCACTCCGGCGGCCAGGGCGGACGGCACGCTGCCGGTGCGCAGGCTCCTGCCGCCGACCGAGATCCTGCCGGCCTTGGCACGGTGCAGACCGGCGATGGCCTCACCCACCTGCACATTGCCGCTGGCCGTCGCTCCGGCGAGCCCGACCACCTCACCGGAGCGCACCGAGAGGGACAGGTCCTCGCAGGCGCCGGGCAGTGTCAGGCCGTCGATCCGCAGCAGCTCAGCCCCGTCGGTCAGCGCGGCCGGAGACGCGGCCGCGGAGGCGGTGGCCGTGGAGGCGGTCTCGCCGGTCATGGCCTCCACGAGTGAGTGGTGACCGAGCTCGGCCACGGGTGCGGTGAGGATGTGGCGGGCGTCTCGGTAGACCGTGACGGTCGTGCAGAGGTCGTACACCTCCTGCAGGTGGTGCGAGATGAAGAGGAAGGCGACGCCCTGGCCCTGCAGGTCCCGCAGCCTGTCGAAGAGGCGGCCGATGCCGCGGGCGTCGAGCTTGGCGGTGGGCTCGTCCAGGACGATGAAACGGGCGCCGAAGGACAGCGCACGGGCGATCTCCACGAACTGCCGCTGCTCGACGGTCAGGTCCCTGGCCCGCGCCGCGGGGTCGACGGCGACACCGTATTCGGCGAGGAGTTCCTCGGCACGCTGTCTGAGGTGCTTCCAGCGGATCGGGCGCACCGCGCCGGGACTCTGCCGATTCAGGAAGAGGTTCTCGGCGACGGTCAACTCACCGATCACGGTGGACCGCTGGTAGACGCAGGCGACCCTCGAGCGCCAGGCGTCGATGTCGCCGAAGGCGGGCGCCGGCTCACCGGAGAAGCGCAGCGAACCGGCGTCGGGCTGCTGGAGGCCGGTGAGGATCGACACGAGCGTCGACTTGCCGGCGCCGTTGCGTCCCACCAGGGCGTGCGACTCGCCCTCGGCGACGCTGATACGGGCGTCGCGCAGCGCCACGGTGGCGCCGAACCGTTTGCTGATGCCGGTCGCCTCGGCGACCGGGGCCCGGGTTGCGGGGCCGGCCGCCGGGGTGGTGGCGGTGTCCGCCATGGTGGATACCGTCCTTCGGGTACGGATGCTGGGGGCCGAGGAGCGCGGGGTGAACCCGGATCCGTGGTGCTGGGGCGCTGCCGGGCGAACGGGCCGCCGGTCCCCCGGCAGCTGTGGGCGGTGGCCCGGGTCACTGCGGGACGTTGTTGCCCCACAGGGTCTTGTCCTCCACGTTCGCCTTGGTCACCAGCGGGGCGGGGAGCTGGTCCTCCAGACCGTTCGGGAGCTTGACGATGGTGGAGCCGTGGTCGGTCGGGCCCGGCTTGAAGGTCTTGCCCTGGGCTGCGGCCTGGGCGTAGTACAGCGCGTACTTGGCGTAGAGGTCGGCGGGCTGGGAGACGGTCGCGTCGATCTGGCCCTTGCGGATCGCGTCGAACTCCTGCGGGATGCCGTCGTTGGAGACGATGGAGATGTGCCCCTTCTGGCCCGCCGGCTTCAGCAAGCCCTTCTGCTGCAGCAGGGCCAGGGTCGGCTGCAGGAAGACACCGCCCGCCTGCATGTAGATGCCGTTCAGATCGGGGTTCTGGGCGAGCAGACTCTGCAGCTTGGCCGAGGCCACGTCGCCCTTCCAGTCGGTGGGAAGTTCGAACACCTTGATCTTCGGGAACTTCTCCTTCATGCACGCGGCGAACGCCTCCGAGCGGTCGCGGCCGTTGATGGAGTCCAGGGCGCCCTGGAACTCGGCCACCTTGCCCTCGCCGCCGAGTTGCCTGCCGAGGAACTCGCAGGCCTTGGTGCCGTACGCCCTGTTGTCGGCACGGACGACCATGTACACATTGCCCTTGTCGGGTCTGGTGTCGACGCTGATCACCGGGATCTTCGCGGCCGACAGGTCATCGAGGGCGGAGGCGATGGCACCGGTGTCCTGCGGGGCCATGACGATGGCCTTGGCACCGGTGTTGCGGAACACCTGCACGTTGGCGACAAGGTGCGTGACGTCGTTCTGCGAGTCGCTCATCGGCAGGGCGTTGATGCCGTCGGCGTGGATGTCCTTCTTCAGGTACTGCGCGTAGGAGTTCCAGAAGTCGGAGTCGGCGCGGGGCACGTCGATGCCGATGGCCGGCTTGCCGCCGCCCGAGCCGACCGACGCGGCGCTCCCGCGGTTGCACGCGGTGGCGAGGGCCAGTACCGCGAGCACGGCGGCGGCAGCGGTGGCGGTCGAGCGAGTGCGAGTGAGCTTCATGGCCGTGTTGTCTCCTTTGGCGGGGCGGAGGACCGCGGGGCGACGGTGAGAGGGGGGCGTACTCGCCTGCCGGGGAGGGACGGGCGAGGCCGCGGGCCGGGCAGACGGTGGCCCGGCACCAGGCAGTGCGGACCGCGCCCGAGGGGGACGGAAGTGAGGGGCAGCCGGTGTCGAGAGCTGGAGGCCAGGCGCGCGAACTGTCCCATTCATAGGGGAATCTGGAGCGTTTCGAGCTATTCCTCCGATGTCTCTCGGACGCCGAGGACGTTACGACGACGTTGCAGACGTTGACAAGGGTCCGCCACCACTGAATTGCTCCGCATGACGGCGTGAGGCTCCGCAACCGCGCCAGAACGAGTCGTCGGCTCGTCATGTTCCCTTTGCGACCTGCGGCTTGGCTCAGTCGGCCGATCGTGCCCCAGGGAGCGACTCAGGCTCACGATTCGGAAACGACCGCGGCCGGCCGGTCGGGCGCAGCGTCGGCGGAGCGGCGCGCCGGGGCGCCTTCACCCGCTCCGGCTGTTCTCGGCGTACCGGCTCAAGGCTCCGACCGGCGGACCCTGCCCTGTGCAGCCGGCGCCTCAGTCATCCGAGGAAACGTCCGTGTGCCGCCCCGGCTTCGGCTGATGTCGGGCGCCAAGTCGCCCCGGATGGGCGCGAACCGTCGGCGCCAGGGAAATACATCCGAGGTATGCGTTGTCAGGCGGCTCCGCTGCGTCTACAGTCGCGATGCCGCCACACATCCGATGACTGGGGGCGAGCGCTGAGGCTCTCCGCATGACCCGGTCGGGGCACAACTGGCGGCACGGCCCGTACGAGCGGCCGTCACCTCCCTCCGCGAACCGCCTATGGCAAGGGAACTGCCAGTGAAACTGCTACGAGTCGGCGCCCCCGGCGAAGAGCGGCCCGCTGTCCGCACCGACGACGGCCGGCTGCTGGACCTGTCCTCCGTGACCTCCGACATCGATGGCGCGTTCCTCGCTTCGGACGGTGCCGACCGTGCCCGGGCGTCGGTCGCGGCAGGAGCCCTCCCCGTACTTGAGGCGGACGGACTGCGGATCGGCCCGCCGGTCGCCCGGCCCGGCAAGATCGTCTGCATCGGCCTGAACTACCGGGACCACGCCGCCGAGACCGGCGCGGCGATCCCCGAGCGGCCGGTGGTGTTCATGAAGGACCCGGGAACCGTCGTCGGCCCCTACGACGAGGTGCTCGTCCCCCGTGGCTCGGTGAAGACCGACTGGGAGGTCGAGCTCGCGGTCGTCATCGGCCGCCGGGCGCGCTATCTCGACGGCCCCGAGGACGCACGGGACGTGATCGCGGGCTATGCGATCAGTCATGACGTCTCGGAGCGGGAGTTCCAGCTGGAGTACTCCCCGCAGTGGGACCTCGGCAAGTCCTGCGAGACCTTCAACCCGCTCGGCCCGTGGCTGGTCACCGCCGACGAGGTGGGCGACCCCCAGCACCTGGGGCTGCACCTGAGCGTCAACGGCGTGAAGCGGCAGAGCGGGCACACCCGGGACATGATCTTCCCGGTCGACCACGTCGTGGCGTACCTGAGCCGGTACATGGTGCTGGAGCCGGGCGACGTGATCAACACGGGCACGCCCGCAGGCGTGGCCCTCGGTCTGCCCGGAACGCCCTACCTCCGCCCCGGCGACACCGTCGAACTCTCCGTCGACAGGCTCGGCAGCCAGCGCCAGACCTTCGGCCAAGCATGAAAGGCACTCCCTTGACTGCCATCCCAGCCCGGATCACCGCGGTCGACACGTACGACGTCCGCTTCCCCACCTCGCGGGAACTGGACGGTTCCGACGCGATGAACCCGGATCCCGACTACTCGGCCGCCTACATCGTGCTGCGCACCGACGCAGGTGACGGACTCGAGGGCCACGGCTTCACCTTCACCATCGGACGCGGCAACGAGGTGCAGGTCGCCGCGATCGGAGCCCTGCGGCCCCACATCGTGGGCCGCTCCGTCGCGGAGCTCTGCGCCGACCCGGGCTCGCTCAGCCGCGACCTGATCGGTGACAGCCAGCTGCGCTGGCTCGGCCCCGAGAAGGGCGTGATGCACATGGCGATCGGCGCCGTGGTCAACGCCGTCTGGGACCTGGCGGCCAAGCGGGCCGGCCGGCCGCTGTGGCGGCTGCTCGCCCACGCCGAACCGGAGTGGCTGGTCTCCCAGGTCGACTTCCGGTACATCGCCGACGCCCTCACCCCCGAGGACGCCCTCACTCTCCTGCGTGAGGGCAGGGCGGGGCTCGCGGACCGTGAGGCGGTGCTGCTGGAGCGCGGCTACCCGGGCTACACCACCTCACCCGGCTGGCTCGGTTACTCCGACGACAAGCTGACCCGGCTGGCCAAGCAGGCCGTCGCCGACGGGTTCACCCAGATCAAACTGAAGGTCGGCGCCGACCTCGGCGACGACATCCGGCGGCTGCGCATCGCTCGTGCCGCCGTCGGCGACGACATCCGCATCGCCGTCGACGCCAACCAGCGGTGGAACGTGGACGACGCGATCGAGTGGACCAACGCGCTCGCCGAGTTCGGGCCCTACTGGATCGAGGAGCCCACCAGCCCCGACGACGTCCTCGGCCACGCGGCCGTACGCCAGGCGGTCGTCCCCGTGAAGGTCGCCACCGGCGAGCACGTGCAGAACCGCATCGTCTTCAAGCAGCTCCTCCAGGCCGGGGCCATCGACGTGCTGCAGATCGACGCGGCCCGCGTCGGCGGAGTCAACGAGAACCTGGCGATCCTGCTGCTCGCCGCGAAGTTCGGGGTGCCGGTGTGCCCGCACGCCGGCGGGGTGGGGCTCTGCGAACTGGTCCAGCACCTGTCGATGTTCGACTACCTCGCCCTGTCCGGTACGACCGAGAACCGGGTCATCGAGTACGTCGACCACCTCCACCAGCACTTCACCGCGCCCGTGGTGATGCGCGACGGCCACTACACCGCCCCGCTCGCCCCCGGATTCTCCGCCACCATGCGGGAGGAGTCCCTCGCCGCCTACCACTTCCCGGACGGGACTTTCTGGGTCGCCGACCGTGCCCGCAAAGAAGGTGCCTCATGACCGGTCTTTCAGGGCTCAGGGCCCTCGTCACCGGCGGCGCGTCCGGCATCGGGCTCGCCACGGCCCGCGCACTGTCGGCGCGCGGCGCGGCGGTGGCCGTGCTCGACGTCGAACCGTCCGGGGTGCCCGAGCCCCTGCACGCCCTCAAGGGCGACGTCCGGGACGACACCTCGGTACGCCTCGCCGTGGAGGAAGCGGCCGAGCGGCTCGGCGGTCTGGACATCCTCGTCAACAACGCGGGTATCGGCGCCGTCGGCACGGTCGAGGACAATCCCGACGAACAGTGGCGCCTCGTCCTGGACGTCAACGTCCTCGGCATGGTCCGCACGACCCGCGCCGCCCTGCCGCATCTGCGGCGCGCTGCCACTGCCCGCCCGGGCACTGCGGCCATCGTCAACACCTGCTCGATCGCCGCCACGGCCGGTCTCCCCCGGCGCGCCCTGTACTCCGCCAGCAAGGGCGCCGTCCTGTCGCTGACCCTCGCCATGGCCGCCGACCACGTCCGCGAGGGCATCCGCGTCAACTGCGTCAACCCGGGCACCGCGGACACGCCTTGGGTGACCCGGCTCCTGGAGGCCGCCGACGACCCGGACGCCGAACGCGCCGCCCTCGACGCCCGGCAGCCGATGGGCCGCCTGGTCACCGCGGAGGAGATCGCGGCGGCCGTGGTCTACCTGGCGTCCCCGGCCGCCGCCTCGGTGACCGGTACCGCCCTCGCCGTCGACGGCGGCATGCAGGGGCTCAGACTCCGTCCGGCGGCCGGCTCATGAGGACGGCGACACTGGGCGGCACCGGCGTTCGGGTCACCGAGGTCTCGTTCGGGGCCGCGGGCATCGGCAACCTCTACCGCCCGGTCACCGCCGAGGCGGCCTTCGCCGCCGTGGACGCGGCCTGGGACGCGGGCATCCGCGCCTTCGACACCGCGCCCCACTACGGACTCGGGCTGTCCGAGCGCCGTCTGGGCACCGCGCTGTGCGACCGTCCCCGGGACGCGTACACCGTGTCCACCAAGGTCGGGCGGCTGCTGGAGCCGAACCCGCGGGGTGGCCGCGGCGACGACCTCGCGCACGGTTTCGCCGTGTCCGACAGCCACCGGCGGGTCTGGGACTTCAGCGCGGACGGAGTGCTGCGCTCCCTGGAAGCGAGCCTGGACCGCCTCGGTCTGGACCGCGTCGACATCGCACTGCTGCACGACCCCGACGACCACGCCGAGCAGGCTCTCACCGAGGCGTATCCGGCGCTGGAGCGGCTGCGTGACGAAGGCGTCGTCAAGGCGATCGGCATCGGAACGAACCAGTGCGCGCTCCCCGCCCGCTTCCTGCGCGAGACCGACATCGACGTGGTCCTGCTCGCCGGCCGCTACACCCTGCTCGAGCAGGAGGCGCTCGCCGAGGTACTGCCCGAGGCCGCCGCCCGGGGCCGGAGCCTGATCATCGGCGGTGTGTTCAACTCGGGGCTGCTGACCGACCCGAAGCCCGGGGCGACGTACGACTACACGCCCGCTCCGCGCCCGGTCCTCCACCGGGCCCTGCACCTGAAAGGCGTCACCGAACGCCACGGTGTCCCGCTGCGCGCCGCCGCCCTGCACTTCCCGTTCGGCCACCCCGCCGTCGCGAGCGTCCTGACCGGGGCACGCTCCGCCGAGGAGGTGCGCGACACCGTGGAGCAGCTGCGGCACCCCGTCCCGCCCTCGGTGTGGGACGAGTTGCGCGCCGAGGGACTGCTGGCCCGGGGCACGCCGATCCCCACCGCCCCGCCGTCGAAGGAGTCGCCATGAGGGTAGCCCTGCACACCAAGGTCCGCGCCGACCGCATCGAGGAGTACGAGGCGGCACACCGTGAGGTCCCCGAGGAACTGACCGCGGCCATCCGCGCCGCAGGGGTCGGTCAGTGGACGATCTGGCGCAGCGGTACCGACCTGTTCCATCTGCTGGAGGTCGAGGACTACCCGGCGATGATCGCCGCGCTCGAGAACCTGCCGGTCAACATCGCCTGGCAGGCCAGGATGGCCGAGCTGCTGGACGTCGTCCACGACTACTCGGCCGAAGGCGCCGACGCCTCCCTGCCGGTGGTGTGGCAGCTGTGACCGGGAACCACGCACGCGCATAGCCCTGTTCCTCACCTGATGAAGGCCGCCGGGTCGGTCCCGTCCTCCCCGACGTGGCCGGCCGTGCCGAGGCGCCCGCCTCGTGGCCCGTGACGGCCGGATCGGTGCCCTGCCGGGTCCGTCGGCCCGTTGGACCGGCACCCGGGACGCGCCGGCACCGGCCCAGGAGTCCGTGCGGGCGCGGTGGCGCCGAGTCCACCACGTCCCCGGCCCGCGGCCGGTGGTGCGCCGGCCACGGGGGCGGGGCGGGACCGGGCTCAGCCCATGGTCCACTGCTGGTTGGAGCCGCCGTTGCAGGTCCACAGCTCCACCGGAGCGCCGTTGGCCGTGGAGGCTCCCGTCACGTCCAGGCAGAGCCCTGACTGGACACCGGTGATCGTGCCGTTGGAGTTGAGGTTCCACTGCTGGTTGGCTCCGCCGTTGCAGGGCCAGATCTCGACCTTGGTGCCCGGGCTGGTCCGGTTGCCGTAGGCGTCCAGACACATCCGGCTGCCGCCGCTGTAGACGGTCAACTGCCCAGCGGCGGTGGGGGTCCACGTCTGGCCGGCGCCGCCGTTGCAGTCCCAGATCTGCAGCTGCGTGCCCGCCGTGGCGGACCCGTTCGGCACGTCCAGGCACGTGCCCGCGCCCGTCGCGTGGATCGCACCGGGACCCGTCCCGGTGGACGTGGAGCTGTACCCGGCCGCGACGATGTTCGCCTGCACCGCGTTCTCCGTGGCGTCCGACGGATAGCCTGACGTCATCACGCCTTCGTAGAACGTGCCGGCGGAACCCTTGCTGTTGTCGCCGCCGATGCCGAGGATGATGGCGCCCTCCTTGTGCATCGGGTTGTACCCCGCGACGTTGGGGCGCGGCCCGCTGTAGAAGGTCGACAGGCCGCCGGACTGTGCGTCGCCGCCACGGATGGCCCACTGGTTGGGTGCACCCTTGACGATGGCGGTCAGGTACCGGTGGTTCACGCTCGGGTCGTTCGCGTTGTAGCCCGCGTTCACTCCGGAGAACAGGCCGTTCTCGAGGTCGGCCATGATCCAGGGTCCGTTGCCCGTGCCGTAGCCCCAGACCTTGATGTTCCCGAAGTAGATGGCCTCCATGTGGCCGTTGCCGGTGTCGTTGCTGCTGGTTTCGGCGTTGCCGTAGTCGAAGCAGCAGCCGCCGTTGTAGTGCGTGCCGTCGAAGATCGCGTACATGCCCTCCGACTGGTCTCCGGTGGCGATGCCGTTGGTGTGGTTGTTGCGGTAGCCGGTACCGGGGGCCACATGGACACCGTAGGCCTTGTGGCCGCCGACCGTGGTCGGCGCGGCGGTCGCGATCGCCAGGTCGTCCGGGCCGCCGGCCGCGCCACCGCCGGGCGCCTGGGTGAGGTGGTTGCCCCGGCCGGACTGGTCGTAGATGACGGTGATGACGCAGGTGGTGCCGGAACAGAACGAGTCCTGGGCGGCGGCGTTCGCGTATCCGCCCGTGCTCAGCACGCCGATGTCCCGGGTCGCGTTGTCGGACGAGCGCCTGACCTGGTAGAGCGGGCCGTTGTACGCGGCGTACAGCGCCCGGGTGGTGCTGTGCGCCGCGACGCACGGTGTGCCACCGGCCGCGTAGATGTCGCACGGCCCGGAGGTGGCGGCCTGCGCTGCGCCGGTCGCGACCGAGCCGGCGACCAGCGCACCGAGGAACACCACGACCGCGGCCGCCATCCGGGCGACGACGGAACGGCGGCCCGGGCGGCGCTGACGTCGGACGGATGCCGTATTTGTGGTATCCGTCGCGTCCGCGGCGGACCGGCCGTGCGGCAGCGCCGGCAGCCGGCGTCCGCTCCCGTCGGGGGAAGGTCTCGTGAAGGAACCGTCTCTCATGGCATCCCCAAGGTGTCGATGGTCGGGTGATGGGGCGTCGGGGGTACGGGGGTCGGCTCTCCTCGCGCCGGCGCTGGTTCCCACCGCCCGTGCAGCTCCGCAGCTGGACCTTCGTCCCGTTGGCGGTGCCCGCGCCGTTGGCGTCCAGGCAGAGCCCCGACTGCACCGCAGTGATCGTGCCGTCGGGGTGGATGTTCCGTTGCTGGTCGGCCTGTCCGCCGCGGTCCGAGATCACCGCTGGGCTGCCCTTGCCGGTCTGCCGGCCGGAGGTGCCCAGGCACTTGTTGCCGTGGACGACCAGCTGCTTGCCGGCGGTGGTCGTGGGCCGTGCCGCCCCGCCAGTGGAAACCGAAGATCAGCCGGTAGGGGTGGCTGCCGTCGTTGCCGGCAGGAACCCGCAGTATGTAACTGAGCGTCCGGCCGCCGCTCTGAATCGCGTGTGTACCACTCGTCAGTGCCGGGGCCTTGCCGCAGCCGGCGGTCGCCGCGGCGGCGGCCCGCGGGGCCGCGGCGGCCGTGCCCGGGCCGCCGCCGAACGACGTGCCCGCGGCTGCCAGGACGTGAAGTACGGCGGCCGCACAGGGCGTTAAGAGGCGTTCGTGTCTCATGCGCTCCTTCTTCCGAGACCAGGGAGGGGGGAGGGGAGGGAGCGTCGGCCGGTCGCGTGCGCGTGCCGGACGGCGGACATCCAAAGGGGCGAACCTCCGGCTCGTCGGTCAGCCGGCCACCTGGTCAGTCGGTCAGCCGGTCAGCCGGACCCGGTCAGCCGGTCGGCCACACGTCACCGGCGGTCGGCGTGACCGCATCGGTGCGAGCAGTGGCGCGCGCCGTGCGGTGGTCGAACCAGAACGAGGACCAAGGCATGGCTCGAAGCCTCCCGGGACGGTGGGGGACGTCACTCTTCGACGGTTGGTTCGAGATGTCGAAGCGGTTCGCTGATCGCGCTCGCTGGATCGTAGGGCTGGGGCCGGGGGCGGTCAATGGTTGCGTCGCAGTTCGTCCAGCGCCGCAGGTCGCAGAGCAGAGAACGCCGCGGTGACCGGTCTTGGGTCGCCTCGCCTTCGGCCTTCCCTTCCCGTCGAAGCGATTCCGCGCACCGGGCTCCGGCGCGTTCCCGCTCCGCGGCTGCCTCCGAGTGACTGCCCGACGTGCGGGCGCGGATGCAAGGTCGTCGCGACATAAGGATAGATGGGATGTCTCATCCGGTTCACCTGTCGGGTGAGGCAGCGTCAGTTCGGCTGCCCGTCCAGCCGGTCGCCCATCGCCGATCCAGCGCCGTCCGGTAAGTCAGAAGCATTGACGCTAAACAGAGTCGCACATACCTTCAGCGTCGAAGCGTTGCGGGCTGAACGGGTAATGGACCAAGCCTATCCTGCCTCATGGGTTATATCCGCAGGTTGATTCCACATCGACTGCGTCAACGCCGCTGATCCGTCAGCCTCCTTCCTCCAACGAAACCCGTCATCATCCAACAACCCGAGGAGAACGGGATGCTGATCCACAGACATCCGCCCACCGGGCGCGACAGTCGCCACCGGGAGTCGGCGCCGCGGTATCCCTCCGCGTTGCTACGTCGGACCTTTGCCATGGTGTGCGCACTCGTCATCGCAATGATGGGATCCATGCTCGCCGCCGCCCCGGCCCAGGCAGCGACCTCGATCACCCTTGACGGCACCTCCGCCGGGCGCACCTACGACGGCGTCGGCGCCATCAGCGGCGGCGGGGGCAACAGCAGACTGCTGATCGACTACCCGGAGCCGCAGCGCAGCCAGATCCTGGACTACCTCTTCAAGCCCGGCTACGGAGCCGCCCTGCAGATCCTCAAGGCGGAGATCGGTGGCGACACCAACTCCACCAGCGGCGCGGAACCGAGCATCGAGCACACCGCCGGCACGGTCGACTGCAACAGAGGCTACGAGTGGTGGCTGATGGAGCAGGCCGTGGCGCGCAACCCGAACATCAAGTTGTACGGCCTGGCCTGGGGCGCACCGGGCTGGATCGGCGGCGGCAACTTCTGGTCCAACGACATGGTCGACTACCTGCTCTCCTGGCTGGGCTGCGCGAAGTCGCACGGGCTGACCATCAGCTACCTGGGCGGCTGGAACGAGCGCGGCTACAGCACCTCGTGGTACGAGAGCCTGCGCTCCGCGCTGAACGCCAACGGCTACTCCTCCGTCAAGATCGTGGGTTCGGACGGAGACTGGGCGATCGCCGACGACATGGTGAAGGACCCCGCTTTCGCCGCGTCCGTGGACATCGTCGGCAGCCACTACCCCTGTGGCTGGCTCACCTCCCAGACCTCCTGCCCGAGCACCCCCAACGCGCTGGCCACCGGTAAGCGGTTGTGGGCCAGTGAGAACGGCTCGCAGGACTACAACGGCGGCGCCGCGGCGATGGCCCGTGCCAACAACCGGGACTACATCGACGGGAAGATGACGGCGACCATCAACTGGCCCGTGATCGCCGCCATGACGCCCAACCTGCCCTTCCCGACCGCCGGTCTGGTCGTGGCCGACCAGCCGTGGTCCGGCGCGTACTCCGTGGGCCGGAGCCTGTGGGTCACCGCCCAGACCACCCAGTTCACCTCGCCCGGCTGGCGCTACCTCGACCGTTCCACGGGATACATCGGCGGCAGCGCCTCCAACGGCAGCTACGTGACCCTGAAGTCCACCGACAACAGCGACTACAGCACCGTCATCGAGACCACTCAGGCCTCCGCGGCGCAGACGATCGACTTCGCGGTGACCGGCGGACTGTCCACCGGCACCGTCCACGTATGGTCGACCGACGTCAACTCGACCGACCCCGCGACCGCCATGGTGCACGTCACCGACATCACCCCGTCCCAGGGCGCCTACTCGCTCACCGTCCGGCCGGGGTACGTCTACTCCCTCACCACCACCACCGGGCAGGGCAAGGGCACCGCTGTCAGCCCCGCGAAGGGTTCCCTGGCGCTTCCGTACGCCGACTCCTACGACGGCTACGCCACCGGCACCGAGGCCAGGTACGTCCAGGACCAGCAGGGCGCCTACGAGGTCGTCGGCTGCGGGGGCGGACGCGCCGGGCAGTGCGTCCGCCAGATGTCGCCACGGGCTCCGATCACCTGGGCCCCCCTGTCGCACCCTTACGCACTCTTCGGTGACGTGGGCTGGAAGGACTACCAGGTCTCCAGCGACGTGCTGCTGGAGAGCGCGGGCTTCACGGAGCTCATCGGCCGCGCCACCTGGCAGCACTCCTTCGGCCCGGAGGGCCTGGACGGCTACTACCTGCGGGTCGGCAACACCGGTGCCTGGTCCATCCTGCGCAACAACACCGACAACAACGTCGTGACACTGGCCAGCGGTACGGTCACCGCGCTGGGCACCAACTCCTGGCACAACCTGAGGTTGGGCTTCTACGGCGACACGATCACCGCGTGGATCGACGGCGTCAAGGTGGGCTCGGTCAACGACAGCACCTACGGCGCGGGCCAGGCCGGCTACGGCAACAGCCAGCAGGAGACCGGCCAGTTCGACAACCTGTCGATCGGGTCGACCACGAAGGTCGTCGGCGCCGGCTCCGGCCGCTGCCTGGACGTGCCGGGCTTCAACCGGACCGACGGCACCCCGACGCAGATCTGGGACTGCAACGCGGGCGCCAACCAGCAGTGGACCCTGACCCCGGCCAAGGAGCTGCGGGTGTACGGCGACAAGTGTCTGGACGCGAAGGGCCACGGCACCTACGACGGTACGCCCGTGGAGATCTGGTCCTGCAACGGCGGTGCCAACCAGCAGTGGAGGGTCGACTCGGGCGGCACCATCGTGGGAGTCGAGTCCGGGCTCTGTCTCGATGTGGTCAAGGGGGCCACCGCCAACAGCAGCGGAATCCAGCTCTACTCGTGCAACGGCGGCGCCAACCAGCAGTGGACGCGGACCTGATCCGAACCACGCACCGGCTGCCACCAGGTCAGGAAGGACCAGGGATCCGCCGACGAGGCTTCCGACCCGTTCGGCGGGTCCCCTGGCGTGCCGCGTCCTCCGGCGACGCGGAGCCGAACGGCTCCGGCGGCGGCACGTCGGCTTTGTCGCCACATGCGCCCGATGAGAGGAAGGACTACATGGAAGAGCTCATGAGAGGGAGTCGGAACAGGGCCGCCACCATGGGAGCCGCGGCTCTCACCGTCCTGGGGCTGTCGCTCGTCCCGGTCGCCCCGGCCACCGCCGCCACCGGACCGCAGGACGGCCACGTCTACGCCCTGACCGCTGCGCACAGCGGCAAGAACGCACAGGTCCAGTCGGCCTCGTCGGCCGACGCGGCGGCCGTGGTGCAGAACACCCCCTCCGGCGACCCGAGCCAGCTGTGGCAGGCCGTCGCCCACGGAGACGGTTCGTTCTCGCTGGTGAACATCAACAGTGGCAGGTGCATGGACGTGTCGGGTGCGTCCACCTCGGCTGAAGCACAGGTCATCCAGTGGCCGTGCACCGGCAACGACAACCAGCGCTGGACCTTCGACGGTGCCGCGATCGTCTCCGTCAACAGCGGAATGTGCCTCGACGTCTCGGGCGCTTCCACGGCCGACAACTCACCGCTCATCCAGTGGCCGTGCACCGGCAACCCCAACCAGCAGTGGAGCCTGACCGAACGCCCCCGGGTCACGGCCTTCGGCCCCAGCATGGCCGCCGGCGGCGACACCTTCTCCGAGCAGACCCTGCGGATGGTCGTCCACCCCAGCGCCGCCGGTTCCGGGGTCCGGATCCACCTGTCCAACCTGCGCAGCACCGCCGCGCTGTCCGTCGGCGCGGTCGATGTGGCCGTCCGGTCCAGCGGCGCCGCCGCGGTTCCCGGCACGCACCACACCGTGACCTTCGGCGGGTCCGGCAACCCGACCATCGCCGCCGGGGCGGAACTCACCAGCGATGTCGTCCCGATGCCGGTCGACGCGGGGCAGGACCTCCTGGTGAGCCTGTACCTGCGGGGCACGACCGGCGCCTCCACCTTCCACCGTGACGCGTTCCAGACCTCGTACCGGTCGGCGGCCGGCTCCGGCAACCACGCCGGCGAGGACGCCGCCACGAACTTCACCACCTCGATGTGGAGCTGGTACTACCTGTCGGGATTGGACGTCGTGCCGGCCGCCGTGACCACCGGAACCGTGGTCGCCTTCGGCGACTCCATCACCGACGGATACGACAGCACGACCGACGCCAACCGGCGCTGGCCGGACCAGCTGGCTGCCCGGCTCCGGTCGGAGAGCGGCGGCCAGCGGCTCGCGGTCGCCGACGCGGGCATCTCGGGCAACATGGTGCTCCGCGCGACCGGCTGGGATCCCCAGGGCCCGGCCGCTGTGGACCGGTTCGCACACGACGCCCTGGGCCAGCCGGGCGTACGAGACGTGATCTTCATGGAGGGCATCAACGACATCAACGGCACCCCCTCCCTCACCGCCGACCAGCTGATCGACGGGTACAAGAAGATCATCGCGCAGGCACACGCGGCCGGCGTGAGGATCGTCGGCGGCACCATGCTGCCCAACTCCACGCAGAGCAGCGCACAGGCCGGCATCCGGACCACAGCCAACAACTGGATCCGCACCAGCGGCGCGTTCGACGCGGTCGTCGACTTCGACGCGGTCGTCCGGGACCCGAACAACCCCGCCCGGATGCTCCCCGCCTACGACAGCGGTGACCACCTGCACCCCAACGACGCCGGCATGCAGGCCATGGCGAACGCCATCGATCTGTCCCTGCTGCGGTAGGCACGCTCGGGCCCCGGCCGGCGGACCGCCGTGGGCGGCAGCCACACGCCGGCGCGGATCATCTCGTCTGCGCCGGTGAGGTCGACGCCCGGCCGGGACGGGGTTCCGCGACGCGGCGGCTCTCTTCTCCGAAGGCGGCAACCCACTCACCTTCCGCTTCTGGAGCGGTGCCTCGGTGACCCACCGCGTCAGCATGTCGGGCACCACGGTCACCGACAGCTGGGCGTGGGTGGTCCGACGACGTACCCAAGGGCGCCCCGGTCAGGCCACCTCCGGATCACCGAGGTCGGGCAGCACCTCGCAGGAACGGGCGGAGCCGGCCCCGGGGTCGAGAGCTGTCGTAACCGACGCCGAAGCGTGCGAGCAGCAAGGGCGGCCGGGCCGCCCCGGCGAAGGTGCGCTCGGTGACGGCGGGCGCGGCGAACAGGACGGGGCCCGGTCCCTCGGCGTCCCGGAAGTCCCTGTCGACGCGGATGTCACCGCGCCCCGTCACAGCACCGCCACCGGGTTGACCGGCGAGCCGGTGCCGCCGGGGACGTTCAGCGGGGCCACGGTCATCAGGAACTCGTAGCGGCCGGCCTCCGCGCAGGCCACGGAGAGCGCCTCGAGATCGAGGTTGTCCAGCAGCGGCACGCCCATCGCGGTAATGGCGAGCGCGTGGACGGGGGAGGACACCCCCTCGACCGGGGAGGGCCGCACATCGCTGTCGCCGTCACCACCCAGCAGGGCGATGCCCCGCTCGGCCAGCAGCGGCATGACGTCCACGTGGAGACCGGCGCTGGCGTCGTCAGGGTTCCAGGCGCCGAGTTCCCTGCGGCGGCGGAAGCGGCCGGAGCGCAGGAGCACCGCGTCACCCTCGCCGATCGTCACTACGAGGGCCTTCTCGGCGGCGAGGACCTCCTTCGCGTGTACGGCCTGGCCGGGCTCCAGCCAGTCGGTGCCGAGGACGGCGGGCATGTCGAGCAGGACGCCCTTGGTCACCAGGGGGCCGAGCGAGGAGACGGCGCCGAAGTGCGCGCCCCTGGCGTCGACGACCTCGGCGGCGGTGCGGCCGTCGTACAGGTGCCCCCGGTAGGCGATGTGGGACAGCGCGTCGAGGTGGCTGACGCTCTTGCCGTGGTAGTCCACGGCGATGAAGTCCTTGTGGCAGGTGGGCTCCGGGGCCTCGATGTCGCCCAGTTCGGACATGTAGTGCAGGGCCGGCTTGCCGTTGTCCGGGCCCGGCACCGTGTTCCACGGCAGGGCCATCGCGACGACGGTCCCGGTGCGCACCAGCGAGGTGGCTCGCCGGACGTGCTCGGCGGTCACCCGGTTCCAGGCGCCCCGGTCCGCGGAGGTCCAGCGGCCCCAGGTCGTGAGGGCGTCGAAGAGGGCGTCGAACTCCCCGCGCGAGAGGCGGGACCCGTTGCCGGGAACGGGCGGGAGGGAATTCGGGTCGGGCGGGGGAGGCGGGGAATCGGTCGGGCTGCTGGTCATGTGCTGCTCAGCGCTCCAAGGCTCGCAGGGTGTCCTCAAGGCTCGCAGGGTGTCGTCGGCCGGCCCGGAAGGCGCGCTGCGGTCGGATGTCCGGGCGAGACCCGACGGCGAAACGGAGGGCGCGCAGGGCGAGCCTCCTCCGGGGGGCACGGCTCCGCCGAAGGAGGAGTGAGGACAGGCCGAGGCACGGGTGTGCCCTGGCTGTCCGGGGCGGGCAGCCAGGGCGAGGGCCGGGCGGTCAGGACGTCGTGCCGGTGACCGAGCTTTGGGACTTCGTGACGTGGTACGTGACGGTGGCGCCGCTCCAGAAGTAGAAGGTGAGCGTCACCGGTGCGCCGTCGGTGATCGCCTTGAGGAAGGCGGACTTGAGGACGATGGAGCCGCCCGGGTAGTCGGGGGAGAAGGAGCTGTTGAACTCCTGGTAGGGGGTCCAGCTCGCCGGGCCTGCGTTGCTGCCGTCGGCGTACTCGGCCTCCATGGTCGCCAGCCTGTCACCGCGGAACTGCGTGGGGATGGTGAGGGAGCTGGTGGTGCCGGTCGCGTTCGACAGGACCGGGAGGTCGTGGGTGATGACGCCGATCTGCCAGGGGACGCCTCGGGAGAACCTGGCCTGCAGCGTCGAGTTCACCCCGTACGCCCGGTTGCCGACCAGCCGGGTGAGTGCGCCCGCCGTCAGTGTGAGCCGACTGCCCGAGACGGTGTAGTCCCTGCCGCGGAGCAGCGGGATGCCGCCCCGCCACAGGCCGCGGAAGCTGGTGCCGTTCAGGTTCAGGGTGAGCGTCCGGGCGGTGATCCGACCGGACTTCGGCACGTAGACCGCGTCGGAGGACGCGGTGCCCGAGCGTGTGGACCAGCCAGCCTTGATCAGGTCCATCATGCCGGGATCCCGCCACTGCAGCGTGTTGCGGTTCACGAACGAGCCGGCGTCCCACAGAGCGGTGGTGACCCCGCTGCGGCGCGCCTGGTAGCCGAAGTCCTCGAAGTACTTCAGCGCCTCACCGCGCTCGACGGAGTCGGGGTGGGTGTAGTCCGGGTAGCTGAGCAGACCGTACTCGCCGAGGTAGACGGGGATGCCCTGGGCGACGAACGTGTCGCGCATCCGGGCGAAGGCGTCGCTCATGTCCTTCTGCGCATCGGCGTCGTACCGGGTGCCGCCGGCGATGTTCACGCTGAACGGGTACCAGCCGTAGTAGTGCACGGTGGCGACCAGGTTGCCGTCGTGCAGCGAACCCATCGTTGCGGCGAGGTCGTCCATGAGGTCCTGCGAGGGCGTGCAGCCCTGTGTGGGCAGGACGAGCAGACGGTTGGCGTTACCGCCGCCCGAGGAGCGGACGACGGTGTGGAAGGAGGTGTTCAGCTCGTTCAGGAGCTGGGCCTTCTGCGAGTCCGTGGCGTTGTTGAAGACCGGCTCGTTGACGCTCTCGAAGAGCAGGGTGCGCGGCTCGTCCCGGAAGGCCGAGGAGATCTGGGCCCAGGTCGTGCTGAAGCGGGCGAGCACGTCGTCGTGGTCGGTGGGCATGTCCGCGATCCACTGCCACGAGTCGTGGTGGACGTTGAGCACGACGTAGAGGCCGTCGGCGAGGGCCCAGTCGACCACCTGCTTGACGCGGCTCATGAACGTGGCGTCGATGGTGTAGGGCGCGGAGGCCGACTGGTGGTCTTTCCACGTCACCGGGATCCGGACGCTGCGGAAGCCCTTGTCGCGGACGGTGTCGAACAGGGCCTTGGTGACCGGCGGGTTGCCCCAGGACGTCTCGTCCGGAATGGCGTCGAGGGTGTTGCCCAGGTTCCAGCTGGGCTGCATGGCGGCGACGGCGTCCACGGCGGCGGCCGGGACTCTGACCGAAGGCCGTGGCCGGTGGTGCCCCGTGCCGTCGGCCGCGGCGAACGCGGTGCCGCCGGGCAGCCCCAGCACCACGAGCAGCGCCAGCAGCAGTGCCGCCAGGCGTCCGGGGCCCTGAGCGCGCCGGTGCGCGCGTTGTCGTGGGTTCCCGATGTCCTTCACGTGTCGTCCTTTCGGTCGGGCGTGCGGGTGATCGGTACCGTCGCCGCCGGCGACGAGCCACGGCCGCCGGCCACGCGTGCGGCTCAGCCGTTGCGGGGCTCGTAGTCGAACCAGTCGAAGCGGACGGTGCCGGCCGCGGCGTACAGGCCGATGACCCGGCCGGTGAAGCCGCCTGCGACCTCGGTCGACAGGTAGCGGCCGTCGAGGGCCGCGAGCACCGTGAAGGTGCCGTCGGGCTCCTCGACGCCGAGGGAGACGACGTCGGGTCCGGTGCACGGCCCGTGCGGAGGCGGCGGGTCCGTGATCGTGAGGCCCAGGACCAGTGGACCGGTGCGCACGGGTCGCGTCGCCACGACCGAGCGCACGGAGCCGATACGCGCGATCACCCGCAACTCCTCGGCGGATGCCTCGATCGCGTAGTGATGCCGCTCGTCCAGCCGGAGGGCGAGCCCGCCGCGCCCCTGAGAGGGGTCGACCAGGGTGCGCGCCCGGCACGACAGGTGTTGCTGGCGCCGGCCGGTGAACACGACGTCGGGCTCGTCCAGGGCGTTGCCCCGCGCGCGGAGCGTCAGCCACCCGGGGCGCTCCCCGGTGGTGCAGTGTTCGGGGGACCGGTCCCGCACGGAGATCCAGGACGGCCGCAGTTCGCCGAGCTCGAAGTCGTCACGATGCTCCTCGACGGGCCCGGGAACGAGCGGCCACGGCAGCGCGGCCGGGTCCGGGGCGACCTCGCCGACGACCGGCCAGCCCTCCTCCCAGGTGACCGGCGCCAGGAAGCTCTCCCGGCCGAGCACGTGCCAGCCGGGGGTGCCGCCACGCGGTCGTGCGCCGAGCAGGAGCATCCACCAGGAGCCGTCGGGAGCTTGGACCATGTCCGCGTGACCGGTGTTCTGCACGGGGTGGTCCGTGCTGCGGTGGCTGAGGATCGGGTTGGCCGGGCACGGCTCGAACGGGCCGCCGGGCCCACGGCCGCGGGCGATCGACACGCCGTGGCCGCGCTCGGTGCCGCCCTCGGCGATGAGCAGGTACCAGTAGTCACCGATCCGGTACAGATGCGGCGCCTCCGGGGCCTTGGCACCCGGCGTGCCGGACCACAACCTGCGCGGTGTTCCGTACGTCTGCCCGGTGGACGGGTCGATACGGACCTGCGCGACCCCGGCGAACGTGCACCAGCAGGTGCCGTCCTCGTCCCAGGCGAGGTCGGGATCAATACCGGGCACGCCGGGTGCCGGGACCGGATCCGACCACGGTCCGGCCGGGTCGGTCGCCGTGACGATCAGGTTGCCGCCGCCCTCGCTCACATGGGTGACCATCAGCCAGAAACGTCCGTCGTGGTGGCGCAGGGTGGGCGCGTAGATCCCGCCGGAGGACGGCATGCCGGCCGGCAGACGCAGTTGGTCCGGGCGGTCCAGGGCGTTGCCGATCTGTGTCCAGTGCACCAGGTCGCGGCTGTGGAACACGGGTACGCCGGGGAAGTACTCGAAGCTGGAGCAGGCGAGATAGTAGTCGTCGCCGACGCGGCAGACGCTGGGATCCGGGTGGAAGCCGGGGATCACGGGGTTGGTCGCGCGGACGGCCTCGTGCCGAAGGGGCACCCCTTCTGTCCTTTCGTCGGGTGGGCCGCCGGACGGCGGCTGAGAAGGTCACGGCCTGCGCAGCACCGCGCAGCCGCCGGGCGGCAGGCCGGACAGCGTGCCGTCCGTGAGCAGGTCGTGGGCGGGTTCGGGCAGGGGCACGGGGTCGGGGCGGTGGTTGATCAGGACGTGCCAGCGGCGGCCGTCGGGGGCGTGCCGGGCGACGGTTTCGACGTGTGCGGGCAGGTCCGGCAGCTCGGGGCCCACCCCGGTCTCGCTGAGGAGCCGGGTGATCAGGGCGGTGTAGTCGGTGTCGTCGAGGCGGGTGGAGAGGTACCAGCCCTGCCCGGTGCCGAAGCGGTGCCGGGTGAGCGCCGGGCTGCCGGCGAGCATGCCGTGCCTGTAGGCGGCGAGCGTTTCCGCGCCCTCGGTGCGCAGGGACTCGCGCCAGACGGTGCCGTGGGACCCGTCCGACAGGGTGATCCGCTCGCCCCGCCGCAGCGGCCGGTACTCCTCGACGCGGATGCCCAGCGCCTCGCGCAGCGGCTCGGCGGGGTAGCCGCCGAGGCGGGCGTGCATGCGGTCGTCGACGTATCCGCTCGCGTGCTGGACGAGGAGCGTCCCGCCGCCGGCGATGCAACGGCGCAGGTTTTCGGCGCCCTTGTCGGACAGCAGGAACAGGGCCGGGGCGATGACGAGCCGGTAGCGGCTCAATTCGTGTTCGGGGTGGGCGAAGTCGACGGTGACGCCGGCGTCCCACAGTGCGCGGTGCGCCCGGCCGAGTGCCGCGTGGTAGTCGAGGTCCGCGGAGGGCAGACCGTCCACGCCGAGCGCCCACCAGGCGTCCGCATCGTGCAGGATGGCCACCGATGCGGTGACCGTCGATCCGGCCAGCTCGCCGAGCCGGGCGACGGCCTCGCCGACCTGCGTGACCTCGCGGAAGACGCGGCTGTCGGGGCCCGCGTGCGGGACCATCGCCGAGTGCCACGTCTCGGCGCCGGCGCGGGACTGCCGCCACTGGAAGAACAGGGCGCCCTCCGAGCCGCGGGCGATGTGTCCCAGGGTGTGGCGCAGGATGTCCCCGGGCTCCTTGGCGAGAACCCGGTCGCGGTCGTAGACGGTATTGGTGCCCTGTTCCATCAGCAGCCAAGGACGGCCGGCGGCCAGGGAGCGGGTGCGGTCGGCGTGGAAGGCGGCGTCGGCGGCGGCGTCCGGACCGGGTGAGCTGGGGTACTGGTCGGAGGTGACCACGTCGAGTTCGCGGGCGAAGGCCCACAGGTCCACGTTCTGGTAGGCGGGCAGCATCAGATTGGTCGTCACCGGCCGGTCGCTGTGGGCGCGGATCGCGTCGCGCTGCTCGCGGTAGGCGGCGATGACCTCGTCGGACCAGAACCGACGGAAGTCCAGCGCCTGGCCGGGATTCTTGTGCCACTGCGTCGCACGCGGCGGCACCACCTGCTCCCAGGAGGTGTAGCGCTGGCTCCAGAAGGCCGTCCCCCACGCGTCATTGAGGGCGTCCAGCGAGCCGTGGCGGGCGCGCAGCCACACCCTGAAGGCCGCGGCCGTGTGGTCGCAGTAGCAGAGCGTGGCGTACTCGTTGTGGACGTGCCACAGGGCGAGGGCGGGGTGGTCGCCGTAGCGTTCGGCCAGGGCGGAGGCGATCCGCCGGGCCGCGGTGCGGTAGGCGGGGGCGGTGAGGCAGTAGGTGTCGCGGCTGCCGTGGGTGAGGCGGGTGCCGTCGGGAGTGACCGGTAGCGCGTCGGGGTGGGCCAGGGTGAACCAGGGCGGCGGGGAGGCCGTCGGGGTGGCGAGGTCGACGGCCACGCCGTTCGCGTGCAGGCGTTCGATGTGGGCGTCGAGCCAGGTGAAGTCGTAGCGGGCTTCCTCCGGTTCGAGCAGGGCCCAGGAGAAGACGCCGACGGTGGCCAGGTTGACCCTGGCCCGGCGCATCAGCTCCTCGTCCTCCTTCCACACCGGCTCGTCCCACTGTTCGGGGTTGTAGTCCCCGCCGAAGGCGAGGCCGCCCAGGCGGTCGGTCAGGCTGCGGGTCGTCATGACGGCTCCTCGGACAAGGCAAGTCGGACGGTGGTGCTCTGACGCTTTGCCATGGTGCTCTGGCGCCCCGTCAGCGACGCTGCTGTCCGCCACCCCCGCAGGCGGACAGCAGCGGTGTCCGTGCGGCCGCACCGGCGACCGGGGCCGCTGCGCTGACGAAGCTTCTGCCGTTCGACTCGTGACCCATGGGGTGGCCCTTCCCCTTCGGAAGCGTCGAAGCGGGCGTCGAAGCGCTTCACCTACCGGCGAAGGTAACGATAGGCTGCGTGCGAGAACAAGAGGTCGGGTCAAAAGAATCTTCCTTTGAGCAGGGCCACTGACAGTCCCGCAAGGTGTTGGCAGCGTCGATGCGCTTCGACTGCACCCTGACAGACGGACCTGACCGGCTTGCGCTTCGGCGCCGTCGCCGGACAGCGGACGCCACCCACCACGGGGATCCGTGGTGGGTGGCGTGGGTGGGTGGCGTGCCCCGCGAGACTCTTTCCGAGCAGGACGCCGTCGGCGACCCTGCCTGGCGCCCGGGTCAGTGCCGGGCGAACTGGAGCCCGGTCGGTTGGGCGACGTTCGGCCGCAGCGCGATCCCGTCGATGGTCAGCCGTTCTCCATAGATGTCCGTGAGTCGGATCGCACCGCCGCACCCGGTGCCGTCCGCGGAGATGAAGTAGTTGAACGCGGTGCGGGGCAGCTGCCGCCAGCCGCCCCCGGCGCGGACCTCCAGCCTCGCGACCGGATTCCGATGGCCGATCGCCTGGATGCCGCACCAGTAGGGACTGGATCCGGTCTTGTACCTGATGGAAATCGTCTCGGACGTGCTGGGGCTCACCAGGCTCCAGGTGATCGGGAGCCGGCCGACCTTGAGGTCGGCGAGTTCGGCGAAGGCCTGTTCGCTGAGGTCGATCTGCCCGGGTGCGCAGGGCAGTGGGCATTCATTGGTGATCCGGACCGTGATGGAGGCGCCGTTCGCCGCGCGGACGCGCACATACGCGCCACACGCCTTGGACCCCTCGTAGTCGGTGGTGTTCATCGCCGCGATCATGAGGTCGGGGCTCGGGCCGAACAGGCAGGCGCCGTCTCCGACCCCGGCCTTGTAGGCGGTGGCGACTCCCTGGTACGTGGTCCCTGGCCGAATCCGCCCCGCCAGCGACCCCACCGAGGACGCCGCTCTCTCGTGCCGCGCGGCGACCGGTGGCGAGGACTTCGCCGTCGCGGTGGTGGTGCCGGCCGCCGTCGGGGACGGGGAGCCGGTCGCGCTCGAGGAGCCGGTCGGGGACGGGGAGCCGCTCGGGGACGGGGACCCCGTCCCGGTCGCTTTGCCGGCCGTCACTTGGCCGGTCGCGACGGGTGTGGCCACGACCGGCCCTGCATCGGCCTTGCGGTCGGGCACCAATGCCAAGACCAGGTAGGCGAGAACGCCCGAGGCGGTCAGCGCCACCGTGGTGCCCAGCATGATCCTTCGTCTGTGCCTGCGCTGCCGCGCGGCCTGCCTTGCTGTCTTCATACCCGTCCGTTCAGGAGATCGCGTCGTTGGTGCACTGCTCAGTGACCGCAGGAGGCGAAAAGGTTGCCGACGTCTTCTCGCTGGGGAGGGACCGGGTTTCGCGGGAGGGCGGACACCGCGGGGCGGCGTCGGACCCCGCTGGCTGATCTGGGCCGGGAGCTCCTGCCGGGCCGAAGGGGCCCCATGGCCGGCAAGGCGAGCTGCGACGGCGACTGCGCGGATCCGGGCCCTCTTGCGGCCCGGATCCGCTCCTGAGTCCGTCGTACCGGGTGCTCAGCCGACCTTGGTCATGTTCCACCACTGGGTGGAGCCGCCGTTGGGGGTGTACTGGATGATCGGATTGCCCTCGAGGGTGGTGTTGGCGTTGTCCAGCGCCTTTCCGCTGTGCCGGTTGACCAGCCGGTACCCGCCGCTGCCGAGCGAGGTGACGGCCCACTGCTGCTGGTGGCTGCCGTTGTCGGTCCGCTGCACCATCACGGCGCCGTCGGAGGTGTTGTCGTTGCCGTCCAGGGCCTTGCCGCTGCGGACGGAGACCAGCTTGTAGTAGCCGTGGCCCAGGTCGGTGATCGTCCACTGCTGGGTGGAGCCGCCGTCGGGGGTCCACTGGACGACCTGGTTGCCGTCCAGGGTGGTGTTGGCGTTGTCGAGAGCCTTGCCGCTCCGGGCGCAGACGAGGGTGTAGACGCCGCCCGCGAGGACGGCCGGCATGCCGGTGACCTCCACGCAGACCACGGAGTCGTTCGCGTCGGGCGCGGTGGTGGGC
The DNA here is from genome assembly GCF_059510295.1 of Streptomyces sp. PTL18. Classification (NCBI taxonomy): domain Bacteria; kingdom Bacillati; phylum Actinomycetota; class Actinomycetes; order Kitasatosporales; family Streptomycetaceae; genus Streptomyces; species Streptomyces sp. PTL18. The sequence continues at coordinate 426,672 of NZ_JCAJZO010000001.1, read as the reverse complement.
ACCTGGACGTCGATCCGGCCGCCGCTGACGCTGTACGAGAGCGAGACCGTGGGGTTCTTCATCAGGTAGATGCGGTTGATCGTGTTGTACACGGCCGGGATCTGCAGGGTGCCGCCCGTGGGCCAGGTGAAGACGTGGGCGAAGAGCTTGCCGTTCTTCTTGGTGATCGTGCCCCAGGACGGCTCGGTGCTGAAGGGGCTGCCGCTGGTGCCGTAGATGCTGTCGGAGCAGGTGGCCATCCAGGAGGCCAGGCCGTTCAGAATGGTCGTCTGCCCGGGTGTGACGTGGCCGTCGTTCGCGGTGCCGTCTGCGTTGAAGCCGCCGTCGGGGCCGATGTTGAGCAGGTAGTTGCCGTCCCGGGAGACGACGGTGACCATCTCCCGGATGATGCTCTGGACCGAGCGGTAGTTGGTTTCCTTGCTCGCGTTGTAACCCCATGCGCCGTTCATGGTGGCGCAGGACTCCCACGGCCGGTCCATCGGCGTGCTGGGGATCCCGAACTCAGCGACCGCGTAGTCGCCGAGGCCGAAGTCCCGCTTGACGCGTTCGTTGATGACGACGTTCGGCCAGTTCGCGGTCAGCCAGTCGTACAGGTCCACGCCGTCGGGCCGGGTCCACCAGTCGGCGAGGGTGGGCGGGGAGGGGTTGGCGCACCAGTCGCCGTCGAACCACAGGAGGGCCGGGTTGTAGGTGTTCATCAGCTCCGTCAGCTGGGCCTTCATGTCGTTGATGTAGCCGGTGCGGGCGGTCGGCGACGACATGTTGGAGTAGCCCCTGGCGCTGTCGCAGGTCTGGGAGGGGTGGCTCCAGTCGAGTATCGAGTAGTAGAGCCCGAACTTGATGCCCCGGGCGTCGCATGCGGCCTTCAGCTGCCCCAGCAGATCGCCCTGGAAGCCGATGTAGTCGTGCAGGTTGTACAGCCTGGTACCGGTGGTGTCGGTGAAGCCCGCGACATTCGAGTCCCACATCGCGAAGCCCTCGTGGTGCTTGGCGGTGATCACCAGGTACTTCATGCCGGCGTTCTTGGCCAGATCGGCGATCTGGCCGGCGTTGAAGCTGACCGGGTTGAACCCCTTGGTCACCTGGTTCTGGTAATCGGACTTGGTCCAGTTCTCGGTACTGAACGCCCACTCGCCGTGTCCAAGGTGCGCATAGGACCCGAAGTGGATGAACATCCCGAACCGGGCCTGGTACCACCAGTCCAGCTTCGAGGGGACGGTGTAGGCCTCGGCGGCGGTGGGCCACAGGGCCTGCGGCAGGCCGAACGTCATGGTGCCGCCGGCGAGCGCGGCGGCTTTCATCAGGGAGCGTCTGCTGAGGGGAGCGGAAGACATGGTGCGGCTCCTGGAGAAGCGAAGGACACAGGGATGCTGGACCGGTCGTCGCGCACAGCGCCGACGACGGAGTACGGAACCGCCCGGTGTCACGGGCCTCGTGAGGCGACGTGGGGCGGATGCGGGGAGGGGCCGTGCCGCCGGTGCGGCCCGGCCCCGTGGCCGCCGCTCAGAGGGCCACGAGTTGCCAGTCCTGGTTGGCGCCGCCGGTCGCGGGCCACTGGATGACCGTGGCGTTGTCCAGGGTGGAGGCGTCCTTGACGTCGGCGCACCACCCGTTGCGGACGTTGACGAGCCGGTAGTAGCCGCTGGTGGCCGAGGGGACCAGCTTCCACCACTGGTTGTCGCTGCTGCTGTCGGTCGCCTGGTCGAGGCCGGCGCCCTGGGTGGAACCGCTCGGACTCTGCAGGAGCTTGCCGCTCTTGACGCAGGCCGGCCGGTAGGAGCCGTCGGTGTTCGGCAGCAGCTTCCACTGCTGGTTGGTGCCGCCGTTCCAGGGCCACTGGATGATGGAGGCACCGTCGGCGGTCGAGCCGTTGGCGACGTCCATCACCTTGCCGCTGTTGCGGTTGACCAGCTTGAAGGTGCCCAGGTCCGCGGTGAAGGGCCGGTCGTAGACCTCCAGGTTGCGGATGGAGGCCCACACGCCGGAGGGCAGCCCGGTGACCGTGACCCGCACGTACCGCGCCTGCGCCCGGAACAGGGCGACCTGCACCTGGCTGGTGCCGGTCGTGGCCGTGTTGTCGACGAGGGTGGTCCAGGTGGTGTTGTCGGTGGAGCCCTCGATCCTGTACCGGTAGTTGGTGCTGTCCTTCTCCCACGCGATGCGGGTGCCGGTCAGGGAGCGGGTGGAGCCGAGGTCGACCTTGAGCCAGTGGCCGGTGTTGCCGTCGTTGGCGCACCAGCGGGTGGAGGTGGACCCGTCGACGGCGTTGGCGGCGTAGTTGCCCTTGGAGCTCTCCACGCTGTCGGCGGAGGCGGTCTTGCCGGCGGCTATGTCGGCCGGCTGGACGCTGCGGTCCAGCGTGACACCGACGACGCTGTCCTCGGGGTGGGTGGTGCGGTCGATGCCGCTGATGGCGATCCGGCCGTCGCTGCCGACCGTGTACGGCAGGTTGGTGCCGGACCGCACGTCGAAGACCCGGGTGACCTGGGCGTCCCCGACCGGCGGGGTGGTGAAGCCGGTGCCGCTGTAGCCGGGCAGGAGATGGATGTAGAAGGTGTTGTCCTTGCAGGTGTAGCCGTACTGGCCGTCCACGGGGTTCCACGGGCCGCCGCGGGTGCCGTAGACCGACTGGCCGCAGGCGGTCATGAAGGAGCCGATCTGGCGCAGCAGGCTCGCCTGGCCGGAGGGCACGGTGCCGTGCCGGTCCGGGCCGACGTTGACCATGACCGTCATGTTGCGGATCCAGGAGTTGACCAGGATGTTCACGGCGGTTCCGTAACTCATCACCTTGCCGTCGGAGTTGTAGCCCCAGGTGCTGCCGACGGTGAAGACCTTCTCGGTGACCTTGCCGGTGCGGAGGGAGCCGGTCGGCACCGAGGAGCCCTCCTCGCTGGCGTAGTCACCCATCCAGCCGGAGCGTGAGGTGGCGACGATGTCGGGCTGGTGCTTGCGCACCATGCCCATCAGCCCGAGCGGCTTGCCACTGGCGTCCGTCTCGCCGTAGGTGGAGTCCACCGGCCACTGGTTGGCGGTGTCCCGGTACTGGCCGGGCTCCCAGAAGAACGCGGCGTCGGCGTCGCTGCCCTGTTCCGCGATCCAACCGCCGTCCCACCACAGGTCGTCGATGACGCCGTACTGGGTGACGAGTTCCTTGATGGACTCGTACACCTCGGTCTTCATGATCCGCGCGTTCTCCTTGTGCGCGGGGTCGGTGGTGTACCCCCAGGGGTTGGTCGCGCAGTTGGTGCCGTACACGTCGTAGTACCCGGGGTAGCGCCAGTCGATCGGCGAGTAGTACAGGCCCACCTTCAGCCCGGCCGCCCGCACCGCCGCGACGTAGTCCTTGACGAAGTCACGGTTCAGCGGCGCCTGCCCGGAGTTCCAGCTGTTGGGGTGGTTCAGCGGCCACAGTGCGAACCCGTCGTGGTGACGTGTCGTCAGGGTCACGTACTTCGCCCCGAAGTCCTTGGCCAACTGCGCCCAGGCCGCGGGATCGTAGGCGTCCGCGGTGAACTGCTCACTCGTGGCGTCGGTGACGTACTTCTGGTAGTCGGCCGGCGTGATCGGAGCATTGTGCATCCACCACTCGCCCCTGGCCGGGCCCGAGTACACGCCCCAGTGGACGAACATGCCCAGCTTGGCGTCCTGCAGCCACTGGACCTTGGAGTCGGGCTGCTGCTCCACTCCCATGTCGGTCTTCGGGATCCGCAGGGGAGGGAGCGGCAGGGGGTCGGCCGTCGCGGCGTACGCGGGCGTCGCCACCGCGACGGAGCCGACTGCGGCCGCCGCCGTCATGGCCGCCATGCCGACGAGAACCGATCTACGTGAGAGGGATCGGGGCAACGTGGTTCCTCCTGTTCGATTGTCGACAGCCCGCCCGGAGCCGACGACGTCGGACCAGGCGGCGTCGCGGCCCGGCCGGTGGGTCGGGGGACCGGGAGAGTCCTGCTGTCCCTCCCTCTCCACCCACAACACATCGGATGGATTAACGGATACGCGACCTGTGTCTGTCCAGGCCTATGACGCAATTTCTTGCAAGCGCGGAGTCGATGCACGGCTGGGCTGCCTGGGGCAGAGGCTTACATCGGATGTATCGAGAACGTGTCTGACGTGCGAGTCTGAGAGCGGATCAGCTCGAGGCGTTGACGAGGCCGCTGACGCCGTCCTACCGTCCTCCAACCAGAAACGCACAGGTTCTAACATCTTCCGAGGCTTCCCCCTTGGATGCCACCCGCCTGTGATGAGTCGAACCCGCGCCGGTCCCTTCCCCTCGCGCCCGGCCCTCCACGGAGGAACCCCCATGCTCCGTCGTGTCTGCTTGCTTCTGTCGGCCGTACTCACAGGCGTGCTCGGGCTGCTGGTCACCGGCGCGCCCGCGCAGGCCGTCTCGGTCACCGTGACCAACGCGACCCAGTTCACCGACACCACCGGAGCCGTGGTCCACGCCCACGGCGGTGGTGTGATCAAGGTCGGCTCGTACTACTACTGGTTCGGCGAGAACCGCAACTCCGACAACTCCTTCCAGTACGTCTCGGTCTACCGGTCGACCGACCTGAAGTCCTGGGAGTTCCGCAACAACGTCCTCACCCGGAACAGTGCCGCCGAGCTGGCCTCCGCCAACATCGAGCGGCCGAAGGTGATCTACAACAGCGCCACCGGCAAGTACGTCATGTGGATGCACAAGGAACTGGCCACCGACTACACCCAGGCCCGGGTCGCCGTCGCGGTCTCGGACACGGTCGACGGCAACTACACCTACCTCGGCAGCTTCCGGCCGCTCGGCATCACCTCCCGCGACATGACCCTGTACCAGGACACCGACGGCTCGGCCTACCTGGTCTCGTCCGCCAACGAGAACGCCGACCTCGACATCTTCGGGCTCACCGCTGACTACACCGGCGTCGACAGCCTGGTCGCCAACCCCTGGCCCGGCACCTACCGCGAGGCGCCGGCGCTGTTCAAGCGGGGCGGCGTCTACTTCATGCTCACATCCGCCAACAGCGGCTGGAAGCCCAACCAGCAGCGGTACGCCACCGCGACGAGCCTCGCCGGCCCGTGGACGGCCATGACGGATGTCGGCAATGACACGGCCTACGGTTCCCAGACCGCCTTCGTCCTCCCCGTCCAGGGCGCCGCGGGCACCTCATACCTGTACATGGGCGACCGCTGGGGCAATTCCATGGGCGGCACGGTCGACGACTCTCAGTACGTCTGGCTGCCGCTGACGTTCCCGACCCGCACCACCATGGATCTGCCGTGGTACCCGCAGATCGCCATCGACACGGCGGCCGGAACGGTCACCGGCGTCGGCGGCGGCCCCGCCTACGACTTCGTCGCCCGGCACAGCGGCAGATGCGTCGACGTATCGGACAACTCCGCGGCCGACAGCGCGGTCATCGTTCAGTGGGACTGCAACGGCGGTCTCAACCAGCAGTGGCGGCTCACCGACGCGGGCGGCGGCTATGTCCAGGTCATCGCCGAGCACAGCGGCAAGTGCATGGACGTCACGGGCGCCGCGACGGCGGATGGCGCCTACGTGAACCAGTACCACTGCAACGGCGGCACCAACCAGCAGTGGCTGCTGCAGGACCAGGGCAACGGCTACTACCACCTGATCGCCCGGCACAGTGGCAAGTGTCTGGACGTGAAGGACGCCTCCACCGCCAACGGCACCCGCCTCATCCAGTGGACCTGCGGCACCGGCAGCAACCAGCAGTTCCAGAAGCGCGGCGCCTGACCGTCCGGGCTCCGTCCCGTACTCCGCCTCGGCGGCGCGCGAAAACCGTTTGGACGACAGACACCTCGGGGCCGGCCCGTCCACCGGCCGGCCCCGAGGTGCCTGCACGGTGTCGGCCGCACCACCCGGGCCGCGTCGCAGACCACACCGTCCACCTCTCCCGGCCGGACCACTTCATCGAACCGGTTCGACAATCCAGCAGCGGGGAACCCGGCCGGTAATCCCTCCCATACAGGGCTCTCCTCGGTTCTTCGGGGTTTCCTTCTGAGGCAAGGAAGTGGGTCAGGGGTGTTGACAGGGGTTGGGGCAGTTCCTACCGTCGCTTCACGCGAACCGGTTCGACAGCCGATCCTCGTGTCTCGTCCCATCCCGTCCTCACAACCGGCGGCGGTCCCTCCTCCGAGATGCCGAACCGGTTCGAGCAAGGAGTCGCCGTGAACATCGGTGAGATCGCCCGGCGGGCCGGTGTCTCGCGGAGCACCGTGTCCTACGCGCTCAGCGGCAAGCGTCCGGTCTCGGAGGAGACGCGCCGGAGGATCCAGCAGGTCGTCGACGAGCTGGGCTACCAGCCCAGTGCCAGTGCCCGCGCCCTGGCCAACGGCCGCACCAGCACGATCGGCCTGGTCTTCCCGCCGGCCGGGAACCACTACACCGGGATGCAGCTGGACTTCATCGGCAGCGTGGTGGAGGCCGCCGCGGTCTACGACTACGACGTGCTGCTGTCACCCAGCGGTGTGGACAGCGACCGTTCCTTCCAGCGGTTGCTGGGGGAGCGGCGGGTCGACGGCGCGATCCTCATGGAGATCAGGCTGGAGGACGACCGGGTCGATCACCTGGCCGCTCTGGACTTCCCCTCCGTCGCCATCGGCCGCACCGCCCGTCCGGAGGGCGACTGGTGGGTCGGCCTGGACCACACCGCGCTGGCGGCGGCGTGCGTCCACCACCTGGCGGATCTCGGCCACCGCCGGGTCGCCTTCGTCAACCGGCCCGAGCAGCTCCTACGGGCCGGGTACGAATCCGCGCACCGCGGCCTGGAGGGGTTCACGAAGGCCGCGGCCGAGCGCGGGCTGGCCGTGAGGACGTACTGCTGCGGGGACGACGCGGCCTCGGGCCAGGCCTGCGTGGAGCAGATCCTGTACGACGACCCGGCCACCACGGCCCTGGTCACGCTGAACGAAGCCGCCCTGGGCGGCCTCTACCGGGGGCTCGCCCAGGCCGGCCGCCACGTGCCGCGCGACTTCTCCGTCACCGGAGTCGTGGCCGCTCGCTGGGCGGAGACGGTGACCCCGCAGCTCACCGCGGCCGACGTGCCCGCAGCCGACATGGGCCGACTCGCCGTCGAGCTGCTGGTGGAGCGGCTCGACCACCCCGACGCGCCGCCCCGGCACCGCCTCCTCACGCCGCCCATCTCCCTGCGGGCCAGCACCGGGCCCGCAGGAGCCACGCCCACCGTGGCCACCGGGACCGTCAGGACACCCTGACCGCATCCCGCGGGTGACCCCCGCGCACCTTCCTCACCGCCGATCGCTCGAACCGCTCATGGATGTACGGCCTCGTCGGCCGGCGGGGGCGGTGGGCGCGGTCGTTCGGCGCGCCCGACCCCAGCAACCCCATGCCCTCGGCACCCGCATGCCAAAAACAAAGGAACCCACGATGAACAGCTCCTCCAGACGGCGCCGTCTGACCGCCGCAGCCCTGACCGCGCTGGCCGTGACCGCCGGCGCCACGGCCTGCTCCTCGGGATCGGGCAGCACCGATGCCAAGAGTGCCGGCAGCGGCACGTACACCATCTGGGACCCGTACCCGCAGTTCGACAAGAGCTCGCAGTGGGCGAAGCTGCTGGACGTCTGCGGCAAGAACGCCGGGGTGAAGATCAGGCGGACGGCGTTCGACACCAGCGACCTGACGAACAAGGAGCTGCTGGCGGCGCAGCAGGGCAGCTCCCCGGACGTGCTCATCGTCGACAACCCGGTGGTGTCGACCCTGGCGGAGGCCGGAGTGCTCACCACGACCAACGACACCAAGATCGACACCTCGAAGGTGGACCCCAACCTGCTCGCGGCCGGTCAGGCGGGCGGGAAGACGTACGGCACACCGATCGGAGCCAACACCCTCGCCCTGTACTACAACAAGAAGGTCCTCAAGGCCGCCGGCGTCGACGTCTCCTCGGTCAAGGACTGGAAGTCGCTGACGGCGGCGCTCGCCAAGACCACGCAGGCAGGGAAGAAGGGCATCACCTTCTCGGCGATCGGCACGGAGGAGGGCAGTTTCCAGTTCCTGCCGTGGTTCTGGGGCTCGGGTGCGAAGCTGACCCGGCTCGACTCGCCCGAGGGCGCCTCGGCGCTGTCGCTGTGGACGGACTGGCTGAGGAAGGGCTATGCCCCCAACTCGGTCATCAACAACACCCAGACCACCAGCTGGCAGGAGTTCGCGAGCGGCGACTACGCCTTCGCCGAGAACGGCACCTGGCAGCTCGCCAACGCCCGGAAGGCCGGCTTCGACTTCGGCGTCCTGCCCGTTCCCGGTGCCACGGGAGGCACCGCCGCGGCTCCGACCGGTGGCGAGTTCGTCACCGTCCCGGTGCAGAGCGACACCGGACGCTACGCCACCTCGCAGAAGCTGGTGTCCTGCCTGACCAGCGACACCAACCTCTACTACACCGACACCACACTGTCGTACGTGGCACCCACCGGCGCCGTCCAGGCCAAGCAGGTGGACGCCGACGCCGCGCTGAAGCCGTGGGTCGACGCGGTCAAGTCGGCCAAGGGGCGCACCAGCGACGACCTGGGCACCAAGTACCCCAAGATCTCCGAGCAGATGTGGAAGGCCGTCCAGTCCGCCCTCAGCGGGTCCAAGTCGCCCAAGGACGCGCTGGCCGCGGCCCAGTCCGCCGCCAAGTAGCCAGGACCGCCCGGACCGCAGATGAACCACACGACACAGCTGCCGGATCACCGGTCCGTGCACGCCCGGAACGGGGCGGACACCGCCGCCCCGTCTCCGGACCGCACCAGGACACGGCGCCGGCCCGTCTCCCCGCAGTGGGCCGCCTGGGGATTCCTCGCCCCGGTGACCCTCTACCTCGCCCTCTTCTACGCCTATCCGCTCTACCGCAACCTCGACCTGAGCCTGCGCAACTACACCGTCCGCTCCTTCGTGCAGGGCGACGCGCCGTTCACGGGCCTGGCCAATTACCGCAAGGTCTTCGCCGACCCGACGTTCGCCCCCGCCCTGCTCCACACCGCGGTCTTCACCGCCGTGTGCCTCGTCTTCCAGTACGCCATCGGGCTCGCCCTCGCGGTCTTCTTCAACCAGAACTTCCGGCTGTCGGCGACCCTGCGTGCCCTGTTCCTCGTACCGTGGTTGTTGCCGCTGATCGTCTCGGCCTCCACCTGGTCGTGGATGCTCAACAGCGAGTCGGGCGTCGTCAACGCCGCCCTGCACGCCTTCGGCATCGGCCCGGTGAACTGGCTGACCTCGCCGTCCTGGTCACTGACCTCCGTGATCATCGCGAACATCTGGATCGGCGTCCCCTTCAACCTGGTCGTGCTCCACAGCGGCCTGCAGTCCATCCCCCTGAGCCTGTACGAGGCGGCAGCGATCGACGGCGCCAACTCCTGGCAGCGCTTCTGGCGCGTCACCTTCCCCCTGCTGCGCCCGGTGTCCGCGATCACCCTCCTCCTGGGGCTGATCTACACGCTCAAGGTCTTCGACATCATCTGGATCATGACCAGGGGTGGCCCCGCGGACTCGTCCACCACCTTCGCCACCTGGTCCTACCGGCTCGGCTTCGGCAACCTCCTGCCCGCCTTCGGCCCCGGGGCCGCCGTCGGCAACCTACTCGTCGTCGCCGCACTGGTCTTCGGTCTGGTCTACGTCCGGGCCCAGAGAAAGCAGGCGCTCTCATGAGCCGAAACCGCAGGCGTACGTGGGTGAAGACGACGATCGGCGTCCTGCTGACCGCGAGCATGCTCTTCCCGGTCTACTGGATGTTCAACGTCTCCCTCACCCGCGACCAGGACATGCGCAAGAGCCCGCCGGACCTGCTGCCGATCCACGGCACCCTGGCCGGCTACCGCACCGTCCTCGACGAGCAGTTGCCCTACCTCGGCACCAGCCTCGTCATCGGCCTGGGCACCGTCGCCCTGACCGTCGCCCTGTCCGCCCCGGCCGGGTACGCGCTGGCCAAGCTGCGCCCGCGGGGCGGAGGCATCCTGGGCTTCGTCCTGCTGGCCGCCCAGATGATCCCCGGCATCATCATGGCGATGGGCTTCTACGCCATCTACCTGCGACTCGGCCTGCTCCAGTCCGTGCCCGGGCTGATCGTCGCCGACTCCACCCTGGCCGTTCCCTTCGGCGTCCTCATCTTCACCGCGTTCATGTCCGGCATCCCCGGCGAACTGCTCCAGGCCGCGAGGACCGACGGCGCCGGGCCGCTGCGCACGTTCTGGTCCATCGTCCTGCCGATCAGCCGCAACGCCGTCGTCACGGTGTCCCTGTTCGCCTTCCTGTGGTCCTGGTCCGACTTCGTCTTCGCCGGCACCCTGGTCAACGGCGGTGCCCACGAACCGATCACCCTCGGCATCTACCACTACATCGGCAACAACAACCAGCAGTGGAACGCCATCATGGCCACCGCCGTCGTGGCCTCGCTGCCGGCCGCGGTGATCCTCGTCCTCGCCCAGCGCTACGTCGCCGCCGGCGTGACCGCCGGCGCCGTCAAGGACTGAGTCCCCTCGACCCCGCCACGGCGGCCGAGCCGCTCGCGGGTCAGCCGGCCGTCGCCCCAGCTCCAGAAACGAGTCACGCCACATGACCGCCGCCCGACCCGGCCCGGCCTTCTCCGTCCACGACATCCCGTTCAGCACGTACGGATCATGGTTCGGCATATCGCCCGTGGTGGCCGAGAAGACGTACGCCGAGGACCTCCACCTCGTCTCGCACCAGAACGGCATGCACGGCGTCCTGCGCCTGGCCCCCCGGGACCCGGCGAGCGGCGACCGGGCCGACACCCGCGTCGAGGCGACACCGGGCCTGCTCAGCTGGATCGGCGTGAGCGGGCGCGCCGACCTGACCTACGAATCGCCGGACACCGTACGCCTGCGGGGAAGCGGTCTCGGCATCAGCGTCTTCGCCGCAGCACGGGCGCTCACACCGTTCAGCGGAACGTACTTCTTCCGCGACGCGGCAGCGGACGCGTACGTGTTCACGTCGTACGAGACGGGTCGCCGTTACCGCGTCACCGTGCTGTCCGGCACCGTCGCCGACACGGCCGGAGCCCAGGCACTGGGCGCCGCCGAGCGCGGTCTCGCCGTGACCGCGGAGGCGGACGGCTTCTGGGAGATCGCGATCGAGGAACTCGACACCTCCCGCCCTGCCTATGCGTCCTCGGCGACCTTCGACGACATCGTCGAGTCCGCACACCACTCGTTCGCGGACTTCGTCGACGCGGTGGCCCCCTGGCGCTCGACCTCCACACCGGCCGCCGAACTCGCCGCCTACGTCGTCTGGTCGGCAACCGTACGCCCGACCGGCCTGGTCACCCGGCCCGCCGTGCTGATGTCCAAGCACTGGATGGACAAGGTCTGGAGCTGGGACCACTGCTTCAACGCCCTGGCCCTGGCGCCCGGGCACCCCGAACTGGCCCTGGACCAGTTCGCCCTGCCCTTCGACCACCAGGACACCAGCGGCGCCCTGCCCGACTCGGTCACCCACTCGGAGGTCCTCTACAACTTCGTCAAACCGCCCATCCACGGCTGGGCCTTCGGCCTGCTCCGCCGCCGGCTGCCGACACCACCCGCGCACGCCGAACTGGCCGAGGCATACGACCGGCTGGAACGCTGGACCACCTTCTGGCTCACCGCGCGACGAGCCCCCGGCGCCGAACTGGCCCACTACCAGCACGGCAATGACAGCGGCTGGGACAATGCCACCACCTTCGACCCCGAGCGGGTCGTCGTCACCGCCGACCTCGCCGCGTTCCTCGTCCTCCAGCTGCGCGAACTCGCCTTTCTCGCGACGGAGTTGAGAAGACACGACGAGGCGCGACGGTGGACACGAGCGGCCGAGGAGACCCAGGCGGCGCTGTTCGACCAGCTCTGGACCGAAGACAGGTTCGTCGCCCGAAGTGCCGGCACCGGGGACACCTGGACCAGCTCCAGCCTCCTCGACCTGATGCCCGTCGTGCTGGGCGAGCACCTGCCCGACGACATCAGCGGCGCGCTGGCCGACCACATCGAGGCCCACCTGACGCCGTACGGCCTCGCCACCGAAATGACCACCTCGCCGCACTACCTCGCCGACGGCTACTGGCGCGGCCCCATCTGGGCCCCCGCCACCGTCCTCGTCGTGGACGGCCTGCGCCGCGCCGGCCATCACCGGCTGGCGGACGACATCAGCGCCCGCTTCCGCGCCCTGTGCGAGACCCACGGCTTCGCCGAGAACTTCGACGCCCTCACCGGAAGGGGACTGCGCGACCGCGCCTACACCTGGACCGCCAGCAGCTACCTCCTCCTCGCCGAGGCACACGCACACCGAGACGACCGCTGACCTGTCGCCTCCCTCACAGCCCCGGGACCGTTCGTGTCCCGGTCCGATCCCCCCGTTCAGGAGCCGCACATGAACCAGCACCGCGCACTGCCCAGACCAGGAACACCCACCGGACGCAAGGCGGTCTCATCCCTCGCCGTCCTCCTGGCCGCCTTGGCCACGACCCTGGTGCCCGCCGTCCCGTCGCACGCCGCCGACACCGGCGTCACCGTCGACTTCGCCACGGCCGGAGGCGCCCCCGCCTACCGCGCCTCGGGCATGATCTACGGAATGACCCCGGACGGGTCCCTTCCGCAAGACCACTTCTTCAAGGACATCAAGTGGCACTTCATGCGGGCCGGCGGCGCGCAGCTCAACAGCGGCGGCTACGCCACCAGCCTCGCCGACTACCGGACCCGCTGGAACTCGACCCTGGCCCAGTACAAGCGCACCGTCGCCCTCGGCGGCACCTTCGTGCTGTTGCCGCACGACCTGTGGGGCGCAGACGGTACGACCAGCCAGGGCTGGCCCGGTGACAACGGTGACTGGACGCAGTTCGACAACTTCGTCACGCAGCTGATCAATGACGTCAGAGCCAACAACATGACCGTCGAGTGGGACCTGTGGAACGAGCCCGACGGCAGCGGCTTCTGGGGTCGGTCCCAGGCCCAGTACCTGCAGATGTGGTCGCGGTTCCACGCCCGGGTGCGGGCGGCGTTCCCCGGCCGGCTCATCGTCGGTCCCAGCATCGCGGGCCAGCCGACCTCCTCCAACACCTGGTGGACCACGTATCTGAACTACGTCAAGGCCAACAACGTCGCCCCCGACATCTACAGCTGGCACGACGAACCCGCCGACCCCGTCCCGGGCGTGGCCAGCGCCAACTCCACTCTCTCCGCAGCGGGCCTGACCAACACCCGCCCGTACCAGATCAACGAGTACGGCGCGCTCTCGCAGCAGAACCCAGGTGGCGGCGCCTGGTTCATCGGCCGACTGGAGCGGGCCGGCGCCGACGGCCTGCGCGGCAACTGGGCCATGGGCACCGCCCTGCACGACGACGAGGCGAACCTGCTCACCAAGAACAGTTCCGGCCAGTACCTGCCGCTCGGCGAGTGGTTCATGTACCGCTACTACGGCTCGCAGACCGGCAACATCGTCAACTACATCCCCGGCACCAGCACCGACGGCCTCGCCACCAAGGACAACACCGCCAGGAACGCCAAGGTCCTGATCGGCAGCAACGGCAACACCGGCAACGTCACCGTCAACCTCACCGGCCTCAACACCACCTCGGTGGTGGAGAACGGCCAGGTCCGCGCCGTCCTGCAGCGTGTCCCCTACAACAACGGCGCCGCCGTCACCGGCCCGACCACCGTCTCGGACCAGATCCTCAACGTCGGCAACAACGCCGCCTCGGTGGCCGTTCCCTATACCAACGCCAAGGACGGGTACACCGTCACCCTGCTCCCGCCGTCCGACACCACCATCTCCACGGTCGCGGTGAGCGAGAACAGCGGTCAGTGCCTGGACGACACCAACCTCAGCACCGCCAACGGCACCCAGTACCAGCAGTACTACTGCGAGGGCGGCTACCAGCAGATGCTGGACTTCAAGCCGGTCGCCGGCCGGCCGAACACCTACACCATCGTCAACGAGCTCAGCGGCAAGTGCCTCGACGTCTCCGGCGCCTCCACCGCCGACGACGCCGCCGTCATCCAGTACACCTGCAACGGCCGGACCAACCAGATGTTCACCCTCAACCCCGTCACCGCACTCGGCAACAACCAGGACTACCAACTGGTCGCCGTCCACAGCGGCAAGTGCGTCGACGTCACCGGCATCTCCACTGAGCCGCGAGCCCTCATCCACCAGTGGACCTGCGACCCGGCCGGCGTCCTCAGCACCAAGAAGAACCAGATCTGGCGACTGCAGGGCAAGGTCTGACGGCCGCCGGATCCCGGACGTCCCCAAGACGCGCGACCGTCCGACCGGCCCCCGGCGGCGTCCCCGTGCCTGACAGCACACGCAGGAAACGGATCCGCCGGGGGCGGTCCCTGAAGTCCGGCCCCGGCGGGCGCTCACCGCGTCAGAGGGTTACGGCAGGGGCGGGTAGGCGTTCTGCATCAGCTGCTGGAACTGGGCGGAGAACCAGTGCCCGGCCAGCGGCGCGTCCGGCAGGGCGCCAGTGGGGTTGTCGCCGTTGCGGGCGTTGCCTCCGTACGTCGGGTCGCACATCCGGTCGAAGCCCTTGCCCTCGTCGTTGGAGACGGCGGAGCTGGAGCCGTCGGATTCCCCCGGCGGCTTGACCCACACGTAGGCGTCGATACCGGCGGCCGGGGCCGCGGTGGGCCGCTGTCCGAGTCCGGCGCCACTCTGGTTGCACCAGTTGCCGGCGTGGATGCGCCGGTCGATGCGGCTGCCGTTGACATAGTCGTCGACGGATGTCGTCGGACCGGGGCCGGTGGGCCTTGCCGAGCCGCCCCAGCCGTTGCGGGAGGTGTCGATCAGCATGCCTGTGCCGGAGTTGAACCCGGCCGCGACAAGCTTGTCCCGCAGCGCGAGCGCGAACGACTGCTCGTCCACGTACTGGTTCCAGTCGACCCACTTCGACTGGCGCACGGTCTGACCGTTCACCGTGTCGGTGACCTTGAAGTTCGGCTCCTTGGTGGGGCTGTAGTTGGCGGTGTTGACGATGAACCCGGCCACGTCGTCCACGCTCGCGCCGTTGGTCGTGGCGACCTTGGCGAACTCCTGCACGGCCGGGCCGAGGTTGCTGTCCCAGCCGAGCCAGCCGTGGTGGCCGGCGTCGATGTAGTTGTAGACGTTGGGGACGGCGCCGAGCTTGTCCAGGGCGTAGGAGACGCCCTTCTCGTAGTTGCCGTTGCTCTTCATGGTCACACAGGCGTCGGTGGTGGTGTTGGTGCCGCCTGCGTTGGTGACCAGGTTGGGCAGCGAGTCGGGCTCGATGACCGTGGCGATCCGCAGGCCCGCGTACTTCGGGTCGGACAGGATCGAGGCGATCGGGTCGATGTACTGGCTCTTGTACTTGTCGATGTCGTTCGGTCCGAGTTCGCCGTTGGAGGCGAGGGCCGCGCAGTCACGGCCCGGCAGGTCGTAGATGACCAGCTGGACGACCAGGTCGCCGGAGCCCTTCTGCTTCAGCGCCTCGTCCAGGTGGTCGCGCAGCCCCATGCCGCCGGCGACACCGTTGATCGTGGCGATCCGGTCCAGCCAGACGGCGGTGGGCTGGTTGGAGATGCGGCTGCCGCCCGGCTCGGCGGCGGCCCGGGCCGACCATTCCGGGTTCACGTACGCCTTGGCCCCGACGTAGGGGTTGTCGACGCGGCTGTCGGTGCCGCCGCCCGTTCCGCCGCCGGTGCCTCCCCCTGTTCCGCCGCCGGTGCCGCCGCCCGTTCCGCCGCCGTCGTCGACGTTGCAGGCGACCCCGTCGAGGGTGAAGGTGGTGGGGACGGCGTTGGTGCCGCTGTAGGAGCCGTTGAAGCCGAAGCTGACCGAACCGCCGCCGGGAAGCGAGCCGTTGTAGCTCTCGTTGACGGCAGTGACGTCGCCACCGCTCTGGCTGATCTTCGCGTTCCAACCGTTGGTGATCTTCTGGTTGCCGGCGTAGCTCCACTTCACCGACCAGGCCGACTTGGTCGCGTCGTTGTTGGTGACGGTGACGGCGGTGGTGAAGCCGGTGTCCCACTGGTTCTGCACCTTGTAGTCCACGGAGCAGGGGACCGAGGCGGCGGCCGCACCGGCCGGTGCGGTGAGGAGTGCCGTTCCCGATGTCCCGGCCAGCACGGCCAGGGCAGTGAGCAGTGACATTCTTGTACGATTCATCAGTGCGGGTTCCTTCGTGTGGGTGAGGGATCACGGGTCAGGGCGCGCAGGTGGTCGCGCAGCCCGGTGCCGTACGCGGTGGGTGTGCCGTCGAAGTTCGCGATCAGGGACGGCCCGGAGGAGCAGTCCCAGGTGTTCCAGGTCCAGCCGAGGTAGGACAGGTTCCGGTCGTCGAACCACTTCATGACCTGGTCGACGAACCCGTGCGAGCAGGTGTTCTCCCCGATCTCCCCGGCCACCAGCGGAACCTGGGCGGCAACGGGGGCGAGCGTGGAGTTCCAGCAGCTCTCGCTCGCGCAGGTGTTGAAGTTGTAGACGTGCCAGGCGGCGGCGAGATTGCCCGCCGGGTCGCTGGGCCTGTACGTCAGCCACTGGCTCAGGTCGTTGGAGTACGCGAGGCCGCCCGCCAGGATCACGTTCCTGGCGCCGGTGGAGCGTACGGCGTCGACGAGGTCCTGCATCCCGGCGACCTCGTACCCGATGCCCGGGCAGGTGCCTCCGTCCTTCCAGCACTTCCAGGCGGCCGCGACGGAGGAGGTCGCCCGGTCCGGATACGGCTCGTTGAACAGGTCGAACACCGGCGTCGGGTCGTCCTTGAAGGTGCTCGCCACCGAGGTCCAGAAGGCCGGGCTGTACTGCTGGTCCGGCATCGGCTTCTGGCAGGTGGCGTGCACGTCGGAGCAGCCCGCCGAGTTTCCGGTGTACCGGCCGTACGTCCAGTGCAGATCGAGGACCGGTGTCATGCCGTGCGCCTCGACACGGGCCACCAGGTCCTCGACGGCCTTGATGTAGTTCGCGCCCGCGTACTCCGGCTCGATGTCGGAAAGGCCCAGCCAGCACTCCTCGTTGAGCGGGATGCGGACCGCGTTCGCCTTCCAGTCGGCGATCGCCTTGATCGCCGCGTCGTCCACCGGGCCGTCCCAGATGCCACGGCCCTGGACGCACATGAACTCTCCGCCGGAGCGATTCACCCCGAGCAGTCGGCGGCTCCTGCCGTCGGCGTCCACCAGCTCGGTGCCGGAGACGTGCAGTGCGGGCGGGGTCCCGTCGGACGGGGGCGGATTGCTCGGTGGCGGGCTGGTGGGCGGCAGGGGCGGCTCCGATTCGACGTTGCAGACTGTGCCGTTGAGAGTGAACGCGATCGGCGCGGTGTTGCCGCGCGACCAGGTGCCGACGAAGCCGGCGGTGACGCTCGCACCGGTGGCCAGCGAGCCGTTCCAGCTCTCGTTGGCCGCGGTCACGGTGGTTCCGGACTGGGACCACTTGGCGTTCCAGCCCTGGGTGACCTTCTGGCCGCCGGTGAAGTCGAAGCCGAGCTGCCAACTGTTCACCGGGGCCTGGTTGTTTGTGATCTTCACCGAGCCCTGGAAGCCGCTGTCCCACTGGCCGGCGATGGAGTACTCCACCGTGCACGCGGGTGTGGATCCCTGGGCCGATACCGACGGCAGGACCGCGCTCGAGACGAGCGCGACCGCACCGGCGACGGCTGGGAGTAATGAACGAGGGGGGTGTCGCATGAGCGAGTCCTTGCAGCTTGGCGCGCCGTGACGGACGCGTCGAGTGATGGAATCGCTCCCACTGGTGCGACGGACGGTAGCGCCAACCCCGCTGGTTTCACAGGGTTGTTGCTCAAGTTTCTTCGGGTCGTCCGGTTCGAACGATTCAACTTCTCAACGTCTTGACCGCACCTGTGCCCGTCCTCACTATGGGAGCGCTCCCACTGGTTCAGGCCCTTGACCCCCCACCGAGCCGCACATGGCAGGGAGGAACCAGCACCATGGATCCCGGACGCAAGAGCAGAGCGGTACGGCGGCTGTGGACCGCCGCCGTGGCGGCCCTCGCGCTGCCCCTGACGACGTTGGCGAACGGCACGACTCCCGCGCACGCGGCGGGCGTTCGGTGCAGCGTCGACTACAAGACCAACGACTGGGGCTCCGGCTTCACCGCCGACCTCACCCTCACCAACCGCGGTACCGACGCCATCGACGGCTGGACGCTGACGTACGACTACTCGGGCAACCAGACGCTGAGCAACGGCTGGAGCGGCAGCTGGTCGCAGACCGGCAAGTCGATCACGGTGAAGAACGCGTCCTGGAACGGCACGATCGCCGCCGGGGCCGCGGTGAACACGGGCGCGCAGTTCACGTACAGCGGCGCCAACGCGGCCCCGACGAACTTCGCGGTCAACGGCACGACCTGCGCGGGCGCGCACCAGCCGCCCGTCGCCGTGCTGACGAGTCCGAAGTCGGGGGCGGTGTACGCGCAGGGCGAGGCGGTGCCGCTCGCGGCGACCGCGGCGGCGGCGGACAGCGCGACGATCAGCAAGGTGGAGTTCTACGACGACACCACGCTGCTGGGGACGGACACGAGCGCGCCGTACACGCTTTCCGTTTCGGATATGACCGTGGGCAGTCATTCGTTGGTGGCGAAGGCGTACGACAGCCTGGGCGCGTCCGCCGAGTCCACGCCCGTCGGCGTGACCGTCGCCGCCGGACCCGCGCTCGTGGCGTCACCGACGCAGCTCGGCGTCCAGCAGGGCAGGACGGGCACGTTCGGCATCACGCTGTCCAAGCAGCCGAGCGCGGACGTGACGGTGAGCGTGGCGCGGACGGACGGCAACGCGGGTCTGTCCGTGAGTGCAGGATCGTCGCTGACGTTCACGCCGTCCAACTGGAACACGGCACAGACGGTGACGATCACGGCGGACGCGTCCGGCACCGGAGCGGCCACGTTCACGGCCTCCGCTACCGGCTACTCCAAGGCCACGGTCACCGTGACGGAGCTGGCCGGGACGAAGGCGTACGACGCCCGTTTCCTGGACCTCTACGGGAAGATCACCAATCCGGCGAACGGCTACTTCTCGCCCGAGGGCATCCCGTACCACTCGGTGGAGACGCTGATCGTCGAGGCGCCGGACCAGGGCCATGAGACGACGTCGGAGGCGTACAGCTATCTGCTGTGGCTGCAGGCGATGTACGGCAAGGTCACGGGTGACTGGTCGAAGTTCAACGGCGCGTGGGCCCTGATGGAGAAGTACATGATCCCCACGCACGCCGACCAGCCGACGAACTCCTTCTACAGCGCCTCCAAGCCCGCGACCTACGCACCCGAGCTGGACACCCCGAACGAGTACCCGGCCAAGCTCGACACGTCGGTCTCCGTCGGCCCGGACCCGCTCGCGAGCGAGCTGAAGAGCGCCTACGGTACGGACGACGTCTACGGCATGCACTGGCTGCAGGATGTGGACAACACCTACGGCTACGGTGACACGCCGGGCGGCACCTGCGAGGCCGGGCCGGCGGCGAAGGGCCCGTCGTACATCAACACCTTCCAGCGCGGCCCGCAGGAGTCGGTGTGGGAGACGGTGCCGCAGCCGACCTGCGACGCCTTCAAGTACGGCGGCAGGAACGGCTATCTGGACCTGTTCACCGGCGACAGCTCCTACGCCGGGCAGTGGAAGTACACCGACGCCCCGGACGCCGACGCACGCGCCGTGCAGGCCGCGTACTGGGCCGACCTGTGGGCGAAGCAGCAGGGCAAGGGCAGCGACGTCTCCGCGACCGTCGCCAAGGCGGCGAAGATGGGCGACTACCTGCGCTACGCGATGTACGACAAGTACTTCAAGAAGATCGGCAACTGTGTGGGCGCCTCCACCTGCCCGGCCGGCACCGGCAAGGACGCCTCGCACTACCTGCTGTCCTGGTACTACGCCTGGGGCGGTTCCCTCGACACCAGCGGGGGCTGGGCCTGGCGCATCGGCTCCAGCCACGTCCACGGCGGCTACCAGAACCCGCTCGCCGCATACGCGCTCAGCTCCAACGCCGACCTGAGGCCCAAGTCGGCCACCGGCGCCTCGGACTGGTCCAAGTCGCTGCAACGGCAACTGGAGTTCTACCAGTGGCTGCAGTCCTCCGAAGGCGCGATCGCCGGCGGTGCCACCAACAGCTGGCAGGGACGCTACGCCACCCCGCCGGCCGGCACCTCCACCTTCTACGGCATGTACTACGACTGGGAGCCGGTCTACCACGACCCGCCGTCCAACCAGTGGTTCGGCTTCCAGGCCTGGTCGATGGAACGCGTGGCCGAGCTCTACCAGCAGACCGGGAACGCCACCGCGAAGGCGGTCCTGGACAAGTGGGTCAAGTGGGCACTGTCCAAGACCACGATCAACCCGGACGGCACCTACCGCATCCCCGCCACCCTGCAGTGGTCGGGCCAGCCGGACACCTGGAACCCCGCCGGCCCCGGCTCCAACCCCGGACTGCACGTCACCGTCACCGACTACACCAACGACGTCGGCGTGGCCGCCGCATACGCCAAGACGCTGACCTACTACGCCGCCAGGTCCGGTGACGCCACCGCCAAGTCCACAGCGAAGGCACTGCTGGACGGCATGTGGAACAACTACCAGGACGACCTCGGCATCGCCGTCCCCGAAACCCGCACCGACTACAGCCGCTTCAACGACAGCGTCTACGTGCCCACCGGCTGGAGCGGCACCATGCCCAACGGCGACACGATCAACTCCTCCACCACCTTCACCTCACTCCGCTCCTTCTACAAGAACGACCCGGCCTGGTCGAAGATCGAGTCCTACCTCAAGGGCGGCGCCGCGCCCGTCTTCACCTACCACCGGTTCTGGGCCCAGGCGGACATAGCCCTGGCCATGGGCTCGTACGCGGAGCTCCTCGAATAGACCCCCGCCGAGGCTTCGCGTACACGACCCCGTCACAGGGCGACGGGGTCACCCCGGCCGGCGGCCCGCACCAGTACACAGGGCCGTCCGGCTCGTGACCGGGAGCGCTCCCGCCCGGTGGGCGCTCCCGCCGCCCTCCCCACACCCCTCCGCGGAGGATCCGCATGCAACCGTCAACACACCGAGGCAGGGTGCGAGCCCTGTTCGGGACGCTGCTCACCTCGCTCGTCGCGCTGGCGGCGCTCCTGACCGCCGCTCCGACGTCGCACGCAGACACGACCGTCTGCGAGCCGTTCGGCACCACCACGATCCAGGGCCGTTACGTCGTCCAGAACAATCGCTGGGGCACCAACGACGCCCAGTGCATCGCCGTCACGGACTCCGGCTTCAGAATTGCCCGGGCCGACGGCTCGGTCCCGACGAACGGTGCCCCGAAGTCCTATCCGTCCGTCTACAACGGCTGCCACTACACCAACTGCTCACCCGGTACCGACCTCCCGGCCCGGCTCAGCTCCATCGCCGACGCGCCCACGAGCATCTCCTACCATTACGTGAGCGGTGCGGCCTACGATGCCGCGTACGACATCTGGCTGGACCCGGCGCCCCGCACCGACGGCGTGAACCGCACCGAGATCATGGTCTGGTCGAACCACGTGGGGTCCGTGCAGCCGGTCGGCTCGCCGACCGGCACCGCCACCGTGGCCGGACGTTCGTGGCAGGTGTGGTCCGGCAACAACGGCTCCAACGACGTACTGTCCTTCGTCGCCCCGTCGGCGATCGACGGGTGGAGCTTCGACGTCATGGACTTCGTCCGGCAGGCCGTCCTGCGCGGACTGGCACAGGACAACTGGTACCTGACGAGCATTCAGGCCGGGTTCGAACCCTGGCAGAACGGCACGGGACTGGCGGTGACGTCGTTCTCCTCCACCGTCGACCTCGGCAGCGGCACTCCCGGCGGCCCCGGTGGCTCGTCGGCGTGCAAGGTGGCCTACACCGCGAACGTGTGGCAGGGCGGCTTCACCGCCGAGGTCACCGTGACGAACACGGCTTCCGCTCCGGTCAACGGCTGGGATCTCGCCTTCACCCTGCCCGCGGGGCAGAACGTCACCAGCGCCTGGAACGCCGGCATCTCTCCGTCATCGGGAGCGGTGACGGCGGTCAACCTGCCGTACGACGCGTCCATCGCGCCCGGTGCCCAGGTCTCCTTCGGATTCCAGGGCACCTACGGCGGCGGCTTCAGCAAGCCGGCCGGCTTCAGCCTGAACCGTACGTCCTGTACCACCGCGTGACGCGTTCGGGACAGTGAGCCCGAGCCGAGACGCTCGCCGGCCACCCCGCCCGAGTGCGCACCGAACGCACGTCGTGTCCGCCCCGGGACCCGCCCCTCCCGGCCTTCGTGCCGACAGGGCGGGCCCGGCTGCTCTCCCGGCGGACTCGCCGACGGCCTGCTGGAGTCGACGCGCCGGGCCGTGCAGCGAGCCATCGAGGAACTGGGGCAGGTGCCCAATCTCGCGGCGCGGTCCCTGGCCGGGCGGCGAGCCGATGCCGTAGCCCTCGTTGTGACGGAGCCCGACTGGAGACTGTTCGCGGAGCCGTTCTTCTCGGACGCACTGCGCGCGAACTTTCCGGCGCCTTCCGGAGGACACACCGGCGTACCGGTCCGGGCCTGACGGGCGCGTCGGTGAACCGTGCCACGGCGACAGCGCCGTGTACAACAAGCCCCTCGACCCCGGCGGGCCGACCCGTCCGCCGCGCAGGGGCGGTCGGTCAGGAGGGGCGTGAAGAGGGCGCCGGGCGACCTCGTGGGCCTCGTGTCGGCGCGACGCCCAGCATGCGCAGGACCATCTCGGCCAGGTCCACCGCGGGCTCGTCGCCGTCCAGGTCGGGGCGGGCGAATCTCAGCTCGACCAGCGACCTCGGGGTCC
The DNA here is from genome assembly GCF_059510295.1 of Streptomyces sp. PTL18. Lineage (NCBI taxonomy): Bacteria > Bacillati > Actinomycetota > Actinomycetes > Kitasatosporales > Streptomycetaceae > Streptomyces > Streptomyces sp. PTL18. The sequence continues at coordinate 403,946 of NZ_JCAJZO010000001.1, read as the reverse complement.
CGCCGGCGCGGACGGGACGACCGCCGGGCCGACGGCGGTGGAGCGGCCGGAGGCCGTGCCGACCTCGAGGTCGCGCAGTGCCCGCCCGGCCCGACCGTTGCCGGAGTGGATGTGGCCGAGGCCACGACGGCGCAGCACCGGCATCAGCTCCGGGTGGGATTCGGCCATGCGGCGCTGAGCCGTCAGCCCGCCGCGACGATCGGCCCGGCGTTCCGTGCGGCCGAGCGGGCCGACCTGGACCGGCTGGCACGGGCCACCGGGACCGACGTGCGCGACGCGGACGTGCCCGGCGGTGGCAGGGCGGTCGACCTGCTCGCCCCCTCGGGCTTCCCCGGTGCGCGGGGTGCGGTGCGCCGAGCAGGGCTCGCCGGCCCTTGGAGGAGGGCCGTCCGGCCTGTCGCCGCGCCGTCGGCGGCGAGCGACGATGGATACCGGGAGAACCGCCGCCGCGGGTCTGGTACCCGGGACGACCTGGGAAGGCGAGGCAGAAAATGATGTTCTGGTACGGCCGCGGCATGAGCGGCTGGGGCTGGTTCCTGATGTCGGTCGGCACGTTGCTGTTCTGGGCGCTGGTCATCACCGTCTGCGTCCTGCTCTTCCGGGCTCTGACCCGCCCCGCCCCTCCCGGTGGAGGGCACAGCACATGGCAGAGGACGCCTCCGGGCAGCGGCCCCGAGCAGATCCTCGCCGAACGGTACGCGCGCGGCGATATCGACGACGAGGAATACCACCGTCGTCTGGCCACCCTCCGCGGATCGCCCACGGACGCGGCCCCGTCCACGGATGCGGCCCCGCCCCCGGCCTCATAGCCGCCCGGTGTGCGGACCGGTCAAGGGCACAATGTCCGCATGACGATCAACTGCGCTGTGCTGGACGACTACCAGGGTGCCGCCCTGACGCTGGCGGACTGGAGCCCCCTCGCCGGCAGAATCGAGGTACGCACGCTCCGGGAACACGTCGCCGACCGTGACAAGCTCCTCGCCGAGCTCGGCGACTGCGAGATCGTCGTGGCCATGCGGGAGCGCACCCGCTTCGACGCCGACCTTCTGCGCCGCCTGCCCCGGCTGCGTCTGCTGGTGACCACCGGGATGCGCAACGCCTCCATCGACCTCGCCGCTGCGGCGGCGCAGGGCGTGACCGTCTGCGGTACGGCGAGCAGTTCCACCCCGCCCGTCGAACTGACCTGGGCCCTCATCCTCGGCCTCGCCCGGCATGTCACAGCCGAGAACCGGGCCCTGCGGGAAGGCGGCCCCTGGCAGTCCACCGTCGGCCAGGACCTGCACGGCCGGACACTGGGCCTGCTCGGACTCGGAAAGACCGGCACCCGGGTCGCTCGCGTCGCCGCCGCCTTCGGCATGGAGGTCCTCGCCTGGAGCGAGCACCTCACCGCAGAGCGAGCAGCCGATGCCGGAGCCGCACTCGCCGACAGCAAGGATGAGTTGCTCAGCCGCAGCGACTTCGTGTCCCTCCACCTCGTCCTGTCCGACCGCACCCGCGGCCTGCTCGGCGAGCCGGAGTTGCGCGCCATGCGCCCGCACGCCTACCTGGTCAACACCTCCCGCGCCGCCATCGTCGACCGGAGCGCACTCGTGCGTGCACTGCGGGAGGGCTGGATCGCCGGGGCGGGGCTCGACGTCTTCGAGACGGAGCCGCTCCCCGCGGACGACCCCCTGCGCTCCCTGCCGAACGTGCTCGCCACCCCGCACCTGGGCTATGTCACCGAGCGGAACTACCGCACCTTCTACACGGAGGCGGTGGAGGACATCACGGCCTTCCTCGCCGGTACCCCCGTTCGACTGTTGACGGGCGGCTGAGCCGTCGCAGCACCGCCGGCCACCGGACAGGGCGGGCCGACCCGCGCATCGCGAGGGTCGGCCCCCGGCGGCTGGTCAGCCGGTGGTGGTGTGGAAGTAGTGGCCCTTGTCGAGCTCGGTGACGAGTCCGGGACGGGTCGGCTCCCAGCCCAGCAGTTCGCGGGTCAGGGTGCTGGACGCCGGCATGTCGAAGCGGAGGAAGGTGCCCAGCCAGGCGAAGTGCTCGGCTGCGGCCTCGGGGGCCACAGAGGTCACCGGCACGTCGAGATGACGGCCGATCACCTCGGCGACCTCGCGGAGCGTGACACCCTCTTCCGCGGCGCCGTGCAGCACTGTTCCGGCGGGGGCCTTCTCGGCCGCCAGGCGGAACAGCCGTGCGACGTCGAGACGGTGGGCGGCCGGCCAGCGGTTGTCGCCCTCGCCGAGGTAGCCGGAGACCCCCTTGGCGCGGGCGATGGCGACCAGGGTCGCCATGAAGCCGTTGTCCCCTTCGCCGTGGCAGATCGGAAGCCGGATCACGGATGAGCGCACGCCGCGCGACGCGAGAGCGAGCACCTCTTGAGCGGTGGCCGCCCGGATCGAGTGGGGTGAGCCGTCGATCGTGGGCGCGTCCCGCTCGTTCGCCACCCGCCCGGGCGCGAGACCGGCCAGACCGGAGGCGAGGACGAAGGGGCGGTCGGTGCCGGCGAGCGCGTCGCCGAAGGCGTCCACGGCGCGGCGATCGGCCTCGGCGGCGCCCTGGAAGTCGCCGCCGAAGGCGATGTCGTGCTTGAACGCGAGGTGGATCACCCCGTCCGAGGCGGCAGCCGTGTCCCGCAGGACGTCGAGGTCGTCGATGGTGCCTCGGACGACCTCCGCCCCGGCCGCGGTGAGCGCGTCGGCGGAGGCCTCGGAGCGGGCGAGCCCGACGACCTGGTGCCCCGCGTCGATGAGCTCGGGTACGACGGCGGAACCGATCCAGCCGGACGCGCCGGTCACGAAGAAGCGCATGGGAGAGTCCCCAGACTGTTGATGTCAGTTACTGTCATCGACGCTAGCACTCAATGTCAGTCACTGTCATCACGTAGCATCGGGGGCATGGGTAGATGGGAGCCGAACGCGCGCGGCCGCCTGGCGGAGGCGGCGTTGGAGCTGTACAGCGAGCGCGGGTTCGAGCAGACCACCGTGGCGGAGATCGCCAGAAGGGCCGGACTCACGGAGCGGACCTTCTTCCGGCACTACGCCGACAAGCGCGAGGTGCTGTTCGCCGGCTCCGGGGACTTGGAGGAACTGCTCGTACAGGCGGTCGCCGGCGCCCCGGAGACCGCGGCGCCGATCGAGGTGCTGGCGGTGGGCCTCGACGCGATCTGCGAAAGGTTCGCCGATCGGCGCGAGTACGCGCGGAAGCGGCATGCCGTGATCATGGCGAACGCGGAACTCCGGGAGCGTGAGCTGATCAAGTTCGCGTCGATGTCGGCCGCGCTCGCCGACACCCTGCGCCGACGGGGCGTTGCGGAGCCGGCCGCGAGCCTGACCGCCGAGGCGGGGGTCGCCGTCTTCAAGGTCGGCTTCGAGCGCTGGATCGCGGCGGCCGAGGAACGCGAGATGTCGCAGCTGGTGAGGGAATCACTGGACGAGCTGAAGTCCGTGGCCGCGGGCGGCTAGGAACTCGGTGCGTCCGAGATCGACGTGATCCCGCCGCGCGCGGAGGCCGCCGTCGACGGGGATCTCGGCAACGGCGACGGGCGACGCGGCGTTGCCCTCCACCGCGACGGGAGGCGAAGGCGCGGAACGGGCATGGCGACTCCAGGGTCCACGTCCAGGACGGTGCAGGGGAGCGGGCGCGCCTCGCGGGCGCCGGCGGCGCACGGCATGCTGAGCGCTGGGGACGGCCGCACGCCTGTCGCGGATCCGGGCAGCGGCGTGCGGGTGGGGACGGCTGTGAGGGCTCGCTCTTCCCGCTGCCGTCCTGCACGGGATCGCAATCCCCGATCCGCGCCGTCCGTGCTGTGAACGGAGGGGGACGAGCGCGGACGAGACGTACCGGGCCGCCCTTCCGTGGCACCGCCCCCGGCGCCTTCGGACCGACAGCCGCGACGGCCGAAAACCGCTTCGCAACTTCCCGGAATGCCTGATGAAATGATCTAGGCGTGCCGTCCCCACCACCGGACGCCGTGAACACAACCAAGGACATCAATGCCGCGGTCAACCACGACTACCGGACTGTCTTCCCCGTGGCCGCCGTCCTGATCATGGCCATCCTCGGGCTGCTGCTGCGCAGTGCGGTCGCCCCCTGGTACCTCATGGCCTCGGTGGGTCTCGGATTCGGCGCCACCCTCGGCGCCACCGTCTGGATCTTCCAGGAGGGACAGGGACACTCGGGGCTGATGTTCATGCTGCCGGTGATCATGTACCTCTTCGTGGTCGCCATCGGCACCGACTACAACATCCTCATGATCGCCCGGCTGCGCGAGGAGGCCCGGGAGGGCCGCGAGCCGCATGAGGCGGCGGGCATGGCACTGAGGCACGCCGGGCCGACCGTGGCTGCCGCGGGCTTCATCCTGGCGGCGACCTTCGCCACGATGATGCTGGCGGGCAACTCCCTGCTCACGGAGATGGGCTTCGCGGTCTCCTTCGGCATCGCCGTCGCCGCCTTCGTCATGGCGATGTTCTTCACGCCGAGCCTCACCGCGCTGATCGGCCACGCGGCGTGGTGGCCGGGGCACGGGGACCGCGCGGACGGAGCGGCGGCCGGATCCATCGGTTCCGGGCCGGTCCCCGGTGAGGACCGGGACACGCTCGCGCACGATCCGTCCGGGCGTCGCCGCTAGCGGCAGTCCGACGAGTCAGGTCTGCCGGGTCGCGAGGCCCGGTAGACCGAACCCGCGGCTCCGCCGGCCCGGTGTGCACGCGGGTCAACCGTGGCCCTGGTGCCCCTTGGACCTCTGAGACTTCTTGGCCTTTGCGGGCTTGACGGCCTTCGGCGCCTTCTTTCCCACCTGGTCCGGCGTACGGGCGTCGCGGAGTGCGGCCCCTGGTCGAGTACGGCCGTCAGCGCCGATGCCATCGCCAGAGGCGTTCGTGACGGGGGAGGGGGAAGTCCTCGAGTCGGACGGGAGCGCGGACACCGTCGGCCGAGGGACCGCCGTGGACGGTGCTTCACTGGTCGCGGGTTTGGTGGGCGGCTTGTCCGACGGCGAGGTGGGCGGGGCGGAGCCGGCCCGCCCGGCGCTGGTCTCACTGCTGCCGGGAGCCACGACGAGAGTGGCCGTCAGCGTGGCCGAGAGCGCAGTGAGGACGGCGCGGGCCGTACGGCGGCGTGTGTGTTTCGTCCTGTCGGCATGTCGCGTCCCGGTGCGCGGATGTGCGACGGCGGACTCGAGCGCAAGCCCCGAGGCCTCCTCGACCGCGGTCCCGCCGGTACGGGCCCGCACAGGCGTGTCGGCGCGCAGAGCGGACAGCGCCTGGGCGCATTGCTCGGCGTCGGGACGGGCCGTCGCATCGTGTGCGGTCATGGCGCGCAGCAGGCAGGCCGGCTGATGGGGCACCGAGGGGGGAACCACCGGTTGGCGGTGAAGGCGGGCCACGGCGGCTTCCAAGGGTGTGCCCTCGTATTCGAGTTCGCCCTTCAGGCACTCCAGCAGGACCAGGCCCAGCGCGTACACATCGGCGGACGGTCCCACTCCCTGGCCGAGGACCTGCTCCGGGGCCAGATAGGCCGCGGTCCCGATCAGTACGTCGGAGGCCGTGTGCCGCGTGGCGTTCACCAGCCGTGCGATACCGAAGTCCGCCAGGTGGGGGGCTCCGGAAGCGTCCAGCAGGACGTTCGACGGCTTCACATCACGGTGCACGATGCCGGCAGCGTGCACATGGGCGAGCGCCTGCGCAAGGGCGGCACCGAGCTCGGCGACGCGCCCGGACGTCAGGGGCCCGGCGGCCAGATGCGTGCGCAGCGTCTCGCCCTTGATCAGTTGCATCACCAGATAGGCGCGCCCCTCGTGCCGGCCGGCGTCGTAGACGGTGACCAGTCCCGGATGCTGCATGCGTGCGAGAAGGACGGCCTCCTCGGAGAATCGCTCCTCCATCCGCGGATCGGTGTCCGGCCGGAAGAGTTTGACGGCCACCTCTCGACCGAGGCGGACGTCGAACGCCTCATGGACGTCGGCGGCGCCTCCACGGCCGATTCGGGCACCCAACCGGTACCGGCCACCCACCGTCTCCGAAGAGTCCTGCAGCGCCGACCGGAATCCGGAACGTGGGCCCTTCATCTGTCCTCCGTCACCGTCACCGAGCAGTGCAACCAGCGAAACGCTGCGGCGCGGGTACCCCCTGCCGCTCCAGGCAACCGGAGGAGTCGGCAGGGGCGGGCCCCGGGGGAATCGTTCAGCGGCGGCCGATCTGCATGCCCGGACGGCGCTTGTGGACGGTGAGGTAGGACAGGCCCTCTTCCCCTGCGGTGATGCTGCGCGGGGAGCCGTGCGGCAGCCAGAGCAGGGCTCCCTCGCCGAGGCGGTGCGGTCCGTCCGGGCTGCCGAGGGTGCCGTCGCCGGCCACGACCAGGAGGAGGACGTCCAGGTCCGGCTCGGCGTGGGTCTCCACACTCCGGCGAGCGGGCAGGCGGATGAGGTTGGCGTCGAGCTGGCGTCCGGACTCGGCGAGCCTCCACGCCGCGCCGGCCGCCTCCGGGGTGGCCTCGGTGAGAGCTCGGATGTCGCACAACAGGCGCGGAGCGGGGACGTCCATGGGCATGCCGTCCGGTCGGGGGGCGGAAGGGTCGGTCATCGACGGCCGTTCGTCCGGTGCGTGAGGGAGCCCTATTATTCCATGTGCCATTCGTGGAAATCACCGAAGAGGACCGGCCGGCGGCCGCTCCGCCGCTATGGGAGAAGGGGTGAGCGCCGTGAGCGGTGCGGTCGAGCGCCCTCGCAGGCGGGAGGTGGCGCGGGCGCTGCGCGCGGCGGAGCGCCCGTTGGCAGTCACCGAGGTCGCGGAGCTGCTCGGCGTCCACGCCAACACCGCGCGCTTCCACCTGGATGCCCTGGTGGCGGCGGGCGAGGCGCAGCGGAGCCTGGAGGAACCCGCGGGTCGCGGACGCCCCCGCGCCGTGTACGCACCGCGACCGGGCATGGACCGCGCGGGCGTGCGCCATTACCGCCTGCTGGCCCAGATGCTGCTCAGCCGCCTGGCGTCAGCCGGTCCCGGCGCGTCGGAGGCCGCCCGGGACGCCGGTCGCGCCTGGGGTCGCTACCTGGCCGACCCGCCACCTCCGTTCCGACGGCTGACGGACGAGGAGGCCGCGTCCCGGCTCACCGACCTGCTGGCCGACCTCGGCTTCGCTCCGGAACCCGAGCAGGGCGCCCCGGTGCCGGAGACGATCCGGTTGCGGCACTGCCCGTTCCTGGAGTTGGCCGAGGAGTACGGGGCCGTCGTCTGCCCGCTGCACCTCGGGCTGATGCAGGGCGCGCTCGCGCACTGGGCCACCCGGGTCACCACCACCGCACTGGAGCCGTTCGCCGAACCCGGCGCCTGCCTGGCGCGCCTGGGACACGCAGGCACCGCGTAGCTCCGTACCGCGCGGACCGCGCTTCTCACCCAGGGCGAAGGAGACCTTCATGAATCAGACAGGGGCCGCGATCGCGTCCGCGGTGGTCTTCGTGTGGCTCGGCATGGTCCTGGCGATCTCCTTCCTGGAGGCGCCGCTGAAGTTCCGTGCCCCCGGAGTGACGATCGCCGTCGGACTCGGCATCGGCCGCCTGGTCTTCCGCGCGTTGAACCTCGCCGAGGCCGTGTGGGCCGTGGTCGTGATCGCTGCGTTGGCGGCCGCAGGCCCGCCGACCGGTGTTGTCGCGCTCGCCGCGTGCGTGGTGGCGCTGCTGGTGGTGCAGCTCTGCTGGGTCCGGCCGCTTCTCAACCGGCGGTCCGATCGCGTGCTGGCCGGAGAGACCGGAGAGGACGCGCCCCGCTCCCGGGCGCACCTGTACTACGTGGCCCTGGAGATCCTGAAGGTCGTCGGCCTGATCGCGCTGGGCATCAGTGTGCTGACACGGTGAACCCGGAGCGCCGGGGCAGACCTACGGCGGGGGCCGGCCGTCGCGCCGGCTCGCTGCGGTGCCGGGCGTTCGGACCATCCTGGACGTATGACCCAGGAGGCGCTCATCACTTTCGGACACGGTACGGCGGACCGCGACCGGCTCTCGGAACTGTTGCGCGCGGCCGGGATCGCCGCCGTGGTCGATGTCAGGACCGCGCCCGGAAGCCGCCGAAACCCGGACGTCGGCAGGGAGCGGCTGCGGCAGTGGCTGCCCGAGAGCGGGATCGCCTACCGCTGGGAGCCGCGACTGGGCGGATTCCGCAAGGCACCGCCGGATTCACCGGACACCGTGTGGCGCAACGAGTCGTTCCGCGGATACGCCGGACACACCCGGACGGTCGAGTTCGTCGACGCGATCACGCTGCTCCTGGAGGGAGCCGGGCAGCGCCGGACGGCCGTGATGTGCGGGGAAGCCGTCTGGTGGCGCTGCCACCGTCGCGTCATCGCCGACTTCGTGGTCCTTGCGCGCGGACGGCCCGTTCTGCATCTGATGCACGACGGCCGGCTCGTCCCGCACTCCCTCAGCCAGGGAGTGCGGCTGCGTGACGACGGACTGCTCGTCTACGACGTTCAGCCTCCGGCGGAGTCCTCTTCTTCGCCTCCCCGCCGCCGCTCGCACTGACCGACGCCCGCAGCCGTCAAGAGGGCTGTCCGTCAGTGATCCGGACTTTGCTCGGCAGCCCCGCCTGAGGTCGTTTCGGCTTTCGTGTGGAGGATCTCGCGGGCCTGGTCCGCCGCGCGGGCGAGGCTCTCGGCGACGAAGTCGAGGAAGCGGGCGGTGTTCTCGAGGCGGGCGCCGGCCGGGGTGCCGGGGCCGAGGACGCCGACGCCCTGCCGAGCGGTTTCGGCCACCTGGGCGGTGGACCGGGCGCTGGCCATCATCGCCTGGTACATGACCTCGTCGTCGACGACGTAGCGCTCACGGCGGCCTTCGTCGCGTTCCCGGCGGACGAGGTCCTGGCTCTCGAGGAACGCGATGGCCTTGGAGACGGACGCCGGGCTCACCTGGAGGCGCTGCACGAGCTCGGAGGCGGTGAGGCTGCCCGTGTCGCTGATGGTGAGGCAGGCCATCACCCTCGCCATCATCTGGGGCGTGCCCGACTGCATGAAGACGGTGGTGAGCGTCTCCTCGTACGCGCGTACGGCCTCAGGATCGCGTCCGTAGGCCTGCGGGGGCGCCGCCGCCCCGCGGGGCGCGGCCTGTCTGCGACGGTGGGCGCGGCGTTCGGTGGCGCGATGGGCCAGGTCGGCCCGGTAGGCGGTGGGGCCGCCGTTGCGCATGACCTCGCGGGTGATGGTGGACGTCGGGCGGTCGAGACGTCTGGCGATCTCCGCGTAGGCGAGCCCGTCGGCCAGCCCCAGCCCGATCTGCTGGCGCTCCTGCTGAGTGAGCCTGCCGCCCGGCATCGCGGCCTCCTTCGGGGTGTGTGGTGTGTCGACCATAGCGTTCACTTTCAAGACATTGCAACGATTCGGACGTGGTCGTTGCATTATCTTGCAGAGTCATTGCACTGATATTCAGGATTTCATCTGCGGATATGGAAGCGAGACGCAACGACGCTATTGCTGCATCGGTAAATGCAACGTAGCGTTTTCGCTGTCAGAAACGAAGGACCGACAGGAGGGCATGATGCAGAAGTTCGACACCCCCGCCCCGGTCTCCGCCGTCCTCGCCCTCCCCGCGGGACGCGTCCGGCTCATGGCCGCCGACCGGGCCGACACCACGGTCGAGGTCCTGCCCGCGGACGCCTCCAGGGACCGCGACGTGAAGGCGGCGGAGCGGGTCGAGGTCGCCTACGGCGACGGCGTCCTGCGGATCGAGGCTCCGGAGGCGACGAGCCGGCTCTTCGGCCCCTCCGGAGCAGTAGAGGTGACCGTCCGGCTGCCCGCCGGCTCCCGCATCGAGGCCGACTCGGCCGGCTCGGAGCTCCGCGGCGTCGGACGCCTCGGTGACGTCGCCTTCAACGGCGCCTACCGCCAGATCAAGATCGACGAGCCCGCGAGTGTCCGCCTCACCGCGGTCGACGGCGACGTCGAGGTCGGCCGGCTGGGCGGCTGCGCGGAGATCAGCACGGCGAGGGGCGACATCCGGATCGCCGAGGCCGGGCGCGGCACGGTCGTACTGCGCACCGAGTCCGGCGACATCTCGGCCGGTGTCACCCGCGGAGTCTCCGCCTCCCTGGACGCCGGCACCGGCCGCGGCCGCATCAGCAGCGCCCTCAGGAACGACGGCGCCGCCGAACTCGACATCCGCGCCACCACCGCCCACGGCGACATCAGCGTCCGCAGCCTGTGAATCCGCAGTCAGTCATAGCCGGCAACAGGAGGCACCTCGCATGAGCGACCTGGCCATCGCGGCGAACGCGCTGCGCAAGTCCTACGGCGACAAGACCGTCCTCGACGGTGTCGACCTGGCCGTCCCGGAAGGGACGATCTTCTCCCTGCTCGGCCCGAACGGCGCCGGCAAGACCACCACCGTCAAGGTCCTCTCCACCCTCGTCTCCCCGGACCCCACCAGTGGCCGGATCCGCGTCGGCGGCCACGACGTCGCCACCGACCCGCAGGCCGTGCGCGCCGCGATCGGGGTCACCGGGCAGTTCTCCGCCGTCGACGGCCTGATCACCGGCGAGGAGAACATGCTGCTCATGGCCGACCTGCACCACCTCTCCAGGCGCGAGGGACGGCAGATCACCGCCGAGTTGCTGGAACGGTTCGACCTCACCGAGGCCGCGAAGAGGCCCGCCCAGAGCTACTCCGGCGGCATGAAGCGCCGCCTCGACATCGCCATGACGCTGGTGGGCAATCCGCGGATCATCTTCCTCGACGAGCCGACCACCGGCCTCGATCCGCGTTCCCGGCACACCACGTGGCAGATCATCCGCGAGCTCGTCACGGGCGGCGTCACCGTCTTGCTCACCACCCAGTACCTGGAGGAGGCCGACGAACTCGCCGACCGCATCGCCGTGCTCAACGACGGCAGGATCGCCGCCCAGGGCACCGTCGAGGAACTGAAGCGGCTGATCCCCGGCGGACACGTCCGACTCCGCTTCACCGACCCGCTCGCGTACCAGCACGCCGCCTCCGCCCTGAGCGAGGCCACCCGGGACGACGAATCCCTCGCCCTTCAGATCCCCAGCGACGGCAGCCAGCGCGAGCTGCGCTCGATCCTCGACTGGCTGGACTCGGCCGGTATCGAGGCCGACGAACTGACCGTGCACACCCCCGACCTCGACGACGTCTTCTTCGCCCTGACCGGCGGCACCGGCGTCACCGACCAGTCCGAGGAGACCGTCCGATGAGCACCCCCCTGGCTCCCGCCCGCACGACCCGGATCTCCCCGGCCGTACGCGACTGCGCCACGATGCTGCGCCGCAACCTCCTGCACGCCCGGCGCTACCCGTCCCTCACCCTGAACCTGCTGCTCACCCCGATCATGCTGCTGCTGCTCTTCGTCTACATCTTCGGCGACACCATGAGCGCGGGCATCGGCGGCGGCGGTCCGGACCGCTCCACGTACATCGCCTACATCGTCCCGGGCCTCCTGCTGATGACCATCGGCAGCACCGTGGTCGGCACAGCGGTCTCCGTCTCGAACGACATGACCGAGGGCATCATCGCCCGCTTCCGCACGATGGCGATCCACCGCGGCTCCGTGATCATCGGACACGTCATCGGCAGTGTGCTGCAGTCGGTCGTCAGCGTGGTCCTCGTCGGCGCCGTCGCCGTGGCCATCGGCTTCCGCTCCACCGATGCCACCGTCCTGGAGTGGCTCGCGGCGTTCGGACTGCTCGTGCTCTTCGCGACGGCGCTCACCTGGATCGCGGTCGGCATGGGCCTGGTCAGCCCGAACGCCGAGGCCGCCGGCAACAACGCGATGCCCCTGATCCTGCTGCCGCTCCTCTCCAGCGCATTCGTCCCCATCGACGCGATGCCGGGCTGGTTCCAGCCGATCGCCGAGTACCAGCCGTTCACCCCGGCCATCGAGACCCTGCGCGGCCTGCTGCTCGGCACCCGCATCGGCAACAACGGGTGGCTCGCCGTCGCCTGGTGCCTGGGCCTGGCGGTGCTCGGCCGGCTCTGGTCGACCTCGAAGTTCGACCGCGACCCGAAATAGCCGCCGTGACGACACGGGCGACCTCCCGCGACCGGTCCCACCCGAGGGCGGCGTACACCGACACCCTGTCGGCGTACGCCGCCCCGTTCGTGTGTGCCTTGTGGTGCGGAGGCAGCCGTCAGTCGGCTGCCGTGGCGGGAGCCTCGCGGGCGGGCGCGGCGGGATCCGGCCGGGCGGCCTTCGGGGCCGGTTGCGTGCGGGAGGAGCGGCGGCCGCGGAGCAGCAGCCGTCGCGCCGGGCATTCCACCGCCTCGTACAGCACCCAGGACAGGCCGAGGGACACGCTGAAGGCGAGAGCGGTGGTGCTCAGGGCCGTCGGCAGGCCGAAGCGGGGGGAGCTGCCGAGCAGGCTGGTGCCGGCCCGCAGCACCAGAAGATGGATCATGTAGAACGCGAACGACAGTTCCCCCAGGCGCACCAGCCGCCGGTGCCGCCACAGCGAGGGCAGACCACGCAGGTCGGCGACGGCGGCCGCCGGGATGAGCAGCGCGAACCCGACGAGGGTGCAGGCGGTGGCCGGGTACCCGCCGTCGGTGATCTGCGGGACCAGGAAGTAGCCGATGATCGCCAGGGCGAGTGAGGCCTCCAGGCCGGGACCGCGCCACCGTTCGAGCAGCACCAGCCGGGCGGTGGCCGCGCCGAGGACGAACTCGGGCAGGCGGGCGGCGGGGAAGGAGTAGAGCGACTGGTTCAGCCAGTCATGGGCGTCCGCCCGGGCGAGCACCAGAACCGCCAGTACGGATGCCCCGGCCAGTGCCGCCGACGCCCGCGCGCCGAGACGGCGCAGGACGACCGCCATCAGCGGGAAGGCGGCGTAGAAGAAGGCCTCGCAGGCCAGCGACCAGCTCACCGGGTTCAGAGTCTGCCACCAGGACTGCCGCCAGGAGTGGACCAGCAGCACGTTGGCCACTCCCTCGGCCGCCGTCGGTTTCGCCAGATGCGGCGGTGTGTAGACCATGAGCAGTGCGATCGCGGCGGTGACCAGATGAACCGGAAAGATGCGCGCGATGCGCCGCCGCCAGAAGGAGAGCGTGCGGTCCTTCGGCCGCGCCGTCCACATCAGAACGAAGCCGGACAGGATGAAGAAGAACGACACCCCCGTGCCGCCGGCATCGAACGCCCACGTCATGACACGACCGCCGGCGCCCCCGAAATAGCCGAAGTTGCGCACGTGCAGTCCGAAGACCAGCAGCGCGGCCATCCAGCGCAGGCCGGTGAGGGACGGCAGCGAGGGCGCCGGAGCGGAGGGAGGGACCTTTGTGCCGGGCTCGGTGGCGGCGGTCGCCGTTTGGGGCGCCGCCGTCGTGTCATCTACCGGGGGAGTGCGAACGGGCATGAAGGGGAACGTTGCCCGTTTGCCAGGTTTCATTCGGGGGCGGTTGGGAACGTCACACGGGCACGGACGATCCCCTTCTGTCGTGTGTCCGGATTCGCTTCAATCGCGGGACGAAGGGCGTCTTCCGCTCAGTGGTGTCGGCGTCCCTCGCTCAAGCGCTCGAGCAGGGCCCGCGCCATGGCCTGCTCGCCTTGGGCGTTGGGGTGTGCGGGGGCCGCGGGGGAGGCCGGCTGCAACGGCTCGATCCAGCGGTCCGCCGGGGCCTTGCACATGTCGTGGCCGCGCGTGGGCCCGTACGTGTCGACGTACTCCGCCCGATTCCATTCGGCCACCAGGCGGAGCATCAGATTCAGTCGCTTCTCGCTGTCCCTCAGATACGGGAAGTCCTGCGAGGCGAAGGGGACGGAGGGGTAGCAGCCGCTGCCGTCGTCGGGCAGGAGGTCGGGGTAGCCGACGACGAGCACCCGGGCGTGCGGTGCCCTGGCGTGCACGGCGCGCAGGACACGGTCCACCTTCGGCGCCGTCTGCACGACGGCGAGCGTCAACCGGTCGATCCCGGAAGAGGTGTAGGAGCGACGGCACGGATCTCCCGTCGGATCCTGGGAGCCCAGGCGGGCGCAGGTGGCGATGATGGAGCCGAAACCGATGTCGTTGCCGCCGATCTGGACCGTCACCAGGTCGGTGTCGCGCCGCACGGCGTTGAGTTGGGGCGCGTTGGTGCCCTGTGCCTTCCACATGTTCTCGGTCGTCGCTCCGCTGCAGCTGACGTCCTCGAACGTCCTCACCTCCCGCTCCACCGCCACGAGCGAGGGGTAGTTGTGGTCCGAGCGGGCGCAGCCGGCGTCCACCTGCCGGGGGATGGCGGGGCCGGAGGTGTAGGAGTCCCCGAGTGCCACGTACTGCGTGTCGCGGCCGGGTCCCGCGCCGTGTGCCGCGGCAGGTGCTGCCGGGGTGGCGAGGAGGGCGCAACCGCCGAGGGCCGCGCCCACGGCGAGCGGCCATCGGCGACGTCTCGCCCCTCCGCGTCCCGCCCCGGTGGCAGCGTGCGTGCCGTGCGCCGTGGAAAGCCCGGCGTGCGCCATGGAGGTCCTCCCCGTGAGGCCGGAACGGCGCGCGGAGCCCGCCTCGGCGGCGGCCGGCGCACGTTCGCCGGGGCCTGTATACCGTCCGCCGCGTCGCCGGGGCCAGGGGCGGGGAGCGATCACTTTGTGGCATGTTCGCTTCAGGCCCCGCGACGCACAAAACTTGGTTTGCTCGTTTTCTTGAACTCTTCGTGTTTGTGGGGGTAGGTTTGGCGCCATGACCGCATCCCAGACACCGACCCCCGCCGAGGAGCTGCGCGGTGCCGGCCTGCGGGTGACGGCGGCCCGCGTCGCGCTGCTCGAGACCGTCCGCGAAGGTGACCACCTGGGCGTCGAGGCGATCGCCTCCGGAGTGCGCGACCGCGTCGGGCACATCTCGCTTCAAGCCGTGTACGAGGCCCTCCACGCGCTCACCACGGCAGGGCTCATACGCCGTATCGAACCGGCGGGCAGCCCCGCCCGGTTCGAGGGACGCGTAGGCGACAACCACCACCACGTCGTGTGCCGGTCGTGCGGCGCCGTCGCCGACGTCGACTGCGCGGTCGGCGACGCGCCCTGCCTGACCGCGTCCGACGACCACGGCTTCTCGATCGACGAGGCCGAGGTCCTCTACTGGGGCGTGTGTTCCGCCTGTTCCACCGCTCGCAGTTCCTGAGTTCCCGAGTCCCCGAGCACCTTGATCCGCTCTCATCCGGAAGGATTGCCATGACTGAGAATCACGACGCAGTCGTCACAGACCCGAAGACGGAGGGCTCGGGCGGCTGCCCCGTCGCGCACGGACGCGCCCTGCACCCGACGCAGGGCGGCGGCAACCGCCAGTGGTGGCCGGAGCGGCTCAATCTGAAGATCCTTGCCAAGAACCCCGCCGTGGCCAATCCCCTCGGTGAGGAGTTCGACTACGCCGAGGCATTCGAGTCCCTGGACCTGGCGGCCGTGAAACGGGACATCGCCGAGGTGCTGACCAGCTCGCAGGACTGGTGGCCCGCCGACTTCGGCGACTACGGCCCGCTGATGGTCCGTATGGCGTGGCACAGCGCGGGCACCTACCGCATCAGCGACGGCCGCGGCGGCGCCGGTGCCGGGCAGCAGCGCTTCGCCCCGCTCAACAGCTGGCCCGACAACGGCAACCTCGACAAGGCCCGCCGCCTGCTGTGGCCGGTGAAGAAGAAGTACGGCCAGAGCATCTCCTGGGCCGACCTGATGATCCTCACGGGCAACGTCGCGCTGGAGCAGATGGGCTTCGAGCCCTTCGGCTTCGGCGGCGGCCGCGAGGACGTCTGGGAGCCGGAGGAGGACGTCTACTGGGGCCCCGAGACCACCTGGCTCGACGACCGGCGCTACACCGGCGACCGCGAGCTGGAGAACCCGCTCGGCGCTGTCCAGATGGGCCTGATCTACGTCAACCCGGAGGGCCCCAACGGCAACCCGGACCCGATCGCCGCGGCCCGCGACATCCGTGAGACGTTCCGCCGTATGGCGATGAACGACGAGGAGACCGTCGCGCTGATCGCCGGTGGCCACACCTTCGGCAAGACGCACGGCGCGGGCCCGGCGGACCACGTGGGCGCCGACCCCGAGGCCGCCACGATGGAGCAGCAGGGCCTGGGCTGGAAGAGCACCTACGGTACCGGCAAGGGCGGGGACGCCATCACCTCCGGCCTGGAGGTCACCTGGACCGCGACCCCGACCCAGTGGAGCAACGGGTTCTTCAAGAACCTCTTCGAGTACGAGTACGAGCTCGAACAGAGCCCGGCGGGCGCCCACCAGTGGGTGGCCAAGGACGCCCCGGAGATCATCCCCGACGCGCACGACTCGTCGAAGAAGCACCGGCCGAGGATGCTCACCACCGACCTGTCGCTGCGTTTCGACCCGATCTACGAGCCGATCTCCCGCCGCTTCTACGAGAACCCCGAGGAGTTCGCGGACGCGTTCGCCAGGGCCTGGTACAAGCTGACCCACCGCGACATGGGCCCGAAGTCGCTGTACCTCGGCCCCGAGGTCCCGGAGGAGACCCTGCTGTGGCAGGACCCGCTGCCGGAGCGCGAGGGCGAGCTGATCGACGACGCCGACATCGCGGCCCTGAAGGCCAAGCTGCTCGACTCGGGCCTCACCGTGTCCCAGCTGGTCGCCACCGCGTGGGCGTCGGCGTCCACCTTCCGCGGCAGCGACAAGCGCGGCGGTGCCAACGGCGCCCGCATCCGCCTCGAGCCGCAGCGGGGCTGGGAGGTCAACGAGCCCGACCAGCTGGCGCTGGTGCTGCGCACCCTCGAGGGCGTCCAGCAGGAGTTCAACGCCTCCTCCGGCGCCAAGAAGGTCTCCCTGGCCGACCTGATCGTCCTCGGCGGCGCCGCGGCCGTGGAGAAGGCCGCGAAGGAGGCCGGGTTCCAGGTCGAGGTGCCCTTCACCCCGGGGCGCGTCGACGCGACCGAGGAGCACACCGACGCGGAGTCCTTCGAGGCGCTGGAGCCGATCGCGGACGGCTTCCGCAACTACCTGGGCAAGGGCAACCGCCTGCCGGCCGAGTACCTGCTGCTCGACCGGGCGAACCTGCTCACCCTGAGCGCCCCCGAGATGACGGTCCTGGTCGGCGGTCTGCGCGTCCTGGGCGCCAACCACCAGGGGACGCAGCTCGGTGTCCTCACCAAGACGCCCGGCTCGCTGACGAACGACTTCTTCGTCAACCTGCTCGACCTGGGCACGACGTGGTCGGCGACCACCGAGGACCAGACCACGTTCGAGGGCCGTGACGCCGCCACGGGCGAGCTCAAGTGGGCAGGCAGCCGCGCCGACCTCGTCTTCGGGTCGAACTCGGAGCTGCGTGCGCTCGCAGAGGTCTACGCGAGCGACGACGCCAAGGAGAAGTTCGTGACGGACTTCGTCGCGGCGTGGGACAAGGTCATGAACCTCGACCGGTTCGACCTCGTCTGATTCTCGCGATCACGACGCCCGGGCAGGCCCACGCGGTCGGCCCGGGCGTCGTCCGTTTGCCGGCACCGCGTCCGCCTCTCCGAATTTTCCAGAAATTCCCACAAAGGCGAAATTCGGCTAATAATCGGTATAAATTGTTTGGGAGTGAGCGGGCGGAAAGGGGGCCTGGTCCATGTCCATGAGGCCCGATGTCCCGGGGCCATCCGGTGCGACCACGCTCTGCCCCCCGTGGCCGCCGGACCCGGACCTGTTCGGAGCGGCCCCGGTGATCTTCGCTTCCCTGGGCGGTCCCGGGCACATCGTGGAGACCGCGAACCCGGCGTTCTTCGACGTCGTCTGCGGCGGCCGGCGGCGGACCGGCGTGCCGATCGTCGAGCTGATGCCTGATCCGGCCGTGCAGGGGGTGATCGCCCGCATCCGGGAGGTGTACCGCACCGGCGTCCCCCACCGCACCCGCGACAAACGGCTGGTCCTCGGGAAGCCCGGGGCGGAACAGGAGAGGATCTTCGACCTCACCTACGAGCCCCGACGGGACGCCCAGGGCGCGATCGACGGGGTCGTGGTGGTCGCCATGGACACCACCGCCTACCGTGACACGCAGCTGCTGGCGGCGGAGCAGCGGGCCCTGCTCGAGCAGATCGCCCGCGAGGCACCGCTGCCGGAGATCCTCACCGGCATGGCCAGGGCCATCGAGGACCTCGCGCCGGGAACGCTCGTCTCGGTGCTGCTCGTCGACTCCGACGGCCGGCGGCTTCGGCACGGCACCGGACCGAGCCTGCCCGACTTCTACAACGAGGAGGTCGACGGGGTTCTGATCGGCGAGGGCCAGGGCGCCTGCGGCACGGCCGCGCACCGGCGAACGCCGGTGATCTGCGCCGACATCGCCACCGATCCGCTGTGGGCGGCGGAGTACCGGAGGCTGGCGAAGCGGGCCGGGGTCGGGGCCTGCTGGTCCACCCCGATCCTGAGCACGGACGACCGGTTGCTGGGCACGTTCGCCATGTACCATCGCGCGCCGAAGACCCCGGAACCGAAGGACCGGGCGCTCGGCGCCGCCTTCACACGCATCGCGGCGCTCGCCATCGAGCGGCACCAGACCGTGGCGGCGGGCCGTGCGGCGCGGGAGCGTGAGCGTTCGGCCCGTGAGGACCTGGCCTTCGTGCTGGACGCGAGCACCGCCATCGCGCGCGAGCAGCACTACACGAACAGCCTGCGGCGTCTGGCCCAGCTGACGGTCCCGGGCCTGGCGCAGCTGTGCGCCGTCTATGTGGCCGACGGCGGCCACCGCAGCCGGATCGCCTCCGCGGCCGCGACCCCGGCGGAGGAGGAGCTGCTCGTGGCGCCGGAGTGGTGCGAGGTGGTGGACCGTGTGGTCGCCCGCGTGCTGGCCTCCGGCACCACGGAGACCGGGTCCCTCGACCTCCGCCCGGGCGCGGAGTCCGGCGGAGGCGGCGCCGGTTATCTGTGCGTCCCGCTCACGGCCCGCGGAAGCACCTTCGGCGCCCTGGCGCTGCTGACCCTCGACCGGGACTGGGACGGCCACGTCGTCGCGCTGGCCGGGGAGCTCGCCGGCCGCGCGGCCCTGAGCGCGGACAACGCCCGCCAGTTCACCTACCGGGTCCGGCTCGCCCATGACCTCCAGGCCGGACTGCTGCCGCCGAAGCTGCCCCAGGTGCCGGGGGCGGACCTGGCGGCCTCCTACCATCCGGCCGGTGAGGGGCTCGACGTGGGCGGTGACTTCTACGACGTCTTCCCCCTGCCCGACGACCGCTGGGCCGTCATGATCGGCGATGTGTGCGGTCACGGAGCGGTGGCCGCCACCACGACGGGTATGGTGCGGCACACGGCACGTGCGGTCGCCCGGCTGCTGCGCGACCCCATGGCCGTGGTCGCCGCGATCAACGACGCCCTGGCCGAGCACACCGCGGGCCAGGACCTCTTCGTTTCGCTCGTCTACGGCGAGCTGCGGCACACCACCACCGGACAGGCGGTGACCCTGATGCGCGCCGGCCACGTGCCACCGCTCGTGCGCCGCGCCGACGGTGCCGTCGAGCGACTCGTGCCTCCCGGCCTGCTGCTCGGCCTCGGCTGGGACGGGGTGGGATCACCCGTACGTGTCGACCTGCACCCGGGCGACGGTCTGATCCTCGTCACGGACGGCATCACCGAAGCGCGGTCCCCGGACGGCGAGCTGTTCGGTGAGGAGCGGCTGGCCGACACGCTGACCAGGGTTCCGTCCACCGCCACCGCCCTGCTGGACTCCGTCACCACCGCCGTCGCGGCCTTCACGCACGGCACCTCCCTCGACGACCAGGCCGCGCTCGTCGTGACCGCCGTGTGACTGCTCCACGGCTCCCTGTGCTCCTGGGCGGCTCGTTCCGGTTCCGTGGCCTCCGCCTCGGTCGGTGGCCTGACGGCCGTGAACCACAGGGGCCCGAGGTGCCCCAGCTTGCCGTGGTGCTCGTCGAGGGGGCGTACTCGATGCGGCGGATCTCCACTCCCGGCTTCCGCGGTGGTGCCGATGTGCCGGCGATGGCGCCTCCCGTGTGCCGGTTCGCCCCGGGTGGCACGATCTTCCCCGGGCGCCGCGGGTCAAGAGGCGCGTCGCAACGGCAGCCGTTCCGCGTCACGGGGCGGCGTGAAGGCGGCGAGCGGGAAGATGCCCCGTGACGCGACCCATGCACCTTTCATCCCGTTTGTCCCGGGTGAGATGGGGTTACCCGCCCAGTGAACGACGCTCAGAGGAGGGCAGTGCCGTGAGCAACGCGACGATGGAACGCAGGGAAGCGGCGAGGCTTCCGGAAGGCGACGTGGTCCGCGTCCTGCTGGAGCAGCACGCACGTATCCGAGACCTGTTCGACGGCGTGAAGAGCGCGCGGGGCGAACAGAAGAAGCAGACCTTCGACGAGCTGAGGGCGCTGCTGGCGGTGCACGAGACCGCCGAGGAGCTGATTCTGCGCCCCACCGCGAAGAAGACGGCCGGTGAAGCCGAGGCCGACGCCCGCAACCACGAGGAGGAGGAAGCCAACAAGGTCCTCGCCGAGCTGGAGAAGATGGACGTCGCCAGCGCCGAGTTCGACGCGAAGTTCGCCGCTTTCGAGAAGTCCGTCATCGACCACGCCGAGCACGAGGAGCAGGAGGAGTTCCCCGCGGTCCGCAGCGGTTGCGACGAGGAGCAGCTCAAGAAGCTCGGGACCAGGTTCCAGATGGTCGAGAAGGTCGCACCGACCCATCCGCATCCCACGGCTGCGGGATCGCCCGCGGCCCAGTCGCTGACCGGCCCCTTCGCGTCCATGGTCGACCGGGTGAAGGACGCGATCTCCGGATCGTCCGGCCGAGGCACGTGAGCACGCCCTCGCACTGGGCACCGGCAGACGGGCGACGCCACCGTCGGCGGACACCGGCGGTGGCGTCGCCCTGTCGGCAGGCACCCTCAGAACTCCGCCCTACAGCAACTCCCGCTGGACCATGGCCGAACGCCGGCCCGACGGCGACACCCGGTTATCCGCCCGTCGACGGGGGCACCCGGTGTGCCGGGCGAGCCCTCGTGGGGTCGCCGTATCCAGCCGGATGCACAAGGAGGCGTTGGACATGGGTCATGGAGGGAACGTCATCAACGAGCTGGTGACGGACCATCGGGAAGTGGAGGAGCTCTTCGGCCGCATCGAGGCGCTGCCGCCCGGCGACAAGGACCGCAAGGTGTACGCCGACCAGGCCGTCATGGAGCTCGTGCGTCACTCGGTGGCCGAGGAGGCCTACCTCTACCCGGCCGTCCGCCAGTACCTGCCCGACGGGGACGCGGTGGCCGACAAGGAGATCGAGGACCACTCCAAGGCCGAACAGATCATGAAGGACCTGGAACGCCACGAGGCAGACGACCCGGAGTTCGACCGGCTCATCGGGATGCTCATGACCGAGATCCGGTCCCATGTGGCCGACGAGGAGGGAAACCTCTTCCCCAGGCTGGGCGAGACGGCTTCCGCCGAAGCCCTCGACGAACTGGGCGACAAGGTCCGGCGGGCGAAGCGGACGGCACCGACCCGCCCGCACCCCGCCGCCCCGGACAAGCCGCCGGCCAACAAGCTGCTCGCGCCCGGCGCCGGCCTAGTGGACCGTATCCGTGACGCGCTCACGGGGCGCGGCGAGAAGGACTGACCGGGGACCGGTTCACCGGCCGGTCCGGTCGGCGCGGGAGCGGATCTCGTACCGGCCGAGCGCCTGCCGCAGCTGGTCCAGCTCGGGGTCGGGCAGGGTGTCGCCCTGCGCGAACCTCAGGATGTGCTCGGCGACGACCCGCAGCTTGGTGTTCGTGTGCTGGGAGACGTCGCGCAGCACGCACCATGCCTCCTCCGGCGCGATCCGCCCCAGCACGGCCACGGCGCCCATCGCCTGGTCGATGGTGGCATGGGAGGCCACCGCCTGCCGCAGCTGCGCGTTCTCCTCGTGCAGCCGCTCGTTCTCCGTCGCCAGGTCGGCGGGGGAGAGCAGATGCGCGGGCGGGTGCGGAGGGTGCCGCTTGGATGTCGCGTGGAACGCCATGGTGTGCCCCTGGATGAACGAGTGGCCGCAGTTCCAGCTTCCCCCAGGTCGGCGCCGTGGACGACCCGGACGTGCGCTGTCCCCGTCGGCCGCGCTCGTGCTCAGGCGCTGCGCGGCCGACGGGCCGTCCTCTTCTCCGCGGTCCCCTTCGCCGCGGCCTTCTTCGCCGTGGCCCCCTTCGCCGCGGCCTTCTTCTGCGGGGTCTCCTTCTGAGCGGCCTCCTGCCCGGCGGTCCGCGCCGCGGTCTTCGTCCCGGCCTTCGCCGCGGTCTTCTTCGTGGTCTTCTTCGCGGCGGCTTTCTTCGCCGTGGTCCTCTCGGCCGGTTCCTTCTTCGCCGCCCGGCCGGCGGTGGCCTTCTTCTTCGGCAGCTCGTGGACCTCCGCCTCGGCGTCCGTCTCCTCGCCGCGGGAGGCCTTCGCCTGGGCCACGGACGCCTGGAGCGCGGTCATCAGGTCCAGCACCTTGCCGGGCCCTGCCTCCGGCTCCGGCATCTCGGGCGGCTCCTGCCCCTCACGTCGGGCCTCGATCACCTGCTCGAGCGCTTCGGTGTAGTGGTCGACGAAGTCGGGCCCCTCGAGGTCCTCCCGGGTCATGCGATCGATCAGGTGTTCTGCTTCGGTGATCTCGTCGTCGGA
The DNA here is from genome assembly GCF_059510295.1 of Streptomyces sp. PTL18. Lineage (NCBI taxonomy): Bacteria > Bacillati > Actinomycetota > Actinomycetes > Kitasatosporales > Streptomycetaceae > Streptomyces > Streptomyces sp. PTL18. The sequence goes on along the minus strand of NZ_JCAJZO010000001.1, from coordinate 381,428 downwards.
GAGCCGGACCGGCTGCGGAGCCAGCTCCCCCGGGTCGCGGATCTCGTCGGGCCAGTGCATCGCGTGCAGCACGATCGCCTCGTCCCGCACCCTCAGCAGCCCGAGCCTCTCCCGGCCGTGCCAGGCGAACTTCGCCACCGCGGCCTTCGACGTGCGCTCGAGCGCCTTGCGCAGCAGCGCGTACGGTTTCGCGGCGACCGCGCCGGACGCCTGCAGGTAGTAGCCCTCTCCGATGCGCAGGGGGTCGATCGACCCGGCCGGTACGAACGCGGTGATCTCGATGGCCTTCGCCGTCGGCAACGGCAGTTCACGCAGCTCCTCGTCGAGCACCGGCACGACCCGGTCCCGGGACAGCTCGTAGCCCTTGCCGATCTCCTCGGGCGGGACCTCGCGGCCCTCCAGCTCGCAGTACTTGCGCACCCGGACCCGGCCCATGTCCTCCACGTGGTACTGGTGGAAGCGGATGCTGTGGTCCTCGGTCGCGGGCACCACGTTGACCGGAATCGTGACCAGTCCGAAGCTGATCGCTCCCGACCAGATGCTGCGGGGCATCGCAGACCTCCGTGACATGCCCCGAGGGCACCAGCGTACGGGGGGTGCCGGCCCGAGGCCCGGTGAAGCGGTCCGCAGGACTGACGACGGCCGCGGCGAGCCCTCGGTGAACCGCGGCCGAACTCTTGGTGTCCGTCTCTGTCGCAGGGCTGTTCGGGCGTACGGTGCTGCCTAACATCAGGTGATCGCGCCCGCAACCGGGCGCGTCGGTACGTTCGCACGTCGTCCGGGGAGGCGCGGAGCAATATGCCGGTGCCCGACCTCACGTCACGGCGGGCCCGACTCTGGGCCGCGGGCGGAACCCTTCTCGCCCTGGCCCTGGTGGCGGCGCTGCTGGCCACGACCTTCGGCGGAGCCCGGCGCGCGCGGGCCGCCGCCGACGACGGGCTGCCGCACACCACCGTCGAGGTGTCACCGAGCGGCTGCGGCCGGGGCTGGAACCGGCCGGTCGCCGGGCTGCAGGTCTTCGATCTGCACAACACCTCCAGCGGCCCCGCCGAGGTCTATCTCGAGGACGCCCGCACCCGGGCCGTCCACGCCGAGATGGAGGGCCTCGCCCCGGGCACGACACGCGCGTTGACCGTGCGCCTCGGCAAGGGCTCCTACGCTTTCGTGTGCCTGCCGGACGACGCCGACGCGGTCACCGGTCCCACCGTCCGTATCGCCTCGGGACAGCCCGGGCCGGCGGCGGCCCCGGTCACCGAGCACGACCTGATCCCCCTGGCGATCGACTACCAGAAGTGGGTCGCGAGCGGTCTGGACGAGGTCGTGCAGCTGACCGGGCGGCTGAAGGACGCCGTCGACCGGGGCGACCTCGCCGGGGCTCGGGCCGCCTGGCTCCCGGCGCATCTGGAGTACGAACGACTGGGCGCGGCCTACGACGCCTTCGGCGACGCGGACAAACAGATCGACGCAACGGACGCAGGCCTGGCCGAAGGCGTCCACGACCCGTCCTTCACCGGCTTCCACCGCATCGAGTACGGCCTGTGGCACGACCGGACCACCGCCGCCCTGCGCGCCCCGGCGGACGCGCTCGTCAAGGCGGTCACGGCGCTGCGCGACAGCTGGGCCCAGGCCCGTATGGACCCGGCACAGCTGGGCCTGAGGGCCCACGAGATCCTGGAGAACACCGTGCAGTTCGAGCTGACCGGGCGAACCGACTACGGCAGCGGCAGCAACCTGGCAACCGCCCGCGCCAATCTCGACGGCGCCCGCGCCGTGCTCTCCCGGCTGCGCCCCCTGCTCGCCACCCGGTACCCGGACCTGTCCGGCCTCGACCGGGCGCTGGACCGCGCCCGGCGCACCCTGGACGGCTTCCACCACGGCGGCAGCTGGACGCCGCTCGACGGCCTGGACCGCACGCAGCGCGAGCAGGTCGACGCGGCCCTCGGCGACCTGGTCGAGCGGCTCGCCCCGGTGGCGACCCTCTGCGACCCGCGGAGGACGGTGTGAGCGCGTCCGCGGAGACGAACGGGGTGAACGGGGTCGGACGGCGCGGCTTCCTGCGCGGCGCCGCCCTCGCGGGGGCCGGACTCGCGACGGGCGGCGCGGCGGCCCCGGCCGCCACCGGCGGCACGAGTACGGCGCCCCTCGCGCCGTTCCACGGCGCCCACCAGCAGTCGCTGCTCGCCGCCCCGCGCCGGGTCACGGTGTTCACCGCCCTCGACGTGACCGCACGCAGCCGCGCGGACCTCGTCGACCTCCTGCGCGCCCTGACCGCCCGCGCCCGCTTCCTCGCCTCGGGCGGCACGCCCTCGCCCGTCGGGATCACCGGACCGCCCGCCGACTCCGGCATCCTCGGCGAGCGGCTGCCCTCCGGCGCACTGGCGGTGACCGTCGGCGTCGGCGCGTCCCTGTTCGACGACCGGTTCGGCCTCGCCGGTCACCGCCCGCGCAGGCTCACGACGATGCCGTCCTTCCCCGACGACGACCTCAGACCCGAGTGGTGCCACGGCGACCTCAGCCTCCAACTGCACGCCGACGACACGGACACCGTGCTGCACGCCCTGCGTGACATCGCCCGGCACACCCGCGGCGGCCTGCAGGTCCGCTGGCGCCTCGACGGATTCTCCAGCCCGCCCCGCCCCTCGGGCACACCACGCAACCTGATGGGCTTCAAGGACGGCACGGCCAACCCGGACCCGGCCGACGCCCGCGAGATGGACCGCCTGGTGTGGGTGGGCCGCGGCACGGGCGAACCGGAGTGGGCCGTCGGCGGCAGCTACCAGGTCGTCCGGCTGATCCGCATGCTCGTGGAGTTCTGGGACCGGGTCTCCCTCTCGGAGCAGGAGCGGATGTTCGGCCGGTCCCGCCGGACCGGCGCACCCCTGGACGGGAACGCCGAGCACGACACGCCCGACTACGCCGGTGACCCCAAGGGCGACGTCATCCCGCTGGACGCCCACATACGCCTGGCCAACCCGCGCACCGCGACCACGGCCGACCAGCGGATCCTGCGCCGCGCCTACAACTACGACGCGGGGATGGACAGCAACGGCAACCTCGACATGGGGCTGCTGTTCTGCTGCTACCAGCAGGACCTCGCCCGGCAGTTCGAGACCGTGCAGCACCGCCTCGCGGGCGAACCCCTCACCGACTACATCAAGCCATTCGGTGGGGGCTACTTCTTCGCGCTGCCCGGTGTGCGGGACGGCGACGACTGGTACGGACGGGAACTGCTGGGCGGGACGTCCTGAACCGTGTGGGCTGGTGACGGGTCCGTCCTGAACTCCTGTGCGCCTGCCGCCGGGTCAACAGTCGGTCAAGCTTTCCCTTTTCTTCCCTGACCCGGTGTTCACTTGACCGCCACCGCGCCTCCAGCATCGTGCCGTTCGTTGAGCAGAGCATCTCTGACCGTATGGCGCAATGACGTTCGTGGCCCGGAAGGTGAACCACCATGTCCAGCAGGGGAAGACGAGTAACCATGAGGAGCCTCGGCGCGCTCGCGGGCGCCGCCGCGCTCACTGCCCTGGGGGCGAACGCGCCCGCCTGGGCGGCCGTGCCGGACGGGACCCACTCCTCGACGGCCACGCCCATCAAGCACGTGGTCGTTTTGTTCGGCGAGAACATCTCCTTCGACCACTACTTCGCGACCTATCCGAAGGCCGCCAACACCGACGGCACGAAGTTCACGGCGTCGAAGAAGACCCCGAAGCACATCGACACCCTGGCGAACGCCGGGCTGCTGACGAAGAACCCCAACCAGTACGCGCCCAAGCGGCTCACCCCGTCCCAGGCCATGACCTGCGACCAGAACCACGGCTACGGGCCCGAGCAGTACGCGTACAACGGCGGGAAGAACGACCAGTTCGTCCAGAACACCGACTCCGGCAAGTGCTCCGGCACCCTCTTCGGCGAGCCGGGCCTGGTGATGGACTACTACGACGGCAACACCGTGACCGGGCTGTGGAACTACGCCCAGCACTACGCCCTCAACGACCGCTCCTACAGCTCGGTCTACGGCCCGTCCACGCCCGGCGCGCTCAACCTGGTCTCCGGTCAGACACACGGCGTCATCTCCGTGGACCCCGCCACCGGCACCGAGAACCCCAGGCAGACCACCACGCCGGACGCGTACACCGTCAAGTCGCCGGACGCCCAGGGCGTCGGCACGGTCGTCAACGACCCGGACCCGGCCTACGACGACTGCTCCGGCAAGGACCACACCAGCAAGAACGCGCTGGCCGCGATGCAGGGCCGGAACATCGGTGACGTGCTCAACTCCAAAAAGCTCACCTGGGGTTGGTTCCAGGGCGGATTCCGCCCGTCCACCGCCTGGGACGGCAAGCAGGGCGACTACGCCAAGTGCGACACCACGCACACCAACGTCGGCGGTGCCGCGGTCGTCGACTACAGCCCGCACCACTCGCCGTTCGAGTACTACAAGTCGACGTCCAACCCGCACCACCTGCCGCCGAAGAGCGTCGACGAGATCGGCCACAACGGGCAGGCGAACCACAACTACGACCTGACCGACTTCGACGCGGTCCTGAAGGCGGGCAAGCTGCCGGCGGTCAGCTTCCTCAAGGCCGCCGAGTACCAGGACGGTCACGCCGGCTACTCGGACCCGATCGACGAACAGCACTTCCTGGTGAACGAGATCAACGCGATCCAGAAGTCGCCGCAGTGGAAGTCGACCGCGGTCGTCATCGCCTACGACGACTCCGACGGCTGGTACGACCACGCGTACGCCAAGCCGCGCAACGGCTCCGCGGACACCTCGATCGGCTCCAACGGCAAGGCCACCGACAGCCCGGCCTGCCAGGCGGGTCCGGCCGCGTCGGGCGGCTACCAGGACCGCTGCGGCCCCGGCACCCGTCAGCCGCTGCTCGTGGTCTCCCCGTACAGCAAGGTCAACAAGGTCGACCACACGCAGACCGACCAGTCCTCCATCATCCGCTTCATCGAGGACAACTGGCACACCGGCCGGATCGGTGACCACTCCTTCGACGCCACCGCCGGTTCGCTGGCGAGGATGTTCGACTTCCGGCACCCCAACAACAAGCAGGTGCTGCTGAACGCCGACGGTTCCGTGCGGTCGGTCGGCCCGATCCACCCCGTGAAGGCCGTCGCCACCAGCATCACCCCCGGCCCGGCGATGCAGAACACGGCCGCGAGCACCAACGCCTCGTCGTTCCCGTCCGTCCCGGTGGGCATCGGGGTGGGCGCCCTCGTCGCTGCCGGTGCGACCGGCACCTTCCTCACCCTGCGCCGCAGGGACCGCGCGGGCGCCTGACCCGGCATCCCGGGCACACATGGGCGGTGGCCCCGGCGATCGGGGGCCACCGCCCGCACCTATCGGCCCCGGTGCCCGAGGATCTCCACCAACTGCCGGTGGAGTCCCGCCGGTGCCACGAGGAAGCTGTCGGATTCCGCGGTCCAGGGGCGGCCCCCGGTGTCGGTGACGAGGGCGCCGGCCTCGCGGGCCACCAGGGCGCCCGGGAGCAGATTCACGGCGTCGCGGCCGAACTGCCAGTAGGCGTCGAGGCGTCCGGCCGCCGTGTCGGCGATCTGCCACGAGGTGGGGCCCAGGTTGCGGATCGCACCCACGTGAGGCAGCAGGGCGGCCAGCGAGCGTCCGGCCTCCTCTGCCGCCTTCGGCTGCCGGGTGATGAAGGGGGGATGGCTGCCGGCCACGACGGCGGCTGCCGGGTCGGTCCTGGCCGACGCGGCGATCGGCCGCCCGTCGCGGGTGGCACCGCCACCGAGGGACGCCAGGTAGGTCTCGCCCAGCAGGGGAGCGTGCAGGGCGGCCGCCACGGGCTCGCCGTCCCGGACCAGCGCCAGGCTCACGCAGAACTGCGGCAGGTCCTGCAGGAACTGCACCGCTCCGTCCACGCAGTCGACCACCCACACCTCGCCGCCGGGCAGCGGGGCGAGGCCGTCCAGCTCCTCCGCCCAGGGGGCGCCGGGCCGCAGCACGTCCAGGTGCCGCCGCATCACGGCGACCGCCGGCTCCTCCAACGCCTCGAAGGACCGGGCGAGTTCCACGCGGGAGGCAGCGGGGGTCGGGCGGGGAGTGGCCGAGACCAGCGCGCCCACCTCCTGGACGGCGGCGGCCATGGGGGCGAGCAGATCCTCGTACGACATCTCGGGCTCCTTGCGTCGGTGCGTCGCTTCCCTGCGCAGATCCTCCGCACTGCCGGCCCCCCCGGGTCCCTCCACCGCGCCCGGGTGAGCGATACTGCCGTCCATGGCCCTCGAACCGGCTGATCCCGTACTCGACGAGCGCGACCAGCGGCTGATCGCGGCGCTTCAGTGCGACGGCCGGCTCACCGCCGAGCGGGCGGGTGAGGTCCTCTCGATGAGCCCGCGCACCGTGCACCGGCGCTGGCAGACCCTGTTCGCCGACGGCGTCTGCCGGGTCATCGCACTGCCCGCCCGGCCGGACTCCGTGGGCGCGCTGTTCCTGCGGATCCGAATGATCGGCAGCAGGCTCGACGCGCTCACCGCCGCGCTGGCGGCCCGTCCCGACGTCCCGTTCATCGACGTCTCGGCGTCCGGCGACGAGATCCTCGCCGTCTCCTGGACCCGCCCCGGCACCCGGGACCACCTGGTCTTCCGGGACCTGCCCGCCACCCGAGCCGTCACCTCCGTCGCGGCGGACACGGTCCTGCACGTGTTCGCGGAGGCCTCGGACTGGCGGCACGACGTCCTCAGCGACGCCGAACGCGCCGCGCTGACACCCCCGCGGCCACCGGGAGCCGCCACGGCGGGGCCGCCGGACGCCGTCGACCGTGACATCCTCGCCGCGCTGGAGGACGACGCCAGGGCACCGGCGGCTGCCGTCGCCGCGCGCACCGGACACCCGGACTCCACGGTCCGGCGCCGCATCGCCCGGCTCACCGGCGCCGGCCGGCTCCGCACCCATGTCGTGGTCGATCCGAAGCGGCTCGGGCTTCTCATCGACGCCAACCTGATGGTGCGGGTCGCACCCGGCCGCCTCCACGAGGTGGGACGCACGCTGGCCGGGCACCCCGCGGTGCACGGCGCCTTCGCCACCACCGGCGCGTCCAACCTGCACCTCGCGATCTGGGCACGGGACCTCGACGGCCTCTACCGGTTCGTCACGCGGGACCTCGGCGGCCTGGACGTCGACGGCGCCGAGACCGTGATCGTGGGCCACGCGGTCAAACGACCCGGGAAGGGGCTCGGCGGACGGGCCGGATGAGCCCCGCGCGAGGCGTCGGGCCGACACCTGACCGGCGCCTCATGCATGGCCGGGCGCGGGACGGGTACGCGAGGCGGGAGTGCGCCCGGAGCCGCTGGTTCCAGGGCATGCCCGCCCGTACAACCTGGGGATTTGCCATGGACATTCCGGACAAGAACCACCACCCGACCGCGGCCCAGTCGGCGCTGGACACCCTTGCGGTGGATGCCGGGGACGCGGAGGCGCTGGACACGCTGGCCGGGAGCGATGTGCTCGTCCCCGTGCCGGACGACGCCAGCGAGGAGGACGCCAACAACCCGAACACCGTCGCGCTGCCCGTCCTGGAGCAGCCGGACGGCGAACAGACCGTGCCGGTGTTCACCTCCGAGACCGAGATGGCGGACCTGCTGCCGTTCGTCTCCCGCTACCGCCTGGTGCCGCTCGGCGCACTCGCGTCCCAGTGGCCCACCAGCGACCTCACCCTCACCATCGACGCGGCCTCCCCGCACGGCCTGACCCTGAACTCGGACGGGGTCCGCACCCTGCTGGCGCGGCCGTAGGCCTGACCGCACGGCGGCGCCGGGGGCCACCCCCGGCGCCCCGGAGCACCGCGGTGCCCAGGCAGGCAGGGCGGCGGTCCACAATGACCGCATGAGATGGATCTCCGGCGTGGCCGGCGCGCTGGTGCTGGTGACCGTGCTTTCCAGCATCGTGCGCACCCTGGTGGTGCCGCGCGGGCTGTACTCCATTCTCGTGTACCGCCTGTGGTGGGCGCTGCGGCGGCTGCTGCGGCTGGCCGCGCCGAGGGGACGCTACGAGGACATCGACCGGGCGCAGACCTGGCTCGCCCCGCTGATCCTGATCGGCATGCTCGCCCTCTGGCTCGGTGGGGCGCTCGCGGGTTACGGCCTGCTGTTGCACTCCCTGTCCCCGCTGACCTGGAGCAACGCTTTCCGGGAGGCGGGCTCCAGTCTGTTCACGCTCGGCTTCGCCGGCGGCACGCGGCTGCGGCTGTCCGCGCTGGACTTCGTCGCGGCAGCCACCGGGCCCGTGGTCATCGCCCTGCAGATCGCCTACCTGCCCACCCTGTACGCCGCCTACAACCGCCGGGAACTGGAGGTCACCCTGCTGCAGTCCCGGGCCGGCGAGCCCGCCTGGGGCCCGGAGATCCTGGCCCGTCAGTGGCTCGTCGACACCGAGACCGCGCTGCCCGAGCTGTACCGCGCGTGGGAGCGGCTGGCCGCCGACATCGGCGAGAGCCACTCCACCTATCCGGTACTGATCTCGTTCCGCTCGCCGCGCCCGTACCGGAACTGGCTGGTCGGGATGCTCGCCGTCATGGACGCGGCGGCGATGCAGCTGTCCCTCGCGCCGCGCGCCGCCCCACCGGAGGCCCGCCTGGTGCTTCGGGCCGGGTTCACGGCCCTGCGCGACATCGCCCGCTCGCTGCGTTTCCCGTTCGAGGCGGACCCGGCGCCTGACACGCCGATCCACCTCCCGTTCACGGAGTTCGACGCGGCCGTGGCGATGCTGGAGGCGACGGGCTTCACGGCGGAGCGCACGGCGCGGGAGGCATGGCCGCACTTCCACGGCTGGCGGGTCAACTACGAGGCGATCGCCTACGAGCTGTGCCGCCGCTGCGACGCCGTACCGGCACTGTGGAGCGGTCCCCGGGACTTCGACTGCCCCGCGATCCCGCCGCGCCGCCCGGTGGACCGACGGCCTGCGGCGGGGTGAGCGCCGGCCCGCTGCGGGCCGCGGGTGGATCAGGCGCCGACGGAGCCGGCCAGCGCGGAGAACTCCTCGTCGGTGAGTGAGATCTCGGCGGCTGCGGCGTTCTGCTCCAGGTGCGAGACGCGCGAGGTGCCGGGGATGGGAAGCATCACCGGGGAGCGGCGCAGCAGCCAGGCGAGCGCGAGCTGTGCCGGGCTCGCGCCGTGCTCCTTGGCAGCGCTGTCCAACGGCCCGCCGGCACGGGCGAGTTCACCCGTGGCCATCGGGAACCAGGGGATGAAGGCCAGGTTCTCGCGCTCCGCGTATTCCAGCACGTCCTCGGCGCTGCGGTCGGCCAGGTTGTACAGGTTCTGCACCGAGACGATGTCCGCGATCTCGCGTGCCTGGCCGATCTGCTCGACGGAGACCTCGGACAGGCCGATGTGCCGCACCTTGCCCTCCTGTTGCAGCAGCACCAGTTCCCCGAGCTGCTCGGCCAGCGGCACCTTGGGATCGATACGGTGCAGCTGGAAGAGGTCGAGGCGTTCCACACCGAGGTGACGCAGACTCAGCTCCGCCTGCTGGCGCAGGTATTCGGGCCTGCCCACCGGACGCCAGTCGTCCGGCCCGGACCGCGTGAGACCGGCCTTGGTGGCGATGACGAGGTCGTCCGGGTAGGGGTGGAGCGCCTTGTGGATCAACCGCTCGCTGACGAAGGGCCCGTAGGAGTCGGCGGTGTCGATGAAGTTCACCCCGAGTTCCACCGCGCGCCGCAGCACACGCACGGCTTCGTCGGGGTTCTCGGGCTCGCCCCACACGCCGGGGCCGGTCAGTTGCATGGCTCCGTAGCCGAGCCGGTGGACGGGCAGGTCACCCCCGAGGGAGAAGGTGCCGGACGCCGCAGCGGGGCGGGAGACGGAGGGGCTGGTCATGATGGGTCCCTTCGGACGACGGGACGGGCGAGTGCGTCGTGGATGCCCGAGTGCTCGTACCCGCACCGCGTACCCGAGCGCCCGGCGGCCATGTGGCCGCAGCGTCTTCGCCCGGCTGTGCCGTGCCGTTCGCCGACGCATCCTCTGCTGTACCCCCATCGTGGTCCGTCGACGGCCGCGGCGCACCCCGATCGAAGGCCGGGGCCCTACGACGTGAGCATGCGGGCGAGGACCTCGCGTTGCAGCGGCAGGACCTCGGCGTGCAGCGCGCGGCCCTTCCCGGTCAGGGCGACCCAGACTCCGCGCCGGTCCTCCTCGCACACCGAGCGCCGCAGCAGACCGTCCTTCTCCAGCCGTCCGATCAGCCGGGACAGTGCGCTCTGGCTCAGATGGACGCGCTCGGCGAGGTTCTGCACCCGGCACTGGTCGCCGTGGGCGGGTGTCTCGGCGGCGAGGATGTCGAGGACCTCGAAATCGCTGGCGCCCAGGCCGTGGGGATGGAGAGCGCGGTCGATCTCGCACATGGTGCGTGCGTGCACCGACAGGATGTCCCGCCACCGGTCCTCGAGCCGGGCGCCGGCCGTCGTCACTGCCATACCCGCACGGTAACAGAAAAGCCCCTGTTCAATTACGCTGCAACTAGTGTGTGCGCAGGCACTTGGTGGAGGGCGAACCGGTTACTCGGCCGGGCCGGCGGGGTCCTGGAAGATGCCCACGAGGTTGCCGTCCGCGTCCCTCGCCGAGGCGATCAGCCTGCCGCCGCCGACGTCCTGGACGTCCTGCAGCACCTCGGCCCCGGCGTCCACCAGCGCCCCGAGCCGGGCCCTGATGTCGGACACCTGCCAGAAGGGCACCGCCCCGGTCAGCCCCTTGGCGTGTCCGTTGGGGTCGAGACCGATCTCCTGCCCGGCGACCCGGAACCCCACGTAGTACGGCTCGTCCACGTACGGTTCCGTCTCCAGCAGGGCGCTGAACAGGGACTTCGCCCGGGCCAGGTCCTTGACGGGGTAGACGACGGTCTTCAGGCCGGTGCTCATGGGTGCCTCCGTGGTGAGGGGGCCGGCGTCGTTCGCCGGTGGTTCCACGCTACGGCGGGGGAGCGGAGGTCGGCTTCTTCGAAACTGACCGGTCGCAGGGCAGGCGGCGCGGCGCCGTCCGCTGGGCCGGGCGGCGCACCCGTGCGACCGTGAGGTCACGCCGACTCGCGTCCGACCAGTTCCGTCGGCAGGATCACCGCCGCCGGCTCCTCGCCGCCGATCCGCGCCGGCAGGACGCGGACCATCTCGTTGCTGATCCGGTCCCACGGCTGACGGACGGTGGTGAGGGCCGGGCTGACCGCCGTGGCCGCGGGGGAGGCGTCGACACCGCCCACCGCCACGTCCTCGGGGACCCGGCGGTCCGGCACGGGGTGGTGGTTCGACAACGCGGTGGCGAACGTGCCCTGTTCGACTACGGCAACAAGGCCACACCGGCCATGAACTGGTTCCGCCACCGCTGAGGCACCTGTCGAGGAACGGCCCGGCCGTATGCGGTCGGGCCATTCCCGTCCAGGCGTCTTTTTTGCAACGCCAGTTCGGCCCGATAGGGGCTCGGCCCGGCACCGTCCGTCACGGCACAGTGGGACCAGAGGGCGGTACGGAAGGGACGAGATGCTGAAGAGACCCGCCGGAGACAGGCGGTTGCGGATCCTGGAGTGGCTGAAGGACCCGGGGGCCCACTTCCCGCCCCAACGGCACCCCGACCTCGCCGAGGACGGCGTCACCGCGGCCGCCATCGCCTGCAAGCTCGGCGTTCCCCGCTCGGTCGCCGAGTCCGACCTGCGCCTCCTGGCCGCCATCGGCCTCCTCCGCGCACGGCGAATCGGTCGCCGGACCCACTACCGCAGCGACGAGGTACGGATTGCCGAGGTGGCGCGGATGTTCGAGAAGAGTTGGTGAGCGCTCCTCCGTCGCGGCGGCTTCTGCTCCTTCCCCGGGCGTGGAAGCGAAGGCGTGGGAGACTCGGGCACGCGGCATGGTCCGATCCTCCCGAGGCGTACCGCAGTCCGGGCGTGCGGCTGCGAAGACGGACCGCCCCACGACAGTTCATCGAAGGGCAGGCGCACATGGACCGATCCACGGCTCTCGTCCCGATCCGTTACGTCGACGTCGGCGGCCGCGGGCCCGAAGACGTCGTCGCCGACGCCCGCGGTCGCGTGCTGACCGGTGTCGAGGACGGCCGCATCCTGCGCGTGGACGGACTCGCCGAGCCCGCGCGTACCCGTGTCGAGGTGCTCGCCGAGACCGGTGGCCGCCCCCTGGGTCTCGAACTCCTCCCGGACGGCGACCTGTTGGTGTGCGACGCGCACCGCGGACTGCTGCGCATCCACCTCCAGGACGGCACCGTGCGAGTCCTCGCCGACTCGGTGGCGGGGGAGCCCCTGCGGTTCTGCAGCAACGTCGTCGCCGTGTCCGACGGCACGCTGTACTTCACGGTGTCCAGCCGGTGCCACCCGTTCGAGCAGTGGGTCGGCGACATCGTCGGGCACACCGGAACGGGACGGCTGCTGCGGCTCGTCCCCGGCGCCGACGCTCCCGAGGTGCTCCTGGAGGGGCTCCAGTTCGCCAACGGCCTCGCGCCGTCCAAGGACGAGTCCTTCCTCGTCGTCGCCGAGACCGGAGCCCGGCGCCTCATCCGCTACCGGCTCACCGGGCCACGGGCCGGCCGCGCCGAGCCCTTCCTCGAGGACCTGCCGGGAATGCCGGACAACCTCTGGCGCGGAGGATCCGACGGGCCGATCTGGGTCGGGCTCGCCGGGCCCCGCGTCCCCGCTCTGGACCTGCTGCACCGCGCCACCCCGGTCGTGCGCCGCGCCGCCGCCCGGCTCGCGGTGCGCGTCCCGTACCGCCCGGCTGCCATGGCCGGTGCCCTCGCGGTCGACGACGACGGCCGCGTCCGCCGGCACCTCGTCCACCGCCCCTCCGGCTTCCGCATGGTCACCAGCGCCTGCGTCGCCGACGGCCGGCTCGTCCTCGGGAGCGTCTGGGAACGTGGCGTCGCCGTGTGCGAGCTGCCCGGCACCCCTTAGCGGGCGCTCGACCCCCGGGTGTGCGCGGTCGCGGTGCCCAGCGGTAATCTGTTCCCCGGCCGCGATCATGCCCCGCGGCGCGGCGGTGGGGCCCGCCGTACCCGAACCGCGGCAGTGCCGCCGCCAACGGTCCCTACTTGCGATGAGCGTGCCCGTCCGGCAGGGCCCCGGCGAGTAGGAGAAGTACGTCCATGCCAGTCCCGCACCCCAAGAGCGCCGACACGACCGGTGCCCCGTCCCCCGAGCCCGCGCGGCGGCCGTCGCCCTGGCACGGGCAGGGACCCGTCGTCGCGGTCGTCGCCCTCGGCGGCGGCATCGGTGCGACGGCCCGCTACGGCGCCTCGCTGCTGTGGGCCGCCCGGGCCGGGGAATTCCCCTGGACCACATTCGGGATCAACCTCGCCGGCTGCGCCGTGATCGGCGTCTTCATGGTCGTCATCACCGATGTGTGGGCGGCCCACCGGCTGGTGCGGCCCTTCTTCGGCACCGGTGTGCTCGGTGGCTTCACCACCTTCTCGACGTACGCCGTCGACATCCAGAAGCTGGTCGACGCGGGCCATCCGCGCGCCGCGCTCGCGTACCTGTTCGCGACCCTTCTCGGGGCCCTCGTCTCGGTCCGGCTCGCGATGCAGGCCACCCGTCGCCTCCTGGCGTGGCGGCAGCGATGAACGACACCACCGACCGGCGCCCGCGGAGGCGGCTATGACACGACTGACCGGCAGGGCCCTGAGACTGACCGTCTTCATCGGGGAGCACGACACGTGGCATCACAGGCCGCTCTACAGCGAGATCGTGCACCGGGCGCATGCCGCGGGCCTCGCCGGTGCGAGCGTCTTCCGCGGCATCGAGGGGTTCGGTGCCTCCTCGCTGATCCACACCTCCAGGCTTCTGTCGCTGAGCGAGGACCTGCCCGTGGCCGTCGTGATCGTCGACACCGAGGAACGGGTCCGCGCCTTCCTGCCCCGGCTGGACGAGCTCGTCACCGAAGGGCTGGTGACGCTCGACGACTGCGAGGTCATCCGGTATGTCGGACGCGGGGCGACCGGACGCGGGGACACCGGACGAGAGGACAGGTGAGAACTCGTTGTGAATTGGCTGCTGGTCATCGTCGGGGCCATGGCGGGCGCCCCCCTGCGCTACCTCACCGACCGTGCGGTCCAGGTCAGGCACGACACGGTCTTTCCGTGGGGCACCCTGGTGGTCAACGTGACGGGCTCACTGCTTCTCGGTCTGCTGACCGGGGCCGCCGCGGCCGGACACGTCTCCCCGCACGTGCAGCTGCTGCTCGGCACGGGGCTGTGCGGGGCCCTGACCACGTACTCGACGTTCTCGTACGAGACACTGCGGCTGACCGAGACCGGGGCCGGGTTCTACGCTGCCGCCAACGTCGTCGCCGGCGTGTCGGCGGGTCTCGGTGCGGCTTTTGCCGGGGCTCTGCTCGCCCAGGCCCTGTGACCTGGTCGGCGGCCGTCACCCGCGCGTAGTACAACTTCCTCAGCACCACTGTCTACAGCACTGTCGACCAACTCCTCAGAACTGGATCCCATGAGCGTCATCAACGTCGGTCAGGCCGCCGTCCTCGGAGTCGTCGAGGGATTGACCGAATTCCTCCCCGTGTCCTCGACCGGCCATCTCAAGATCACCGAGGGGCTGATGGGGATTCCCGTCGACGACCAGGCCGTCGTGGGCTTCTCGGCCGTCATCCAGGTCGGCGCGATCGCGGCCGTGCTCCTGTACTTCCTCAAGGACATCGTGCGGATCGTCTCGGCCTGGTGTCGGGGACTGTTCAACAAGCAGGAGCGGTACCACCACGACTACAAGTTCGCCTGGTGGGTGATCGCCGCCACGATCCCGATCGTCGTGGTCGGCCTGGCCGCCAAGCCGCTGATCGAGGGGCCGCTCGCCTCGCTGTGGGTGGTGGCGGGCTCGCTGATCGTCGGCAGTGCCGTGATGTGGTGCGCGGACCAGATGGGCCGGCACAAGCGCGGCGAGGACGACACCTCGTTCAAGGACGCGATGCTGGTCGGCAGCTCGCAGATCCTCGCCCTGCTCTTCCCGGGCTTCTCCCGCTCCGGCGCCACCATGTCGACCGCGCTCGTCCTGGACCTCGACCGGGTGGCCGCCACCCGCCTCTCGTTCTTCCTGGGCATCCCGGCCCTCACCGGCGCCGGCATCTACGAGCTGAAGGACGCCCTGGGTACGGGGGTCGGCGCCGCGCCGCTGGTCGTCGGTACGATCGTGTCGTTCGTGGTCGCCTACGCCTCGATCGCCTGGTTGCTGAAGTTCGTCGCCAAGCATTCCTTCAACGCCTTCGTGATCTACCGGATCGTCGTCGGCGTGGCGCTCTTCGGTCTGCTGGCCACCGGCAAGCTCAGCTGACCGACCGAGCCCCCTCCCGCGAGCGGCGCCCCAGCGGATCGCAGGGGGCCGGGAAGCCGATATTCAGGCGATCCGGCCCCCTGAAAGTTTCCTTACGCGACCCCCTTGACAGTCCCGTCCCGTTACCCGGAGGATCAACCCCCGTGAACCTGTCAGACAGCCAGACAGGTGGTCGGGGGCCGCGGCGCGTCAGCGCGATGGAAGCGGTCCTCACCCACCTTCGCGGCGCCATCGAGCGCGGCGAGTACGCGATCGGTGACAAGCTCCCCTCCGAGGCCGAGCTGTGCCGCACCCTCGAGGTCAGCCGCCCCGTGCTGCGCGAGGCCCTGCGGGCCCTGCAGACCATGGGCCTGACCGTGTCCCGGACCGGCAAGGGCACCTTCGTCGTCGCCGACGCCGTCGAGGACCCGACCTTCGGCGACTACGCGGCGAGCGACCTGCTGGAGGTGCGCCGCCACGTCGAGATCCCGGTCGCCGGGTACGCGGCGCAGCGCCGCACCCCGGAGAACCTGGACCACCTGGCCCATCTGCTGGACCGGATGGAGCGGGAGACGGACACCACCGCGTGGGTCGCGATGGACACCCTCTTCCACCTCGCCGTGGCCGAGGCCGCCCAGAACCCGGTCTTCCGCCGGGTCATCGAGGAGATCCGCGACGCACTGGCGCGTCAGTCGGCCTTCCTCAACGAACTGGGCGGCCGGCGTGAGCAGTCCAACCGGGAGCACCGGGCGATCGTCGAGGCGCTGATGGACGGTTCCGAAGACGACGCGGTGGCCGCCATGGCCCACCACCTCGACCGCGTCGAGACGACCCTCACCGACATCCTGCGCCCCCGGCGCACGGATCTCCCCACGGAAGGCGGACCAGAGGCGTGAGCGAACAGCACCTCAAAGAAGAGACGCGCCCATCGTCCGGTCACGTCGACGCCGGAGACGCGGGCTACAGCAAGTCCCTGAAGTCCCGGCACGTCAACATGATCGCCATCGGCGGTGCCATCGGCACCGGCCTCTTCCTCGGCGCCGGCGGCCGCCTCGCCGACGCCGGCCCGTCCCTCTTCATCGCGTACGCGGTCTGCGGCGTCTTCGCCTTCCTGGTGGTGCGCGCACTCGGCGAACTCGTCCTGTACCGGCCCTCGTCCGGCGCCTTCGTGTCCTACGCCCGGGAGTTCCTCGGGGAGAAGGGCGCCTACACCGCGGGCTGGATGTACTTCCTCAACTGGGCGACCACCGGCATCGCCGACATCACCGCCGTGGCCACCTACACCCACTACTGGGGCATGTTCTCCGACATCCCGCAGTGGGTGATAGCGCTCATCGCCCTGGCCGTGGTCCTCACCGTGAATCTGATCTCGGTGAAGATCTTCGGCGAACTGGAGTTCTGGTTCGCCATCGTCAAGGTCGGCGCGCTCGTGGTCTTCATGGCGATCGGCATCTTCCTGCTGGTCACCCAGCACAAGGTCGACGGCAGCGCCCCCGGCCCGTCCCTGATCACCGACCACGGCGGCGTCTTCCCCAACGGTGTGCTGCCGATGCTGCTGATCATCCAGGGCGTCGTCTTCGCCTACGCCTCCGTGGAACTGGTCGGTGTCGCCGCGGGGGAGACCGAGAACCCCGAGAAGATCATGCCGAAGGCGATCAACTCGATCATGTGGCGCGTGGGGCTGTTCTACGTCGGCTCGGTCGTGCTGCTGTCGATGCTGCTGCCCTGGAACAAGTACTCCGCAGGCCAGAGCCCCTTCGTGACGGTCCTGTCCCACATCGGTGTTCCGGCGGCCGGCGGCGTGATGAACCTCGTCGTGCTCACCGCGGCCATGTCCTCGCTCAACTCCGGCCTGTACTCCACCGGCCGCATCCTGCGCTCCATGGCGATGTCCGGCTCGGCGCCCAAGTTCACGGCGCGGATGAGCCGCAGCCAGGTCCCGTACGGCGGCATCCTGCTCACCAGCGGGATCTGCGTCCTCGGTGTCGGCCTGAACTTCGTGGTCCCGGCGGACGCGTTCGAGATCGTGCTGAACTTCGCGGCGATCGGCATTCTGTCCACCTGGGGCATGATCATGCTCTGTCACCTGCTCTTCTGGCGGAAGACGCAGCGGGGCGAGCTGTCCCGGCCCGGCTACCGCCTGCCCGGCTCCCCGTGGACCGAGATCGTCACACTCGGCTTCCTCGCCTCCGTGTTCGTCCTGATGTACGCCGACGGCGGCGCGGGCCGCACCACCGTGCTGTGCCTGCCGCTGATCGTCGCCGCCCTCGTCGCCGGCTGGTACGGCGTCCGCGGCCGGGTCGACCGCGGTGCATCCTCCAAGGTGAATGTGTGAACCACGCAGTGTTGTACGGAAGTCCGGTGGCCGGGGCTCCTGCGATCCGGGAGCCCCTGCACGCCCCAGTCGCCCACCTCGTGCGAGGTGGGGTCATAGAAGGCATCCACTACGGCTCGGTCGTCGTCCTCGGCGCCGACGGGAGCGTGGAGCTGCAACTCGGTGACATCGAGGCCGCCTTCTACCCGCGCTCGGCGCTCAAACCCGTCCAGGCGGCGGCCATGGTGCGCGCCGGGCTTCCGCTCGACGGGGAACTGCTGTCGCTGTCCGCGGCCAGCCACTCCGGAGAGGAGCGGCATCTGGCCGGCACCCGGCGGATCCTGGAGCTGGCCGGTGCCACGGCGGACGATCTCGGCAACGTCCCGGACCTGCCGTACGACCCGGTCGTGCGCGACGACTGGATCCGCGAAGGGCGCCTGCCCTCCCGGCTCGCCCAGAACTGTTCCGGAAAGCACGCGGCCATGCTGTACACCTGCAGGGTCAACGGCTGGCCGCTGGAGGGCTACCTCGACCCCGCACACCCCCTCCAGCAGGCCATCGCCGAGATCGTCGAGGACCTCACCGGCCAGGCGATCGCCCGGGTGACCGTCGACGGCTGCGGCGCGCCCCTGTTCTCCATATCGCTGCACGGTCTCGCCCGCGCCGCCGTCCGCATCACCACCGCGCCGGCCGGCACCCCGGAGGCGCGGGTGGCGGACGCCGTACGCGAGCACGCCGAGATGGCGTCCGGCTCCGGGCGCGACGTCGCCGCGCTGATGCGGGCCGTTCCCGGGCTGCTCGCCAAGGACGGCTTCGAGGGCGTCCAGGTCGCCGCGCTGCCCGACGGCCGTGCCGTCGCGGTGAAGATCGCCGACGGGGCGAACCGGGCACGGATCCCGGTCGCCGCCGCGGCCCTCGCCCGCGCCGGCGTGGACCCGGCGGTGCTCGCCGAGTTCGCGGGCGAACCGCTGCTCGGCGGGGGCGAGCCGGTCGGCAGCGTCCGGCCGGTCCGCGCGCTGGACCCCCTCGTCCGTACCCGCGCCTGACCGAACCCTCCACCTCGTTCGTCCACCTCCGAAAGAGGCCCGCACTGCCATGACCGCCGTAGCCCACCGCAGCGAGCACGACCTGCTCGGCCACCGCGACATACACGCCGAGGCGTACTGGGGCATCCACACCCTGCGCGCGAAGGAGAACTTCCCCATCACGGGGACGCCGATCGCCGCCTACCCGCATCTGATCGACGCTCTGGCCGCCGTCAAGGAGGCCGCCGCCCTGGCCAACGAGGAACTCGGCCTGCTGGAGCCGAAGAAGGCCGCCGCCGTCGTGGAGGCCTGCCGTGAGATCCGTGACGGCAAGCTGCACGACCAGTTCGTCGTCGACGTCATCCAGGGCGGTGCGGGCACCTCGACCAACATGAACGCCAACGAGGTGATCGCCAACCGGGCGCTGGAGTTGCTCGGGCACGCCCGGGGCGAGTACCGGTACCTGCACCCCAACGAGGACGTCAACCTGGGCCAGTCCACCAACGACGTCTATCCGACCGCCGTCAAGATCGCGACTGTGTACGCGGTGCGCGGGCTGCTGAAGGCGATGGCGGTGCTGCAGGACGCCTTCGCGGCCAAGGCGGTGGAGTTCCGTGACGTGCTGAAGATGGGCCGCACCCAGTTGCAGGACGCGGTGCCGATGACGCTGGGGCAGGAGTTCTCGGCGTACGCGGTGATGCTGGAGGAGGACCGCAGCCGGCTGGCGGAGGCGGCGGAGCTGATCCACGAGATCAATCTGGGCGCCACGGCGATCGGCACGGGCCTGAACGCTCCTGCCGGATACGCCGAGGCCGCACGCCGGCACCTGTCCGAGATCACCGGTCTAGCGCTGGTGACGGCGGTGAACCTGGTCGAAGCCACCCAGGACTGCGGGGCGTTCGTGCAGATGTCCGGTGTGCTCAAGCGGATCGCGGTCAAGCTCTCCAAGAGCTGCAACGACCTGCGGCTCTTGTCGTCCGGGCCGCGCGCGGGTCTGAACGAGATCAATCTGCCCCCGGTGCAGGCCGGTTCGAGCATCATGCCCGGCAAGGTCAACCCGGTCATCCCCGAGGTCGTCAACCAGGTCGCCTTCGAGGTGATCGGCAACGACGTCACCATCACCCTGGCCGCCGAGGCCGGCCAGCTCCAGCTCAACGCCTTCGAGCCGGTCATCCTGCACTCCCTCTCCGAGAGCATCACCCACCTGGAGCGCGCCTGCCTCACCCTGGCCGAGCGGTGCGTCGCGGGGATCACGGCCAACGAGAAGGAGCTGCGCGCGGCGGTGGAGAACTCCATCGGCCTGGTCACCGCCCTCAACCCGTACATCGGCTACGAGGCGGCCACCGGCATCGCCAAGGAGGCCCTCGCCACCGGGCGCGGAGTCGCCGAACTCGTCCTGGAGAAGGGCCTGCTGCCCGCCGAGCGGCTTCAGGCGCTGCTGCGACCCGAGGTGGTCGCGGGCAGCGGCTCCCCGGCGGTCTGACCCTCCGGTCGCCAGGGAGAACGGGCCTCGGGGCGGTGGTCGCCGGCTGCCGCCCCATCGGGGGGAGCAGCCTCCACCGGGTCGTAGGATCCCTCGCATGATCACGAGGTACGTCAGATGAGCGGTTCGTCCCGGGGAGCGGCACGATGGTGACCATGGCCCCGCCGCTGAACTTCCAGCCCGTGCTGGAACGCATCGCCGAAGAGATGGAGCAGCGCCCCGGTCGCGGCCGGGCCGCCGACTACATACCGGCGCTCGCCGCCCTGGACCCGCGCCGCTTCGGCATGGCCGTCGCCGAACCGGACGGCACGGTGTACGGGGTGGGGGAGTGGCGGCAGCCGTTCTCCACCCAGTCCATCACCAAGGTCTTCACCCTCGCCCTCGACCTCGCCCGCGAGGGTGACGCGCTGTGGGAGCACGTGGGGCGGGAGCCGTCCGGCAACCCGTTCAACTCCCTGGTCCAGCTGGAGTACGAGAACGGTATCCCGCGCAATCCCTTCATCAACGCGGGCGCCCTCGTCGTCACCGACCGGCTGCACACCCGCACCGGTGACGCGGCGCGCACCCTGCTCGACTTCCTGCGCGCCGAGAGCGGCAACCCCGGCCTCTCCTTCGACACGGAGGTCGCCGCCTCCGAGGCGACGCACGGCGACCGCAACGCCGCCCTCGCCCACTTCATGGCGTCCTACGGCAACATCGGCAACCCGGTGCCGGTACTGCTCGAACAGTACTTCCGGCAGTGCTCCCTCACCGCGTCCTGCGCGGACCTCGCCCTCGCCACCGGCTTCCTGGCCCGGCACGGCATCCGCGCCGACGGCACCCGGCTGCTGACCCGCAGCCAGGCCAAGCAGGTCAACGCCGTGATGCTGACCTGCGGCACGTACGACGCGGCGGGCGACTTCGCCTACCGGGTGGGCCTGCCCGGCAAGAGCGGCGTCGGCGGCGGGATCATCGCCGTCGTGCCC
This sequence comes from Streptomyces sp. PTL18, assembly GCF_059510295.1. Taxonomy (NCBI): domain Bacteria; kingdom Bacillati; phylum Actinomycetota; class Actinomycetes; order Kitasatosporales; family Streptomycetaceae; genus Streptomyces; species Streptomyces sp. PTL18. Next base: position 360,370 of record NZ_JCAJZO010000001.1, on the reverse strand, counting down.
GGCTGCTGCACCCTGTGCGTGTGGAGCCCCGGCCTCGACGAACGCGGCAACTCCGTCGCGGGCGTCGCGGCACTCGACCGCTTCACCACGCTCACGGGGTTGTCCGTGTTCTGACCGGGACATCCGTGCCGTCCCGGGCCCGCCGATCACACGGCGGTCACACGCAGGCCGCCCCCGGGAGGGGCGGACGTTGCTTTCCGGCCACCCGGTGTTGACACGCTTCCCGAGTGTTGGCCATGGCTTTTCCCGTCGATCTCCGCCGCTGCCAGGCGCTCGGTCTGGCCGGTACCGCCTTTCTCGCACTGGGCGGTGAGACCGCCGGGGCCCTGCCGGTCGAGGACCTGGCCTCCCCCGAGTCCGGGCGCGCCGCGCTCGGACTGGTGGGGGTGTACTTCGGCGTGGTCCTGCTGATCGCCGCCTGGGCCCTGCTCGGCCGAGTGATCCGCGGGCCCGAACCGCCGACGCCGCGCGCCCTGCTGCTCGTCCTCGCCACCTGGGCGGCGCCGCTGCTGCTGGCCCCGCCGCTGTTCAGCCGGGACGTCTACAGCTATCTCGCCCAGGGCGCCATGGTCCACGCCCACCTCGACGTCTACGCCTACGGTCCCGCTCGGCTCGGCGGCCCCCTGGCAGACCAGGTGGCGCCCGTGTGGCGGGACACCGCGGCCCCCTACGGACCGGTCTTCCTCGTCGTCGCCTCCGCGCTGTCCGCACTGACCCGCGGCGAACTGCCGGCCGGGCTGCTCGGCATGCGGCTGGTGGCGCTGCTCGGCGTGGCGCTGATGGCGTTCGCGCTGCCGCGGCTCGCCAGGCACTGCGGCGCCGACCCGGCCGCCGCGCTGTGGCTCGGCGCCCTCAACCCGCTCGTCCTGCTGCACCTGGTCGCCGGCGCCCACAACGACGCCCTCATGCTCGGGCTGCTCGGCATGGGCCTGCTCGCCGCCCGCGGCCGGCTGCACGTCCTCGGCGTCGTTCTCGTCACGCTCGCCGCCCTGGTCAAGGCACCCGCCGCGCTCGGCCTGCTCGCCGCGATCGCGCTGCGCTGGCATGTCGGCCTCCTCCGGGCGACGGTGACGACCACGGTGGTCGCACTCGCCACCACCGTCGCGGCCACCGCCGTCGCCGGCACCGGATACGGCTGGATAGCGGCCCTGAAGACACCCGTCTCCCCGCACAACTGGTCACCCACCAGCGTCCTCGGCCGGGTCACGGGCCGCCTGCTCGACGGTCTCGGCAGCGACCTCGCACCCCTCGCGGAACCGGCCTGGCACACGGTCGGGGTCGCCGCGACCGCGATCACCGTGCTGGTCATCTGGGTGAGACTGCGTCCCGCCCCGGTCTACGCGCTCGGCCTGAGCCTCGCCGTCGTCGCCGTCCTGGGCCCGGCCATCCGCCCCTGGTACGCCCTGTGGGGGCTGTTCCTGATCGCCGCCGCGGCCCCCAGCACCTCCGTACGCCACCGGGTGGCCGCCGCCACCGCCGTCCTCGCCCTCGCCGTGCTGCCGAGCGGCCGTCCGCCCGACCTCGCCCAGGTGGTGCTGGCCGTCTCCGGCGGCGCGCTCGCCGTGGTCGTGCTGTGGCAGGCACACCAGGCGGCCCGGGCACCGATGCTGGGACGGGCCGCGTGAGACTTCCTCGCACCGAGAGGGGACGGCTCGCCCTCGTCCTCGGCCTCGCCGCCGCCGTGACCGTCTTCACCGCCACCGTGCCGCTGCTGCGCGGCTGGTTCGACCTGCGCGTCTACTACGGGACCGTGGACGCCTGGATGCACCACGGCGGCCGGATCTACGACTACCACGTGCCCGGCACGACGTACGGCTTCACGTATCCGCCGTTCGCCGCGTTCTGCATGCTCCCGATGGCGTTCGTCGGCCTGCACACGGCGATCGCGGTCGCCCTGCTGCTCAATCTGGCGGCCCTGGCCGCCGTGGTGTGGATCCTCATCGGACGCAAGCTGACCCGCCACGGCTGGTTCGGCTGGGGCCTGGCCGCCTGCACGCTGGCCCTGTTCGAACCCGTGCGCGACACCCTCAGTTTCGGGCAGGTGAACCTCCTGCTGCTGGCACTGGTGCTCACCGACGCCTGGCTGCTGTCCACCGGTCGCGGGCGCCGGGCCGGGGCCGGTATCGGGCTCGCGGCGGCCGTCAAGCTGACCCCGGCCGTCTTCATCGGTCTGCTGCTGCTCGCCCGCAGATGGCGCGCCGCCGCCGTGGCGATCGCCGTCGCGGGGGCCGCCACCCTGCTCGCGGCGTGGGCGGCGCCGGACGCCTCCCGCTTCTACTGGACCAGCGCCCTGTGGGACACCACCCGTGTCGGACGCCTCGACTACGTCTCCAACCAGTCCCTGCAGGGCGTCCTCGCCAGACTCGCCGCGCCGGACGATCCCAGCCGGACCGCCTGGGCGCTGATCGTCGTCCTGGTCCTCACGGTGTGGGCGTGGCGTACGCACCGCGCGCTGCGGACCGGGGACTGGCGGGCCGCCTTCGCCCTCACCGGGCTCACCGCCTGCCTGGTCTCCCCGATCACCTGGGTGCACCATCTGGTGTGGCTGCTGCCCTCGTTCGCGGTGCTGGTGCACGCACGTCGACTGCGCACCGCCGCCGTCCTGTACGCGGTGCTGTGCACCAGCGTGGTCTGGCTGTGGTTCGACGACGCGTCCGGGATCGACGGCTTCCTCGGCAGCAACACCTACACATGGATCACCCTCGGCCTGCTGCTCGGGCTGCCGGTCGGTCAGTCACGCCTCCGTCTGCCCAGCAGCCGCAGCGCCAGCGCGACCGTCGCGCCCGTACCCAGACCGACGGCGCCCGCGAGCGTCCCCGCCTCCGGCCAGTCGGACGAGCCGTCGTCCTCCTTGCGGAGCGCCGCCGTCGGCAGCGCGGTGGGGCCGGACCGCGCCACGCGCGAGCCCTTGGGCAGCAGCGATCCGACCGGCGTCACCCGCCCCGCGGCGTCGAATCCCCAGTCGAGCAGCGAGCGGGCCTCCTCGTAGACCGCGAGTCCTCCGCCCTCCTGAGGGTTCATCACCGTCACCACGAGGGTGCGCCCTCCGTGGCGGGCCGCGGCCACGAGCGTGTTGCCCGCGTTGCTGGTGTAGCCGTTCTTGATGCCGATCAGCCCCGGGTAGCGTCCGACACCGTCGGCACCGGTCAGCAGCCGGTTGGTGTTGCGGATCCCGTACGAGGCGCCGTCGCCGGGGAACGTCGACTCTCTCAGGGAGCAGTACCGGGCGAAGTCCGGGTTCCGCAGCCCGGCCCGTCCGAACACCGCGAGGTCGTACGCCGACGACACCTGCCCGGGAGCGTCGTACCCGTCCGGCGAGACCACCCGGGTGTCGAAGGCGCCGAGTTGCCGGGCTTTGGCCTGCATCCGGTGGACGGTGGTCCGCACACCGCCGTCCAGCGCGGCCAGCACATGCACCGCGTCGTTGCCCGAGTGCAGGAAGACCCCCTTCCACAGGTCGCTCACCCGGTAGGTGAGCCCCTCTTTGACGCCGACGAGGCTGCTGCCGGGCCCGACGTCCGCCAGCTCCCGCCCCGTGACGGTGTGCCGGGTGTCGGCGGGCAGCTCCGGCAGCACGGTGAGCGCGAAGAGCGTCTTGAGGGTGCTCGCGGGCGGCAGCGGACGGTGCGCGTCGTGCGCGGCGAGCACGTCACCGGTGTCGGCGTCGGCCACCAGCCACGACAGTGCCGACACGGAGGGGACCTCGGGGGCTCCCGGGCGTGGTCGCACCTGGGTCCCGGACTTGTACAGAAGAGGCTGCTGCGACGTCGCGGGCCGGGGAGCGTCGGAGTCGGCGCCCGTGCCTGCGGCGGCAGGGGGCGGCGCGAGGACCGACAGGCCGGCGGCGCCGAGAGCGCAGCAGGAGAGGAGGGCGCGAGAGGAGAATCCGATGCTCATACCGGACACCGTAGGAACGGTGCGCGGGCGTCCGCCCGGTCGGCGTGAGCCGAGTGGGGGGATCGTGCACCCGGATGCCTGACGCCGGGGCGTGCCCGGCCGGACGGATCAGCCCGTCCACTCAGCCGGCCGGCAGCGTCGGCTGGACCTGGCGCAGGAAGGCCGCGTTGTCGGGCGTCGCCCGCATCCGCTCCAGCAGCGTCTCCACGGCGGACTGCCCCGGTGACCGCAGCGCGCGCCGCAGCCCCCGTACGGCCGCCAACTCAAAGGGAGACAGCAGGAGTTCCTCACGCCGGGTGCCGGACGCGGGGATGTCCACGGCCGGGTGGATCCGGCGGGCGGCCAGAGCGCGGTCGAGGCGCAGCTCCATGTTCCCGGTGCTCTTCAGCTCCTCGAAGAAGAACTCGTCGGCCCGGGAGCCGGTGTCCACCAGGGCGGTGGCCAGGATGGTGAGCGAACCGCCCTCCTCGGCCAGACGGGCGGCGCCGAACAAGCGCTTCGGGCCGTGCAGGGCGGATGCGTCGACGCCGCCGCTGAGGGTGCGGCCACCGGAGGAGGCCGCGTTGTTGTGGGCGCGGCACAGCCGGGTCAGCGAGTCCAGCAGGACGACGACGTCCTGGCCCTGCTCGACCAGCCGCTTGGCGCGCTCGACGACCAGTTCGGCGAGCGCGATGTGCTGCTTCGGCGTCCGGTCGAACGTGGAGGCGTACACCTCGCCCCGCACCGAACGCCGCATGTCGGTGACCTCCTCGGGCCGCTCGTCGAGCAGCACCACCATCAGGTGGCATTCGGGGTGGTTGCCGGCGACGGCCGCGGCGATCTGCTGGAGCAGCACGGTCTTGCCGGTCTTGGGCGGGGCCACGATCAGCCCGCGCTGGCCCTTGCCGACGGGCGAGAGGAGGTCCATGACGCGTCCGCCCAGGCCCGACGCCGGGTGTTCGAGCCGCAGCCGCCCACGCGGGTGCAGCGGGGTGAGGTCGCGGAAGTGCGGACGACCGCGCAGTTCCTCGGGGGTTCGGCCGTTGACCAGCTCGACCTCGGTGAGGGAGCGCCCGGTACGGGTGCCGACGAGGGCGTCGCCCCTGCGCAGGCCGTGACGTCGGATCAGGGCGGGGGCGACGGGGAGGCCGGCGGGAGAGGCGAGGGAGCTCTCGGCGCGCAGGTGTCCCTTCCCGCCGGCGTCGATGTCGAGGACTCCGGTGACGGTCTGGGGCGTTCGCTCCTGCTGGATCGGAGGGTGTTCGAGTGTGGTGGTCATGGAGGGCCTTTCAGGAACGGCAGGAAGGAGGAGAAGAAGGGGGGGAGAGGCCGGGAGGCGGCGTGCTCACGCCTCGCCGCGGCGAGGAACGGCACCTCGGGTACGGCGTACGACGCGATGGTCGACGAGGTGGCGAAAGGGAAGCCGGTGCGCCGGTCGGCAACGACGGGCGGACGGCGAGTGGAGGGAAACAGGCACCGGCGCCCCGGACGGGGCGTACACAAGTGCTCACCGCACTGTAGCACTCGGCGGTTCTGCCGGGGAGAACGCGGACGGCACGCGATGTGTTCCGGCCTCAGGTGATCTCGGAGTCGTCCTGCGGAAAGCCGTACCGTCCCAGCAGCCGGACGAAGCAGGCCGCGGTCACGATCCGCCACTGCCGCAGCCCGGACGCCGTGCGCTCGAAGCACACCACCTGTTCGTGCCCGCCCGGCCCGACCGGCTGCACGAGGCGACCGGACGGCCGTAGCTGCGCGACCAGCGGCTCGGGCACCTCGGGGAACGCCGCCGAGACGATCACCGCGTCGTACGGGGCGCGGTCCGGCACGCCGCCGCTGCCGTCACCGACCCGCAGCTCCACGTTCCGCACGCCCTGCCCGGCCAGGTTGCCGCGCGCCTGCCGGGCGATGTCCGGCCGCATCTCGACGCTGACCACGTCGCCGGCCAGCCGGGCCAGCAGCGCGGTCTGGAAGCCCAGACCGGTACCGACCTCCAGGACGTGCTCGGTTCCGCCCAGCCCGAGACTCCCGATCATCACGGCCGACAGCGACGGCTGCGTGGTGACCTGCCCCTGCCCGATCGGAACGGGTACGTCCCGGTAGGCGGCGGCCCTCTGGGCGGCCGGGACGAACCGGGCCCGCGGCGTCGTCCGCACGGCCTCCAGCAGTCGCTCGTCACGGATCCCGACGGCTCGAAGCGCCCGCACGAGATCTTCGGGGCTGCCGGGTACCGAGTGCACGGTGGCTCACCTCACCCTCACCGCCAGCGTAGCCAGAACCCTCGGGCCCCGTGGAGGCCGGGCGTAAGCTGATGCGGATGTTCTCCCCGTACGGTCCCACCCTCCGCGAGCTGACCCTCCAGGCCCTGTCGTCGGTCGAGCGCGGCTACGACCTGCTCGCGCCCAAGTTCGACCACACCCCCTTCCGGACTCCGGCCGCAGTCCTGGACGCCGTCCGAGGGGAGCTGAGCGCGATGGGGCCCTTCGCACACGGGCTGGATTTGTGCTGCGGCACGGGCGCGGGCACGGAGGTGCTGCGCACGGTCTGCCGCGAGAGCGTCACCGGCGTCGACTTCAGCGCGGGCATGCTGGCCGTCGCACACGCACGCGTACGGTCCGACGGGCCGCCGCACATCGCCTGGGTGCGCGCCGACGCCCGCGCCCTGCCCTTCGGCTCCGTCTTCGACCTGGCGGTGAGCTTCGGGGCGTTCGGCCACTTCCTGCCGCGCGAGCTGCCCGGCCTGTTCGCCGAGGTGTACTCCGTGCTGCGGCCCGGCGGACGCTTCGTGTTCCCGGTCGGCGCGCCGCCGTCCCCGGCCTCCCCCTGGTACTGGGCGCTGCTCGGCTTCGACACCGCCATGAGGGTGCGCAACGCCCTGTGGCGGCCGCCGTTCGTCATGTACTACCGGACGTTCCGCTTCGGTGACGTCCGGCGCGAGCTGACCCGCGCCGGATTCACTGTGGAGCACCGGGCGCTGACGGACTTCGGCCACCGGCCCGACGGCAGCCCGCGCTGCCGGCTGATCGTGGCCACCCGGACCTGACCGGGCCCGGACGCGCCTTTGCCGGGTCCGCCGACCCGTCAGAAACGGGCCGGCAGCCAGCGCAGCTTGACCGCCTGCTGGTGGGCGCCGCCCCCCTCGTGGTCGTTGAAGTCGTACACCTCGATCGTCTTGTCCTCGTGCGCCCACGCGTTGAACGCGGCGAATACCGTCGACGGCGGGCACGTCTGGTCCTCCAGCGCCGCCGAGAACAGCGCGGGCGCCCGGCCGCGCGTGGCGAAGTGCACGCCGTCGAAGTAGGACAGGGTCCGCATCACCTGCTCGGTGCGGCCGCGGTGCGTCTTGAGGTAACCGCCGATCTCCCGGTACGGGTGGCGGTCCGTCGTCGTCGTGGCGCGTGGGAAGTCGCACAGGAACGGCACGTCCGGCGCGACGGCCACCAGGTCCGGTACGAGACCGCCGACCGCGATCGTGATGCCGCCGCCCTGGCTGCCGCCGACGGCCGCGGTACGGGAGGCGTCGGTCAGCGGATGCGCGCGGGCCGCCTCCACGGCGCGCACCCCGTCCGCGAACACCCGCCGGTAGTAGTAGCTTTCCGGCTCCTCGATGCCGCGCGTCATGAACCCGGGGTAGGACGGCGCGCTGCCCACGGGGTCCGGCGTCTCACCGCCGCCCCACCCGCTGCCCTGCCCCCGCGTGTCCATCACGAAGTGCGCGAATCCCGCCGACGCCCACAGCAGATGCTCGTGGGGGAGGGCGCGTCCGCCGCCGTAGCCGACGAACTCCACGACCGTCGGCAGCGGACCCTCCAGGAAGACCGGCACGGCCAGCCAGGCCTTCACCGGGTGACCGCCGAACCCGGCGAACGTCACGTCGTACACCTGGACCGTTTTCAGTCCCGACTCGACGGGCTCGAACCGGGCGTCCAGGTCGTGCTCCCGGACCTCCTGGAGCGTCTTCGCCCAGAACGCGTCGAAGTCCGTCGGCTCCACGGACGCGCTGCGGTACGTGCGGAGTTCGTCCACCGGCAGGTCGAACAGGGCCATGAAGGACCACCTTTGACGTCGGGTGCGGTGATCTCACCGTACGGTGGCCGTCACGCACCGGCCAGACCTTCCTTGGCCTCCTTGTGAATCCCCCCCGTCAGGCCGTCCGGCGCCCCCACTCCGGTCCCGTGCGGGCCCACTCGGCCCCCCACTCCGCCATGCGGTGCCGTTCGGCGACCCGCCTGATCACGGCGCGGGCCAGGAGCACCGTGGCGGCCATGCCGCCCGCGGCCCACACACCGGCCGACACGGCGTGCTGCCACACCGCGCCGTCACTGGGCGGCGGGGCGACCCCGCGATCCCCGGAGTCCACCCACACCGGCAGCCGGTCTCCGTTCCGCGAACCCGCCGGGACCTCCGCGATCGTGGTCAGCGTGCCCTTGCCCGGCTCGCTCCAGCGCACCTTCGCCGGGTACAGGGGCTGCCTCCCGCCCTGCGTCATGGGCGCCGCGCCGGGGGCGTCCTCGGCGAGCACCGCGGCCACCTGATGGCGTTCGGCGCGCTGGGCCACCTGCGTGGCGTGCCCCTGGTCGTACGCCCGCCGGCCCACGGCCATGCCGACCAGCGGCGCCCCGACGCACAGCAGCACGGCGACGACCAGCGCCGTCCACGCCTCGACGACATCACAACGGCGGCGCAGCGGATTGCGCTTCCAGCGCCAGCCGCGCACCCGGGTTCGCATCTCGACCTCCTTGCCGCCCTGCCCCGCCGACGAGTCGGTGCGCGACGGCGCTGCCACTCGGCGCGTGGCCCGGGGTGTCTCCCGCGACCGGGGCGACGCCGTCCACGACGGGACGCGTCCGACACGAAGCGGCTTGTGAAGCGGCTCTCATGCTCATTCTCCCTCCCGGGCCAGGTTCCCGGACCCGTGCCCGGGAAACCTGGCCCGCCACCGCGGTGAGAGCCCGCCGACCGCTCGCCGGGGCCGGTCACCGCATGCGTGCGGACTCTCCCGAACTCTCCCGGCGTCCGGGAATAGCCGGCCCCGTGATCTTCCTTGCTCTGTAATGGCCGGGACCGCCGGCTCCTTGCGACGGTGGGCCGACGGCAGCGAAGGAGAGTGAGTCAGGGCATGCCCCAGGCGTACGCGTACACCCGCCACGGCGGACCCGGGACGGAGACGGTCATCGGCGCCGACCGGCCGGGCCGCGGCCCCGTGCGGCTTCTCGTCGCCGTGCGCGCGGCGGGCGTCGCCCCGGTCGGCTTCGAGTTGCGCCCGGGCCTGCGACGCGCCGGCGACACCGGCACGCCGGAGTTCCCCGGGGTGTCCGGCAGCGAGCCCGCCGGCATCGTCGAGGAGGTCGGCGCGGGCGTGCCCGGACTCGCCCCCGGCCACGCGGCCTTCGGCGACACGGGGGCCGGGGGATACACCGAGTGCGCGGTGTTGCACGCGGCGGTGGCCGCGCACGTGCCGGACCGCCTGATCGAGGTCGCCGCATGAGCGACCACGTCCTCGACAACCCCACGCTCTCCTCGCTGACGGGCCCGCACGCCCGCTTCGCGGAGCGCCGGGGCCGCGTCCTGCGTTACCCCCTCGACGTGTCGCCGTGGGTGGGCCTGCCCGACGAGCCGGACGCCGACGACTGGGCCGACCTCGCGGCGCTCGCCGGCCCGGGCGCGGAGGCGCCGCTCGCCGGTTTCCGCGGGCGGGTCCCGGACGGCTGGGAGATCACCTTCGCCCTCGACGGCGTGCAGCTCGTCGACGACGGGATCGCCGCCGCGCCCGACCCGGAGGCCCTACGGCTCACCCCGGCCGACGTGCCGGAGATGCTGGACCTGGTGGCGCGCACCCGGCCCGGCCCCTTCCTGCCGCGCACCATCGAACTGGGCACCTACCTGGGCATCCGCCGGGGCGGGGCGCTGGTCGCCATGGCGGGCGAACGGCTCCACCCGCCCGGCTGGACCGAGATCAGCGCCGTGTGCACCGACCCGGCCTTCCGCGGGCAGGGCCTGGCCGGCCGACTGGTCCTGGCGGTCGCGCACGGCATCCGCGAGCGTGGTGAGACCCCGTTCCTGCACAGCGGCGCGGGCAACACCGACGCCCTACGCCTCTACGAGTCGCTCGGCTTCCGCCTGCGCCGCACGACGACGTTCCTGGCGGCGCGGGTTCCCGAGCGGCTGGGGGACCAGCAGGTGGTGGGGACCTGACATCAGTGGCGGAGATCCGCCAACAGGGCTGAGGGGGGTCGCCGCAGGCGGGCCCCTTCCCGTCGCTGCCGTCGCTCGCCGTCAGCGGGCAGCCGTGGCGGGCGGCCGAAACGGTGTGGCGGCCGCCGCCGTGTTGTAGCGCAGCAGGTAGGCCGCGAAGCGTTCCAGGTCCTCCCGTGGCCAGCCCGTGAGCCGCTCCCGGAACGCCTCCCGGCGGCTCTCCGTCACCTGGGCGAGGATCCGCGTACCCGCCTCCGTCAGCTGCAGCACCTGGACCCGGTGGTCGTCCGGATCCTGCCGCCGCTCGACCCACCCCGCTCGCTCCAGCGCGGCCACCTGCCGGCTGACCGTGGACTTGTCCAGCGCGTGGTGCGCCGCCAGATCGGTCGCCCGGCAGCCGCCGCTCTCCTCCAGGTGCCCGAGCAGTGTGTACGAGACGAGGGACAGCTCCGGGTGCATGCGTCCCGCCGAGGCCCGGGCACGCCGGGCGAACACCGTCATCTCGCGCTGAATGGTCTCGACGGCGGCTTCCGCCGCGGACGCGGCGGTGGTGCGCTCTGTCTGCACCGGACCTCCCTCGCACGCCGCAGTTGCAGAATACAACTGCGGTGGGGGCGGGCGTCCCGGCGGTCCGGGAGCTTCCGCGAACGTCCCTCCTGCTAGGGTGTCCGTCCTGGCCGCGGACCGTCCCGGCCGGTGTGACCGAGGAGGTGAGTCCCATTACCGCTGTGTCGGCTCGGGTGCTCTCCCACCTCAGGACGGCGCGGATCACCGCCGCCGGGTGAGGGCGCCGTTCGGTCCCCCGGAAGGCTGTCCCGGCTTCATGCCACCACTGTCACGTTCCCACGTTGTCTCCGTGCTGCGTTCCGCCGGCTGTGTCTTCGCCGAGGACGAGGCGGAGTTGATCCTTTCCACCGCCCGCACCCCCGACGAGGCCGCCCGCATGGTCGACCGGCGCGTCGCCGGGCTTCCCCTCGAACACGTCCTGGGCTGGGCGGAGTTCCACGGCCTGCGCATCGCGGTGGAGCCGGGCGTCTTCGTGCCCCGCCGCCGCACCGAGTTCCTCGTCGGACAGGCCCTCGCAGTCTCTCGCGGCGCCCGCCTGGTCGTGGACCTGTGCTGCGGCTCGGGTGCGGTCGGCGCGGCGCTGGCGGCCGGGCTCGACCGGCCCGAGCTCCACGCCGCCGACATCGACCCGGTGGCCGTCCGCTGTGCCCGTAGCAACGTCGCCGCGTACGGCGGCCGGGTCCACGAGGGCGATTTGTTCGCCGCCCTCCCGGACGAACTGCGCGGCCGTGTGGACGTCCTGACCGCCAACGTCCCCTACGTCCCCACGGGCGAGGTCGCGCTGCTCCCGCCGGAGGCCCGTGACCACGAGCCCCTGACCGCTCTGGACGGCGGCTTCGACGGACTGGAGGTGATGCGCCGGGTCACCGCGGAGGCCTCCGCGTGGCTGGCCCCCGGCGGCCGTCTGCTCGTCGAGGCGAGCGAACGCCAGGTCCCCTCCGCCCTCGAGGCGTTCACCCGCGGCGGTCTCGACGTCCGGCTCGCCGTCTCGGAGGAGTTGTGCGCCAACGTGCTGATCGGCACCCGCCGCTGGTCTAGGCGGCCGACGAGTCCAGGAACTCCCGGACGATCGCGTTGAAGGCGTCGGGCCGCTCCATGTTGGGGTAGTGCGCGGTGCCTTCCACGACCGTGGCCCGGCCGTGGGCGACGGTGCGGACCAGACGCTCGGCCATGCCGATGTGGTCGGGGGAGTCGATGCCGCCGTTGACGGCCAGTACGGGTACCTCGATCTTCGCCGCGCGGGCCCAGGTGTCGGTGATGCGGACCCAGAGGTCCGGCTCGCCGTCGCTGTGCTTGGTGATCGTCGTCCGGGCCATCTCCCGTACGCACCGGTCGACTTCGGGGTCGACGTCCTCGACCGTGCGCTGCGGGCCGTACGCGAACCGGGCGAACGCGTCCACGAAGGCGTCGATGTCGCCCGCGCCGAGCGCATGCCAGTACGCGGAGCTGACGGCCTGCGTCCACGGGTCCCGGAAGTCGGGCTCACTCGTGCCGACGCCGCTGACGACGAGGGCGCGGACGAGGTCCGGGTGCTCCAGGGCGGTGTCCACGGCGATCGCTCCGCCCATCGACAGCCCGACCAGGGTCGCGGGACCGGTGCCGAGGTGACGCAGCAGCGCGGCGAGGTCGTCGGTGTGGCGGAACGGGCGGGTCGCGTTCGCGGACGCCCCGTGGCCGCGCGCGTCCAGGGCGATCACCCGGTGGGTCCGCGCGAACACCGGGATCTGGGCGTCCCACATCCGGTGGTCGAGGAAGCCGCCGTGCAGCAGCACCAGTGGCGCCCCCGCACCCTCGTCGCGATACATCAGCCGGCCGTCGTCCGTCTCGAAGGTCTTCAGGGTCTCCGTCATGGCAACCAAGGTGTCAACTTCTGGAGACATTGACAACCCGGGTGTCATAATCGCCGGTGTGACCGATCAGAACACGCCACTTCCCCCGGATGCCCTCGCCCCCCGTCTCATGGAGGTGTTCGCCCTGGTGGGCCCCCTGTACCGGCGGGTGCAGCGCAAGGTGGAGCAGGCCGAGGCGATCGAGGGTGTCTCCGTCGGCGTACGCGCCGTTCTCGCCCTGCTCTGCGACCGCGGGCCCATGACCGTCCCGCAGATGGGGCGCGCTCAGGCCCTCAGCAGGCAGTTCGTGCAGCGGATGGTCAACGGGGCGGTGGCGCGCGGGCTGGTCGAGAGCCTCCCGAACCCCGCCCACAAGCGCTCCCCGCTGTTCCGGCTCACCGGCGAGGGCCGGGCGGTGATCGACGCCGTCACCGCCCGCGAACACGCCCTGCTGCGACAGGCGCGCGGCGACCTGACCGAAGCCGAGGTGCAGGCGTGTCTGCGGGTGCTGACCCGGATGCTCGACCTCTTCGACGACGTGGACGTGGACTAGCCGGCCGCTCCGAGAGGCTCCCCGTTTGTGCAACTAGTTGCACAAACTGCTGACCGTCGTCTACAACAGACGGACGACACGCCGCACGGAGGGCCCCATGAGCCGCTACCCGCACCTGCTGACCCCGCTCGACCTGGGCTTCACCACGCTGCCCAACCGTGTGCTCATGGGCTCGATGCACGTGGGCCTGGAAGAGGCCGAGCACGGCTTCGAACGCATGGCCGCGTTCTACGCCGAGCGGGCGCGCGGGGGAGTGGGGCTCATCGTCACCGGCGGCATCGCCCCCAACGAGGCCGGACGCCCGTACGAGGGCGGCGCCAAGCTCACCACCGAGGCGGAAGCCGAACAGCACCGCGTCATCACCGACGCCGTGCACCGCGAGGGCGGGCGGATCGCGATGCAGATCCTCCACTTCGGCCGCTACGCCTACCACCAGGACCTGGTCGCACCCAGTGCCCTCCAGGCGCCGATCAGCCCGTTCGTCCCGCACGCGCTCACCGACGCCGAGGTCGAGCAGACCATCGACGACTACGCCCGCGCCGCCCGCCTGGCCCGGCGAGCCGGATACGACGGCGTGGAGATCATGGGCTCCGAGGGTTACCTCATCAACGAGTTCATCGCAGGGGGCACCAACCGGCGCACCGACAGCTGGGGCGGCTCCTACGAGAACCGGACACGCTTCCCGCTCGAGATCGTGCGCCGCGTCCGCGAGGCGGTCGGCGAGGACTTCATCGTCGTCTACCGGCTCTCCATGCTGGATCTCGTCCCCGGCGGCTCGTCCCTGGAGGAGGTCGTCACCCTCGCCAAGGCGGTGGAGGCCGCCGGAGCCACGATCATCAACACGGGCATCGGCTGGCACGAGGCCCGCATCCCCACCATCGCCACCTCCGTGCCGCGCGGCGCGTACGCCTGGGTGACCAGGAAGGTCATGGGTGCCGTCTCGGTCCCGCTGGTGACGACCAACCGCATCAACACCCCGGAGCTGGCCGATCAGTTGATCGCCGAGGGGTACGCCGACATGGTGTCCATGGCCCGTCCGATGCTCGCCGACCCGGACTTCGTCGCCAAGGCCGCGGCCGGGCGGCCCGAGACCATCAACACCTGCATCGGCTGCAACCAGGCCTGCCTCGACCACACCTTCAGCGGACAGATCACCTCCTGCCTGGTCAACCCGCGCGCCTGCCACGAGACCGAACTCGTCCTCGCCCCGACCCGGCTGCGCAAGCGCGTCGCCGTCGTCGGCGCCGGCCCCGCCGGACTCGCCTGTGCCGTGTCCGCCGCCGAGCGCGGCCACGACGTCACGCTCTACGAGGCCGCGGGCGAGATCGGCGGCCAGCTCAACGTGGCCCGCAAGGTGCCGGGCAAGCAGGAGTTCGACGAGACCCTCCGCTACTTCCGCACCCGGCTCGACCTCCACGGTGTGGACGTCCGGCTGAACACCCCGGTCGCCGCCGGTGACCTCTCCGGATACGACGAGATCGTGGTGGCGACCGGCGTCAGCCCCCGCACGCCCGACATCCCCGGCATCGACCACCCCCGCGTCCTCGGCTACCTCGACGTGCTGCGGCACGGCGCGCCCGTCGGCGACCGCGTCGCGATCCTCGGCGCGGGCGGTATCGGGTTCGACGTCGCCGAGTACCTCACCGACGGCGGCGACAAGGCGAGCGAGGACCCGGCGACGTACTTCCGCCACTGGGGCGTCGACATGGACTACCGCGCTCCCGGCGGCCTCACCGCCCCCGAGCGGCCCGCTCCGCCGCGCACCGTCCACCTCCTGCAGCGCAAGACCTCGAAGGTCGGCGCCGGACTCGGCAGGACGACCGGGTGGATCCACCGCACCGAGCTGAGGCACCGGGGCGTGACCATGGTGCCGGGCGTCGGCTACGACCGGATCGACGACGCCGGACTGCACATCACCGTGGACGGCGTGAGCCGCCTCCTCGAGGTCGACACGATCGTCCTGTGCACCGGGCAGGAGCCACGCCGCGACCTGTACGAGGAGCTTCTGGCCGCGGGCCGCACCCCGCACCTCATCGGCGGCGCCGACGTGGCGGCCGAGCTGGACGCCAAGCGCGCGATCAAGCAGGGCACGGAGCTGGCGGCGGCGCTCTAGGCGCCGCGGCCGGTCCCTAGGATGGAGCCATGTCCCTGCCCCACGCGATCCTGACCGCCCTGCTGGAGAAGCCGTCGTCGGGGCTCGAACTGACCCGTCGGTTCGACCGGTCGATCGGCTACTTCTGGTCGGCCACCCACCAGCAGATCTATCGCGAGCTGGGACGCCTCGAGAACGACGGCCTGATCCGGGCCCTGCCCGCCGAGCAGCCGGCGCGCGGGCAGAAGAAGTCGTACGAGGTGCTGCCCGCCGGCTGCGCCGAACTCGCCCGCTGGACGGCCGCCTCCCAGGACCCGAAACCGCACCGGGACGTGCTGCTTCTGCGGCTGCGCGCCGCCGCCGTCGTCGGCACCGAGGGAATGGAGGCGGACCTGCGCCGCCATCTCGACCTGCACCGGCGCCAGTTGGCCGAGTACCGGGCGATCGAGCAACGCGACTTCGGGACCGGCCGTGACTCGGTGCGGGACCGCCTCCAGCACCTCGTGCTGCGGGCGGGCATCGACCTGGAGACCTTCTGGATCCAGTGGCTCACCCACGCCCTGGAGGAGTTCCAGAAGCTGCCCGCACCCGAATAGCGGATCCGCCGCACCCGGAAAGCCCAACCGGGGCCCGCGGACGGGGCGGCGTTGACCGAGGCGCGCCCGGGATACGTATGCTGGTGCCCGACGCGGCGTGAACTCGCTTGCCTTCGAGGGCAGTTCGTGCCGACGGCGCGGTCCGCTGTCGTCGCTGATTCCGCGCCGGCGAACGCGGCCGAGCGGCCGGGGCCCCGTTCCGCCCCGGCCCTCGGCCGCACCATTCCGACGATTCGGGCCTTCCCTCACTCCTTCCGGTAGGAGTACGCCTCCCTGGCCGCCGCCTCCACCGCCGCCAGGTCCGCGCCCGTCGACGCCGTGACCATCGCGGCGACCGCACCCTCCACGAACGGTGCGTCGACGGCCCGCGTGTTCGGCGGCAGCTCGTCGCCCTCCGCGAGCAGCGCCTTCACGGTGAGGACCGCGCTGCCCAGGTCCATGACGATCGCGACTCCCGCACCCCGGTCGACGGAGGCCGCCGCGGCGGCCACCAGCTCCGGGCTCGTTCCGAACCCGCCGTCCGCCGTGCCGCCCGCCGCGGCGACGGGCGCGGTGGCCCCGCCGCCCGACAGCGCCTTTGCCAGCGTGGCCACCGACTCGGCGACCGCCGGGCTGTGCGAGACGAGCACGATGCCGACCAGTTTCTCCGTGCTCTCACTCACCGGAGGCCTCCACGAGCGCGGCGATCAGCAGGGCGGAGGAGGTGGCGCCGGGATCCTGATGCCCGATGCTGCGCTCACCCAGATAGCTCGCCCGGCCCTTGCGGGCCTGCAACGGGATCGTCGCCACGGCACCCTCCTCGGCGGCTGCCGCCGCCGCCCGGAACGAGGCGGCGAGCGCGTCGACCGCGGGCACCAGGGCGTCGACCATGGTCTTGTCGCCGGGCGCGGCCCCGCCCAGCGCCATCACGGCGTCGACGCCCGCTCGCAGTGCCTCGGTCAGCTGCTCCTCGGTGACCTCGGCGGCGTCCCCGAGGGCCTTGCCGGTGCGGCGCAGCAACGTCCCGTACAGCGGGCCGGAGGCACCGCCGACCGTCGAGATCAGCTGACGGCCCGCGAGCTGGAGGACCGCTCCGGGCACCGCCGGCGCCTCCTTCTCCAGCGCGGCCGTGACCGTGCGGAAGCCGCGCTGCATATTGCTGCCGTGGTCCGCGTCGCCGATCGGCGAGTCGAGTGCGGTCAGCCGGTCGGCCTCGCGGTCGACGGACGCGGCGGCCGCCGTCATCCAACGGCGGAAGAAGTCGGCGTCGAGCACTGCATCTCCTTGCGTGATACGAACGGTGACCTCACTCGTCTGCCCCACGACCGGTCCGGCGGACAGGCCGCTCACCGGCCCCAGCGCAGCGCCGGTGTGCTCACCGGAGCGTCCCACAGCCGCAGCAGCTCCTCGTCGACCTGGCACAGGGTGACCGAGGCACCCGCCATGTCGAGGGAGGTCACATAGTTGCCGACCAGAGTGCGGGCCACCGCCACGCCACGCTCGGACAGCACCCGTTGCACCTCCGCGTGGTAGCCGTACAGCTCCAGCAGCGGGGTGGCGCCCATGCCGTTGACCAGGACCAGTACCGGGTTGCGCGGCTGGAGGTCGTCCAGGACGGCGTTCACCGAGAAGTCGGCGATCTCCCCCGCGGTCATCATCGGGCGCCGCTCGCGCCCCGGCTCGCCGTGGATGCCGATGCCCAACTCCAGCTCGCCCGGTGGCAGGTCGAAGGTGGGCGTGCCCTTGGCGGGTGTGGTGCAGGCACTGAGGGCGACACCGAAGCTGCGCGAGTTCTCGTTGACCTGCCGGGCGATGGACTGCACCCGCTCCAGCGGCTGCCCCTGGTCGGCCGCCGCCCCCGCGATCTTCTCCACGAACAGGGTTGCGCCGGTGCCGCGCCGGCCCGCCGTGTACAGGCTGTCGGTGACGGCGACGTCATCGTTGACCAGGACCTTCGCGACCTGGATGCCCTCGTCCTCGGCGAGTTCGGCCGCCATGTCGAAGTTCAGCACGTCACCCGTGTAGTTCTTGACGACGAACAGCACTCCGGCGCCGCTGTCCACGGCCGCCGCGGCACGGACCATCTGGTCGGGCACCGGGGAGGTGAACACCTCGCCGGGGCAGGCCGCCGACAGCATGCCGGGGCCCACGAAGCCGCCGTGCAGCGGTTCGTGGCCCGAACCGCCGCCGGAGACGAGCGCGACCTTTCCGGCGACCGGGGCATCACGCCGCACGATCACCCGGTTCTCCACGTCGACGGTCAGCTCGGGGTGCGCGGCCGCCATGCCCCGCAGCGCGTCGGCCACCACCGTCTCCGGGACATTGATCAACATCTTCATCGGAGCCCTCCTGCGTCCACTCGCTGTCGGCAGTATCGACGTTCGGAAGGCGGTGGTCACGTGGGCGGACGTTCTTGAGCGCGTCCCACCGAGCCGGGGCTGCGACGCACTGCTTGCCATGGGCATGACGCTCAACGAGGTCGAATATCTCGGCAAGTGTGACCTGTCTTACTTTCTTCTCGCATTCGAAGACTGAATACGGACATTCCGGAAGCCTCGCTGACCTGCGCAAAGCTCGAGTAAAAGAAATCCCCCTGGAAGGGTCAAATTTAAGGTGACGACCTTCTGTCGAACGGGTCTCTCTTCCTAGCCTGAGCCGCCAATTGCGCGTTAATTCCCTGTTCAGATAGTGAGAGGCCCCTTGACATGGTGAACCTGGACCATGCAGCCCCCGACGCCACCCGCGACCGGACCGGTCTGCGGCGGGACGTCGGCCTGATCGGACTGATGTGGGCCTCGGTGGGGTCCATCATCGGCTCCGGCTGGCTCTACGGCGCCAAGAACGCCGTCATGACGGCCGGCCCTGCGGCGACCATCTCGTGGGTGGTCGGCGCTGTCGCCATCGTCCTCCTCGCCCTCGTGCACGCCGAACTCGGCGGCATGTTCCCGGTGGCGGGCGGCACGGCACGCTATCCGCACTACGCCTTCGGCGGCCTGGCCGGCATGTCCTTCGGCTGGTTCTCCTGGCTGCAGGCGGCGACCGTGGCCCCCATCGAGGTCGAGGCCATGATCGGCTACCTCGGACACTGGCACTTCGCGCAGGGCCTCCAGCACGCCTCCGACGGCACCCTGACGGCCAGCGGTCTCGTCGTCGCCATCCTCCTGATGGCGGTCTTCGTCGCCGTCAACTTCCTCGGCGTCAAGGTCCTCGCGCACACCAACAGCGCGGCCACCTGGTGGAAGATCGCCGTCCCCCTGGCCGCGATCTTCATCGTCGCGATCGGCAACTTCCACCCGGGCAACTTCACCTCGGAGGGCTTCGCCCCGATGGGCGCCAAGGGTGTACTGGGCGCCATCAGCACCAGCGGCATCATCTTCGCCCTGCTGGGCTTCGAGCAGGCGATCCAGCTCGCCGGTGAGAGCCGCGACCCCAAGCGCGACCTGCCCCGTGCGACCCTCGGCTCCGTCGCGATCGGCGCGATCATCTACGTCCTGCTCCAGGTCGTGTTCATCGCCGCGCTGCCGCACAGCTCCTTCGCGCACGGCTGGGCCAAGCTCGCCTTCAAGGGCATCGAGGGTCCGTGGGCGGGCGTCGCCACGCTGGTCGGTCTCGGCTGGCTGGCCGTCGTGCTGTACGTCGACGCGGTGATCTCCCCGGCCGGCACCGGCCTCATCTACACCACCGCCACCTCCCGCGTCTCCTTCGGTCTCTCCAAGAACGGCTACGCGCCGAAGCTGTTCGAGAAGGTCGACGCCCGCGGCGTGCCGTGGGTCGGCCTGCTCCTCTCCTTCCTCACCGGAATCATCTGCTTCCTGCCCTTCCCGAGCTGGCAGAAGCTGGTCGGCTTCATCACCTCCGCGAGCGTCCTGATGTACGCGGGCGCCCCGCTGGCCTACGGCGTCTTCATCGACAAGCTGCCGGACCGCGAGCGCCCCTACCGCCTGCCCGGCGGCAAGGTGATCGCCCCGCTGTCCTTCGTGGTGGCCAACCTGATCATCTTCTGGTCCGGCTGGGACATCCTGTGGCGGCTCGGCGTGGCGATCGTCCTGGGCTACGTGCTGCTCGGCGGCTACGCCCTCTACGCCAACAACAAGGGTCTGCCCGACGCGCCCCGGATGGACTTCAAGGCCGCCCAGTGGCTGCCCGTCTACCTGCTGGGCCTGGGCCTGATCTCCTGGCAGGGCACCTTCGGCGGCCAGGGCAACCTCCCGCTGTGGTGGGACATCCTGGTCGTCGCCGCCTTCTCCCTGGTCATCTACTTCTGGGCCCGCGCCGTCGCCCCGCGCCCGGAGGAGATCCAGCGCAGCATCGACGAGGTCGTGGTCGTGGACGTGCCCACGCACTGACCCCTGCCGCCTGAGCGAACGGTGTCCCGTCGGCCGAGCCATGGCCGACGGGACACCGTCCGTTGCGCGGGGGCAGCCTCACCGGTGATGGGGTGTCAGCTCCGCTCCGCCCGGCTCCGCCACCCGGGGCGTGCAGGTGAGGCGGAAGCCGGTGAAGTCGGCGGTGAACGCCGCGTCGACCAGGTCACGGGCGCGGATGCCCGCGAACGCGCCCGTGAACCGCAGCCGGGAGCCGTGGTCGTCGGACAGCCGGCTCAAGTCGAGCGGCGAACCGACCGGTGTGCGCGTCCCCGCCCGCAGGAACCAGCAGGGGCGCGTCGTCCAGCTCGTACGGACCGGTGACGGTCCGCGCGCCACCCGCACCCCGTGCTGGAACCCGGTGCCTTCCTCCGGTCATGCGGTCCAGCTGCGTCAGGACGATCCCTGCGAAACGGTCCCCGCTCGCGCCGGTCAGCACGAGCCCCGTCAGGTCGAAGCGGCCAGCCAGGGGGCCAGGGCCCACTTGCCGAAGGATTTGGTGAAGTGGGCGACCATGCCGGACTGCTGCCAGGTGGAGTCGGCGCCGGACCGCCCGGAAGGGGCGGTGGTCGCAGGGGTGCGGATGTGGGCAGAGTTCCCTAGCGTGGCAGGGGTCGCAATCTCCCGCTGGGAGGGAATCCTCATGGCCGTGCCCCGCATCGTGATCATCGGCGGCGGATTCGCCGGGATGGAGACCGCGCGCCGACTGGAGCGGATCCTCAAACCCGCCGAGGCCGCAATCCGGCTCGTCGCCCCCTACAGCCACCAGCTCTATCTGCCTCTGCTGCCGCACGTCGCGTCGGGCATCCTGACCCCGCAGTCGGTGGCGGTCCCGCTGCGCCGGCTGCTGCACCGCACGCTCCTGGTGCCCGGCCAGGCCATCGGCGTCGACCCCTCCGCCAAGGCCCTGGTCGTGCACAAGATCAACGGCGAGACGGCCGTCGAGCACTACGACTACCTGGTGCTGACGCCCGGCAGCGTGACCCGGCAGTTCGACATCCCCGGCGTGGACCGGCACGCGGTGGGCATGAAGACGCTGGCGGAGGCGGCCTGGGTGCGCGACCACGTCATCTCCCAGCTCGACCTGGCCGCGGCCAGTTCCGACCCGGTCGAGCGCGAAACCCGGCTGCAGTTCGTGGTCGTCGGCGGCGGCTACGCGGGCACCGAGACGGCCGCTTATCTGCACCACCTCACCACCGCCGCCGTGAAGCGCTACCCGGGCCTGGACCCGGCCATGGTGAAATGGCACCTTGTCGACATCGCACCCACGCTCATGCCGGAACTCGGCGAACGGCTCGGCGCGAAGGCCCTCGCCATCCTCGAGCGGCGCGGCCTGCACGTCTCGCTCGGTGTCTCGGTCGCCGAGGCAACGGCGGACACCGTCACCCTCACCGACGGCCGCAAGCTGCGCTGCCACACCCTGATCTGGACCGCCGGGGTGGCGCCCAGCCCGCTGATCGCCACGCTGGACGCCGAGACCGACCGCGGCCGGCTGGTCGTCCGCGACGACCTGGCCGTGCCGGGCCTGGACGGCGTCTTCGCCCTCGGTGACGCCGCGGCGGTGCCCGACCTCGCCAAGGGCCCCGACGCCATCTGCCCGCCGACGGCCCAGCACGCCATGCGGCAGGGCTGGAGGGCCGCGAAGAACGTCGCGGCGGCGCTGCGCGGCGCACCGCCCAGCCCCTACCGGCATCGGGACCTGGGGCTCGTCGTCGACCTCGGGGGTGTCCAGGCCGTGTCGAAACCGCTCGGCGTGGAACTGACCGGCCTGCCCGCCCAGGTCGTCGCGCGCGGCTACCATGTGGGCGCCCTGCGCACGCTACCGGCCCGCCTGCGCACCCTGACGAACTGGACCCTGAACGCGATGGCGGGCTACGACTTCGTCCGGACCGGCTTCCAGGCCGGGCGTCCGGCCACGCTCAAGGACTTCGAGCGGACCGACGCCTACCTCACGCCCGACCTGATCGCCTCGCACACGGCGCCGAAGCCGGCCGACTGAGCCGGCCGACGCCGGTCAGGTGCGGTCGCCGTTCGGCCTGCCCGGCTGGTCGGGCGTCCCGTGCGGCGGCGGCCTCATGGGCTGCGGAGTGGCCGGGGACACCGGCGAGCCCCCACGGCTCCGGCTCGCTCCGGGTCCCGGGCCCCCGGTGTCACCGGACGTCGGCTCCGCGCCGGCGCGCAACTGCTCCGGCCGGGCCGTGAGCAGCTCGGTCACCGGGACACGGCCGGCGTGGTCACGCTCACGGGCGATGAGCTGTTCCACCTCGTACGCGTCCAGCGCGCGGATGCGGCTCTCCGGGCTGCCGAGCGGCAGTTCGTCGTCGGGCAGCGGCAGTACCGCGGCCGGACTCAGCCACGGATCCTCACTTCCCTCCGGGCGACTCCCTGTGGGCGGCGGCCCTACGCGGGAACGACATGGGAGGGGCTCACCGCGACCGTGCGGCCCGGGTACGCGAGCGGTTCTGCTTGCGGATCGCGTCCAGCAGCTCGGCCTTCGACATCCGGGACCGCCCGTCGATGCCCAGGCGCTGCGCGACGTGGTACAGGTGCTCCTTCGAGGCGTTCTCGTCGACGCCCTCGCCGCTGCGTCCGCCCTGCTGCCGGGGCCGCGCCGACCGGGGGTCGGAGGGGCCCTTGCGGCCGCCCTCCTTGCGCTCCCAGTGGTCGCCGACCTTCTCGAAGGTGTGCTTGAGCGCACCGTACGCCACCCGGTGCGCCCGCTCGCCCTCGCCGTACTGCTCGACCGCCGAGTCGTGCGCCTTGATCCAGGTGCGCTGCGCGTCCTGGGAGGAGCGCTCCAGCGTCGACGGCAGTTCCTGTCGTCCGGGCATGGATCCACCTCCTCGTCCCGTCGCTCCGTCGGTGCCCCCCGAGTGCCCCGGGGTCCGCCGGAAAAACGGGCAGAGCTCCCGCGAAGGCCGGTTTGACGAGGTCGCCATCGGCTACCCGCGCGGTGTGACAGCCACGACTTCGCACACGACTTCGCAACAGGATCCCGTCCGGTTCCTGGAAGATCGCTTCGCGTGCGCACAGGCGTGCACGGAGTGCGCGCGGGCCTGCGCGCTGCGCGCGAGTCTCGCCGAACCGGGCGGCACCCAGGTACAGGAACGTCTGCGGCGCAAGGGCATCATGTGCGCGGAGGTCTGCGACGCGACCTGCCGCGTGCTGTCCGCGTACGGCGACCAGCACGAGGGCGACATCCGCGGTCAGGTGACCTGGTGCCGGTCCGTCTGCCTGGACACCGCGCACGTCTTCGACGCGGACCCGGGTGGCGAGGAGGCGGCGCGGACCTGCCGCGCGGCCGCCCGGGCCTGTTCCGACTTCCTCGAGACGCTGGGCTGACGGATCCGCACACCGGATCCGATCGGGCCGGGCGCCCGCTGGGCGTTCCCCTTTCCTCGGCATTCCCAATTTCTGGAACACGTTCTACGGTGTGCGCCGTCAGGACCGACCGGCCCTGGGGAGCCTGGAGGCGCCGTGGATCTGGACTACACGCCCGAGCAGCAGCGGCTGCGCGACGAGCTGCGCGGGTACTTCGCGCGACTGGTGCCCGACGGCGCCCACGCCCGGCACACCGACCCGGCGGCACAGAAGCGGTTCTACCGCGACACCATCCGCCGCCTCGGCACCGACGGCTGGCTGGGCGTCGGCTGGCCGAAGGAGTACGGCGGGCGCGGGATGACCGCCATGGAGCAGTTCGTCTTCTTCGACGAGGCGGCCCAGGCGGGGGTGCCGCTGCCGCTGATGGCGCTCAACACGGTCGGTCCGACGCTCATGCGGTTCGGCACGGACGAGCAGAAGGAGTACTTCCTGCCGAGGATCCTCTCCGGGGAGGTCGACTTCGCGATCGGCTACAGCGAGCCCGGCGCCGGGACCGACCTCGCCTCGCTGAAGACCCGCGCGGTCCGCGACGGCGACACGTACGTCGTCAACGGGCAGAAGATCTGGACCACCAACGGCGACACCGCCGACTGGGTGTGGCTCGCCGTACGAACCGACCCCGATGCCCGGCCGCACAAGGGCATCACCATGCTGCTCGTACCGACCGGCGACCCGGGCTACTCCTGCACCCTCATCCGCACGCTCGCCGGGCACGACACCACCGCAAGCCACTACGAGAACGTCCGCGTCCCCGTCTCCCGACGCGTGGGCGAGGAGAACCACGGCTGGCGGCTGATCACCAACCAGCTCAACCACGAACGCGTCACCCTCGCCGCCCACGGCACCATGGCCGTGCGCGCACTGCACGACGTGCAGCGCTGGGCCATGGAGACCGAGCTCACCGACGGCCGCCGGGTGATCGACCTGCCCTGGGTGCGCCGCCGCCTGGCCCGGACGCACACGAAGCTGGACGCGATGAAGCTGCTGAACTGGCGGATGGTGAGCGCGGTCGAGGAGGGCACGCTCACCCCGCAGGACGCCTCCGCGGTCAAGGTCTACGGCTCGGAGGCCCGCCGTGACGCGTACGCCTGGCTGATGGAGATCGTGGCTGCAGCGGGGGCGCTGAAGGAGGGTTCCGCGGGCGCCGCGCTCCACGGCGAACTGGAGCGCGGCTACCGCTCGGCGGTGATCTTCACCTTCGGGGGCGGGAACAACGAGATCCAGCGCGAGATCATCTCCTGGATCGGCCTCGGCATGCCCCGCGTGCGCAGGTGACGGCCTGTGACGAAGCTTTTTAGTTGACGCAGAAGCGGGATGGCTGGCACTGAGCGTTTTCCAACTTCACGATGCCGAGGCGGGTCTTCTGTAACCGGGCGGCGCGATACCACGGCCCGCGGTTTCAGCGGCCCTGGATACGCTGTCTGGCGTCGGTCTTCGCTGTGCGTGTGGGGGTGGGTAGACAAGCAGATGAAGCCTCCACTGGAGATGGTTCTTCTTGGTCGAAAACCCATCTACCAGGGCATTCATCACACTGTCAGCCCAAGTACCAAGCTGTCGCGACAGGTTGGAAAAGCCTCACTGAGGGGGTTGTGGGGAGTTCTGGTTGCGTAGGGCGTAGCGGACGGCGTCGGCGCGGGAGTGGAAGCCGGCTTTGGTGAAGATGTTGTTGATGTGTGTCTTCACCGTGGCTTCGCTGATCACCAGCTTTGCCGCGATCTCCGGATTGCGCAGCCCTTCGCCGATCAATGCGAGGATCTCGCGTTCCCGTGCGGTCAGGTTGACGCCATCGTCCTGGGGCGGCGTGGCGGGGGTGGGCCGTGCCGTGAGGGCGAGCAGGCGGCGTTGCACCGCGGGGGCGAGCACAGTCTGGCCCTGGGCGGCGGCGCGCACGGCATGCAGGATCGTGGTGCGGTCGGCGTCCTTGGTGAGGTAGCCGCTCGCGCCGGCGTGCAGGGCTGCGAGGATCGACTTGTCGTCGTCGAAGGTGGTCAGAACGAGGACGATGGTGTCCGGTTCGGTGGCGTGGATCCGTCCTGTCGCCTCCACTCCGTCCATGACCGGCATGTTGAGGTCCATGAGCATCACGTCCGGGTGATGTTGCTTGGCGGCCTCGAGGGCTTCCGCGCCGTTGGTCGCGGTGGCCACGACGGTCACGTCCTCGGCGAGGCCGAGCATGACCGCGAGCGCCTCGCGGACGGTTGCTTGGTCGTCGACGACGACAAGGGTGATCGTATTGCTCTCGGTCATCGGGGCAGCTCCAGTTCCACCGTCCAGCCGCCCTCGCGGGTCGGCCCGGCTTGCAGGGTTCCACCAAGCAGAGCGGCGCGTTCCCGCATGCCGACGAGACCGACCCCGGTACCGCCGGCGAAACCGGAGCGCGCTGCCTCGGTCGCGGGCCCGTTGCGCACGGTCAGGGCGACGCGGTCTTCGGCGAAGGCCAGGTGTATGCAGCGCTGCGCACCGGACGCATACTTGGCCGCGTTGGTCAGCGCCTCCTGTGCTGCCCGGACCATCGCATGTGTCGCCTCAGCGCTGATTTCGCCGACCTCGCCGGCGGTCGTGAACTCGATGGCGTTGTGTTCGGCGAGTTGGCGCAGGGTGTCGGTCAGGGGCAGGGTGCCCTCGCGCAGCGCATGGACGGCGCGCCGGGTCTCACTGATACTGTCCACGGCGAGTGCACGGGCTCTGCGGATGGCAGCGGTGGCCTCGTCCTGACGTCCGCTGGCGCCCAGCGCGTCGGCCATGTCCAGCTGCAGCGCGATACCGGACAGCGAGTGGCCGAGCACATCATGGACCTCGCGGGCAATGCGACCGCGTTCGATCAGCGCCGCCTCCCGAGCTTCTGACTCCGTGGCCCGTTGTGCCTCCTCGGTCGCGCGCCGGGCGCTGCGCAGAGCGTCGAGTCGGTCCCGATTGGATATGCCGATGTACACGGGCAGACCCACGGTCAGCGTCACCCACCAGGGCCACTGCGGCGCGTTGGGCGCTAACAGTTCCAGGAGCCAGGTCGCACCGGCAGCCACGAGCGCACCAGCCACCGCGACGCTCACCGCGGTCTTGCGGGAGGCAAGCTTCACACCCGCCGCCCGGGCGGCGACGTAAGGGAAGAACGCCGCCGCCGTCGTTTCGTGCGCGAGAGGCAGCAGCAGCGAACTGAGCAGCATGTACGCACTCATCGCGACGACTTGCTGCCGGTTGCTCAGGCGCGTCCACGATGGCAGCGCGCCCACCGCTGTGATCGAGGCGAGGACGAACAGCGGCAGCGCGATCGCGGGGAACGGAATGCTGCTGTTGGACCATTGGGCGATGGTTCCGGCGATCATGGCGAACACGAGGAACGGCTGGATCAGTTGCTCGTCCTGGAATCGTTCGGGTGGAGCTGGTGGCTGGCGGCTGGTGGTGGTTTGGACGCGGGAGCTTTGATCGTCATCGGTGGTGGTTGTGGGGTTGTTCGGTGTGGGTGTTTTGCTGGGCGGGGGTGTGGTGGGTGAGGTGGTGCTGGAGGTGGTCGAGGAGGGGGGACATCTGGTGGGGGGTGCCGTTGTGGCCGGGACTCCACATGACGCGGTGGTTGTTGCGTAGGGCGCGGTAGAGGATGACGAGTCCTTCGGTAAGGATGCCGATGCCGAGGGTGAACAGCAGGCTGTTGCCGGCTATGCCGGTGTTTTTGGGCAGGTGGGTGTGCAGGGCAAGGCTGGCGCCGAGTTTGGCGGCCAGGTTGAGGATCCACAAGAGGAGGGTGGTGCCGGTGTAGCGGATGAAGGCGAGGCCGTCGTGGTGGGAGATGCGTACGCTTGCTCCGCGTAGGGCGCCCAGGAGGATGCTGATCGTGGCGGTGGCGACGAGGAAGGTCAGTGACAGGGGTGTTTTGATCTGTTCGGATGCGTCGTTCAGGCCGATCACGGTGAGGACGGCGGGCAGGACCAGCATCCGTTTGGCCTGTGCCGGCTCGCCGGTCAGCCGTCGGACCAGTAGGTAGCCGACTGCGGCCACGATCAGCACGATCTCTACGGAACCGCTCATTTCGACTGCCTCCGCCCGGCGTTGTGTGCGTTGCCGAGAAAGTTACGGTCGGCCTGTGGCGATGTCGTGCGGCGAGCGCTGTATCCCCGGGTGGAGATCCCTCTCCACCCCGGGTGGACACCGGCCCACCGAGCCTCGGCATCGCCGGCGCAATCCCGATCTCGAGCAGCACGAGCGCGGCGGCGGCGTACAGCGCCCCCCGGTATCCGCTGACCGCTGCCGCGAGCGCGGTGGCCGGGGCGGCGTCGGCCGGGTGTCCGGCGCCGACCGTGGCGAGGGCGGAGAGCGCGGCGACGCGACGTTGACGATGGTCATGTCCAGCGAGTTGCGCACCGCACAGCACGAGCAGCACCGTCGCCGTCGATCCGCTGCGGCGTTGCGTCCGTGCCAAGCCGGCCAGTGCCGCGGCGCCTTGCCCGCCGTAGGGTCGGCAACCGTCACATACCTCCCTGCCCGTTGCCGGCGATCAAGGCGGTTCCAGCGGATACACGTGTCGACCTCCGCGTCCTCAGGAATCCATTCCTCTCACCAGACGTGAGAGCGAAGGTGAAATCCCGTCGGTGAAATTGAGCCGTCCGCACAGTAGAGCCGCCACCGGTGCGATGTCCTGCAGCGAGGGCCGTACCTTGCGGTCGCCGGGTGGAGCGGCTTCTCCACCCGGATCCAGGGTGTCCGCCGCATGACGCTCACGGCTGCGAAACGTACTGTCGTCATCAATCGCGGGGGAAACGCACGCGGTTGCCGGCGAATTCATTTCCCGGCCAGGAATGCACTCGAAATGGTCTCACCACTCGAAGATTTTGGAGTCGACATGCCGCAGATCTCGTCCGCCCCGACCACCGCCGACAACCGATCCAGCGGACGGCGCCTCAACGCGACCGCGCGCGGGATGGCCTCCATGCTCTTCTACGACATCGGTCTTTCGGTGATCGCGTACTTCGTCGCCGAACTGCTCGGGGCGAGCAACTACGGGGCGCTGCTGGCCGGCACTGTCGCCTCCGGCCTGCGTGTGTGCTGGGTGGCGGTGCGTCAGCGGAGGGTCGATCCGTTCGCGGTGTTCCTTCTCGCCCTGTTCGGTGCGGGTCTCGCCTTGAGCTTCACCACCGGCGATCCCCGGTTCATCCTGGCCAAGGACGCGGCTATGTCCACCACCGCCGGACTGGTCCTGGTCATCAGCTGCCTCATCAAGCGCCCACTCGCCTATTACGCCGCCCTGCGCTTCGCCCGTTCGGCTGGGGGCGCACAGCACGAGGAGTTCCAGTCCACCGCGAAGTCCACCGCCATGCGGGCCCGGTGGTTCCGCGTCTCGCTGGTGTGGGGGGTCTCGCTGCTGGTCGACGCCGGCCTGCGCATCGCTGCCGTCTACCTGCTGCCGATCGGGGTCGCCTCCAACGTCTCGCAGGTGCTCATGGTCGCTGTCTACACCCTGCTGTTCGTGTGGACCATCGTCTCGGCGAGGAAGACGGAAGCCGCAATGCGAGCTCAGGCCCGGGCATGACCAACTCAACAGCGACCAGCACGGTAAATGAGAAGGCGATCATGCGAGTTTCCTTGTCGACCTGAACCGCTGCCAGAGCTACGGCCAGTGCGTATACGCGGCGCCGCAGGTGTTCCGGTTCCGGGGTGTGGAGTCACTGGAGTACGACCACGTGCCGGATGCGGAGTCCGACCGGGCCGTGGAACGGGCCGCGCGGGCCTGCCCGGTCCAGGCCATCACGCTGGGCCGGGTGACCGAGGCCCACACCGCGGCAGAGCCCGGTCGCCACGCCCCCGACGGGGCGGTGCGGTGATGGCCGTACCGAACGGACGGATCGTCATCGTCGGCGCGTCACTCGCAGGCCTGCGCACCGCGGAGTCGCTGCGGGCGGGCGGGTTCACCGGCGAGCTGGTATTGATCGGCGACGAGCCGTACGAACCCTACGACAGGCCCCCGCTGTCCAAGACGGTGCTGTCGGGGTGGATCAGGACCGACCGACTGCTGCTGCCCAGAACACAGGAACTGCACGCACGCTGGCTGCTCGGCGTCGCCGCGACCGGGCTGAACCCGACCGCCCGCGAGGTGCGCCTGGCCGACGGCCGCGCCATCGGTTTCGACGCTCTGGTCATCGCGACGGGAACGCGGGCTCGCCCCTGGCCGATCGCCGACCAAGCCCACCTGCGCGGTGTGCACCTGCTGCGAGGCCGCGCCGACGCCGACCGGCTACTGGCCGATCTCACCGCCGGGCCGCGCCGGGTGCTCGTCATAGGCGGCGGTTTCACCGGCTCGGAGGTGGCTTCCAGCTGCCACGACCTCGGCCTGCCGGTGACCGTGACCCAGCGCGGCCCCGCACCGATGGCGAGCGCACTCGGCGCCGTCGTTGGAGCGGCCATCGCAACGCGGCAGCGGGCGCACGGAATCGATCTGCGGGTGCGTACGACCGTCACCGCACTCGACGGTGACGCCGAGGGCCGGCTGCGGCGAGCTCACCTGTCCGACGGAGATGTCGTCGAGGCCGATGTCGCCGTCGTCGCCACGGGTTCGCTCCGCAACACCGAATGGCTGGCCGGCAGCGGGCTCGCCGCCGACACCGGCGGCGTCGACTGCGACACCGCCTGCCGTGCCCTCGACGCGGGCGGCGCCGTCGTTCCCCACGTGTATGTCGCGGGTGACGTGGCCCGCTGGCGGCATCCGCACTTCGACGCCGAACCACAGGCGCTGGAACACTGGGGCAACGCCATCGACCAGGCCGAGGTCGCCGCCCACAACCTCACTCACCCGCCGGCGGCCCTGCGGCGCAACACGGCACTGCCCGTTCGGGGGCAAGCGCGCCCTCCACACTGACGTCCCGGATCCCGATGCGGTGTGGCTGTTTGGTGATGCGGTCGTAAGCGCGCTCTGTTCGCGGCGGACGGTGAACGGGTGGCGGATCGAGACGCCTCGGAGCCCCGGGGCCTGCGGCGGCGGAACTGCGGAACTTCCTCAGCGAGGTGCCCGCTGGCCGCTCCCAGCAGCCCGATCCGCAGCGGCTCGCCCATGCCTCACTCCACCCCGTCCATGCCGTGGCGCACCTCGTCCATCCGCACCGGTCGGTGCTCGGCCAGCGACAGCGTGCAGGCCTCGGCGATCCAGCTCGCCTCGATGGCGTCGGCCACCGTACACGGTGAGGGCCTCGTGCCCGCCACCACCTCGGTGAACGCGGCGAGTTCGGCGCGGTAGGCGTTCGCGAAGCGGTCCATGAAGAAGTGGTGCGGGGCACCGGCCGGGAAGGTGGCGCCCGGTTCGACGGACCGCAGCGGCAGCTTGTCCTCCAGGCCCACGGCGATGCTGTCCTTCATACCGTGCAGCTCCAGACGCACGTCGTAACCGCGCGCGTTGTGCCGGGAGTTGGAGATCACCGCCAGGGTGCCGTCGTCCAGGGTGAGGAGCGCTGAGGCGGTGTCGACATCGCCGGCGGCCGCGATGTACTCGGCACCGCGGTTGCCGCCGGCCGCGTAGACCTCGGTGACCTCCCGCCCGGTCACCCAGCGTACGATGTCGAAGTCGTGCACCGAGCAGTCGCGGAAGATGCCCCCGGAGACCGCGATGTAGGCCTCCGGCGGTGGCGCCGGGTCCAGGGTGGTGGAGCGCACGGTGTGCAGCGGTCCGAGGGCACCGGCGAGGACCGCCTCGCGCGCGGCGACACAGCCCGCGTCGAAGCGCCGGTTGTACCCGATGTGCACCTCGACGCCGCTGTCCCGCACCGCACGCAGCACGGCCAGACTCTCCTCGACGGATTTCGCCACCGGCTTCTCGCAGAAGACGGGGACGCCCGCCCGGGCGGCGGCGAGGATCAGCTCCGGATGGGCGTCCGTGGCGGCGGCGATCACGACGCCGTCCACCCCTGCGGCGAACAGCGCCTGAGGAGAGTCGACCGCCCTCGCCCCGAAGCGCTCCGCCGCCGACGCGGCGGCCGCGGCCACGGGATCGGTGACCACCAGGGAGTCCACCGCGTCCAGTGCGGCGAGGGTGGCGGCGTGGAAGGCGCCGATCCGGCCGAGGCCGAGAATGCCGATACGCATGGGAAGTTGCTCCAATGAGGAAGGTGATGTGGGGGGAGCCGACGGGCGAGGTTCAGTCGAGCCCGCCGAAGACGTTCTGGTCCCAGTCGATGATCGAACCGGTCACCACGCCGCTGCGGTCGGAGAGCAGGAAGACGACGAAGTCGGCGATCTCGTCGACCTGTCCGAGCCTGCCCATCGGCACCGCCTCGGCCGCCTTCTCGCGCCAGTCGTCATCGGCGCCGTGGAAGGCGCGCTGGATCGCGTCCTCGCCCTCGGTGTCCGTCCACCCGATGTTCAGGCCGTTGACCCGGACGCGGTCCCAGCGGTGCGCGTGCGCCGCGTTGCGGGTGAGCCCCATCAGACCGGCCTTGGCGGCGACGTACGGGGCGAGGAACGGCTGCCCGCCGTGGGCCGAGGAGGTGATGATGTTGACGATGGTGCCGGGCGCCCCGCGGTCCACCATGTTCCGCACGGCCGCCTGCATCGCGAAGAACGGCGCCCGCAGATTGATCGCGACGTGCGCGTCGAAGAGATCCGGCGTGGTGTCCAGCAGCGAACCGCGCGAGGTCAGCCCGGCCGCGTTCACCAGGCAGTCGATCCTGCCGCACAGTTCCACGGCCTGCTCCACGCTGCCGCGCGCCGCCGCCGGATCCGTGAGGTCCGCCCGTACGAAGACGGCCCCGGCCTCCTTCGCGAACTCCTCGCCGACGTCGGCCCTGCGTCCGGTGAAGACCACGCGCGCCCCTTCGCGCACGGCCGCCCGGACGATCCCGGCGCCGACACCCTGGCTTCCCCCGTTGACCAGGACGACCTTGTCCTCCAGCAGTCCCATGCGATTCCCTCTCAGACCCGGCGGCGCCCGGCGCCCGCTCGCAGTTCCTGCCGCAGTCGCTGCGGGCTCCAGCCCTCGGCCGCGGCCCGCCTCACGGTGTCCGCCTGGGACGGCGGTGCCGGCCCGTCGACCGGCGGGTCCGGATCCAGCAGCCAGAGCCCGGGGCCCGTGGCGGTGAGAGACATCGCGGAGTCCTTTCGTCGTGCCGTCGTCTCCGCCAGTCTTGTGAACCCGGTCCCCTCAATCAATGATCAGAAGCCCATCAAAAAACCATCATCGACCAGGGCCGGTCCTCAGGATCGGCGCCCGCCCCCACGACTTCCCGGAACAGCCATGGGACACCCGTACACGATCCGCGACACCGCCCGTCAGGCCTTTTCGGCGCTCGGCCGTGCCCCGGCCGTCTTCATCGCCCACGACCTCGACCAGGACAACAACGTGCGCCTGCTGCGGGAGCGCCGCATCTCCGCCGTACTCCACCACGACCTGCGCCAGGACATGCGTCGCGGCTGCCAGACGGTCATGCGGGCGCACGGGGCACTCCCCGAGGAGGGGCTACGACTTCCGTCGCCGATCCAGGTCGTCACGCCGTTCAACCTGCCGCCCGGGGCGGCGACCTAGGGGTGAGGGAGCCGACGCGTCTCAGAACTGGCATCCGGCATCATAACCCTCAAAGATCACGTAACATCCAGATCGGAAATCGATCAACTTCCGTAGTCACCCGCTCAGTTGGAGACTCCTCCAACGCCTCGACCAAGGGTGACCGCGCAAGGGGGAAGGAACACAACGATGCAGTCATCCACTCTCCGGCGACGTCTCGCCGGCACGGCGGCCACCGCTCTCCTGGTCGGTGCGGGCGTCCTGGTGGGCGCGCCGTCAGCGGCGGCGAAGGCCAACCTGCTGGCCATCGACAAGGTGTCGCTCCATGCCCCGGGCCTGCAGGTGAAGGTCACCTACTCCTGCGACCCCGGCATGGACCACGAGCTCGTGGCCAACGCGACGACCCTCCGCGACAGCCACGACGAGTCGATCGCCGCGGGCACCATCAAGAAGGACAAGCTCGTCTGCGACTACGACAGCCACGTCGCGCAGGTCGCACTGCGCCCGGCCGTGGGGTCGCACTTCGAGAAGGGGGACAAGGTCAAGGTCACCGTCTTCTACTTCGACAACGACGGGTTCAGCTACGCCAACGAGGAGACCGTCGCCGTTCTGTGAGACGGCCCTCGCCCCGGCAGGCGGCACACGGGGTGCCCGGGAAACCGGCCCGCACTGTCGTCCGCCGGGGCTCCGGGGGCCTTGCACCGTGAGCGTCCACCCAGGTCGCGCGGCCTGGGCGGGCATGGTGCGAAGACCCCTGAGCCCGGGGGCCGATCCCCCGGAGGACGGACTGCCCCGCCGCACGGTGCTCGGCACGGCCGATCCGGTCGCCGATCCAGTTGCCGAGGCGGCGCACCGCGGTGCGCCGGCGGGTTGATGGAGCCCGGCGGGCACGGTCACACTGGCCGGGTGGACGCGGATCCGGGGTTCTACGGGCCCTCCTCGGTGACCTGGCAGATGCACGCCGACCCCATGATGTGGGTCGCCGGCATCCGCGCGCTCTACCTTCAGGCCCTGCACCCGCCCACCGTGCGCGGCGTCCTGCAGAACTCCGACTTCCGCCGCGACGCCTGGGGCCGGCTGATGCGCACCGCCAACTTCGTCGGGACGACGACGTACGGCACCACCGAGGCCGCCGAGCGGCTGGCGGCGCGGGTACGGAAGATCCACGGCAGGCTCGGCGCCACCGACCCCGGCACGGGCGAGCGGTACGCCCTCGACGACCCCGGGCTGCTGCTGTGGGTGCACTGCGCCGAGATCGGCTCCTACCTCGACGTCCTGCGCCGCTCGGGGTTCCCGCTCACCGACGCCGCTGCCGACCGGTACATCCGGGAGAACCGGGCCGCCGCCGCCCTGGTCGGACTCGACCCCGGGCAGGTCCCCGCGGACCGGGGGGAGTTGGCCGCGTACTTCGAGAAGGTGCGGCCCGAACTCGCCGCAGGACCCGAGGCCCGGGAGGTGGACGACTTCCTGCGGCGCCCGCCGACCCACCCGCTGCTGTTCCCGGCGCGCGCCCTGCTGTGGCGGCGCGTCGCCGACCTCGCGTACGCCGCCCTGCCCCCGTACGCCCACGAACTCTACGGCCGCCCGGCCCCGGGCCCCCAGACCGTCACCCGGCGGCTGCGCCTGGCCGGCACCTTGCTGCGCCGCATCCCGGCACGCGTGCGCTGGCAACTGCCCCCGAAGCACGTTCTGCGCGCCGTGGCCCGGCTCGGCCCCGGCGCGCGGCCCGTACCGTACAAGGCGGGCGGACACGTCGGCTGAGTGGGCGGCGCCCGGCCCGTCTCTGGCCGATCCGGATCATCGCGTGCTACGAAGAAGCATGCCTGCACCCGAAGGACACGAAGCGCACCCAAGACACGGGGAGTACGACGCCGTGATCGTCGGCGGCGGTCACAACGGCCTCGTGGCCGCCGCCTACCTCTCCCGGGCCGGGCGTTCCGTGCTCGTGCTGGAGCGGCTGGACCACACCGGCGGCGCCGCCGTGTCCACGCGTCCCTTCGACGGGGTCGACGCGCGGCTGTCGCGCTACTCCTACCTGGTCAGCCTGCTGCCCCGGAAGATCGTGCGGGACCTGGAGCTGGACTTCCGCGTGCGGGCACGCACCGTCTCCTCGTACACGCCCGTGGAGCGCGGCGGACGCCCCACCGGGCTGCTCGTCGGCGGTGGCGAGCGGCGCACCCGGGAGGCGTTCGCCCGGCTCACCGGCTCCGACCACGAGTTCGAGGCCTGGCAGCGCTTCTACGGCATGACCGGGCACGTGGCCCAGCGAGTGTTCCCGACGCTCACCGAGCCGCTCCCCACCCGCGACGACCTGCGCCGCCGCATCGACGACGAGGAGGCGTGGCACGCCCTGTTCGAGGAGCCGATCGGCGCCGCGATCGAGGCCCGCTTCACCGACGACCTGGTCCGCGGAGTC
This sequence comes from Streptomyces sp. PTL18, assembly GCF_059510295.1. Lineage (NCBI taxonomy): Bacteria > Bacillati > Actinomycetota > Actinomycetes > Kitasatosporales > Streptomycetaceae > Streptomyces > Streptomyces sp. PTL18. The sequence continues at coordinate 325,050 of NZ_JCAJZO010000001.1, read as the reverse complement.
GTCCTCACCGACGCGCTCATCGGCACCTTCGCCGACGCCCACGACGACTCCCTCAAGCAGAACCGCTGCTTCCTCTACCACGTCATCGGTGGCGGCACCGGCGCCTGGGACGTCCCCGTCGGCGGCATGGGCGCCCTCACCGACGCGCTCGCGACGGCGGCGCGCGCCGCCGGTGCGGTGATCGCCACCGGGCGCGAGGCGGTACGGATCGACACCGACGGGCGCACCGCGGAGGTCACCTACCGCAGCCCGGACGGCGAGCGCACCGTCTCCGCCCGGCACGTCCTGGTGAACGCCTCCCCGCAGGAGCTGGCCCACCTCACCGGAGACACTCCGCCGGCCCCGGCCGAGGGCGCCCAGCTCAAGGTGAACATGCTGCTCACCCGGCTGCCCGCGCTGCGCGACAGCGCCGTCGACCCTCGTGAGGCGTTCTCCGGCACCTTCCACATCGCCGAGGGATACGGGCAACTGGCCGCCGCCCACGCCCAGGCCGCCGCAGGCTCACTGCCCACCGCACCGCCGTCCGAGATCTACTGCCACTCGCTCACCGATCCCAGCATCCTCGGCCCCGACCTCGTCGCACGCGGCTACCAGACCCTCACCCTCTTCGGCCTGCACACCCCCGCGCGGCTCTTCGAGGAGAACAACGACGCCGTACGGGAGGAACTGCTGAAGTCGACGCTGGCGCAGCTGGACGCCCACCTCGCCGAGCCGGTCGAGAACTGCCTGGCCGTCGACGCGGAGGGACGCCCCTGCATCGAGGCCAGGTCCCCGCTCGACCTGGAGCGCGACCTGCGGCTGCCCGGCGGCAACATCTTCCACCGCGAACTTGCCTGGCCGTATGCCGAGGAGGGCACCGGCCGCTGGGGTGTGGAGACCCGGCATGCGAACGTCCTGCTGTGCGGCGCGGGCGCGGTGCGCGGCGGCGGAGTGAGCGGCGTGCCCGGGCACAACGCGGCGATGGCGGTGCTCGAGGACCTCGGGGAGCCGCGGCCGAAAACCGGAGCACCCTAAAAACCTGACGGGCCATCAGAAAACCTCTTCCGTCCTCTCGGCCGCTGCGGCATCCTGCGCCCATGCAGACGGAGCTGAGCAAGCAACTCGGAATCGAGCACGCCCTCTTCGGGTTCACGCCGTTTCCCGCCGTCGCCGCGGCGATCAGCCGGGCCGGCGGTTTCGGCGTGCTCGGCGCGGTCCGCTACACCGCACCCGACGACCTCAAGCGCGACCTCGACTGGGTCGACGCGCACGTCGACGGCCGCCCCTACGGACTGGACGTCGTCATGCCCGCCAAGAAGGTGGAGGGCGTGACGGAGGCCGATGTCGAGGCGATGATCCCGGAAGGACACCGGCAGTTCGTCAGGGACACCCTGGCCGCGCACGGGGTGCCCGAACTCTCCGAGGGCGACGCGTCGGGCTGGCGGATCACCGGCTGGATGGAACAGGTCGCCCGCAGACAGCTCGACGTGGCCTTCGACCACCCGATCAGGCTGCTCGCCAACGCTCTCGGCTCCCCGCCCGCCGACGTCGTCGAACGCGCCCACTCCCAGGGCGTCGCGGTCGCCGCGCTCGCCGGCAGCGCCCGGCACGCCCGCAAGCACCAGGAGGCCGGCATCGACATCGTGGTCGCGCAAGGATACGAGGCCGGCGGCCACACCGGCGAGATCGCCACCATGGTGCTCACGCCGGAAGTGGTCGACGCCGTCGACCCGTTGCCGGTACTGGCCGCCGGCGGCATCGGCAGCGGACAGCAGGTCGCCGCCGCCCTCGCACTCGGCGCACAGGGCGTCTGGCTCGGCTCGATCTGGCTGACCACCACCGAGGCCGAACTCCCCTCACCCGTCCTCGTCCGCAAGCTGCTGGCCGCCGGCTCGGGCGACACGGTCCGCTCCCGGGCGCTGACCGGCAAACCGGCCCGGCAGCTGCGTACCACGTGGACGGACGCCTGGGACGACCCGCAGGGCCCGGGCGCCCTGCCCATGCCGCTGCAGGGCCTGCTGGTCGCCGAGGCGATCACCCGCATCCAGAAGTACGAGGTGGAGCCGCTGCTCGGCACGCCCGTCGGTCAGATCGTCGGCCGTATGACCGGCGAACGCAGCGTCCAGACCGTCGTCGACGACCTCACCCGCGGCTTCGAGAGGGCCGTCGACCGCATCAACCGGATCGCCGGAAGGAGCCAGCAATGAGCCAGGCCGCCATCGGTTTCTGGGCGCAGGCAGCGGCGGACCCCGAACGTACCGTCCTCATCGCGCCCGACGGGTCGGAGTGGACCGCCGGACGGCTGCTCGCCGCCGCCAACCAGCTGGTGCACGGGCTGCGTGCCGCCGGGCTGCGCACCGGCGACTCCTTCGCCGTCGTCCTGCCCAACGGGGCGGAGTTCCTCACCGCCTATCTGGCCGCCACCCAGGCCGGTCTCTACCTCGTCCCCGTCAACCACCACCTCGTCGGGCCGGAGATCGCCTGGATCGTCTCCGACTCCGGCGCCAAGGTGATCGTCGCGCACCAGCGGTTCGCCGACGCGGCACGCGCCGCCGCCGACGAGGCCGCGCTGCCGGTCACCCACCGGTACTCCGTCGGCGCGGTCGAGGGCTTCCGGCCGTACGCCGAGCTCCTCGACGGGCAGCCCGAGTCGGTGCCCGGCGACCGCACCCTCGGCTGGGTCATGAACTACACCTCGGGCACCACGGGCCGTCCCCGCGGCATCCGCCGCCCGCTGCCCGGAAAACCGCCCGAGGAGGCCTACCTGGGCGGCTTCCTCGGCATCTTCGGCATCCAGCCCCACGACGACAACGTCCACCTCGTCTGCTCGCCGCTGTACCACACGGCCGTGCTCCAGTTCGCGGGCGCGTCCCTGCACATCGGGCACCGGCTGGTCGTGATGGACAAGTGGACGCCCGAGGAGATGCTCCGCCTCATCGACGCCCACCGCTGCACGCACACACACATGGTGCCGACCCAGTTCCACCGCCTGCTCGCCCTGCCCGACGAGGTGAAGGCCCGCTACGACGTGACGTCCATGCGGCACGCCATCCACGGCGCCGCCCCGTGCCCGGACCATGTGAAGCGGGCGATGATCGAGTGGTGGGGCACGTGCGTGGAGGAGTACTACGCGGCCAGCGAGGGCGGCGGCGCCTTCGCGAGTGCCGAGGACTGGCTGAAGAAGCCCGGCACAGTCGGCAAGGCGTGGCCCATCAGCGAACTCGCCGTCTTCGACGACGACGGAAACCGTCTGCCGCCCGGCGAACTCGGCACCGTCTACATGAGGATGAGCACCGGCGGCTTCTCGTACCACAGGGACGAGGCCAAGACGCGCAAGAACCGCATCGGCGACTTCTTCACCGTCGGAGACCTCGGCCACCTCGACGAGGACGGCTATCTCTTCCTGCGCGACCGCAAGATCGACCTGATCATCTCCGGCGGCGTCAACATCTACCCGGCCGAGATCGAGGCCGCGCTGCTCACCCACCCCGCCGTCGCCGACGCGGCCGCCTTCGGCATCCCGCACGACGACTGGGGGGAGGAGGTCAAGGCCGTCGTCGAACCGGCCCCGGGCCACGACCCCGGCCCGGCGCTCGCCACGGACATCCTCGACCACTGCGCACGCCGACTCGCCGGGTACAAGCGGCCCAGGAGCGTCGAATTCATCGCGTCGATGCCCCGCGACCCCAACGGCAAGCTGTACAAACGGCGGCTGCGCGAACCGTACTGGGAAGGCCGTACCCGCCCCGTGTGACCGCTGCTTGACCTGCCTGCCGTGCGCGGCGAGGATCGCGCCAGGGCCCGGGGACAGGGAGGAGCGGGACATGACGGCGGGACGTGGCGTCACGGTCGACGGCACGCTGCGGCGCAGCGCTCGGCGCACCCCGGCGCGGGTGGCGGTCCACTACGGCGACCGGTCGTGGACCTACGCGGAACTCGACGACGCCGTCTCGCGCGCCGCCCGGGTGCTGCGGGAGGCCGGGCTCGCCCCCGGCGACCGGGTCGGCGCACTGGGCCACAACTCCGACGCCTATCTGATCGCCTTCCTGGCCTGCGCCCGCGCCGGGCTGGTGCACGTCCCGGTGAACCAGAACCTGACCGGCGACGACCTGGCGTACATCGTCGGCCAGTCCGGCTGCTCACTCGTCCTCGCGGACCCGGACCTCGCGGGCGATCTGCCGGACGGCGTACCTCGGCTGCCCCTGCGCGACGCGGACGACTCGCTGCTCGCGCGGCTGGCCGCGGCGGTGCCGTACGACGGCGGGGAACCGCGCGCCGAGGACCTGGTGCAGTTGCTGTACACGTCCGGCACGACCGCGCTGCCCAAGGGGGCGATGATGACCCACCGCGCCCTGGTGCACGAGTACCTGAGCGCGATCACCGCCCTCGACCTGAGCGCGGGCGACCGGCCCGTGCACGCCCTGCCGCTCTACCACTCGGCGCAGATGCACGTCTTCCTGCTGCCCTACCTCGCCGTCGGCGCCGAGAACGTCATCCTGGACGCGCCCGACGGCGACCGGCTCTTCGACCTCGTCGAGGCGGGCCGCGCCGACAGCCTGTTCGCGCCGCCCACCGTGTGGATCGGCCTGGCGAACCGCCCTGACTTCGCCACCCGCGACCTGAGCGGGCTGCGCAAGGCGTACTACGGCGCCTCGATCATGCCGGTGCCCGTCCTGGAGCGCCTGAAGGAGCGGTTGCCGAAGCTCGCGTTCTACAACTGCTTCGGACAGAGCGAGATCGGCCCGCTCGCCATGGTCCTCGGGCCCTGCGAGCACAAGGGCCGCATGGACTCGTGCGGACGCCCGGTGCTGTTCGTGGAGGCGAGGCTCGTCGACGGGTCGGGCAGGGAGGTGCCCGACGGGGAGCGGGGCGAAATCGTCTACCGGTCACCGCAGTTGTGCGAGGGCTACTGGAACAAGCCGGAGGAGAGCGCCGAGGCGTTCCGCGACGGCTGGTTCCACTCCGGTGACCTCGCCGTGCGGGACGCCGACGGGTACTTCACCATCGTCGACCGGGTCAGGGACGTCATCAACTCCGGTGGTGTACTGGTCGCTTCCCGGCAGGTCGAGGACGCCCTGTACACCCACGAACAGGTCGCCGAGGCCGCGGTCGTCGGACTGCCCGACGAGCGGTGGATCGAGGCGGTCACGGCGGTCGTCGTACCGCGCGGAGAGGTGACCGAGGCCGAGCTGATCGCCCACGTACGCGAGAGGCTGCCGCACTTCAAGGCGCCGAAGCGGGTGCTGTTCGTGGACGAGCTGCCGCGCAACGCGAGCGGGAAGATCCTCAAGCGGGAGCTGCGGGACCGGTTCGGCGGCTGAGGACGCGTCAGCGCGGCCGCAGGTCCACGATGCGCCGGATCTTGCCCACGGACCGCTCCAGCGACTCCGGTTCGACGATCTCGACCCCCACCGACACACCGATCCCGTCCTTCACGGCCGCGGCGATGGCGAGCGCCGCCGCCTCACGCTGCTCCGGGGTGGCGCCGGGGCGGGCCTCGGCCCGCACCGTCAGCGCGTCCAGCCGACCCTCCCGGGTGAGCCGGAGCTGGAAGTGCGGTGCCACGCCCGGGGCGCGCAGCACGATCTCCTCGATCTGCGTGGGGAAGAGGTTGACGCCCCGCAGGATGACCATGTCGTCGCTGCGCCCGGTGACCTTCTCGATGCGCCGGAAGACTCGCGCGGTGCCGGGCAGCAGCCGGGTCAGGTCCCGCGTACGGTACCGGATCACGGGCATGGCCTCCTTGGTGAGGGAGGTGAAGACCAGTTCGCCCTCCTCACCGTCCGGCAGCACCTCGCCCGTGACCGGGTCGACGACCTCGGGGTAGAAGTGGTCCTCCCACACATGGAGCCCGTCCTTGGTCTCGACGCACTCCTGCGCCACACCCGGACCGATCACCTCCGACAGGCCGTAGATGTCGACCGCGTCGATCGCGAACCGCTCCTCGATCTCGCGCCGCATCTCCTCGGTCCACGGCTCGGCTCCGAAGATGCCGACCCGCAGCGAGGTGGTGCGCGGATCGACGCCCTGGCGCTCGAACTCGTCCAGGAGGGTGAGCATGTACGAGGGGGTGACCATGATGACGTCGGGCCCGAGGTCCTGGATCAGCTGCACCTGGCGGGCCGTCATGCCACCGGAGGCGGGGATCACCGTGCAGCCGAGGCGTTCGGCGCCGTAGTGGGCGCCGAGGCCGCCGGTGAACAGGCCGTAGCCGTACGCCACGTGCACCGTGTCACCGGGCCGGCCGCCCGCCGCGCGGATGGACCGGGCCACCATGTCCGCCCACGTCGACAGGTCGCCCTCGGTGTACCCGACGACCGTGGGCCGTCCGGTGGTGCCGCTGGAGGCGTGGATACGGCGGATCCGCTCCCTGGGGACGGCGAACATGCCGTACGGGTAGTGCTCCCTGAGGTCCGTCTTCACGGTGAACGGGAACCGGGCGAGATCCGCGAGCGTACGGCAGTCCTCCGGCCGCACTCCCGCCTTGTCGAAGGACTCCCGGTAGAAGGGCACGTGCTCGTAGGCATGCCGCAGCGAGGCCCGCAACCGCTCCAGCTGCAGGGCGCGCAGCGCCTGAGCGTCGAGCCGTTCTCCCGCGTCCAGCAGGCCCTGAGCGTGCGCCATGGAGATGCCTCCCGACAAACGTGGCAAACCGGTCAACCGATCATTCGGTAGTTGTCGAGGATCAGTAATCCAGCGCACCCGGCCGGAGGCAAGAGGCCGGCCGGAACTTTCTTGCGGCGAGTCCGCTTCACCGCGAAGATCAGGTACATGCCGACCTTCGACGCGTACGACGGGACCCGACTCGCCTACCACCTGCGCGGAGGAGGGGAACCGCTCGTCGTACTGCCCGGCGGGCCGATGCGCGCCTCCGCGTACCTCGGGGACCTCGGCGGGCTCGACCGCCGCCGGCGGCTCGTGCTGCTCGATCTGCGCGGGACCGGGGACTCGGCCGTGCCGGCGGATCCGGACACATACCGCTGCGACCGGCTCGTCGACGACGTGGAGGCGCTGCGCGAGCACCTCGGACTCGAGCGCATGGACATCCTCGCGCACTCGGCGGGCGGCAGCCTCGCCCTGCTCCACGCGGCCCGGTTCCCCGAACGTGTCGCCCGGCTCGCCCTGATCACCGTCACCCCCTGGGCGCTCGGCATGCCCGCCACGGCCGAGGACCGGCTCGAGGCGGCACGGCTGCGCGAGGGCGAGCCCTGGTTCGCGAAGGCCTTCCCCGCGTTCGAGGCCTGGCTGAAGGGTGAGGGCGACTTCGACCCGGTGTTCATACCCTTCTTCTACGGGAGGTGGGACGCGGCGGCACAGGAGCACGTGGCGGACCGGGCGGGGCAGGCCAATGACGCGGCGGCCGACGTCTTCCTCGCCGACGCGGCGTTCGACCCGCCCGCCACCCTGGCCGCGCTCGCCCGGCTGACCGCACCGGTCCTCGTGTACGCCGGCGAACTCGACGGCGGCCCTCGGCCCGATCTCGCCCGCCGCCTCACCGAGCTTCTTCCCCGCGCCGAGGTCACGGTCCAGCCGGGCGCCGGGCACTACCCGTGGCTGGACGACCCCGAGCACTTCGCGACCCGGGTGGGCGCCTTCCTCGCGGGCCGAACGGGCTGACCTCGGCTGTCAGCGGCCCGCCGGAGAGGCCAGACGGGCCGCCGCCCGGGCCCGGGCCGCCTCCAGGACCGCCAGCAGAACCGCCTTGCTGGAGTTGCGGTCCCGTACGTCGCACAGGAGCACCGGTGTGGACGCGTCCAGGTCCAGCGCCGCCCGGACCTGCTCCGCCGTGCAGTCCCGGCGCCCGTCGAAGCAGTTGACCCCCACCGCGAAGGGGATCTCCCGCGCCTCGAAGAAGTCGATCGAGGCGAACGAGGCGTCCAGCCGGCGCGTGTCGGCGAGCACGACCGCTGCCAGCGCGCCCGTCGCCAGGTCGTCCCACATGAACCAGAACCGGTCCTGCCCGGGTGTGCCGAACAGGTACAGCACCAGCTCCGGCGCAATGGTGATCCGGCCGAAGTCCATGGCGACCGTGGTCGACGACTTGCCCTCCACCCCGGTCAGGTCGTCGACCCCCAGGCTCGCCTCGGTCATGCGCTCCTCGGTCTCCAGCGGGGGCACCTCGCTGACCGAGCCCACCATGGTGGTCTTGCCCACGCCGAAACCGCCCGCGATGAGGATCTTCAGCGCGGTGGGCATGACCGGCTCAGAGCTGACGGATACCATCCATCACCCTTTCGATGATTTCCACACTCGGCTGCTCGTCCTGCCCGGGCGGCGACTGGACGATGATGAGCGAGGCGTTGAGCAGATCCCCGCACAGGATCTTCACCACGCTCACGGGCAGGTCCAGATGCGCGGCGATCTCGGCGACCGCCACCGCGCGGTCCCGGCACAGCTCGAGGATCTGGACCGACTCCGGCTCCAGGTACTCGTACTCGAACTCAGCCTCGGACCGCGCGACGACCAGCGTGATCAGTGTGAACGTGTGCTGACTGTGGCGGGTGCGCCCGCCCGTGATGGCGTACGGCCGTAAATGCCGCCCGGCCTCCGCACCGTCGAGCCACCGCGGTTCACGCATCCTGAATAAGACCGCCGGACGATGTCTGGACGCGAGGCGCGGCGCTCATGTATTGGCCGACCTGCTTGACGAGCGTGCCCATCTCGAACGCCATCATCCCCACATCCACTTCCTCCGAGGCGATCGCGGCCAGCCGGGCGCCCCTGCCCGCGGCCGTGACGAACAGGAACGCCCTCTCCATCTGGATGACCGTCTGCTGGACCTCCCCGCCGTGGAAGTGGCGCGCGGCGCCCCGGGCCAGGCTGTGCATGCCCGACCCCACCGCGGACAGGTGCTCGGCGTCGTCGCGGCGCAGGTCCTTCGACTTGCCGATGAGGAGCCCGTCCCCGGACAGCACGATGGCACAGCGGATCTCCGGGATCCGGTCCACCAGGCCGTCGAGGAGCCAGTCCAGCTGCGGCCCGGGATGTACCTGCTCAGTCATTGCTCAACGTTCCCTCACAGTCGATTGGCACCGGGGTCCCCCTGAATCGTGCGGCCGGCCCTACGCACCGGCCGGTCCGTCCGGATCGGACGTCCGGGCCCGCTTCAGCCCCTGCTGAATGGCGATCATCGCGCGCGCCGAAGCCTCCGGGGAGATGACACCGTCGTCCTCCTCACCCTCGGGCCGGCCCTGAGTCTGTGCGGCCTCCCTGCGCAACTGCTGCGCGAGGCTGGCTCCCCGGGTCCGCTGCGGCAGCACCGGGGGCGTCGTCAGCCGGTGCGCCGCACCGGGCGCGGGCGCCTGCCCGGCGGGCGCGGTGCGCCCCGCCGCGGGCTCACGGCCGGGCGGCGGCCCGGCCTGGGGGCGGTCCTGCTCCGGCGGACGCCCGGCCCGGGGTCGCTCCTGTCCCGGCGGCGGCCCGGCCTGCGGCCCGCCGTACCCGGACTGCGGCCCGCCGTACTGCGACGGCCGCCCGGTGGGCTCGGTCGGCGGCCCGGTGTACCCGGACCCCGCCGCGGAGGCCGCAGCCCGTGGCGCCGGGGCCTGCTGCGGGGTGGCCCACCGGTCCGGGCCGGACGGGGGCACGGGGTGTTCCGACACGGGCGGCAACAGACCTGCACCTCCGTACTCGGGGAAGCCGCTGTGATCCGCGATGCGGGAGTGCGTGAGCACGTCCGCCGCCGCGACCGCCGACGCGGCCACGCTCCCGGCCGCTCCCACAGCCGCGCCCGCGAGCGCCCTGTCCTCGGCCCGGGGCTCGCTCCGCAGCACGTTGCCGGCCGCCGCGGCCGCCGACCTGAGCTGGTCGAGGACCGGCGACTGGAGCTCCTCCAGCAGCTCCGAGGGCAACAGCACGACGACGAGCGTGCCGCCGTAGACGGACTCGCGCAGCTCCACGTTGATCCTGTGCCGCTCGGCCAGCCGGGCGACCACGAAGTGGCCGAGACGCGGGTCCTCGCCCAGGGACGTCATGTCCAGCTTGGGCGGGTGGGCGAGCAGTTCGTTGGCGTCCGCCATCTTGTCGGGCGGTATACCGAGTCCGTGGTCCTCGACATGGATGGCCAGCCCCTTGGCCACCTTGGTGGCGCTCACGAACACCTGGGTGTCCGGCGGGGAGAAGCTCGTGCCGTTCTCGATCAGCTCGGCGAGCAGGTGCGTGACGTCCGCCACGGCCCGGCCCGCGAGGGCGACACGCCGCTCGGCGGGCACGTTCTTCACCTTCACGCGCGTGTACTGCTCGGTCTCCGCGACCGCACTGCGCATCACGTCGGTGATGGAGACGGGCGCGGTCATCCGGCGGCTCGGCGGGGAACCGCTGAGGATCACCAGGTTCTCCGCGTGCCGTCGCACACGGGTCGCGAGGTGGTCGACCTTGAAGATGTCCTTCAGCAGGTCGGAGTCCTCGTGCTTGCGCTCCAGGTCGTCCAGGAGCGAGATCAGACGGTGGATCAGGATCTGGGTGCGGCGGATGAGCTGTGCGAAGACCTTCTCGGTCCCCTCGCGGCCCCTGGACTGACGCATCGCGGTGTCCGCGGCGACCCGGCCCAGCCGGTCGATGGCCCCGGCCAGCCGCTCCAGCTCGTCGCCGGCCTGGTGGCCCTGCGGGCCGAGGACGGCCGGGTCCACGTGCTCGCCGCGCTCGATACGGGCCAGCAACCGGGGCAGGGTGCGGGACAGTTCCTCGGCCCGCGCCTCGAGTTCGGACACCCGGCCCAGCGTGGCGCTACGGGCGCGCAGCGCGAGAACGGCACCGCCGGCCAGCGCGGCCAGGGTGGCGGCGGTGCCCAGGAGCATGCCGAGCAGCAGTTCGTCGGCCCGGTGCGAGGCGTCGTCCGCAAGCCCCCGCACGGAGTCCGCGCCCAGCGACTGGAGATCACCCAGAACACCGCTCGCGGTGTCGGGCCACGTCGAGGCCTTCGAAGGCAGTGTCGTGCCCTGGGCGGACGCCACGGAATCGCCGAGCGTGCCCAGCGTCGTCCACTGGGCGCCGCCGGTGACCTGCGCATAGCCCGCGGCCGCCCCGTCGGGCAGGTCACGGGCGGTCAGGCCGGTGCTGAACTCCCGCTGGAGCGCCAGGTATTCCGCGAACTGGGCGCGGGTCGTCGCCGGTATGCGCCCGGAGGGCAGCACACCGGACAGCAGGGCGTCCTGGCGCGAGAGCATTTCCGTGATCTGCACCAGGGAGACGGTGGCGGAGCCGCCCCGCGCCAGGGCGCCGTTGTCGCTGCGGACGGCGGCGGTCACCAGTGACACGCCCTGGGAGATGGTGTCGGTGAAGTACTGGAAGGTGTCGGCCGCGGACAGCGTGCGGGCGTCCATCGCCCGTCGGCGGTCGGACAGCGCGGCCAGCGCGTCCTCGAGCGACTTCGCCCGGCGTCGAAGCGCCGCCGTGTCCAGGCCCGAGGAGTCACGGTAGGCGGTGAGGGCGGTGTCGGTCTTCTTCCGGGCGGCCTCGAGGTCACCGCGGGCGGCGCCCGCGCGACCCGCCTGCCAGACGGCGGTCAGTCGGCGCTCGTTCTGCAGGGCCGAGAGCACGGCCTGGGCAGGCCGGGCGGCGGACGTGTCGTGGTCCGCGTCGGCCTGCAACTGGACGTGCTCGTCGACGAGACCGGCCGCCGTGTACCCCCACAGTCCGGTCAGACAGACGGCGGGCACGACGAAGGGCAGGACGAACGAGAATCGGAGAGATCTGCGCGGGGCGGACCGATGACGCGTCCGCCGGTCGCGGGTGCCTGGCATCTGATTCCTCGTACGGCAGCGAAGCACTGGTTCGGTTGGGACGGTGCGAGTGCCGGATTGCGTCCGGCGCGGCGGCTTGACCTCACCGTCGTCGAAAGTCGGCGATCAGTCTGAACCGTATCAGGATCATGCAGCAGCGTCAGCTTCCGCTTAGGGCAACTAACGGCTTGTACAAGCCAGTTGCCAGGCCCGTCGCAGGCTTTGGCTGCTGTCGCCGCCGGGGCGGACGCGGGGGGACAATCAGAGCAGAGCCAGAAGTCTGGGTGTATAGAGGGCGCGCGCCGTCTCGATTCCGGCCACCATGTCGAAGTAGATGGCGGTCAGTTCCGCATCCCTCTGCACGGCGCGCAGCAGGGACAGCCGCTGTTCGTGCGGTGTGAGTTGAGCCACGCCGAGGGTGGACTCGTAGCCCGGGGTGAGCGCTTCGTCCCGTTCCTTGGCGAATTCCCCGAGGGCGGCGTCGAGTCCGGACGGGTCGCCGCCGAGCCGGCCCTCCAGCCGGCGGGTCAGAGCGTCGGCCTGGAGGAACGCGTCACTGATCCCGCGCGCGGTGATGGAGTCCTTGTGGTGCCCCGCGTCGCCCACCAGGACCCAGCCGGGCCCGGCCGCCTGCCGGAAGAAGTTCTGCTGGTCACCGGTGCCCCTCAGTCGCTCCAGGGGCTCCCTGCCGGCCAGCCGCTCGTACAGGGCGGGAGCGGTGGTGCGGATCTGGTCGAGGTAGGCCCGCCGGGCGTCGGTGCGGACCTCCTCGAAGCGGGACTGCGGGAAGTAGGCGAGGACCAGCGTCGCCTCGTCGTGGGTGGCCACGGCCGCGACCCAGCTGCCCGGCCTCTCGTGCAGCTCCAGGGTCGCCGGGACATCCGCCCAGTACGTGTAGTAGGCACAGGTCAGCCGGGGGGACTCGACCGTGTACGGCGCCTGCGCGAGCCGGGCGACGGTGGAGCGCATACCGTCCGCGCCGATCACCAGATGCGCGCGTTCGGTGAGGGAGCGCTCCCCGGATGTTCCCTCCACCCCCACGACCCGTCCGCCCGAGTCGTGCAGCAGTCCCGTGACCCGGCAGTGGTGGCGCACCTCGACGCCCGCCGCGGCCGCCGCCTCCACCAGGAGTGCGTCCAGGACCTGGCGCCGCGGCGCGAACGCCGCCCGCTGCCCTTCCACGCCCCGGGAGCACCCCTCGAGGCGGATGTCGGCGACCTGGTAGACCACGCGGTCCAGGGGCGGGCACCCGGAGGCCCGTACCGCGTCCAGCAGCCCCCAGCGGGCGAGCGCCGCCACTCCCGGCTGGTGGATGAGATGGGTGGAGAGGGTGTCCGTCCCGGAGGGCGCCCTGTCGAGCAGGAGTACCCGGTATCCCGCGCGACCGAGCAGCATGGCGGTGGACGCACCGGCGCAACGGGCGCCTACCACGATGGCGTCGTACATCTGGGTTGCCTCACAACAGACGTCGGGGGAGGGGGCGTTGTGGTGCCGTGACCCGGACGGGCGTGCATCAGCGGGAGCGTCCGAGGTCGTCGAGCAGGGCCCGCCGGTCGATCTTGCCATTGGCGTTCAGCGGCAGTTGATCGAGGACGGCGATCCGGCGGGGCAGCATGTACGGCGGCAGCCGCTCGCCCAGCGCCGCGAACAGCCCGTCGGACGTACAGCCGTCTCCGCTCACCGCGGCATACAGCTCCGGCTCGCCGTCGGGCGCGGGCACCGCGAGGACGACCGCGTCCCGTACCCCCGCCTGCTGCCGCACCATGGCCTCGATCTCCCCGAGTTCGATCCGGTACCCGCGGATCTTCACCTGGTGGTCGGTGCGCCCGAGGTGGACCAGCTGCCCGTTGCGCATCGCCACCCGGTCCCCGGTGCGGTACCAGTGCCGCTCGGTGAGCGGCCCGTCGCCGCCGGGCCGTCCGTCCGGGTCCAGGAAGCGTCCGGCGTTGTTCGTCGGGTCGAGGTAGCCGGGGAACCGCAACGGTCCGCGCACGCACAGCTCTCCGCTGTCCGCGGGCCGGCCGTCCTCGCCGACCAGCAGCAGGTCGAGGACCGGATAGCCGGTGCCGATCGGGGCCGTCCCGTTCGGGGTGTCGGGCCACTTCGCCGGGTCGTCCGGGAACCGGTACGCCGTGCAGGAGATGGTGAGTTCGGTCGGCCCGTAGAGCACCTCCAGACGGCTGCCGGGTGCGGCGGCCCGCCACTGACGGGCCGCCTCCAGGGTGAGCGGTTCACCGCCGAAGACGCTCCACCGCAGGGTGGGCATGCTGCCGGGCTCCAGCGTGCCGAGGCGGGAGGCGAAGGAGATCAGCGACGGAACCGAGAACCAGTGGGTCAGACGCAGGGAGTTGACGGTCTTCACCGGGGACAGCAGCTGGCTGCGGCGCGGTACCACGAGAGTACCGCCGCCCGCCCAGGCGACGAAAAGGTCGTGCACAGAGCCGTCGAAGGTCAGCTCGAAGCACTGCGACAGCCGGCTGCCGGGCGCGATGTCGTACCGCGGCGCGACCTGGGCGAGGTAGGCGGCGATGTTGCGGTGCCGGATCGGTACGCCCTTGGGGGTGCCGGTCGATCCGGACGTGAAGATGACGTACGCGATGTCGTCGGGGCCCGTCGGCGGACACGGCAGTTCGGGTGCCGGCTCCCGGGTCGGCGCCGCGAGTTCGTCGGGCCCCACGGTGAGGACGGGCACCCCCAGGCCGGTGCCCGCGCCGGCGGTGTCCGCCAGTACGACCTCCGCCTCGGCGGCCTTCACGATCTCGGCCGTACGGGACGGGGGGTGCTCGGGGTTGAGGGGGACGACGGTCGCGCCGGCCCGCAGGATGGCGAGATAGCCGGCGTACGCGGTCACCGAACGGTTCGCCAGCAGACCCACCCGGCGCGGCGGGGTGCCGCCCGCCGAGAGGACGAGCCGGGCGGCCAGCCGCTCCGCCAGGTCGCGCAGGTGCGCGTAGGTGAGCCGGTACTCGCCCACCTCGAGCGCGACGGCGTCTTCCCCGTAGGCGTCGGCGGAGCGGGCGAACCAGGCGTACGCGGTCTCCGGGTGGCTCATCGGGCGGCCGCCTCGAGTTCGCGCGTCCAGCGGCGCAGCTCGCCCACGGTGCGCAGCCTGCCGAACTCCTCTGGGTCGACCTCCTGGCTGGACCGCTTGGCCAACTCGACGATGATCCGCAGTTTGGCCAGCGAGTCGATGCCGATGTCGGTGAGCGTGGAGGTGTCGTCGAATCCGGTGCGGGCGTGCTCGCGCAGCACCCAGGACGCCAGGTCGCCGCGGTCGTCGTCGTGCTCCTCGCCGGGCCAGTACCGCTTGGTCTGCCACGGGTAGGTGGGCAGCGGGACGAAGTGGCCCGGCCCGCCGAACACCGCTTCCCAGTCCACGTCCTCACCCCGGCGGTAGCGCTCGGCGACGGCCGACAGCGGTCTGCCGCCCAGGGCCGGGGACCCGGTGAGTGCCGCCACGAGTTCCTCGTGGCTCGCCCCGACGACCGCGAGGCGGTGCTCGTGATGCTGCCGGCGGGTGGCCGCGCTGTAGCAGATGTCCCGCACGGGGTACGCGGCCCCGGCACCGCCGGGGGAGAGGTACGCCGCGTACGACCGGGCGAGCGCCTCCAGGGCGGCGGGGCCGCGCGCGGAGAGCACCAGGACGTACGGTGTGGGGCCCGTGGTCCGGGCGGAGGGCGCCGGATCGCGCGGGGGGCGGGGCGCGGCGGGTGCTTCGGCGGGAGCGGGGCTGCGGATCACCACGTGCGCGTTGAGCGCCGAGGAGCCCTGCCCCGAGACCCCGGCGACGGCGGGCCGGCCCGTCTCGGGCAGGTCGACCAGCCCGGTCGGCACCACCAGCGGCAGGTCGTCCCAGGCCACCTCGGGGTTCGGCGCGGTCAGGTGCAGGCTCGCGGGCACCTGACCGCGCTCCAGGCAGAGCACCGCCTTGATCAGTCCGGCCAGGCCGCCCGCGGCCTCCGCGTGCCCGGTGTTCGTCTTGACCGAGCCGACCAGCAGCGGCCGGCCGGCCGGGCGCCCCTCGCCCAGGACCCGCCCCAGCGCGGTGAGTTCCAGGGGGTCGAGCGAAGGCGAGCCGGAGCCGTGCGCCTCGACGTAGTCGACGTCCGCGGGATCGATCCCGGCGTCCTCGTACGCCCAGCGCAGCACGTCGATCTGGCCCTCGAGCGAGGGGTTGAGCACCGAGTCGCTGGTGCGGCCGTCGTTGCCGACGGCGCTGCCCTGGATGACGGCGCGCACGCGGTCGCCGTCTGCCACGGCGTCCGCCAGGCGCTTGAGGACGACGACCGCCACGGCGTCGCTCGGGGCGTGGCCGTCGGCGCTCGCGTCGCCGAACTTGCTGCGTCCGTCGGCGGCCATGCCGCCGGCCTGGGTCATCACCAGGCCCTCGTCCGGGCGGAGGGCGAGGTTCACCCCCGCGGCCAGGGCCAGGGGGCTCTCCCGGGCGCGCAGGCTCTGCACGGCCTGGTGGACGGCGACCAGTGAGGACGAGCAGGCCGTGTCCACGACCATGCTGGGGCCGCGGAAGTCGAAGGTGTGGGAGATCCGGGCGGACAGCAGCGAGCGGAAGTTGTTCAGCTGTGCCGCGGTCGCCCCGTCCGGGCCCTGGCGCAGGGCCGACTCCAGGTAGTCCGCACGGGCGTTGCCCACGAACACCCCGGTCCGGCTGCCGGCCAGCA
Source organism: Streptomyces sp. PTL18 (assembly GCF_059510295.1). Taxonomy (NCBI): domain Bacteria; kingdom Bacillati; phylum Actinomycetota; class Actinomycetes; order Kitasatosporales; family Streptomycetaceae; genus Streptomyces; species Streptomyces sp. PTL18. Next base: position 308,672 of record NZ_JCAJZO010000001.1, on the reverse strand, counting down.
GGTCGGGCCGCTGCCCCGCGTCCTCCAGGGCCTCCCAGGCCGTCATCAGCAACAGCCGCTGCTGCGGGTCGAGTTCCACCGCCTCGGTGGCGGACATCCCGAAGAACTCGGCGTCGAAGTCGGCGATGTGGTCCAGGTAGCCCGCGCGGCGGCTGGCTATGCGGCCCGGTCCGGGGGCGGGGGAGTGGAGGGCGTCCACGTCGTAACGTTCCGGAGGGGTCTCACTGGTGGCGTCCGTACCGTCCCGCAGGAGGGTCCACAGCTCGTCGGGCCCCGACGCGCCGGGAAGCCGGCAGCCCACGCCGATCACCGCCACGGCCCGGGCGTCCGCGTCCGACCTGTTCATGCCGTTACTCCTTCGATGTTCGCCACTGTCCATGGGAGTTGGCGCAGTTGACCTCGCCGCAGGGCCTTGCGGCCGCTGACGCGGCATCACGTCATTACCGAGGGCGACGCGGTGGACGCACCATCGCGTCCGACGCCGCCGTACCGCCAGGCCCCCGTCTCCGGGCGGAAGGAACGGTCCGCTCAGGAGCCCGGTACGCCGTCGTACCGGGCCCGTCCGTCGGACAGGAGAGCTTCTCGGGCAGATGGGTGCCCTTTGGTCAGGGCGGGACAGCCGGCCGTCAGGAGCGGTGTGTATCTTGGCGGGAAACCGCGCATCGCGCCCTGGCCGAAACGGCGCAGTCGCTGTCTCTCGTGACGGGCGGTCCGCAGTTCGAACCGTACTTGCCCCACGCTGCTGTGCCCTCTCTCGCAGGTGCATCGCACAGACCCATTACACACGGGCCGCACCAGCGGCGACATGTCCCGTCCGTCACAGCCCACAGGAATCCGAACCAAGGTTCGATCATCACATGGGAGTTCGGACAGAATCCGGCGACGTCGAAAACCGGCCCGTCGCACGATTGTCGTACGCAGGATCGTTTCCGCTCGATGGGCGCTCAAGGAATGGCGGGAAGTGATCGCCGGAGGTTGAAACCTGGAAATATTTGGACAGAATCCCGGTTTGGGCATCTGGACGTCCTCGCGTGGGCACAGGAGACGCGCAGGCACTCCGGCCACCTATGATGGGTTCGCGAGGCGATGTGCGTGAGCCAAGTGATGCGGAAATCAGCGGGTGGGGCGGTCCGCGGCAGTCAGGATTCTGCTTTCATCTGATCTCATGGATCCCCTCTCTCCTGACCACGCCCGGCTCGCGGGTGAGCAACGGAAGCTACGACTGCAGGTTCTCGGCCTCAATACCGTCGAGGCGGAAGCCACGTTCGACCGTGTCGCGCGGCTGGCAGCCAGTTTCACCCAGTCACCTCTGGCCATGGTCAACTTCATCAACGACGAGCGGCAGATGTTCCGGGGCATGTACGTGCCCACCGCGTCGCCCGACGACAAGGTGAACCCCGACGGCGGCGGGATCGCCTTCGACCTCAGCAACCTCTCCCGGGAGGCGCCCGGCGACTACGGCTTCTGCCCCCATGTGGTGGCCCAGGGCTCCCAACTGGCCCTGGAAGACGTCTTCGACTACCCCCGCTTCAAGGGCAACCCCCTCGTCAACGACCTGGGCGTGCGTTCCTACCTCGGCACGCCGCTGCGCGACAACACGGGCATGATCCTGGGCACCGTGTGTGTCGCCGACTTCCAGCCCCGGTCCTGGGACCGCGGCCTGCGCGAGGGCATGCAGGAACTCACCCAGACCCTGCTGTCCGACTTCAAGCTGCGCGACAGCCTGCTGGCCCAGCAGCAGGAGCTGTTCGCCGTGTTCGACGGTGCGCCCTTCCCCATCATGCTCACCGAGGGCCCCAACCACCTTCTGCGCTACGCCAACGCCAAGCAGGGTGCGGCCTTCGGCATGGTCCCGCAGTTCAGCCCCGGCCGGATGGTGCTGCCCGGCCTGGAGGCCATAGGTGTCTTCAACGCGATGGACGACGCCTACCGCACCGGGCAGCCCACCACACTGTCCCAGGTGTCCCTCACCACGTACGACGATCCACGGCCGCAGGAGTTCACCTTCCTGTGCACGCCGGTGCGTACGTCGCCCGGCGCGCCGATCAGCGGTGTCCTGACGGTCGCCATGGCCAGCACCGGGCAGGCCTACCCCGGATCCGAACAGCAGGCCTTCGCCGCCAACGTCCAGGAGCGTTTCGAGCGGCTGGGCGCGATGCCGGACCACCGGGAGAGCGCCGGCTACCGCAACTGACCACCCTTGGCGCCGCTCGCCCAGGGCTCGGGTTCCTGAACTGCCCGAGCCCTGGGGTCGTGGCGGCGCGCGCCGGCGGAAACGGCGGGACACCCCTTGGGGCGTGTTTCGAAGTCCCGCACAACGCCCATGGCGCACGGCACGCTCCCCCAAGCCCTTCGAGCAGCGCGGACCCCACTCGCCGCACCGGCAGAAACCCCAACTACCCCCAGTACAAGGGATTTCGTCCGGTACGCCGAGAGCACGCACCGGACACCGCGGCCGCCGCAGCGGACCTTCGAAACCCCCTTCTAGGCGGAGCGGTCCGCCGCCGCCGCCACCTCCCTGGCCCAGCGGTAGTCCGCCTTGCCGCTGGGTGAGCGCCGGATGACGTCCGTGACCACCAGCCGGCGCGGGATCTTGTAGCCCGCGAGCCGGGTCCGGCAGTGGGCCTGGATCTCCTCCAGGGAGGGACATGCCGCGCCTCGGCGCGCCTGCACCACCGCCGTCACGCGGTTGCCCCACGTCGCGTCCGGCACCCCGGCGACCAGCGCGTCGTACACGTCCGGGTGTGACTTGAGCGCCTGTTCGACCTCTTCCGGGTAGACCTTCTCGCCGCCGGTGTTGATGCACTGCGAGCCACGCCCCAGGACGGTGACGACGCCCTCCTCGTCCACCGTCGCCATGTCGCCGAGCAGCACCCAGCGCTCGCCGTCCTTCTCGAAGAACGTCTCCGCCGTCTTCCGCGGGTCGTTGTAGTACCCGAGCGGTACGTGGCCGCATTGGGCGATGCGGCCCACCTCGCCGGCCGGCACCGGTTCGTGGGTGACCGGATCCACGACCCGGGTACGGTTGTTGACCCGGATGCGGAAGCCACGGTCCGGGCCGGAGTCGGGGGTCGCGGTGCCGTTGAAGCCGGACTCCGAGGAGCCGAAGTTGTTCAGCAGCACGGCGTTCGGGACGAGCGCCTGGAACTGTGCGCGCACGGTCTCCGACATGATCGCGCCGGATGACGACACGCTGAACAGGGACGAGCAGTCGGTGCCCTTCATCGGCCCGCTCAGCGCGTCGATCAGCGGCCGCAGCATCGCGTCGCCCACCAGCGACACACTGGTGACCTTCTCCTTCTCGATCGTCCGCAGCACTTCCTCCGGCACGAACTTGCGGTGCAGCACGACCCGCTGCCCGAAGTTGAACCCGATGAACGCCGTGAGCGTCGACGTGCCGTGCATCAGCGGGGGAGTGGGGAAGAAGGTGATGCCGTCGCCTCCGGCCGTGACCCGCTCGGCCAGTTCCTCCGGCTTGCCGACCGGTTCGCCCGTCGGGGCGCCGCCGCCCAGGCCGGAGAAGAACAGGTCCTCCTGCCGCCACATCACACCCTTGGGCATGCCGGTCGTGCCACCGGTGTAGATGATGAACTGGTCGTCACCCGAGCGGGGTGGAAACCCCCGCGCATGCGAACCGGCGGCCTCGGCCTCGGCGAAGTCCACCACGGGCAGTGCGGCAGTGTCCGGCGCGGGGGCCCCCACCCGCACCAGGTGCCGCAGCCTCTCCGCACCCGGCAGCGCCGCCGCGACCCGGTCGGTGAACTCCGCGTCGAAGACCAGCGCGACCAGGTCCGCGTCCCGGTAGAGGTACAGCAACTCCTCGTGGACGTAGCGGTAGTTGACGTTGACCGGAACGATCCGGGCCTTGAGGCAGCCCAGTACCGTCTGCAGGTACTCGACACCGTTGTACAGATGCAGCCCCAGGTGTTCACCCGGGCGTATCCCCGCGTCCAGCAGGTGGTGCCCGATGCGGTTGGCCGCCCGGTCCAGCTCCGCGTACGTGAGACGGCGCTCCGCACCCGTGCCGGGATGGTCGACGTACACGAGCGCCTCGCGGTCCGCAGCCGCGTCGACGACCGACTCGAACAGGTCGGCAAGGTTGTACTCCACCGCTCCTCCTGATGCCGGGTCCGCACCGCGAACACGGACACATCCGACGGTTCGCCGGTCATCAGAGCAAAGCCCGGCGCAACTGTGAAGGGTGCTCGGCGAAGAAATCTGACTGACTGTCAGAAAACTCTTGTCCTTGCCCCAGCCCTCCTGCAACCTGTTCTCGTTCAGCGGACGGGAGGAAGCGATGGGTGGGACGGAACACCTCACCGTGCAGCGCGAAGGCGCCACACTCGTGCTCACGCTCAACAGGCCCGAGGCCAGGAACGCGCTCTCGTTGCCGATGCTGGTGGGGCTCTACGACGGATGGACCGAGGCCGACGAGGACGATGCCGTCCGCTCGATCGTGCTCACCGGCGCGGGCGGCTCCTTCTGCGCCGGGATGGATCTCAAGGCCCTGGCCGGCAACGGCATGGAGGGACCGCGGTACCGGGAGCGGCTCGACGCCGACCCCGATCTGCACTGGAAGGCGATGCTGCGCCACCACCGCCCCCGCAAACCGGTGATCGCCGCCGTCGAGGGCCCCTGTGTGGCGGGCGGCACCGAGATCCTCCAGGGCACCGACATCCGGGTGGCGGCCGACTCCGCGACCTTCGGTCTCTTCGAGGTCCGGCGCGGCCTGTTCCCGATCGGAGGCTCCACGGTCCGCCTCCAGCGCCAGATCCCGCGCACCCACGCCCTGGAGATGCTGCTGACCGGGCGCCCCTACTCCGCCCACGAGGCCGCCGCCATAGGGCTCGTCGGCCATGTCGTGCCCGACGGCGCGGCCCTCGCCAAAGCCCTCGAGATCGCCGAACGGATCAACGGCTGCGGACCGCTGGCCGTCGAGGCCGTCAAAGCCGCCGTGTACGAGACCGCCGAGATGACGGAGACCGACGGGCTCGCCGTCGAACTCGCACGCGGCCGGCCGGTCTTCGACACCGCGGACGCCAGGGAAGGCGCCCGCGCCTTCGCGGAGAAACGCCCGCCCGTCTACAAGCGCGCCTGACCAGCGAAGGAGTCCGCAAGGATGCCCGGAGTCCTCAAAGCCCCGCTCACCGTCGAGTTCCCCTTCACCCGCTCCCTCGGCCCCGTCCAGAGCGCCTTCCTCACCGGCCTGCGCGAACGCGTCGTCCTAGGAGTGAGGACCGGCGACGGCCGTACCCTCGTCCCGCCCGTCGAGTACGACCCCGTCACCGCCGAGGAGATCCGCGACCTGGTCGAGGTCGCCCCCACCGGCACGGTCACCACCTGGGCCTGGAACCACGAGCCCCGCCGGGGCCAGCCCCTTGCCACCCCCTTCGCATGGGTACTGGTGAGGCTCGACGGCGCCGACACCGCCCTGCTGCACGCCCTCGACGTCCCCGGCCCCGACGCCGTCCACACCGGCCTGCGCGTACGCATCCGCTGGGCCGGGGAACGTTCCGGCGCCATCACGGACATCGCCTGCTTCGAGCCGCACGACGGCGAACCGGCCCGGCCGGCCGGCCACCACGGCGGGTTCGAGGACGCGATCAGCGGCATCGTCGCCCCCGCCCGCCTCGACTACTCCTACGCGCCGGGCCGCGCCCAGTCCGCCCACCTGGCCGCCCTCGCCGAGCAGCGCATCGTCGGTGAACGCTGCCCGACGTGCCGCAAGGTGTACGTCCCACCGCGCGGCGCCTGCCCCACCTGCGGTGTCGCCACACACGAACAGGTCGAAGTGGGTCCCCGCGGCACGGTCACCACCTTCTGCATCGTCAACATCAAGGCGAAGAACCTCGACATCGAAGTCCCCTACGTCTACGCGCACATCGCCCTCGACGGGGCCGACCTCGCGCTGCACGGCCGTATCGGCGGCATCCCCTACGACCAGGTGCGCATGGGTCTGCGCGTCGAACCGGTGTGGACCCGAGGGGCGCGCCACCCCGACCACTACCGTCCCACCGGCGAACCGGACGCCGACTACGACTCGTACAAGGAGCTGTTGTGAGCCGCGAGATCGCCGTCGTCGCCTTCGCCCAGACCGTCCACCGGCGCACCAGCGACGACCTATCCGAGGTGGAGATGCTCATCCCGGTCCTGCACCAGGTGCTGGAGCGAACCGGACTGAAGACCGGCGACATCGGCTTCACCTGCTCCGGTTCCAGTGACTACCTGGCAGGCCGAGCCTTCTCCTTCACCCTCGCCCTGGACGGGGTGGGCGCCTGGCCGCCGATCCCCGAATCGCACGTCGAGATGGACGGCGCCTGGGCGCTGTACGAGGCGTGGACGAAACTGCTCACCGGTGACGCCGACACCGCGCTGGTCTACTCCTACGGCAAGTCCTCACCCGGCTCCGTACGGGACGTGCTGACCCGGCAGCTCGACCCGTACTACGTCGCCCCCCTGTGGCCCGACTCCGTGGCCCTGGCCGCCCTCCAGGCACAGGCGCTCATCGACGCCGGCGAGACCGACGAACCCGCACTGGCCGCCGTCGCCGCCCGCAACCGCGCGGCAGCGGGCACCAACCCCCATGCGCAGCTCCGGGGTGCGGCACCACAGGGTGACTACCTCGTACGGCCCTTGCGCACCGGGGACTGCCCGCCGATCGGTGACGGAGCCGCCGCCGTGATCCTCGCGGCGGGCGAGCGGGCCCGGGAGCTGTGCGCACGGCCCGCCTGGATCCGGGGCATCGACCACCGGATCGAGGCGCACGGGCTCGGCGTCCGCGACCTGACGGACTCGCCGTCCACACGACTCGCCGCCGAGAAGGCCCGTGCCTTCGAACGGCCCGTCGACACCGCCGAGGTGCACGCGCCCTTCACCTCCCAGGAGGTGGTCCTGCGCAAGGCGCTCCGCCTCGACGACAGCGTCACCGTCAACCCTTCCGGGGGAGCCCTGGCCGCCCACCCGATCATGGCCGCCGGGCTGATCCGCGTCGGCGAGGCCGCCGTCCGCATCCACCGCGGGGAGTCCGACCGCGCCCTCGCCCACGCCACCTCCGGGCCGTGTCTGCAACAGAACCTGGTCGCCGTACTCGAAGGGGATCCGCGATGAGCAAGGAACCCGTGGCCGTCGTGGGCATCGGACAGACCCGGCACGTGGCCGCGCGCCGGGACGTGTCGATCGCCGGGCTGGTGCGGGAAGCCGCCGGACGCGCCCTGCGGGACGCCGAGTTGACGTGGACGGACATCGAGGCCGTCGTCATCGGCAAGGCGCCCGACTTCTTCGAGGGCGTGATGATGCCGGAGCTGTACCTCGCCGACGCCCTCGGCGCCGTCGGGAAGCCCATGCTGCGGGTGCACACGGCCGGTTCGGTCGGCGGCTCCACCGCGCTCGTCGCCGCGAACCTGGTCGCGGCCCGGGTCCACCGCACCGTCCTGACCCTGGCCTTCGAAAAGCAGTCCGAGTCCAACGCCATGTGGGGCCTGTCGCTCCCCATCCCCTTCCAGCAGCCGCTGCTGGCCGGCGCGGGCGGCTTCTTCGCGCCGCACGTACGGGCGTACATGCGGCGCAGCGGGGCCCCCGACACCGTCGGCTCGCTGGTCGCGTACAAGGACCGGCGCAACGCGCTCAAGAACCCGTACGCGCATCTGCACGAGCACGACATCACGCTGGAGAAGGTGCAGTCCTCACCCATGCTGTGGGACCCGATCCGCTACTCCGAGACCTGCCCCTCCTCCGACGGCGCCTGCGCGATGGTGCTCACCGACCGCGCCGGGGCGGCCCGTTCGCCCCGGCCGCCCGCCTGGATGCTCGGCGGCGCCATGCGCAGCGAGCCGACCCTCTTCGCGGGCAAGGACTTCGTGTCGCCCCGGGCCGGGAAGGACTGCGCCGCCGACGTCTACCGGCAGGCCGGGATCGCCGACCCGCGCCGGGAGATCGACGCGGCCGAGATCTACGTGCCGTTCTCCTGGTACGAACCGATGTGGCTGGAGAACCTCGGTTTCGCCGATGAGGGCGAGGGCTGGAAGCTCACCGAGTCCGGGGTGACCGAACTCGACGGAGACCTCCCCGTCAACATGTCGGGCGGTGTGCTGTCCGCCAACCCCATCGGCGCCTCCGGCATGATCCGCTTCGCGGAGGCGGCGCTCCAGGTGCGCGGGCAGGCCGGGGAACACCAGGTGGACGGGGCCCGCCGGGTGCTCGGGCACGCCTACGGCGGCGGGTCGCAGTTCTTCTCCGTCTGGCTGGTCGGCGACCGCCCGCCGAGCTCGTGAGCGCATCGCCCTCACGTGCCCTGTCGGCCGTGCGATGCGATCGCTAGGCTGGCCGCGGACGACGAACCGGGAGGAGCACGGACGTGGCCGAGAGCACCATCCAGCAGCACCCGTTCGCGGGCTGGGAGAAGCCGGAACTGGACCTCAGCAACGCCGAGTGGCAGTCCAGCAGCCGAGGGCTCGGGGATGTCGAGATCGCCTTCGTGGAGGGCTTCATCGCGATGCGCAACAGCGGCCGCCCCGAGAGCCCGTCCCTGATCTTCACCCCCGCGGAGTGGGGTGCGTTCGTGTCGGGGGCGCGGGAGGGGGAGTTCGACCTCACCTGAGTCCTCGCCCGCCGACCCCTCGCCCGCTCCCGAATCCCCGGACACGCGGCCGGTGAACCCGCCCCGGGGCCGTCCTCTGCGTCAGGCTGGCCCCGGAGGGAACACCCGCGTCCCGGAGGCGAGGATTCCATGAGCACCGAGCCGGTCATCGCGGCCGTCGACGGATCGGACGACAGCCTGCGCGCCCTGGACTGGGCGCTGACCGCCGCACGGCTGCGCGAGGCACCGCTGCGCGTGGTCCATGTGCGCCAGTACGGGCCCTGGGCACAGCCCGGCGCCCTGGTCCCCGGCCCCCCGCCGCCGGCCGAGGACCCGGTGCTGGAGGAGATCAGGTCGCGTCTGGACATCAGGACCGACCGTCCGGTCACCGATTACCTCGCGGTGGACGGCTTCCCGGCCGTGGTCCTGCCCGAACTCGGAGCCGACGCCCAGCTGATGGTGCTCGGCTCCCGGGGCCGCGGCGGTTTCGCGAGTCTGCTGCTCGGCTCCACGAGCCTGGCCGCCGCACGCGACACCGCGTGCCCGGTGGTCGTGGTGTCCTGCCCGGGCCGCGAGGTGCATGAAGGGCCGCCCGTACCGCCCGGGCGCCGCGTGGTCGCCGGTCTGCACGTCGACAGTCCCGCCGAGGCCACCCTCTCCTTCGCCTTCGCGGAGGCGGCCCGCCGCGAGGCCCGGCTGCACGTGATCGCCACCCACCCCTGGCCCCCGTTGGAGATCTGGCCGGCGCCCGGCGAGCTCATGTCCCCGGCCGTCGACGAGGACGCCGTCGAGGAGGAGGTCCGCACACTGGCAGCGGCCCTCCTGGCCCCCCACCACGAACGGCACCCGGACGTGCCGACGGACCTCTCCACGCCCCCCGGCGACGCGGCGGCCCACCTCGTCGCGGCGTCCCGGGGCGCCGAACTGGTCGTGGTGGGCCGCCACCGCCGCCGGCTCCTCGCCCCCGCCCGCATGCTCGGCTCGGTGACCCAGGCGGTCCTGCTGCACGCGGCGAGCCCCGTCGCGGTGATCCCGCCCCTCGTGGAACCCGCCGGATGACCGGGCGCACGGGTACCGCCCGGGGCTCCTTGTGGCATGATCATGTCGCGAGTGCATACCACGGCACGATGACCGGCTCACGCTCCCGCGAAGCCTGATCGGCTCGGCCAGGGTGCGGGACCGGTTTCGCGGCCGGGCACGTACCATTGCGGCATGTCCTTCCTCCGCCGCCGCAGTGCCACCCCCGCCGGGCCCGACTTCGACGTACTGGCCATGGATCCGGGTGACTGGCCGGGCAATCTCGGTGCCGGTCTGCTGCCCGCGCCCGACGGCAGCTGCCAGGGCGTCTTCCTGCGCTACGACCTCTTCGGCGGCCGCGGCCCCGCGATGATCATCGGTAATCTGCCGGAGGGCTCCCCGGCCCGCGACGTCGCCGAGGGCGAGGTCCCCTTCGAGGTGGCACAACTCCTGCTCGCGCTGGAGAACGACGAGGAGATCACCGTCGTCGGCAGCGAGGACATCCCGGTGATGCAGGGCGACAACCTCCTCATCGTGCGCCGCCTCAAGCTCTCCGAGAGCCGGATCTCCTGCGTCCAGTTCGACCGCAGCGACGGCGTCCTGGTGACCATCGCCGCCTGGGACCGCCCCATCACCGACGACCTGTACGCACTGCTGAAGCCCCTGCCCGCGGAGCTGTTCCAGCAGGGCTGACACGCCGGGAACGCCCCGGAGGGCCGGCCCCCGTGGCGGTTTCCGGCGGTCGTTGCAACACGCGGTTGCTCGTCCGGCCGGGAGACCCGCCGAGAGGCCCCTGGGGGGCGGACACGACGAAGGTCCGCGGTGCGCCGCTGTCAAGAGCGCACCGCGGACCCACGTCCCCGTCAGCGAGTACCGACCGCCGCGCGTACGGCGCGCCGGGCCATCTGGCAGTCGTCGTGCAGCCGCCGCAGCAGCAACCGCTGCTCCTCGCCGGACGGCGCTGCACCCGGGTGGGTCACTCCCGGTGCCGCCGGGGTCGTGTCGCGCATCGACCGCTGCACGGCCGTCTCGTACGTGCGGATCTCCCGGGTCAGGACGAGCATCAGGTTCACCAGGAACGCGTCGCGCGACGCCGGCCCCGCCGACTGTGCGATCTGGCTGATCTGGCGCCGTGCCACGGGGGCGTCACCGAGGACGGCCCACAGCGTCGCCAGGTCGTAGCCGGGCAGATACCAGCCCGCGTGCTCCCAGTCCAGCAGGACCGGACCGGCCGGTGAGAGCAGGATGTTCGACAACAGGGCGTCGCCGTGGCAGAACTGGCCCATGCCCTGCCGACCCGCCGACTGGGCGATGCCGTGCAGCAGCTTCTGCAGATCGCCCAGGTCCCGGTCCGTGAGCAGCCCCAGATCATGGAAGCGTGAGATCCGCTCCGCGTAGTCCAGCGGCGCGTCGAACGTGCCCGCCGGGGGACGCCAGGCGTTCAGCCGGCAGATCGCGCCCAGGGCCGCCCGGATGTCCGCGCGCGGTGGAGCCTCCACCGGGTGCCGCTGCAGCGCGGCCACCCGGCCCGGCATCCGCTCGATCACCAGGGTGCAGTTGTCCGGGTCCGCCGCGATCAGCCGTGGCACCCGCACCGGGGGGCGGTGCCGGACGAACGACCGGTATGCCGCTATTTCGTGCCGCAGCCGGTCGGACCAGATCGGGGACTGGTCCAGTAAACACTTGGCCACGGCCGTACTGCGTCCCGTCGTGCCGACGAGGAGCACGGAGCGGCCGCTGCGGCGCAGCACCTGCACCGGGGTGAACTCCGGGCAGATGCGGTGCACCGAGGCGAGCGCCGTGCGCAACTGCGCGCCCTGGGGGTCTGACAAGTCGATTCTCCCGCTGAGCGGCTGGGTGCCGGCGCCCGGGGCGCGCCGCGTCCTGCCGGCGCCGAGTACGGGGGCCGCCGGTCGCGCGGGCTCGAGATAGGGGCCGCCGACGCCCGGGCGGGGGCGCAGCGACCGGGGCGGAGCGGACACGGAGGACGATGCTGCGTACATGGGTGAGACAGATCCCTTCGTGTGCCTGCGAGTTACGCGCCGGCCCGGCCCGGTCGCCGCAGGCGCACCCTGGGGAATGTCCCTGCGGCGACCGGGTCGGGGTGGCGCGTTCCTACCTGACACCCGATGGGCCCTGGCACACCATCTGGCGCACCCTGGCGAACCCTGGCGAATAGTCCCGCTGCAACTGACAGCGGGCTACTGTCAACTCAGCCGAGAACCTGGGGGCTTGATGTGAGCGGACAACCCAACACCCGCCTCGCGGACCTGTTCGGCCTGACCGGCTGGTCCAAGGGCGAACTCGCGAGGATGGTCAACCGGAAGGCGGCGGCCATGGGCCACCCCCAGCTGGCGACCGACACCTCCCGGGTGCGGCGTTGGATCGACATGGGGGAGATCCCGCGCGATCCGGTGCCACGGGTGCTGGCGGCGCTGTTCACCGAGCGACTCGGCCGTGTCGTGACCATCGAGGACCTCGGTCTGGTCCGGCACGGGCGCCCGGGGAGACGGCGTGACGAAGGGAGTGCGACGCACCCCGACGGAGTGCCATGGGCGCCCGAGCGGACGGCTGCGGTCCTCACCGAATTCACGGGAATGGACCTCATGCTCAACCGACGCGGCTTGGTGGGCGCGGGTGCCGCGCTCGCCGCAGGATCCGCACTCAGCAGCGCCATGCACGACTGGCTGCGCACCGATCCGGCCCTGGCGGCCGACGCCCCCCGCTACGACGACCCCCTGCACGCCGACCCCGCCGGGTACGACCGCTACGAGGCCGCCCCCATCGGGTCGCAGGAGGTCGAGGAGCTGGAGCGCTCGGTGGAGGTGTTCCGGGCCTGGGACGCGGCCCGCGGCGGCGGCCTGCAGCGCAAGGCGGTCGTGGGACAGCTCAACGAGGTGGGGGGCATGCTCGCCTACCGCCACCCCGACCACCTCCAGCGCCGCCTGTGGGGCGTCGCCGCCAACCTCGCCGTCCTCGCGGGCTGGATGTCGCACGACATCGGCCTGGAGCCCACGGCCCAGAAGTACTTCGTCATCGCCGCGCACGCGGCCCGTGAGGGCGGCGACCGGCCCCGCGCCGGGGAGGCGCTCTCGCGCGCGGCCCGGCAGATGGTGCATCTCGGCCGTCCCGACGATGCCCTGGACCTGATGCACCTCGCCAGGTCGGGCTCCGGCGACGAGGTGCTGCCGCGCACCAAGGCCATGCTCTGCACCATCGAGGCCTGGGCGCAGGCGTCGATGGGAAAGGGAGGGGCCATGCGGCGCACTCTCGGCGAGGCGGAGGACCTGTTCGTCTCCGACAAGGGGGACGTGCCCCCGCCGAGCTGGATGCAGATGTTCGACGAGGCGGACCTGCACGGCATGCAGGCCCTGGCCTACCGCACCCTCGCCGAACACGAGCCCACTGCGGCCGTCATCGCGCAGCGCCACGCGAAGGAGGCGCTGGAGTTGCGCGGAGCCGGCCGGGACCGGTCGAAGATCTTCGACCACATCTCCATGGCGTCCGCCTGCTTCATCGCCGACGATCCCGAACAGGCCGACCGGTACGCCCGCCTGGCCCTGACGTCGATGGGGTCGAACTCCTCCCAGCGCACCTGGGACCGCCTGCGTGAGATGTACCGGCTCACCGCGCAGTACTCGAGCTACCCGAAGATCCAGGACCTGCGTGAGGAGATCGAACAGGCGCTCCCGAAAGGGGTGTCGAAGCCGAAGGGCGTCAACTGGGCGCGGGCATAGTGGCCCTGTGTGTCCATGTCGGCAACAGGGCGACGGACCACAGGGCGGGGCCGTCCCGACCTCTTTCGCCCCGCCCTGATCTCCGATCCGTCCTGAGCGTCAGCAGACCACCCTGGCTACGAGCACGCACGCGTCGTCCTCGCGCCCGCTCTCGCCGAACTCCTCCACGACCGTCCGCACGCAGTCCTCGGCCGTGCGGTCCCCGCCGAGGCGCGGAGCCAGGTCGAGCAGCCTGTGGACGGCGTCCGTGCCGTTGTGCCGCGGGACCAGCCCGTCGGTGTACAGGAGCAGCAGGTCGCCTTCCTGGAGGGTCTCCTCGGCCTGCCCGTAGGCGGCTTCGTACCGCGCCCCGAGCAGGATGCCCTCGGGTGCCGCCAGCGCGCGCCCCGTCCCGTCGCGGAACAGCAGCGGGGCGGGGCGCCCTGCCTGCGCCCAGCTCAGGGTGCGTGTGGCGGGCCGGAAGCGGCAGCACACCGCGCCGCCCGGAGTGGGCTGGTCCGAGGCGTCCAGGAGCTGGTTGAGCCAGCCCAGCAGCCGGCCGGGCGCGGTGCCGGCCATGGCCATGCCGCGCAGGGCACCGATCAGGGTCGCCGTGCCGGAGGCCACGGTCGCACCGTGTCCGGTGAGGTCGCCGGCGCCGAGCAGCGTGTCCCCGTCGGGGAGGTCGAACGCGTCGTACCAGTGGCCGCCGATCGACGCGCTCCGGGACGCGGCAAGATGGCGGGCGGCCAGGTCCAGGGTGCCGGTGCCCTGTCGCGAGAGCCGCAGCGAGCCACGCCGCGGAGGCAGCACGGCCTCCTGGAGTTCGGCCGCGAGCCGGTGCTCGGTCCGGGCCCGGTGGTGCTGGATCGCGTCGCCGGTCTCACGCACCGTCCGCCGGCAGCGGCGCAGTTCGCTCACGTCTCGCAGCACGGCCCACATCGAGGCGGTGCTGCCGTCGGCGTCGAGAACGGGCTCGCCCATCATGTGCACCGTGCGGATCTCGCCGTCGCGGTGCCGGATCCGGAACTCCCCGTCGATGGGCTTGCCGTCGACCAGGCAGTCCGTCACCATCGCCGTCAGCAGCGGCCGGTCCTCGTGGGGCACCAGTGAGGGCAGTTCGTCGAGGGTGAGCGCGGGGGACGAAGGGTCGCGGCCGAGGATCTGGTACAGCTCGCCCGACCACCTGGCCTCGTCGGTCAGCAGATCCCACTCCGCGCTGCCGACCCGGCTGAGCAGGGAGCCGGCGGACGGTGTGGGCGGGGCCCCGGCGGTCGCGGGTGGCGGTCCTTCGCGCAGCTGTGCCAAGTGGGCGTCGAGGTCGTTGAGTTGGTGCAGCGCCAGGTCGCACAGTGCCCGCTGCCACCGGCCCTCGGGGCCCGTGCCGTCCGCGGGCGCCTCGCGCCGTACGGTGTCCAGCTCGCCGCGCAGCCGCCGGGTCTGCGAGATGAGCGCGTCGACCGGGCCGCGGCCGGGGGGCGGCGCGGGGGGGCGGTCCGCGGAGAGATGGGGTGGCATGACGCGCTCCGATGCGGGGACGGTTCGACCAGGTCCGGCGGAAGGGCCGTTACGACTGTGGCACAGCCGACGACGGGGCGTAAGGGATTTGGCAACACCCGATACGGTGGTGCTTCTGACATATGCCAAAGGCTTGCGGAAGGGGTGGTCGGAGCCGTTGACGGCGTCGTTTCGCCGAGCAAGTCGTAGGCGGCGTACGCCCCTTGATGTTCGCGATGCGGACGAAAGGCCGTACGCGTGTGCGAATAATGGATGCGTGTGCGACTCCGCTGGCGTCGTCAGCGACCATCGCCCCCCGTACAGCTCGGGGCACGGCCCGAGGGTGACCGCCTCCCGGGCGCCGCTCTGCTGTGCCCGCACACCCCGCCTCGGCGACCACGGTGGCCGCGTAGCCGTCCCGTGCACAGCGGCCGGTGACCCGCCCCTGCCGGGTGGCGTCGACCCGGGCCTGGACCCCACCTGCGTGAGGCGCCGGCCGAGCCGGGACTCCGCCTCCACCACGCGCAAGGCGCCGGAGAGTCCTGGATGGGGCTCCTGCTCGAGCGGAGCCGAGAGCCTGGGGGAGGAGCTGCCAGGGCGTTCGGGTAACGCGGCGTGGGTTCCCCCCGCTCTATCGGCCTGGGGAAAATTTCTGAGGCCCGTCTGGTTCACTGAGGCACATGGGGATCGGGGCACTCATCACACAGACGCGACGGCTGGCGGCACACGAGGGGCGGTGGATGGCGAGCCTCGGGCTGTGGGTGGCTCGGCGCTCGCACGGGGTCGGGCACGCGGACATCGCTGTCGGGTACGCGCGTGCTCAGGCGCCGACGGCGTACGGGCTGGTCTTCGTGTTCGTGGTCGAGACGGTCGGGGTGTCCTTCATGCTCGCCGCGTATCCGGTCGCCCACCTGGTCATGCTGCTTCTCGACCTCTACACGGTGTTTCTGCTCTTGGGGCTGCACGCCGCCGCCGTCACACGCCCACACGTCGTGGGGCCGGGCGGGCTGCGGGTTCGGCGCGGTGCACGGCTCGATCTGCGGATACCCCTGGAACGGATCGCGTCCGCCCGTTACGACCTCCGCTTCCCGGACGCGAACAAGTCCGAGGACGGTGTGCTGGACGTGGCCATCGCCTCGCAGACCTCGATCACTATTGAGCTGACCCAACCAGTCACCACCGTAAGCCTGTTGGGGCGGCGCGCGGAGGTTCATACGGTCCGCTGCCACGCCGACGAACCGCAGACCGCCGTCGCGGCGATCAGGAAGCTGCTGCCGATGGACAGCTGACAGTGCCGACACTGTCACCGCGGTCGGCCCTGCGGAACTGCGGACCGTGACATGGGACGGGCCGGACGAGTTGGGGGCAAGCGCAGGCAGACCACGATCAAGGCGACCACGTTCAGTGACGGCCAGGGCCGCCTCCCGTTGTCCGGTGTCGTCCGGCCGGGCCGCATGCATGATCAGACGGCGGTCCGCAGCGACGGCATCGCGGAGCAGTTCCGCCACCGTCCTGGCCGCACCATCGTCTGCTGATCAACCACCCGCCGAACGCAAGGCCAGCCCCCGAACTCAACTCCCCCGAGGTCGTAAGAGCTCGTGGGAGTGCGGTGCCGGGCCGCGCGACCTGGGCGGGCACAGCGCAAGGACCCCTCAGTAGCGGAGCACCCCGGCGATCCCCTGGGCGTCGCCCAGCGTGCCGTCCGGGACGAAGCGCACGTCGGCGCCGGTGTCCAGGCAGCGCTCCACGATCTCGTCCACGATGTCCTCGCGGGCGTCCAGGTCGCCGCTCTCGGCCGGCACCAGATGGTCGCCGCTGTCGGCGCGGACCGTGACGTGGTAGTTCTCCTCGACCGCCAGGAGCCGGATACGCCCGTCGGAGGCGTTCTGCCAGACCTCGTCGACACCGGCGGCGAACGCCTTGTGGCCGCGCGCCGACTCCAGCTCACGGCTGACCGTGTCGATGTTCCTGCGTTCCTCGGCGGCGATCACCGGCTGGACGGCCTGCCACACGGTCTCGGGAGTGCCGTGGGCGAGACCGCCGTGCGGTACCTGGACCGTGTCCCCGGCGACCGGGCCGAGCTCGTCCAGAACGGACAACGCGGCCTGCTCGCCGGTGACGTACAGGGGGCGCGGGTACCGGCGCAGGACCTTGCCCATCGCGGTGCCGGCCTCGCGCAGGAAGTGGCGTGTCCCCTCGTCGCGGAACGTGCTCGGCATGTCGCCGATCTGCATCCGGCGCTCGGCGTCGAAGTTCTCCCGGCTCCGGGTCAGCGGGAAGCCGCCGATGTGCTCCTGCTCGACGTGGCCGGCACCGCCGCTCCACAGCGTCACCCGGTCGGCCGAGACCGCGAGCACCCAGAACGGCCGCTCGGCGACCTGTGCGGCCACCAGGTTGCGGGTCAGGAACGTGTCGGCCAGCAGCACACGCTCCGGCACCGTGCGGGCCAGCGACCAGACCCGGTGCTCGCCCGGCGCCGCGAAGATGACCAGCCCGTCCTCGGCGTGCGCGAGGTCGACCTCGGCGAGCGCCCGGTCGAGCTGGTCGGCGACGTCGATACGGCGTTCCCTGGGGACCGCCGCGTCGGCCTCGAGTTGCTTCTTGGCGTCGGCCAGCGCGTTGCGCAGCCTGACCCGGTCCTCCGCGTGCTCGGTCGCGCGGCGGTGCGTCGGCGTCAGCACCGACACCGCGGGGTAGGGCCGCGGCCGGCGCAGTTCCGCGAGAGTCGTGGGACTGAGGGCGTGCTCCATATGAGCACCTTAGGACCGAATCGCCTGTCGGGCATTCGGGGCACCTGTGTGCGGAGTGATTACCGTGACGATCGGCCCCCGGTGGCGGCGCCCTGTGGGCCGATGGGACGGCCCAACTGGCGGGACCGGGATGTTGGGAAACTTTTTGCCCATGGCCGAGATCTGGCGGCAGCGTCCCCGGGCCAGGCGGATCGGCGCGTCCGCGGGACGTAAAACGCGGCTGAAAGCAGGAGGGAGAGGAGTCCGGCCGGGGTGCGGACGCGTTGACCGCCTGCGGCCACTGGCACACGCTCGACATATAGCTGCTTGATACAACTGCTTTGTCGGGGTGAGGGTCGGTCCTTGCGAAGCCGCAGGTGAACGGGCTGTTCCCGGCGATCGGACGTGGGAGGCAACACATGTGCGGCATCACCGGATGGGTTTCCTACGACCGTGATCTGCGGACCGAGACCGCGACAGTGGACGCGATGACGCAGACCATGGCCTGCCGGGGCCCCGACGACAGCGGCACCTGGATCGACGGTCCCGCCGCGCTCGGCCACCGCAGGCTCGCGATCATCGACCTGCCCGGTGGACGTCAGCCGATGACCGCCGAGACCCCGGACGGCACCGTCGTGCTCGTCTACTCCGGCGAGACCTACAACTTCACCGAGCTGCGCCGTGAGCTGACCGCCCGGGGCCACCGTTTCGCCACCGACTCCGACACCGAGGTCGTGCTGCGTGCCTACCTGGAATGGGGCGACGGGCTCGCCGAGCGCCTCAACGGCATGTACGCCTTCGCCCTTTGGGACGGCCGTCGCGACGCACTCGTGATGATCCGCGACCGCATGGGCATCAAGCCCTTCTACTACCACCCGACCTCCGACGGCGTCCTCTTCGGCTCGGAACCCAAGGCGATCCTCGCCAACCCGCTGGCCCCGGCCCGGGTGCGCCTCGACGGGCTGAGGGAGCTGTTCGCGCTGGTCAAGACGCCCGGGCACGCCGTCTGGGACGGCATGCGCGAGGTGGAGCCCGGCACCGTCGTCACCGTCGACCGGGAGGGCGTGCACCGGCGCGTCTACTGGCGGTTGGAGACCCGGCCGCACACCGACGACCGCGACACCACCATCGCCACCGTCCGCTCGCTGCTCGAGGACATCGTGCGCCGCCAGCTGGTCGCCGACGTGCCGCGCTGCACCCTGCTGTCGGGCGGCCTCGACTCCTCCGCGATGACCGCGCTGGCCGCCCGGCAACTGGCCCTGCACGGCGAGAAGGTGCGCAGCTTCGCGGTGGACTTCGTCGGACAGACCGACCACTTCGTCGCCGACGAACTGCGTGCCACGCCCGACACGCCGTTCGTGCACGACGTGGCCCGCGCCTGCGCCACCGACCACCAGGACATCGTGCTCGGCTCCCGGGCCCTCGCCGACCCCGGCGTACGCGCCAAAGTCATCCGCGCCCGCGACCTGCCCATGGGCTTCGGTGACCTGGACACCTCCCTCTACCTGCTCTTCCAGGCGATCCGCGAACACTCCACCGTCGCGCTGTCCGGAGAGTCCGCCGACGAGGTCTTCGGCGGCTACCAGCAGTTCTTCGACGAGGAGGCCCGCCGCGCCGACACCTTCCCCTGGCTGGTCCGCCGCGGCCGGGACTGGGGAGAGGACGCCGACGTCCTGCGCACCGACCTCACCGAGGCACTCGACCTTCCGGCGTACATCGCCGACGGCTACCGCACAGCGGTCACCGACATCGCGCGCCTGGTGGGCGAGAGCGACTTCGAGTACCGGATGCGGCAGATCTGCCACCTGCACCTGACCCGCTTCGTGCGGGTCCTGCTCGACCGCAAGGACCGTGCGAGCATGGCGGTCGGCCTGGAGGTGCGGGTGCCGTTCTGCGACCATCGGCTCGTCGAGTACGTCTACAACACGCCCTGGGCGCTGAAGTCCTTCGACGGACGGGAGAAGAGCCTGCTGCGGGAGGCGACCGCGGACCTGATCCCGAAGTCCGTGTACGACAGGGTCAAGAGCCCCTACCCCTCCACCCAGGACCCCGAGTACGCCGTCGCCCTCCAGGAGCACGCCAAGGACCTCCTCGCCCGCCCCTCCCACCCCGTCTTCGACCTGGTCGACCACGAACGCCTGCGCCACGCCGCCCACCGCGACACCCCGCAGATCACCCAGGCCTCGCGTCGCGGCCTGGAACGGGCCCTGGACCTGGCCCTCTGGCTGGACCTCTACACCCCCGAGGTCACCCTCACCTGAGTTGCGGGCCGCGGCTTCCGAGCCCGGCTCAGGGGGGCGGTTCCGGGCCGCAGGAGCTGCCGTTCGGCGGCAGTTCGCCGTACAGCAGGAACGAGTCGACCTTGTCGTGCACGCACCGCGAGTTCCCGTAACCGGTGTGCCCCTCGCCCCTGTTGTCGAGCACCACCGCCGAGGAGCCGAGGCGCCGCGCGGTCTCCAAGGTCCAGCGGTACGGGGTCGCCGGGTCCCCCCGGGTGCCGACGAGCAGCATCTTCGCGGTACGGACGTCCCTGACCTTCTCGCGGATGAAATCGGTCCCCCTGGGCCGCCCGTAGCACATCAGCACCTGGGTGAGCCGGTGCCGTCCGAAGACCGGCGAGGCCTTCTCGTACGGGCCGCGCAGCCGGGCGATGTCCTCGGTGATCCGGTCGGCGCCCGGCCGGTCCGGGTCGTCCGCGCAGTCGATCGCCGTCAGCGCGGCGGGGAAGTTGTCGGCGGGCACGTCCTCCGGGTCGACGAGCCGGCCGCCCGACCGGGGACCGCCGGGCACGCCCGCGCCGCCGGCGGTGAATCGCGCGAGCCCGCTCGGATCGCCCTCCAGTACCAGCCGGGACAGCGCCTGCTCCAGCGACGGCCACAGCCGCTCGCTGAACAGGGCCTGCCCGATCGCGCCGGCCAGGTCCTGCCCCGTGAACGGCAGGCCCAGCTCGGTGGGCACCGGGTCCTTGTCCAGTGCCTCGACGAGCTGGACGACCTGCCGCCGGGCCGAGCGGGCGTCCCGTCCGAACGGGCAGGCCACGTCCCTGACGCACCAGCCCAGGAAGTCCTCCAGCGCCCTCTGCTGCCCGCGCGCGGCGGCCAGCCCCTGCTCGGTCAGCGGTTCGGTGAGCGTGTCCACTCCGTCGAGCACCATCCGGCCCACCTTCTGCGGAAACTGCGCCGCGTACACGGCGCCCAGCCGGGTGCCGTAGGAGAAGCCGAGGTAGTTCAGCCTGCTGTCGCCGAGGGCCTGGCGCATCACGTCGAGGTCGCGTGAGGCGTTGACGGTGCCCATGTGCGCGAGCACCGGCCCGGAGTGCCGGGTGCACCGCTCGGCCGTCCGGCGCACCTGTTCCAGGGCGGCCCGCGGGTCGCTCGCGTCGGCGGGGCGGTCCGTGGCGTCCGGGTCCTCGTCCGTGCCCGCGCCGCAGCTGACGGGAGAGGACCGCCCGACGCCCCGCGGATCGAACGTCACGACGTCGTGGCCTTTCGTGAGCAGCGAGAACTCCCGTCCGTTGACGGCGAGTCGGGGGATTCCCGCACCGCCGGGGCCGCCGAAGTCCAGCAGTACGGAACCCCGGGACCTGCCGGTCGCCCGGTAGCGGGCCATCGCGAGGTCGAGCGTCCCGGCGCCGGGACGGGCGTAGTCGAGCGGCACCGTCACCTTTCCGCACTGCAGGTCCCTGGGCATGCCGTCGCCGCGGCAGGCGGACCAGGTGATCCTCTGGCGGTAGAAGCGCGACAGGTCGGGGCTCTTCTCGGCCGGGGCCGCCCCCGGCAGCGCCGCACCCAGCAGGGCCAGCACCGCGGTCGTGGCCGCCGCCGCGGCGCGCCCGTGGCATGGTCGCGTGCACAGCATGGTGCCTCCCGGGACGCCCGGCTGCGGTTCCTGCGGACCCCTGCGATCACCATAGGCGGGCCCTGCGGAGCGCGCCTGCGGACAGGCGGAAGGGACGGTGGTGCCGTACCCTGCGCCGGCGCGCGGCGGCGGTCTCACCAGTTCGACGACCGAGCCACTCGATGGAGTGAAAGGCAGATAAGCCATAACTCGGATGGTTCGTCCGCGTTTTACGGGGTGCGGGCGAGTGCTCGCGACCATGTCTGGAAGGCAGGGAACCTATGAATCGGGTCACCCGGAATGGTTTGATCGCCGTGGCCGCCGCCTCGGGGGCGATGGCCGTGGCGCTGCCGGCGCACGCGGACTCCGCGGCGGACGGCGCCGCGGCGGGTTCGCCCGGGCTGATCTCCGGCAGCACCCTCCAGGTCCCGGTGCACGTGCCGGTCAACGTGTGCGGCAACACCGTGGACGTCCTGGGGCTGCTGAACCCGGCGGCGGGAAACGCCTGCGGGAACGGGGGCGCGGGCCCGTCCCGCGTCGGGCGGCGACAGGTGCCCGTGGGCGGCGCCTCCGCGCACGCCGCCGGAAAGGATTCCTCCGGCGTGCTCGCGGGCAACGGCCTGCACCTCCCGGTCGACCTCCCGGTGAACGTCACCGGCAACTCGGTCGGCGTGGCCGGGGCCGGCAACGCGTCGGTGGGCAACTCCTCCACCAACACCTCGAGCACCGCCCGCCCCGCCGTACCGCCGAAGGCGCACACCCCCGTGCGGACGCCGCGGACCGCCCGGTATGCGGCGGTCAGCCTCGCGCACACGGGCGCGGACGCGACCCTGCCCGCGCTCGCGGGAAGCGGGGCCCTGCTGCTCGGCGGGACGCTGCTGTACCGGCGCTTTCGGTCGTCGGCGACCCGCTAGCGGACCCGAGCGCGTCGAGGAGGCCCCGGCGTACAGGCCGGCGGCGGGGTCTGCGGCACCGCCGCGCCGGGCGCGCGGTTCGCCGGTCCGTGGGGCGGTGGCACGGCCGAGGACCGGCGGGGAGGCGGAATCCACCGCGCTCTCGTCGCCCACCGTGCGCACCGTCGCGGACCGCGGCTACCGCTGCCTCCCGGTCGGCGCCTCCGATCGGAGGCGCCCCCTCCTCCACCGCCTCGGCTTCGACCCTGAGCACGACTACGCCCTACGTGGACGAGCCCCGGTCGGCGGGAGACGTCGTCCGCCCTGGCCGAAAGCGCGACACCGCACGGGCCGTGGCAGCCGCCCGCGAGTCCGGCCGGGGGAGCCGGCGGCCCATGAGCTGTCGCTGATCACGCGTGAGAGGCCGGCCGGGCGTGACGCACGGCCCGGTCGGCCTCATCGGGTCGCATCGGACGGCATCCGCGGGGCGTGCACCCCGGGACGGACGTTCGGCGACGTTCCTTCAGTGGGCCGTCTTGGCCCGGTCCAGTGCGGCGACGCCCACCGCGGCGAGAGCGATCTGGATGAGCCACTCGATCCAGTCGACGCCGTTGGTGTCGGAGACGCCGAACGCATTGGCGATCGCCGCGCCGATCAGCGCGGCCACGATGCCGACGACGATCGTCCACAGGATGCCGATGTGCTGGCGTCCGGGGACGACGAGCCGCCCCAGGACGCCGATGATGAGCCCGATGACGATGGCACTGATGATGCCCGAGATCTCCATCTCCGCCCCTCTTTGTGAAGTTCCTGTTGTATGACATGTGCCCGCCCTGTGCGGCATCAGTCCTTTCCTCTTCAACCCACGGTCAACGGAGGGTCAATCCTCGGTCTGCCGGGAGGGCGTTCGCGTGGTCAGCCCCCGTCATGTCATGTACCGTTCAACAGTCCGTCGTACGGGCGGCGTATGAAGGAACTCTACGCGCGCAGACCCGTAGCGGAACCTCTACGCGCGCAGACTGGCACCCGCACCGCTCCTCTCCCCAACTCCCCATGGAGGTCAGCCGGATGCTCGGACTCACCAGACCCCGCCGCAGACTTGCCACGGTCCTCACCGTGTGCGGCCTGCTCGCGACGGGCACCGCCGTCCAGGCCACCACGGCCGCGACCGAGGCCCACGCGGCCACCCCGCACCGCGTCCTGTTCGACAACGCACACGCGGAGACCGCCGGCAACGCCGACTGGATCATCTCCACCAGCCAGCCCGACCCCCTCGGCGAGGACGCCTCCCCGTCCGCCGAGACGGACTGGACCGGAGCCCTCTCCTCCTGGGGCGTCGCCCTGCAGGGGACGGGCAACTACAGCCTCAAGACCCTGCCGTCGGGCTCCGGCCTCAGCTACGGCGGCTCCTCCGCGCTGGACCTGAAGAACTTCGACACCCTGGTCCTGCCCGAACCGAACACCCTCTTCACCACCGCCGAGAAGACGGCGATCATGAACTTCGTCAAGAACGGCGGAGGTCTGTTCATGATCTCCGATCACACCGGCGCCGACCGCAACAACGACGGCTATGACGCGGTCCGGATCCTGAACGACCTGATGACCAACAACAGCGTCGACTCCGCCGACCCGTTCGGCTTCTCGATCGACTCGCTGAACATCACCTCCGGCTACCCCGCCGCGATCAGCGACGGCACCGACCCGGTCCTGCACGGCTCCTTCGGCACCGTCACCAAGAGCCTCATCGCCAACGGCACCACCGCCACCCTCAAGCCCTCCGACAACTCCTCCGTCAAGGGCCTGCTCTACCGCAGCGGCTACTCGGGCAACACCGGGGCCTTCTTCCTGACCAGCACCTTCGGCAGCGGCCGCGTCGCCTTCTGGGGCGACAGCTCGCCCATCGACGACGGCACCGGCCAGTCCGGCAACACCCTGTACGACGGCTGGAACGACTCCGGCGCCACCAACGCCGCCCTGGCCCTGAACGCCACCGAGTGGCTCTCCGGGGCGGGCGGCAGCAGCGGCGGGGGAACCGGCGGCGGTGGCTCCACCTCCTGCACCGCCGCCCAGCTCCTCGGCAACAACGGCTTCGAGTCCGGCAACACCACCTGGAGCGCCACCAGCGGCGTCATCACCAATTCCGGCGGCGAGTCGCCCCGCACGGGCTCGTACTACGCCTGGCTGGACGGCTACGGCTCCGCGCACACCGACACCCTCTCCCAGACGGTGACCATCCCGTCCGCCTGCACCTCCGCCGCCCTGAGCTTCTACCTGCACGTCGACACGGCGGAAACCACCACCAGCACGGCCTACGACACGCTCAAGGTCCAGGTCCTCGGCAGCTCAGGCACCGTCCTGAGCACCCTGGCGACGTACTCCAACCTCGATGCCGCAAGCGGCTACACCCAGCGCAGCTTCGACCTCGCGAGCTACGCCGGACAGACCATCACCCTCAAGTTCACCGGCACCGAGGGATCCACCCTCCAGACGTCGTTCGTCCTCGACGACACGGCGCTCAGCGTGAGCTGAGCGAGGTGTACGGGGGGCGGACCCGCCCGAGGGGCCACCCCCCGTAGCGACTCCCCGGGCCGCCCGACGACCTGCGCGACCCCCGACCGCCGCGAACGCCCAAGGGACGCGGCCCCGTGACACCGCGGACGTCCACCCCGGCCGTCACCCACGCACTGACGGCTCGGACCATCGCACCGGTGTGCGGGCCCACGGCACCTCCGACGACGGAGCCCGCCGCCCGGCGGGCGTGCCACGACGATCCGTCGCGAAGACGCCGGGAGGCCGGTCCGAGGCTGCGGACCGGCCTCCCGTCCGCGGCCGCGGACCGGTCGACGGGTTCCCGTCACGGGCGAGGTGGGCTCTTCGCCGCCGCGCCCGCGCAGAGGACACCCCGCACCACGGCGAGTGCGCCGATGACGGTGCTGCGGGCTCTGCGGGGCTGGAAGACTTCACTCCAGTCCGCGGGCCCGTCTGAACCGGGCCAGGCCCTCGGACAGGTCGACAATCGGATCCGGGTAGGCGGAGCACGCGCTCCGCTCCCGGCCCCGCAGTCGCCATGGCTCGTGCACCGAGGCCCCGCCGAGCCCGGCGAGTTCCGGCACCCAGCGGCGGACGTACGCGCCGTCCGGGTCGTGCCGCCGGGCCTGGACGACGGGGTTCAGGACCCGGTTGGGCCGAGTGTCGGTGCCTGTTCCGGCGATCCACTGCCAGTTGAGCTGGTTGCTGGCGACATCGCCGTCGACCAGGAGCCGCAGGAAGTGGCGGGCCCCGACGCGCCAGTCCACGTACAGGGTCTTGGTGAGGAAGCCGGCGGCCAGCAGCCGGGACCGGCCCGGCATCCAGCCTTCGTGCCACAGCTGCCGCATCGCGGCGTCGATCACCGGATAGCCCGTACGGCCTTCCCGCCACGCCTCGACGTCCGCGCGTGCCGCGCGTTCGGGCCGCCAGCGGTCTCCTCGCGCGCGGTAGTCGGCGGTGGCCGCGCCCGGCCGCGCTGCGAGCACCTGACGGTGGAAGTCCCGCCACGCCAGCTGCCGTACGAAGGCCTCGGCACCCGGGCCGCCCGCCTGCCGCACCCGGTGGACCACCTCGACGGGGGAGAGGGTGCCGAAGTGCAGATGGGGTGACAGCCGGGAGGTCGCGTCGGCCGCCAGGTCGTCCTGCCGGTCCCCGTAGGAGGCGAGACCACCGCGCAGCCACGCCGTGAGCCGCTTTCTGCCCTCCGTCTCACCACCGGCGGGCAGCCCTTCCGGGACCGCTGTACGTGGTTCCCGTACGGGAAGCTCCTCCGATCCGGCACCGTCCGGCACCCGTACGGCACGCGGCGCGCCGAAGCCGTCGCGCAGCGGCTGCCCGGACCACCGCCGGAAGTACGGGGTGAAGACGGCGAAGTGGTCGGAAGCGACCGGAGTCACGGCACCCGGCGGCACGACGGTGTTCACGGTGTCGTGCACGAGCAGCCGGCACCGCACGGTCTCCAGTTCCCGCCGCAGCCGTGCCTCCCGGCGCTGCGCGTAGGCGCTGACGTCCGCCGCCAGGTGCACCTCTGACGCGCCCACCTCGGTGACCGCCCGGCACACCTCGTCGACCACGTCCCCGGAGCGGACGACGAGACGTCCGCCCCGGGCGCGCAGGCCCGCGTCGAGGTCGTGCAGACAGTCGGCGAGGAACGCCAGCCGGTTGGGAACTGCGAACCCGGCGGCCGCCACTCCCCGGTCGCGTACGAAGAGGGGAACCACCTGGCCGGAGCGGGCCAGGGCGGCCCGTAGCGGTGGGTGGTCGTGCAGACGCAGGTCGGAGGTGAACAGGACGACCGAGACGTTCATGAAGCGAACTCCGGGAAAGAGTGGGTCGGCCGCGGGCCCGCTCCGGGGCGGCGCGGACATCACGGGGAGGAGGGAGGCTTCGCCCGATCGGTGTCCGGGGTCCTGGCGGCGGCCCGTGCGATGTTGCGTGCCATACCGCCGAACACGAGGGCGTGAAAGGGTGAGACAGCCCACCAGTAGGCGTGGCCGAGCAGTCCGTGCGGATGGAACAGGGCCCGCTGGCGGTACCGGGTCCGCCCGCTCTCGTCCTGCTCGGCGTACAGCTCCAGCCAGGCGAGGCCCGGCAGTCGCATCTCGGCCCGCAGGCGCAGCAGATGCCCGGGTTCGATTTCCTCGACCCGCCAGAAGTCCAGTGAGTCACCGGCCCGTAGACGCTGCGCGTCACGTCGTCCCCTGCGCAGTCCGACGCCTCCGACCAGCCGGTCGAGCCGGCCCCGTGCCGCCCAGGCCAGGGGGAAGGAGTACCACCCGTTCTCGCCACCGATGCCTTCGACGACTCGCCAGAGGGCCTCGCGTGGGGCGTCGACCGTCAGTTCGCGCCGGTCCGTGTAGAGGCTGCCGCCCGCCCAGTCGGGGTCGGTCGGGAGCGGATCGCTGGGCGCGCCGGGCGGCGAGGCCGACGACCAGCGGGTGGCGACCTGGGCGTCCCGCACCCGCTGCAGGGCCAGCCGGACCGCCTCGTCGAATCCGATCGGGCCCGACGCGGGGACGGGGACGTACCGCTCGATGTCGCGGTCGCGGCAGACGACCTCATGGCGCAGTGACTCGGTGAGGGGCCGCGCGATCGACGGGGGCACGGGGGTCACCAGGCCGATCCAGAGACTGGACAGGCGCGGGGAGAGGACCGGGAGAGAGACGATGACCCGGCGCGGAAGGCCCGCGACCGCCGCGTATCTGACCATCATGTCGTGGTACGTCATCACCTCCGGCCCTCCGATGTCGAAGGCGCGGTTCACGTCGCCCGGCATCGACGCGCTGCCGACCAGGGTCCGCAGCACGTCCCGCACGGCGATCGGCTGGATCCGGGTGCGAACCCAGCGCGGGGTGACCATGACGGGCAGGCGCTCGGTGAGATAGCGCAGCATCTCGAAGGAGGCCGAACCCGAGCCGATGATGACGGCGGCCCGCAGCACGGTGGTGGGAACACCGGAGCCCAGCAGGATGCGGCCGACCTCGGACCGCGACCGCAGATGGGGGGACAGTTCACGCTCGGGCACGCCCGCCGGGGTGAGACCGCCGAGGTAGACGATGCGCCGCACACCCGCGGCCCGGGCCTGCTCACCGAAGATCCGGGCGGCCGTGCGGTCCGTCTCCTCGAAGTCGCGGCCGGCGCCCAGGGCGTGCACCAGGTAGTACGCGACGTCGATGCCGCCCAGCGCGTCGGCCACGGACCGGGCCCGCGTGACGTCTCCGGCCACCACCTCCACCTCGCCCGCCCACGGATGACCGCTCAGCTTCCCCGGAGAGCGGGCCAGACAGCGCACCCGATGGCCCGCGGCGAGCAGTTCCGGGACGAGCCGGCCGCCGATGTAACCCGTGGCGCCGGTCACCAGGCAGCGCAGCCCGGTCTCGGTTCGGCCTGCGTTCATCGGACGTGGCTCCTTCCGGTCGGATTGCTGTCGGGGATTGCTCCCCCTCAGGGATCACTTCCACGGAACGCGCACTGCCGGATGCGGCGAAGGGATACTTTCCGCGAGACAGACATGTCGGCGTCTCCTCCGGGCAGGCGACACACAGGAGAGCCGTCGGTTGGAGTCCATGATCGAATCCGGAGGTGCCGACCACTATGGGCGCGAAGGTGCTGGAGCGGTTTCCCGCGGGAGCTCCCCGCGGATCCTGGCCGGCGGAGGAGTACGCGGCGCGGCGCCGCGCCGAGGGCGAGCCCGCCAAGGTGGTCATGGACCTGAACTCGGACGCGTTCCTGGTGGTGGTCCCGGTCCGCGACCGCGAGCAGAACTGAGGGCCGGTCACCGGGGGTGGGACACCCCCGAACCCGGCGACGCGGCGGAACCCGGCGACGGAGCGCTGCCGGTCGGCATTGCGCGCCGGGGTCTGCTCCGGCGCGGCCTCCGGAGCAGGCCCCGGCCCCCGGCCCCCCAACGGAGGAACGCCTCGTACAGGTCCCGAGCCGCCCTCGGCGCCGACTCCGCAGCATCAGCAGCGCCCGAGTGGTGGTGTCGTCGGCGAGCGGCCGGCAGGTGGCGACGAGCGGCTCGGCCGGCAGGTCCGCGACCGGAACGGCCGGCAGGGCCGTCGGCGGACTGTCCGGGCGCAGGCACACCACCGGCCGTCCCCGGAGCAGTTCCGCGCTGCCGAAGCCGGCCCGCATGCCGTCGCCCGGGAGGCGGTGTACCGGGCCCGGGTCGAACCGCCTTCCAGCAGGCTCCGGTGGATGTCGTCCCGCTGCGTGGCGACCACCTCCACCCGCGTCGGCGGAGGCCTGGCACGGAACGCGCGCGGCACCGGGACGAGCAGCGCCTCACAGGTCCCCTGCGCGAGTTGATCCCCGGGCCGCCAGATGGCCGAGATGGGCCCGGCGCGACTCGGCCGTCTGGCCCTGCACCAGCAGGAACATCCCCTCGCGGGCGAGCCGTTGGGCCGTGCTGGTGAGCAGCAGCGCACGGCCTCCGCCCGCCACCACCGCCGCCGTGGTGGCCGTGCGCATCACCTCGTACGCCTGTGTCCTGAGCGCCAGCCGCTCGCGAAGGTGCTCGTGCGGGGCCGCCCGGTCGGCCAGGGCGTAGGCCCGGCGCCGCACCACGCCGAGTCGGGCCCGCAGGGGCGCGGCGGTGTCGTGGTCCAGCAGACCGAGCGCCGCCTCAGCGACGCCGAACACCGCCGGTGACGTGTTCACCGTCTTCGGCCGGTCGGTGGCCGCCCACCGCTCGTACGGTGTCCGCAGCGCCACCGCCTCCTCCGGCAGCCACAGCCCGTCCAGCTCCAGCGCGACCGTGCGCGCCGCGGTGAGCGCCGCCAGCCGCAGCGGCGCCGACGCCCGCAGCCCCGGCTGGTCGCGCGCCTCGGTGAAGGCGAACAGCGCCTCGCCCCTCTCGGTCACCCCGGCGAGCAGCATCACGTCGTTCAGACCCCACCCGGTGTACCAGGGCACCGTCCCGTCGAACCGCCAGCCGCCCCGCTCCCGCGCGGCCCGTACCGCGATCCGCGGATACGACCGCAGATGTGCGTACGCCACCCCCGACAGGAGCTCCCCGCGCGCCATCGGTCCCAGCAGCCGTTCCCGCAGCGGTGGTTCGCTCTGGGTCAGGGTCAGCACCGGTGTGTGGTGCTGGGTCTGCACGAACCACGTCGAGCAGCACGCCCCCGCCAGGATCTCGGCGGTCTCCCGGGCCACCGCGGCGGGCGCGCCCGAGCCGCCGTACTCCACCGGGGCGCTCACCCCGAGCAGCCCCGACCGCTTGACGGCCTCGACATGGCTCATGGGCACGCCCTCCTGGTCGACACGCTCGGCCTGCGGCGCGAGGAGGTCGGCGGCGAGCTGTCGGGCACGGGCGACAAGAGGGTGCGCTGCGGTGGTCATGGGAGGGATTCTCCGATGCCCGCGGGCGCGGTTCGCGGACGACGGTCGCGTCGCGCCGCCGCGTCACGCGGGCACAGGTCCGGATTTCACCGGGTGCAGACTCTTACCTCCTGACGTCCTGCCACCTGACGTGGTGTCATGCACCTGACCATTCTGACCTTCGACCGAAGGGTCACCTCATGCGAACCCCCCACGCCCTGCTCGCGGCGGCCGGCGCACTGGCCGCCGCGACCGTGGTATCCCCCTCCCCCGCGGCCACCGCGCCTCCCGCCGCCGGTGCCTACTACGTCCAGAGCGTCACCACCGGACTCGGCGCGGCCGACCACGGGGGAGCCGTCGAACAGCACAACCCCCAGGGCAACGAGGACCACCAGCAGTGGAACCTCAGAGCGAGCGGACCGTCGTACGTCCTGGAAAGCGCCGACGCGGCGGGCAGCTGTCTCGGCCGCTCCGGCGACCAGGCCCGTACCGTCGCCTGCGCGAGCGCCGACGCGGCCTGGGACATCACACCGGCCGGCGGCGACCGGTACACCCTCAAGGCACCCGGAACCGACCGCTACCTGACCGTGGCCGCCAAGGCCCCCGGTGCCAACTACCCCGCTCAGCTCGCCATCGGCTCCGCGAGCGACCTCGCCTCCTGGTACCTCACCCCGGTCACCTCGCCCACCAGCCCCATGCCGTCCGCCGACCGGCGCACCCTCGACCAGGTGACCTTCCTGACCGCCCACAACGCCTACGCCAACGGCGTCGACGGCGGCTTCGCCCCGCCCTTCGTGAACCTCGTGCCCAACCAGGCGCGCGGGATCAACCAGCAACTCGCCGACGGCGTCCGAGGGTTCATGCTGGACATCCACCAGACCCCCGACGGCGCCATCCTCTGCCACGACAGCTGCACCCTGGTCAGCAGCCCGGTCGCTCTGTGGGTGGACGTCCAGCGGATCGTGGACTTCCTCAGGGCCCACCCCGATCAGGTCATCACCGTCTTCCTCGAGGACTACGTCGATCCAGGGGTCCTGCGCGGTGAACTGGCCCGGGTGAACGGCCTGTCCGACGTGCTCTACCGGCCCGACCGGACGGGAGTGAAGCAGAACGGCTGGCCGAGGATGGCCGACCTGATCGCCGAGAACCACCGACTGCTGATCTTCACCGACCACAGCCGCGCCTCCGACGAGGCTGCCGGACTCACCCGCGACAGCTTCGGCGTGATGTACCAGAAGGACTGGACCGTCGAGAACTACTGGTCCATGGGCTCGGGCCTCGGGTCCTCCGACTGGTCCTGCCACAGCCGCTGGTACGACGCGAACACGAACATCCCGCTGACCCGCACGGAACCCGGCTTCCGCCCGCTGTTCGTCATGAATCACTTCCGGGACGTGACGATCGCGTCCACGGCGCGCACGGACAACACCAAACTCGCCGACCGCGCCCGGCGGTTCTGCCAGCCGGCCGCCCGCAAGAAGCCCAACTACCTGGCCGTGGACCGCTATGACCTCGGCGACCCCGCCTCCGCCGTCACCACCCTGAACACCTACACCTATCCGTAAAGCGCGTGCCCCGCTGCCCCGGGTGTGCGCATGATCCACCCATGACCTCGCAGATGATCACCGCGGACGCCGCGGGCACCTGGAAACTCGGCGACCTGCCCGTCCACCGCATCGGCTTCGGCGCGATGCGGCTGACGGGCAGCGCCGCCTTCCACCTCGGGACGCCGAGCGACCGTGAGCGGTCGGTCGCCGTGCTGCGCAGGGCCGTCGAACTCGGCGTCAACCACATCGACACGGCCGCCTTCTACTTCTCCTCGCTGCGCTCCGCGAACGAACTCATCAACAGCGCCCTGGCGCCGTATGCGGACGACCTGGTCATCGCCACGAAGGTCGGCCCCTTCCGCGACTGCTCCGGGGAGTGGGGCACCTCGGCCCGGCCCGACCAGCTGCGCGGCCATGTCGAGGAGAACCTGCGGCAGCTCGGCCGCGACCACCTGGACGTGGTCAACCTCCGCCGGATGCCCACGTACGAGTCGATCGCCGAGCACTTCGGCGCGCTCGCAGAACTGCGCGACGCCGGGCTGATCCGGCACCTCGGCATTTCCAACGTCACCACCCGCCACCTCGCCGAGGCGCGGGCGATCGCGCCGGTGGTGTGCGTGCAGAACCAGTACGGGCTCCACCGGCCCGATCCGGAAGCAGACGCACTCCTGCGGATCTGCGGCGAACAGGGCATCGCGTTCGTGCCGTTCTTCGCCATCGCGGGCAGGGGCGCCGAGCGCGGGCCGGCCGGCGGCGAGTCGGAGGTGGTGGACGCCGTCGCACGGGCGCACGGCGTCACCCCCGCCCAGGTCCGTCTGGCGTGGACCCTCCAGCAGGGCCCGCACGTCCTGGCCATTCCCGGTACCGGAAACCCGGACCACCTGGTGGAGAACGTGGCGGCGGGCGGGCTGCGCCTGACCGCCGAGGAGATGGCCCGTCTCGACGTGCTGCACCGTCAGGGGGAGTGAGCGTTCAGCTTGTCGTGCATCGTCCGGGTCCGGACCATGCCTCGGAACTTGGCCGTTCACCAGGGCGTTCTCCGGACATGAGGGCGGCCCGGGCTTGAGCCTGTGCTCCGACCAAGGACGCGCGCACCGGGGCCGTGGACATGAGCGTGCCGCAACAGCCGGAGGGGTGCGAGGCCTTCGCGACACCGTCACGCTTGCGGGCGGAGAAGCAGACGCTCGGGTGGACGAAGCCGCGGCCGCGCGGTGCGCAGGCGGCGGACCTCTGGACCTGGCTGGTGATCGCCCGCACGCACTCGGCTGCGGCTCGTTTGGCCATCGGCGGGCGATCTCCGCGGCCGTGGGAGAAGAAGGCCGAGCAGCACACAGTCGAACGGCACGTTCAGGGCGTCGGTGACCGCACGGACCGCGCGGCGCCCGCGAGTATCCGTGGGGCCAGCCGCGCGACCGCGTACGTGGACAGGCCCAGCCAGCCCGCGGCGAGCAGCCAGCCGCCCAGCACGTCGGAGAACCAGTGCACACCCAGGTACACACGGGTCAGTCCGACCGAGACGCCCCAGGTGAGGACGACGGCCAGCAAGCCGGCTCTGCCGCGCGGAGCACGGAGGAGGATCGCGAGCGCCAGCAGCCCGGCGGTGAGCGCGGCCGTCGTCGTATGGCCGGAGGGGAAGGACCAGCCCGAGGCGTGCGTGACCCAGTCCGAGCGCTCCGGGCGCGGGCGAGCGGCCAGCGACATCACCCCGTACCGCACGGCCTGGCCCCCGGCCAGACAGCCGGCGCAGGCCGCTGCGGCGAGAGTGCGGCGGCGCGCCGTGCGGCCCATCACGACACCCGCCGTGGCGGCCAGGAGGTAGGGGACGGCGCCGGTCCCCGTGTACGTCACCGCGCGCGCCGCGGCGACCGCGGCGGGTGGGCGGTGGGCGAGCGACCAGTGCAGCAGGTCCGCGTCGCCGAACAGCGGGGCGCCGCCGCGCCCGGTCACGGTCAGCGCCAGCAGCACGAACGCCACCAGGGCGCCGAGCGCCGCCGAACCGGCGAGGTCGGCCGTGTCCGCCCGCCTCACGACCGCGTCCCCGGTGCGGGGGCCGGGTGCGGCGGGGCGGTGCGCGGTACGGCGCCCATGGGTGGGAGCCCCTTTCATAATGGACGTGCGGGTCCGGCCGGGCCGGACCCGCGAAGACTACACTCCTGTAGACGGTCTACAGGAATGTAGACGACGAACGGGGTGAGGAAGGTTCCATGGCCGAAGCGAAGGACGAGCGCCGCCCGGCGGGCGAGCTGGAAGCCGGCGTCATGGCCGCCCTGTGGGCCGCGGACGCCCCTCGGACCCCGGGTCAGGTGCAGGAGAGCCTCGGCGCCGGCCTCGCCCGCACGACGGTCACGACGATCCTGTCCCGGCTGCACGAGAAGGGCGTCGTCGACCGCCGCCGTCAGGGTCGCGGTTACGCCTACTTCCCCGTCCAGGACGCCCACGGGCTCACCGCGCGGCGCATGCACACGGAACTGGACCGGGACAGCGACCGGCACACCGTGCTGGCCCGCTTCGTCGCCCAGCTCAGCGAAGACGACGAGCGCGTCCTTCGGGACCTGCTGGAATCCGGTGAGCAGTGACCTTCCTGCTGCTCCTGCCGCTCGCGCTGCCGTTCGTGCTCCCCCCGCTCGCGCGGCGCGCCCTCGAACGGCTCGCGCCGCAGGCCGCGCTGTGGGCGGTGACCTGCTGCACGCTCGTCCTCGCCTGCTGCTCCCTGACCGCGCTCGGCGCCTTCGTGCTCACCGGGCTGCTGAAGCTGCCGCTGTTCGCGGCGCTCGGCGACCTGGTACGCCCGCTGCGCGCCGGATCGGACCTGTTCGTCGTGCCGGCGGCGGCGTTCTCCGTCGGCGCGCTCACGGTGAGCCTGTGGGCCCTGTGCCGTACGGTGCTGCGGCAGGCCCGGACGTTCCGCGCCGCCACCAGTGAGGCGGACCGCCGCCTGACCGCCGGAGACCTCTGCGTGATCGACTCCCCGCGCCCGGACGCGTACGCGCTGCCGGGGCGGCCGCACCGCATCGTCGTCACCACCGGGATGCTGCGCAGCCTCAGCCCCGACGAGCGCGAGGCCCTCTTCGCCCATGAGCGGGCCCACAACGCGGCCGGGCACCACTACTTCCTCGCGGTCGCCGAACTGGCCGCGCTCTGCCACCCCGGGCTGCGGTCCGTGGCCCCGGTCATCCGGCTCGCGGTCGAGCGTGCCGCCGACGAGGCCGCCGCCGCGGTGGTCGGCGACCGACGGCTGACCGCCCGGGCCATCGGCCGCGCCGCCCTCGCCACCCGCACCGCCCCCGGCGAACGGCCGGCCTTCGCGGCCGCCGCGGCCACCGGACCCGTGCCCCAGCGGGTCGCCGCCCTCCTGGCCGCCCCGGGTACCCCGCGCCGGGCCGCCCGCTGGACCGCCGCGCTCCTGGTCGCCTGCGCCGCGGTGTCCGCCTGCGCCTCGGCCACCGGGGTCATCGGCTTCCACCACGAGGTCGAGGTCGCCCAGGGCGAGGCGCACTGACTCCGCATCATCCCTGAGCGGCTCGGGAGGTGGCGCAGCCCACACCGGGGCGCCCGGCGGTATGCCGTACGCTACGTGTTACGTATAACGCCTGTGCACGCCCGGTGCTCCCCTGCCGCACGCCGCACCCCGGAAGGCCCCATGAGACGCATCGCCCTGGTCACCCTCGTCGTGGACGACCACGACACCGCGATCCGCTTCTACACCGAGGCCCTGGGGTTCCGGCTCGTGGCCGACGAGACACGGGGCGACGGGTCCCGGTGGGTCGTGGTGGAGCCCGGTGACGGCGGCCACGGCACGGGGCTGCTGCTCGCCCGGGCCGAGGACGAGGCGCAGCGCGGCAGGGTCGGCGACCAGACCGGCGGACGCGTGGGCTTCTTCCTGCACACCGACGACTTCGCCCGCGACCACGCCCGGATGACCGCGGCCGGCGTCACCTTCCTGGAGGAGCCGCGGCACGAGCCGTACGGCACGGTCGCCGTCTTCCAGGACCTGTACGGCAACCGCTGGGACCTGCTCCAGCCCGCCGAGTAGTCCCCCTTGTAACCCCTGACGAACAACCCGCCGAGGAACCACCGCACATGACCGCCCCGCGCATCGACACCGACACCCTCCGCCGCCTGCCCAAGGCCGTCCTGCACGACCACCTCGACGGCGGCCTGCGCCCCGCGACCGTCGTCGAGCTCGCGCGGGAGGTCGGCCACGCCCTGCCCACCACCGACCCCGACGAGCTCGCCGCCTGGTACTACGACGCCGCGAACTCCGGCGACCTGGTGCGCTACATAGCCACCTTCGAGCACACCCTCGCCGTGATGCAGAACCGCGAGGGCCTGCTGCGCACCGCCGAGGAGTACGTCCTCGACCTCGCCGCGGACGGTGTCGTCTACGGCGAGGTGCGCTACGCCCCCGAGCTGATGGTCAAGGGCGGCCTGACACTGGACGAGGTCGTCGGGACCGTGCAGGAGGGGCTCGCCGCCGGCATGGCGAAGGCGGCGACCGCCGGCACCCCGGTGCGTGTCGGCACCCTGCTGTGCGGGATGCGCATGTTCGACCGCACCCGTGAGATCGCGGACCTCGCCGTCGCCCACCGCGACGCCGGCGTCGTCGGCTTCGACATCGCCGGCGCCGAGGACGGCTTCCCGCCCGCCGACCACCTGGCCGCCTTCGAGCACCTGCGCGGCGAGAGCGTCCCGTTCACCATCCACGCCGGTGAGGCGCACGGCCTGCCGAGCATCCACCAGGCCCTTCAGGTCTGCGGCGCCCAGCGCATCGGCCACGGCGTGCGCATCACCGAGGACATCGTGGACGGCAAACTGGGTCGTCTGGCCGGCTGGGTGCGCGACCGCCGCATCGCCCTGGAGATGTGCCCGACCTCCAACCTGCAGACCGGCGCCGCCGACTCGATCGCCGAGCACCCCATCACCGCCCTGAAGGATCTCGGCTTCCGCGTCACCCTCAACACCGACAACCGTCTGGTGTCCGGCACGACGATGACCCGGGAGATGTCCCTGCTGGTCGAGGAGGCGGGCTGGACGCTCGAGGACCTGCGCGCCGTCACGGTGAACGCGGTCAAGAGCGCGTTCATCCCGTTCGACGAGCGCAACGCCCTCCTCCGGGACGTGGTCCTGCCCGGTTACGAGGCCGCGCTCTGAAGCAGCCCCCGTACGTAGGCGGCCTGTCCGGCGTGCTGCAGATCGTCGGACAGAACGCTCACCAGCCGTACCCCGAGACTGACCGCCGGATCCCAGCGCTCGTCCACGATGCGCTCGAGGTCCTTGGCGGCCAGCCCCCGCAGCGCCTGAAGGGTCTGCTCGTGCACGGCGTCGTAGTACCCGGTCAGCAGGTCACCGGAGTCGACCCGCACCTTGGCGACCTTGGCGGGGGTGTGCCCGTACCCGGTGTCCTGGCGCGGCAGATCGAGGCCGAAACGCTTCTCCCAGCCCTGTGACAGCCACACCTGGTCGAGGTCGAAGGCGTCGGCGACATGGTCGTCCTGGACGCGGCTGAGGTGCCAGACGAGCCAGGCGACGGAGTTGGTGTCGGCGGTGGGCCGGGCGTTGAGGTCGTCCGGATCGAGGCCGTCGACGGCGGCGTGGACTTCTTCCTGGATGCGGCCGTAGCCGTCGATGAGGATGTCCTTGGCATGCATGCATCCACCATCGCGCATCGCCGCCCCGCACGCGTCCGGAATGCCGCTCACGTCCGCGTCACCGAGGGCGTGCTTCCGGACCCCCGGCGTCGAGCAGGCCGATCAGAGCCCGGGCCGCCGGGCCGGTGGCCGGCTCGGGCGGCAGCAGAGCGGCGGTCTCGTACTCCGTCCCGGCCGCGGTCCTGAGGGGAAGCGCGGTCAGCGACGCACGCTTGTGCCGGAAGTGTCGGGGCGCGACCGCGATGCCCAGGTTCTCGTCGACCAGGTCCAGGAGGCTGTGCACGTCGTTGACCTCCAGCGCCACCGTCCGCCGCACGCCCGCCGCGGAGAACGCCGCGTCGGTGGTGCGGCGCGGGCCCCAGTCCGGGTGGAAGTCCACGAAGACCTCCCCGCCCAGGTCGTCGGGCGTGAGCACCGCTCCGGGCGACGCCAGACGGTGGTCCGGATGGCACAGCACGGTCATCGGCTCGCTGGTCAGCGGCACGGACCGGAGCTGGTCGGCGTCCGTCTCGGCGCGGTAGGCGAAGGCCAGGTCCAGCCGCCCGGCCGCGACCTCCTCGGCCAGCGCGCCCGACCCCGCCTGCCGCAGCCGGATCTCCACGTCCGGGTGCCGCCGCCGGAACGCCGCGAGCAGCCCGGCCACCTGCACGCCCGGGATGCACTGCTCGGTGCCGAGCGCCAGCGTGCCGCGCAGGACGCCCTGCACCGCGGCCACCGCCTCGTGCGCCGCCCGGACCTGGGCCAGGATCCGCTCGGCCTCGCCCAGCAGGGCACGCCCGGCCTCCGTGAGGGTCACCCGGCGGGTGGTGCGGACGAACAGCGGGGCCCGCAGCTCCCGCTCCAGCGCCCGGACCGACGCCGACAGGCCCGACTGCGACACCATCAGGCGTTCCGCCGCCCGGGTGAAGTGCTGGTGCTCGGCGACAGCGACGAAGTGCCGGAGGTGGCGCAGTTCCATGATTGAGAAGCGTATCCGCTGAATTCCATCGGATTCTTCTGTTGGACCACTGCCCGCCGGTGGCGCGAGAGTGTGACCCGTTCCCCCGGAACCGCTCACCGTGCGCCAATCCCTCTGGAGTCGCGTTGTACACCGCCCCCCCCCCGACCGCTACGAGGCCATGCCCTACCGCCGCACCGGACGCAGCGGACTGAAGCTGCCCGCGCTGTCGCTCGGCCTGTGGCACAACTTCGGCCCCGACCGCCCGGTCGCCACCCAACGCGCCATCCTGCGCCGCGCCTTCGACCTCGGCGTCACGCACTTCGACCTGGCCAACAACTACGGCCCGCCGCCCGGCGCCGCCGAGTCCGCCCTCGGTGAGGCACTGAAGGCGGACTTCGCGCCGTACCGCGACGAGCTGGTCATCTCCACCAAGGCCGGCTACCTGATGTGGCCCGGCCCGTACGGCGAGTGGGGGTCGCGCAAGTACCTGCTGTCGTCGCTCGACCAGAGCCTGAAGCGGATGGGCCTGGAGCACGTCGACATCTTCTACTCGCACCGCCCGGACCCGGACACTCCGCTGGAGGAGACGATGGGTGCCCTGCACTCGGCGGTCCAGCAGGGCAAGGCGCTGTACGTCGGCGTCTCCAACTACTCCCCGGAGCAGACCCGTGAGGCCGCCCGCATCCTCGGCGAGCTGGGCACCCCGCTGCTGATCCACCAGCCGCGCTACTCGATGCTGGACCGCCGCCCCGAGGACGGGCTGCTGGACACCCTGGACGAGCTCCAGGTCGGTTCCATCGCGTACTCGCCGCTGGAGCAGGGCCTGCTCACCGCCCGCTACCTCGACGGCATCCCGGAGGACTCGCGGGCGGCGAGCGACAGCCCGTTCCTCGACTCGGAAGCGGTCACCGAGGAGCTGGTGGGCAGGCTGCGCGCCCTCGACGACATCGCCAGGTCCCGTGGTCAGTCCCTGGCCCGGATGGCCCTGGCCTGGGTGCTGCGCGACGGCCGGGTCACCTCGGCCCTGGTCGGCGCGAGCAGCCCGCGGCAGCTCCAGGACAGCGTCGCGGCGATCGGCAACCTGGACTTCGACGCGGAGGAGCTGGCGCGGATCGACGCGATCGTCCAGCGGTGAGGCGACCCTGCGGTGCCCGGCGGCGGACGTCCCCCTGCCGCCCGGCACCGCCCCTCGGTCCCACGGCTCGCCGGGCGTCGAAGCCGGGTGCCCCCGCAACCCGTTCCCCATCGCCGCGGTGCCGCCCGCGGTCCTGCGGTTGAGGGGCCGTCCCGGGTGGCCAAGACTGGGCGGGTACGGGTATTCGACTACGGCGGGCGACGCGGCCGTGTCGGCCGCGGACGGGTGGTCATCGTGACGATCTCACCCTTCGGGTCAGGCGACCCGTTCTCCGACCTGTTCAACCGCTTCTTCGGCATGAGCCCGGCGACCTCGCCGCCGGCCGTCCAACGTGTCCCCATCGGACGTCTCCTCAGCGACTCCGCGCACGAGCTGCTCGCCACCGCGGGCGCCAGGGCGGCCGAGGACGGGGCCGATCTCGACACCGTCCACCTGCTGTGGGCCGCCACCCGGGTACCGGCCGCACGCCAGGTGCTGGAGCAGGCGGGCGCGGATCCCGACCGGCTCGCCGGCGACCTGCGGGACTCCCTGCCCTCCGGGACCGGCACCGGGGAGCCTGCGCTGACCCCGGCGGCCAAACGCGCCCTGCTCACCGCGCACGCCCGTTCCCAGGCGGCCGGTGCCTCCTACATCGGCCCCGAGCACATCCTCGCCGCGCTCCTGGACGATCCGCGCTCCCCACTGGCCCGGACCCTGAGGGCCGAGGGAGCCGGGCCCGGCGCGCTCGGCGGCGCGCCCCGCCAGGGTCGGGAGACGGGCGGGCACCCCGACACACCGACGCTCGACGAGTACGGGCGCGACCTCACCGACGAGGCACGCGCGGGACACCTCGACCCGGTGGTCGGCCGGGCGGCCGAGATCGAGCAGACCGTCGAGGTCCTCTCCCGGCGCACGAAGAACAACCCGGTGCTGATCGGCGACCCCGGCGTCGGCAAGACCGCGATCGTCGAGGGTCTGGCCCAGCGCATCGTCGCCGGGGAGGTCCCCAAGGCGCTGAAGGACCGCCGCGTGGTCGCCCTCGACCTCGCCGGGCTCGTCGCCGGGTCCCAGTACCGGGGCCAGTTCGAGGAGCGGCTGAAGAAGGTCATCGACGAGGTCACCGGAGCCGGGAAGAGCGTGGTCCTCTTCATCGACGAGCTGCACACGGTCGTCGGCGCCGGCGGCACCGGCGAGGGATCCATGGACGCGGGCAACATCCTCAAGCCCGCCCTCGCCCGCGGCGACCTCAGCGTGGTCGGTGCCACCACCATCGACGAGTACCGCAAGCGCATCGAGAAGGACGCCGCGCTGGAGCGCCGCTTCCAGCCCGTCATGGTGCCCGAACCCACCGTCGAGGAGACGGTCGAGATCCTGCGCGGACTGCGCGACGCCTACGAGGCCCATCACCAGGTCCGCTACACCGACGAGGCGCTGGACGCCGCGGCCGCCCTCTCCGACCGCTACATCAGTGACCGCTTTCTGCCCGACAAGGCCATCGACCTCATGGACCAGGCCGGAGCCCGCGTCGGACTGCGCAGTGCGGGGGACTCCGCGGAGGCCGCGAACCTCGAGGAGCGGCTGACCCGGCTGCGCCGGGAGAAGGACGAGGCCGTCAGCACCGAGGACTTCGAGCGCGCGAGCCGACTCAAAGGCGAGATCACCGAGGCGGAGGGCCGGCTCGCCTCGGTCGGCGAGGGCGGGGCACCCACGCCGAGCGTCACCCCCGAGGACATCGCCGAAGTCCTCTCCGCCCGCACGGGTATCCCGGTCTCCCAGCTCACCGAGTCCGAACGCGACCGGCTGATGAAGCTGGAGGAGGTCCTGCACGAGCGGGTCGTCGGCCAGGACGACGCGGTCACCGCCGTGGCCCAGGCCGTGCGGCGCGGCCGGGCCGGCATGGGCGATCCCCACCGGCCCACCGGCAGCTTCCTCTTCCTCGGCCCCACCGGCGTCGGCAAGACAGAACTCGCCAAGGCGCTCGCGGAACTGCTCTTCGGCGACCCGGACCGCATGATCCGCTTCGACATGAGCGAGTTCCAGGAGAAGCACACCGTCTCCCGGCTCATCGGCTCCCCGCCGGGGTACGTCGGGTACGAGGAGGCCGGCCAGCTCACTGAAGCAGTGCGCCGCAAGCCGTACAGCGTCGTGCTGTTCGACGAGGTGGAGAAGGCCCACCGCGACGTCTTCAACCTGCTGCTGCAGGTCCTGGACGACGGGCGGCTGACCGACGCTCAGGGGCGTACGGTCGACTTCCGCAACACGGTCGTCATCATGACCAGCAACATCGCCTCCAAGCACATCCTGGACCACCACGGCGACATCGACGAGATCAGGGACGACCTGACGGCGGAACTCCAGGCGCACTTCCGCCCGGAGTTCCTCAACCGGATCGACGAGGTCATCGTCTTCCACGCCCTGGGCCGCCAGGACCTGGTGCGGATCGTCGACCTGCTCCTGGAGGGCAGCCGACGCCGGCTGCACGCCCAGCGGGTCGGCCTGGAGGTCACCGAGAGGGCCAAGGAGTGGCTGGCGAACCGCGGCTATCAGCCGGAGTACGGGGCCCGGCCGCTGCGCCGCACCATCCAGACCGAACTCGACAACCGGCTGTCGAACATGCTGCTCGACGGGACGCTCAACCCGGGGGACACGGTCGTCGTCGACGTCGCGGACGGTGAACTGAGCCTGAGCCTCGGGGCGAAGGAGACGCCACCGCCACAGGGAGCGGCCGCCGCCGGCCCGGAGGACATCGAGGAGGAGCCTCCGAGCTGGCCCGGACCCATCTCCTAGGCCCTCCTAGGCTGCGCCCGCGGGCACACGGTCCAGGAACCCGTGCACGGTGCGGATGCGCCCGTCGTCGTCGAGAGTGATCACGTCGGAGCCGGCGACGGGCGCCGATCCGTCCGCGTCGCTCACCAGCTCCCAGGAGAACCGGGCGAGGTCGTGGTGCCCGTCGACCGCGCCCATGAGCCGGAAGGAGAATCCGGGGAACCGTGCGTGCGCTCCCGTGATCACGGCCGCGATCTGCTCGTGGCCGCCGACGTCGGCCAGGGGGTCGGTGTAGGTTCCGTCCGCGGTCCAGGCGGCGGCGACCGCCTTCGTCAGTGCCTGGGCGTCCCGGGTGTTCCACGCCTCGAAGTAGCGGGCGACGGCGGACTCGTAGCGGTTGGTCTCTGCGGACACGGCGATCAGCCTCCCATGAGGTCACATGCGCTGGTCGGAAGCCGGATCCCGGGGTGTGCTGCCTGCCGGGGTCCGACACCGCAACGATGCCCGGACACGCCTGGGGGCGTCGATTACCTCCCGGGTAAGCGGAGGCGTTCCGGGCGGACACGGCTCGTTTTCGGCCAGGAGGCGGCGGTGAATATGCCAGGAGACTGGCTGAATTCACATGGTGACAGAGTGTCAGGACTGTCGATACTCGAAGGAGCGGGTGAACCGGGTCACGATAGAAAGCGCTACCGCACGGGGGGAGCGATCGTGCACGACGAGTTCCTGTGCCATGTCACGGCGTACGGCATATGCGGAGGGCAATGGGTCGGCGTCCCCCTCGGTACCTATCGCGCCCCCACTCTGGCCCTCGCCCTGTGGTGGATGCGCGACCGTGCCTCCTGGATCGCCGAACGGCTCGACCCGGACCCGGACGACCCGCACTTCCCGCCGAACGCCATGGCCCCCGTCGCCGACACGGTTCCCGATGTGCCGGCCGTCCTGCGCGCCTGGTGCAAGGACGCCGGTCAGCAGGAGAGCGTGGCGGAGCAGCTCGCGGCCGGACGGCTGGTCCGTGTCGCCGTCAGTGACGACACGACCGAGTACGAACTGCTCGCCGAGTCCGTGGACGCGCTGCGGATGCAACGGTTCGTGCCCGCGCTGTCCACCCCGGCGGCCTGATCGAACCTCCGGGCCCCGGCGTTCACGGAACCCCGCCCCGTCGCCGCACCCACCTGGCGAGCAGCCCGCCCGCGAGCCCGGTCACCAGCCCCCACGACGCGGCGAGCCCAAGCGCCGTCCCCAGCCCGGGTCTGAGGAAAACCACGCCGGAGAGACCTCCGCCGAGGTCGCCGACCCCGAGGAGCGACAGGCCGTAGTGCGCCGAGATCCGGCAGAGCAGGCAGATGGCCAGGACCGTCGCCACCAGCGCGACCGCCATGCGCACGGCGTGCCACCACGGCCGCATCCGCGCCGGTGAGCGCACCGCCGCGACGAACGCCGCGGCGAGCAGCAGCACGGCGTCCACGGCCACGAGCCACCACACGCGGCCGTCGTACCGGGCGAGGGTACGCAGGCTCAGCGTCGAGATGTCCGGAGTGCGCAGTACCTCGTCGAGCAGGTGCGGCATGGGCAGCCCGAACGGCCCGTCCACCCGGCCGTGCCAGGTGGCTCCCAGGCCGAGGGTGAACACCGGCCACACCAGGTTGGGAAGCCCCAGCAGGATCAGCGCGAACGTCTCGGCGGGGTGCCCGTGGGTCGCCGCGACCACCAGCGCGGCGACGGTGCCCAGGGCGACGCAGGCGAGCAACAGGGCCACCATGGCGCAGGCGGCGGGACGCACCGACTGTTGCAGGCCCAGCACCCGGGGCGGCAGCGGGGCGTCCCGCGACACCAGCAGGGCCACGACGAGCACGCCCGCCAGCCAGAGCAGACCGAACGGCACGGTCGGCCACAGGTCCGTGGCGAAGCCGATCCGGGGAGACACCCCGAACAGGCTGCCGATGTCGCCGATCGTCCCGGTGCCGAGCGGGACCGGGAAGGTCTGGCGGGCCGCCAGGGCGAGGCCGACGAGCGCCGCCAGCCACAGCACGGCGATCCGCCCGGCCCAGCCCGCCAG
Organism: Streptomyces sp. PTL18; assembly: GCF_059510295.1. NCBI lineage: Bacteria > Bacillati > Actinomycetota > Actinomycetes > Kitasatosporales > Streptomycetaceae > Streptomyces > Streptomyces sp. PTL18. The sequence goes on along the minus strand of NZ_JCAJZO010000001.1, from coordinate 264,480 downwards.
TTCACGCGCGCCGGCGACGGCCCGGTGCCGCAGTGGGCGCAGGAACCCCGCGGCGATCGCCAGCGCCCCGGCCAGCGTCACCGACAGCGGCATGACCGTCAGCCCCGCCCGCGTGCCGGCCAGCGCACCGGCGTCGCCCGCCAGCCGCACACTGCCGCCCACCGCGACGACGACCACGGCCACGACCACGCGGGGAAACCCCCTGTCGGGGATGTCGCTGCCGCCGGCCGCCCACAGCCCGAGCGCGGCGAGCGCGCCCATGACGGCCAGCCCGGCCAGCACCGTACCGCCGGCCCCCACCCATCGTTGCGGTGCGAGGGCCGGGCCGCCGGTGCGGGCGCCGGGCCGGCCGCACGAGTTCGGGACGCTCACCCTGCCACGCTAGTGCTGTGGCCGGAAAGGTTCCGGCACGGCACCTCGCCGCGTTGTCGCATCACCCGCGTACATCCAGTACGCGGGCGATGCTCCGCCTTGCGATGCACCGCACCGGACGCCGCGAGCTTTCCGGCAAACCTTTCCGGCCACAGCATTAGGCAGCCCCACGGCGCCCCGCACGGCCAAAGGGGCCTCCTCCGCCACCGCGTCGACGGCCGGGCGGCGTCATCGGTCAACTGCCGTCCCCGCCGGGCCGCACGGCTTCACCCAGGGCAGAACGCCGCTCCCTTCCCGTGACGCCCCGGATCCCTAGGCTGAAGGGGTGAGCACTCATGCGCCGAACGAAGCCCGCGTCATTCCCCTGCGCCCGCAGACCGCGGCGGCCGACCCCGCTGCGGCGCCCCGCCCCCCGCAGCGAGCGGCGGGCGCCCCGCAGCCGACCGCGCCCAAGGAGCCCCTGTGGCGCGACCTGGTCGGCGATGTGCTGCGCCGGGAGCGGCTCGCCCAGGAGCGCACGCTGAAGGACGTCGCCGAGGCGGCGCGGATCTCCATGCCGTACCTGTCCGAGCTGGAGCGCGGCCGCAAGGAGGCCTCCTCCGAGGTCCTCGCGGCCGCCGCCCAGGGCCTCGGACTCGGCCTCGCCGACCTGCTCTCGCTCGCCCAGGACGAACTGGCCCGGTACGCCCGGAGCCGGGTGAGCCGGGGCCGCAGGTCGCCCACGGCGCAGTACGACGGCCTCTGCCTCGCCGCCTGACCGGTCCGCCGGCCGGTACGGCGCGCGCCACCGCCGTACCGGCCCCGCATCCGACCCGGCCGCGCCGGAGTCAGACGAACGCGAGCCGCCGGCTCAGCACCTCGTCGGCGAGCCCGTAGGCGACGGCCTCCTCGGCGGTGAACACCTTGTCCCGGTCCATGTCCGCGCGCAGCGTCGCCACGTCGTGGTGCGTGTGCCGGGACAACACCTCTTCCGCCTGGGACCGGATGCGGATCATCTCCTTGGCGGCGAGACTGAGATCCGCGACGGTGCCCTGCCGCCCTCCGCTGGCCGGCTGACCGAGCAGCACCCGCGCGTGCTGGAGCACGAACCGCCGCCCGGGATCGCCCCCGGCCAGCAGCACCGCGGCCGTCGACGCCGCCTGGCCGACACAGAACGTGGAGATCGGCGACTGCACGAACGTCATCGTGTCGTAGATCGCCATCAGCGAAGTGAACGATCCCCCGGGCGAGTTGATGTAGATCGAGATCTCGTGTTCCGGGTTCGACGACTCCAGATGCAGGAGTTGGGCGATGACCACGTTGGCGACCCCGTCGTCGATCTCGGTGCCGAGGAAGATGATCCGCTCGTTCAGGAGCCGGCTGAAGACGTCGTAGGACCGCTCGCCCTGCGCGGTCCGCTCGACGACGTAAGGAACCGTGTAGGACCCCATGTCACAACCCCATCCGCCGACGCGAGGCGGCCGGGCGGACGTCGGCGAGCGACTCCACCACCCGGTCCACCATTCCGTACTCCCTGGCCTGTCCCGCCGTGAACCAGCGGTCCCGGTCGCCGTCCCGCGCGATCGTCTCCTCGCTCTGCCCGGTGTGCTCGGCGGTGATCCGCTCGATGGCCTTCTTGGTGAACTGGAGGTTCTCCGCCTGGATCTCGATGTCCGCGGTGGTGCCGCCGATGCCCGCCGACGGCTGGTGCATCATGATCCGCGCGTTCGGCAGCGCCAACCGCTTGCCCCGCGTCCCCACGGTGAGCAGGAACTGCCCCATGCTCGCGGCGAACCCCATCACCAGGGTCGAGACGTCGTTCGGGATGAGACGCATGGTGTCGTAGATGGCCAGACCCGCGGTCACCGACCCGCCGGGGCTGTTGATGTACAGGCTGATGTCGCTGCGCGGGTCCTCCGCCGACAGCAGGAGCAGCTGCGCGCACACCCGGTTGGCCGACACCTCGTCGACCTGCGTGCCCAGGAACACGATCCGCTGGGCGAGCAGCTGCGCGGCGAGGTGGTCGTCGAATCGGCTGGGCGCGGTGTCGCCCTCCTCGGCCCGGGGCGCGAGGGTGGTGAGTGGAGTCATCGGGTCTCCTTGTCCATGGCACGGATGCCGTCGACTCCACTGTCGACCTCGAGAGACGCCGTCCTGCGGTTTCTCTGCCCGCCGCAGATTCGCCACGGGCAGAGCCGGTGCCTCAGCCCTTCTCGCGCAGCTGCCGGGAGAACACCCGTACGTCCTCCACCAGCAGATCCCTCCTCCACGGCCGCGAAGTGACCGCTCCGGCCGAACCCCGTCCAGCGCACGATGTTCTCGGTCCGTTCCGCCCTGTGCCGCAGCGGGACGGTACGGGGACCGCCACACGCGTCGAGCCGCGCTCCGGCCGATGAGTTCCGGGGGAAGGATCGGTCTGCACAGGTGACCGCTTCCACACTCCAGGAGGTACACATGGCCACCGAGGGATTCACCACCTGTCTCTGGTTCGACGGCCAGGCCGAGGAGGCCGCGCACCACTACGTGTCGATCTTCAAGAACTCCGGCATCGGACGCATCGGCCGCTACACGGAGGCCGGCCCCGGCCCCGCCGGTTCCGTGATCGCCGTCGACTTCACGGCGAACGGGCACAAGTTCGTCGCCCTGAACGGCGGGCCCCAGTTCACCTTCAGCGAGGCGATCTCCTTCCAGATCTACTGCGAGAGCCAGGAGGAGATCGACCACTACTGGAACAAGCTCACCGAGGGCGGCGGCCAGCCGGGCCCCTGCGGCTGGCTCAAGGACAAGTACGGCGTGTCCTGGCAGGTCATCCCGGACGGGCTGATCGACATGATCGGCGACCCGGACCAGGAGAAGGCGGCCCGCACCACGCGCGCGATGCTGGCGATGGGCAAGCTCGACATCGCCGCCCTGAAGAAGGCGTACGCGGGGGAGTAGCCACCGCGGGGCGACGGCCGGCCCACCCCGGACAGGGTGAGCCGGCCGCCCGGCTACGCCTGTGCCGGCGCCGCCACCTCGGCGGCGCTCAGCGTCCGCCCGTACACCCGGAGGTCGTCGACCGCGCCCTTCGGACAAGGGCCGGCGTACTGCGACCAAGGGCCGGCGTACTGCGACCGGCCGATGGGCCCGGCGCGGACGTGACTGCCGAAGTACCGCGGCTCCACGGTCACCTTCGCGTTGCGGCCCGCCTCCGCGCCGACCGCGTACAGCACGGTGGTGCCGCCCCGTACGTCACCGCCCCATCCGGGCATGGAGGGACGGCAGGTGCCCACCGCACGCCCTCCTGCCGAGCACCGGCCGCCCGGACGGGCGGCCGGTTGAGCGGAGGTCCTACGCCATCTGCCGCCGCACCAGCTCGTGCAGCCGGCCGGCCGTGTCGGCCAGCAGCCGGCCGGGCGGGCCCTGCTGGGTGATCCTGCCGTCCTCCATCACGATGACGCGGTCCGCGTCCAGCACCGTGGACAGGCGGTGGGCGATCACGATCCGGGTGGCGTTCAGGGCGCGGGTGGACTCGATGACCTTCCGCTGTGTCTCGTTGTCCAGCGCGCTCGTCGCCTCGTCGAAGAACAGGATGCGCGGCCGGCGGATCAGCGCCTGAGCGATCATCAGCCGCTGCCGCTGGCCACCGGAGATCGCGCCACTGCCCTGGACGATGGTGTGCAGCCCCATCGGCATCCGCTGGATGTCCTCCGCGAGACCCGCCATCTCGGCCGCCGCCATCGCCTCCTCGGGGGTGTACGGCTCGGTGCCGCAGATGACGTCCAGGACGGACCCGTTCATCGGCTGCGCGTGCTGGAGCACCACCCCGCACTGGCGGCGCACCGCCGACTGGTCGAGTGCGGCGAGGTCCTGGCCGTCGTAGAGCACACTGCCGGACACCGGCTTGTCGAAGCCGATCAGCAGCCGCAGCAGGGTCGACTTGCCACAGCCGCTCGGGCCCACGACGGCCACGAACTCACCCGGCTTCACCTCGAAGGACACGTCGTCGAGGACCAGGGGACCGTCGTCGGCGTACCGGAACGAGAGCCGGCGCGCCTCGACGGCCCCGGACAGGACCCCCGGCCGGGTGCTCGCCGTGCGCACCTCGGGGGTCGCGTCCAGCACCGGCCTGATCTCCTCGAACAGCGGCAGCGCGGCCACCGCCGACACGAACGCGCCGGTCAGCTGGGTGACCGAGGTCAGCAGCATGGTCATGGAGGTGTTGAAGGTGAGGAAGTCCGCGGCCGAGAGCGCACCCTTCGCAGGCCCCGCCAGCAGCATGAACAGCAGCAGCGAGCACAGCGGCAGATACACCGCGCCCAGCACCGTCGTCAGGTTCTTGATCCGGCCCACCTTCTGCTGCAGCTCACGGCTGCGCGCGAACTCCCGCGCCCAGGCGGCGTAGGCGTAGTTCTCCGCCGCCGCCACCCGCAGCTTGGGCAGGCCGCGCAGGGTCTGGAACGCCTGGTTGTTCAGTTTGTTGGTGAGCCGCACCAGCCGCCGCTGCCAGCGCACCTGCCACAGCCCGAGCCCGAGGAAGACAGCGGCGATGACGACGAGCATGCCGATCGCGGCCATGGCCATGGGCACGCTGTACCACAGCAGCAGCCCCAGGTTCATCGCGCCGACCGTCACCGCCTGGGCCACCGTCGGACCCACTCCGGCGAGCAGCCGCCGGATGGCGCTGACACCCATCGCGGCGCTCGCCAGCTCACCGGTGGACCGTTCGGTGAAGAACTTGGTCGGCAGCCTCAGCAGCCGGTCCCACACCGCGGGCTGGAGGGTCGCCTCGATCCGTCCCTCGAGGCGCAGGACGGTCATGTTCTCCAGCAGCATGAAGGCGGCCGCCACCACGCCGGTGACCATGAGGGCGAGGCAGACCTGGACGATCAGCCCCTCCTGCGCCTTCGGCACGTACTCGCCGAGCACCTTGCCGGTGGCGATCGGCACCAGCGCGCCGATCGCGACGGTCACCAGCCCACTGAGCAGCAGGCCCGTCAGATCGCCGCCCGTGCCGCGCATGCTGAACCGCAGCAGCCCGAGGGGACCGAGCCGACGGTCGGGCAGCGGACGGTAGAACATCACGGCACGCGGCGCGAACTCGGCGGCGTTCGCCTTCTCGATCGGCGTCTCGCGTCCCGACGACGGGTGAACGGCGACATAGCCGGCTCGCCGCCACAGCAGCGCGACCGGCGCGCCCGACAGGGCCCGGTGCCCCACCAGCGGGCCGACGTTCTCGTGCCACCAGCGCCCGTCGAGCCGTACCGCCCGGGTCCGGACGCGGGAGGCGACGGCGATGCGTTCCACCGGATCGAGGCGGTCGCTCTCGGCGCCGCTCCGCGCGGGCTCGGCGAGGGTGATGCCGGCGGCGCGGGCCACGAGTCCGCACGCCGCGTAGGTGGCGTCGGCGTCGGCGTCCGTCGTGCGCCGCTCCGACGACTTCCCGATGGACGCCAGCAGCGTCCGGTCGGCCTGGGCGCGAACGGCCTCACCCGCCTTGATACCGGCCGCGGTGCGGGTCGCGTGGGTGCGCTCCAGCTGCTCGATCCACCGGTCCAGGGTGGCGAGGAGGCGGTACTGCTGGTCGACCATGCCCTGCCAGACGGCGGGGTCCACCAGCAGGTCGGCAGCGGCCTCCGCACCGTACAGGGAGCCGTACTGGACGCTGCCCGGCGGGACCTGCATCCAGAAGACGTCGTCGTCGGTGATGTCGGCGGCCCGTTCGGTGGCCATCGGCGCCTGGAACAGAATGGAAAGACTCCGGCCGACACCGAGGGCGAGGGCGTACTCCAGGGGGCTCGTCGTCGGTGGCACGTACTGCGGGTTGCCGTACTGGTCGTAGGACCAGGTCTGGGTGTCGACCGGCTGGTACAGCTCGCGGAGCTGGATGCGGCGCACCACGCAGTCACGGACCGGCCGGGCGACCAGGGTGTGCTGGGGTCCCGCCACCGGGCCGAGCAGCAGGGAGCCCGGCCCGAGACGGCCAAGGTGGTGCCAGTGGCCCTGTACCGCCGCGTCGACGGCGAAGAGGTCCAGCGCGCCGGACGCCACCAGCCACAGCACCTGCGGCCCCTCCAGGTCGAGCCGGCTCAGGCCCGAGCAGTCGACGGGCGCGCCCATCGCGCCCAGAGCGCCCAGGACGACGTCGCCCTCGTGTACCGCCGTCATCCTCACCGCTCCCTGACCAGCTCGGCGTACGCCCCGCCGGCCGCCACCAGGGCGTCGTGCCGCCCGCGTTCCACGATCGTGCCGTGCTGGAGCACCACGATCTCGTCGCTGTCGCGTACCGTGCTGAGCCGGTGTGCGATCACCACGCACGCGCAGCCGCGCTTGCGCAGGTTGTCGATCACGGTCTGTTCGGTCTCCGCGTCCAGCGCGCTGGTGACCTCGTCGAGCACCAGGATGCTGGGGTCGCGCACCAACGCGCGTGCGACCTCCAGGCGTTGCCGCTGCCCGCCGGAGAAGTTCCGCCCGTCCTGCTCCACCCGGCTGTGGATGCCGCCGGGGCGGCGCATCACCACCTCGTACAGGGCCGCGTCCCGCAGGGCGGCGACCACCGCCTCGTCCGGGATCGACGGGTCCCACAGCGCCACATTGTCGCGGACCGTGCCTTCGAAGAGGAAGATCTCCTGGTCCACGAAGGAGACCGAGGCGGCGAGCGCGCCGCGCGGAACGTCCTCCAGGCGCCGCCCGTCGATACGGATCTCGCCCTCCCACGGCGTGTACAGGCCGGCGATCAGCCGGGACACCGTGGACTTGCCGCTGCCCGAACCGCCGACCAGCGCCACCTGCTGACCCGGCCCGACAGTCAGGCTGAAGCCGCTCAGCAGTGGCTTGTCGAGCGGGCTGTAGCCGAACGTGATGTTCTCCAGCTCCACATGACCGTGCAGCCGCCGTGTCGACGCGCCACCGCCGGAGCGGCCGTAGAGCGGGTCGGCCCGGAAGTTCTCCACGTCCTTCAGGCGGGCCACGTCCGCGGCGAAGTCCTGGATACGGCCCGCGACCCCGTTCAGGCGCGTCAGCGGCGCGGTGAACCGGGTCACCAGGGCCTGGAACGCGACCAGCAGACCCACCGAGATGTGCCCCTCGACGGCCCTCAACCCGCCGATCCACAGGATCAGCGCGCTGTTGAACGTGGCGAGCGTCGGCGCGACCACGCCCAGCCAGGCGCTCGGCACGCCGAGCCGCTGCTGCTCCTCGAGCGTGGTGGCGTGCTGGCCCGCCCACTTGCGGAAGTAGCCGTCCTCGCCGCCGGTCGCCTTCATCGTCTCGATCAACTGTAGGCCGGTGTAGGCCGTGTTGGTCAACCGTGCGGTGTCCGCGCGCAGTTTCGCCGTGCGCGTCGCACGCAGCCGTACGACCACCCGCATCGCCACCACGTTGAGCAGGGCGACGCCGATGCCGACGAACGTCAGCTGCGGGTCGTAGGTGTACAGCAGCACCGCGTACAGCACGACGACGATCGCGTCGACGCCCGCCGCGGCGAGGTCGCGGGCCAGGGTCTCGGCGACCGCGTCGTTGGACTGCAGTCGCTGCACCAGGTCGGCGGGGCTGCGCTGGGCGAAGAACGTCACCGGCAGCCGCAGCAGATGCCGCAGGAAGCGGGCGCTGGAGAGGGTGGAGGAGATGATCCGGCCGCGCAGGAGGTTCGCCTGCTGCAGCCAGGTCAGCACGATCGTCAGCAGGACGCAGGCGGCCATCGACGCGAACAGCACGCCCAGCAGGGAGGTCTGGCCGCCGATCAGGAACGTGTCGATGTACGTGCGGCTCAGCGCGGGCAGTGCGGCACCCACCGCCACCAGGAGCAGGCTCGCCAGGACGGCGACGGGCAGTGTGCCCGCCGTGCCGCGCAGCCGGCCCGGCATCGCGCCCAGGATGCCCGGCCTGCGGCCGCCCCTGGTGAAGCCCTCGCCGGGTTCCATCACCAGGACGACCCCGGTGAAGCTGGTGTCGAAGTCCTCCATCGGCACGAAACGGCGGCCCTTGCCCGGGTCGTTGACGTGTACGCCCCGGCGGCCGAAGCGGCGTCCCATGCCGTCGAACACGACGTAGTGGTTGAACTCCCAGAACAGGATCGCGGGCCCGTTCACCTCGGCGAGCGCGCCGGTGTCCATCTGCATGCCCTTGGCCGTCAGACCGTAACTGCGTGCGGCCTTCAGGAGGTTGCCGGCGCGCGAGCCGTCCCGGGAGACACCGCAGGCGATGCGCAGCTCCTCCAGCGGTACGTGCCGGCCGTAGTGGCCGAGCACCATCGCCAGGGAGGCGGCGCCGCACTCGACGGCCTCCATCTGCAGCACGGTGGGGGTGCGGACGGTCTTCCGCCGGGACGTGGGCACGGTGCGCCTGGGCGGCGCGGCGCGGCGTCTGCCCCGGACCGGGGGCAGGGTGTCCTGGGGAGTGGTCACGGCAGGAGCCAATCGACGGGACGCTGATCGGCCAGGCGGATCGAACCCGTGGCCAGGGTCATGGAGGAGAGGGCGAACGGCGGGCCGTCCGCGGACGACCACTCGTAGCCGCTCTTGGTACCGGACGACGTGTCCAGCCGCACCAGCACGGCCACCGGGCGGCCCTTCCTGGTGAACTGCTCGCCCAGCTGACCGTCCCCGAGGAACGCGGCGATCTGCTGGGCCGACTGGGCCGTGCGGTCCACGGACCTCACATGGCCGCGCAGCACGCCGTACTGCTGGGCCGGCACCGACTGGACGGTGAGGTCGACGGCGGCGTTCGCCGGTATCGACGCCGCGTTCTCGGCGGGCACGTAGACCGTCGCGTACAGCGGGTCCGAGGCGTGCTCCACCTTCTCCACCGCGGCGACGTTCGCCCCGGTGCGGATGATCTGGCCGATGGTGGCGGAGAGCTCGGTGACACGGCCCGCGGCGACCGTGCGGACCACCGACTCGCCCTGCTCCGTGCGGACCTTCAGCACGGGCGCGTTCGCGGGCAGCCGCTCGCCCTGCTCGGCGAGGACGGCGGTGACCTGTCCGGCCACCGGGCTCTGCAGGAGGTAACTGCCCTCCGCGTGCGTGAGGACGGCGGGTGCGCTGACCGTGGAGGCCACCGAGCCGGTGACGGCCCACACCGACGCGGCGGCCATGGCGACCACCGTCACGGTCAGGGCCAGCCAGCCCTGGGGGCGGGCGAAGCGCACCGGGAGGTCGAGCTCCTCGGGCGCCTGCAGCTTGGCGAGGGCCTGCTGACGGAACTGCACGGAACTTCCCTCACCCACTCCAGAAGATTCAGGGCATCCGAGAGTCCCGGAACCGGGGAGCGGTTCCGGGACTCAGCGGCACGACACTGCGATCAGAGACCGGCGACCAGGTTCGTGACCGGGGCGGTGTTCAGGCCGGTGACACCCTTGACGGTGCCGACGGCCGTGCCGACCAGGCCGGAAACCGGGGCGATGCCGTCCACCAGGCCGGTCGCGGTGCCCACGGCGTTGATCTGCAGGCCACCGGACACGGCGTCGAGCTCGGCGTCCGAGATCTCGGCGGTCTCAACCTGGGGGGTGGAGTTCATGATGGAACTTCCCTTCGTATGGGTATTCACAAGGGGGAGCGGCCCCTCTGGGGACAGACGGTCGGCCGCGATCCGCGAGCGCCGGGCACCCCGCTGCCGGGACCCTGGGGTGGCCCCCGCGGTGCAACGGATCAAAGCACGGCGGCGCGCGGCGATTCCAATCAACCAGCGCCCCCACCTGGGCAATTGACGTCCCGCAGTGCCAATCCGTGCAGGTGTGCGCACGTCTTGGCGTCGACTTCTTCACATGCTGCGCGGCATCGTCGCGTACGGCCTCTTGCCGCCCCGGTGGGGAATGGGACAGTCCGGGTTCAATGGCGCGGCGCCCGGCGGACGCCTGTGCAGATCCGCCGTACACGGTGACCCGCTTGCGCATTGGATGTGCAGATTCCCTGAAGCCGGAATTCGACCCTGCATCACGAACCCAGGGTTACTGGCCGGTAGCACACGGTGGCCATCCTCTCGCGTGAGTCGATTCTTGTCGTCGGCCCCGCCCGGCAGGCGCCTTTGCCACCTATCTCACGCTTTCGCATACGCCAACTCGGCCAGTTGCAGAGTCGGTTGAACGCCCCACCGGAGGTGCGCGTATCAACTGGCATCCAGGCGCCCCAGTCAGCTGCCGGACGGCGGCAACGGACCCCGTCCCCAGGAGGTCGAGAGTTGAGTCACAAACGCATACCCAAGCGCAAGGCCGCGATCGCGGTCGGAAGCGTGGCGGCGCTCGGAGCTGCGGCCCTTCTGCTGCCCAACGCCAACGCGTCCCAGACGGATTCGGCGTCGGGCGACACGCCGAAGACGTTCAAGGCGGCCGATGTCTCGCTCGTCGCCAAGCAGCTCGCATCGCAGTTGGGTGATGCCTTCGCAGGGTCCTACTACAACGCCGACAAGCAGCAGGTCGTCGTCAACGTGGTCGGTGACATCGGCAAGGCCGCGGACGCCGTCAGAAAGGCGGGTGCCGTCCCCAACCAGGTACGGAACAGCACGGCCGAGCTCCAGGCCGCCGCCCGCACACTGCGCACCAGGGCGACGATCCCCGGCACCGCGTGGTCCGTCGACCCCAAGACCAACGAGATCCGGGTCACCGCCGACAGCTCGGTCACCGGCGCCAAGTGGAACACGCTTCAGTCGACGGTCAAGAGCCTCGGCTCCGGCATGGCGACCGTCAAGAAGTCGGCGGGCGCCTTCAAGACCTTCGTGTCGGGCGGCGACGCGATCTTCGCTCGGGCGAACGGCGGCGGTGTCCGCTGCTCCCTCGGTTTCAACGTCACCGCGAGCGACGGCAGCCCCGCCTTCCTGACGGCCGGGCACTGCGGAGTCGCGGCGAAGCAGTGGTCCGACTCCCAGAACGGCCAGCCGATCGCCACCGTGGACCAGGCCACCTTCCCGGGCAACGGGGACTTCTCCCTCGTCAAGTACGACGACCCGAAGACCCAGGCGCCGAGCGAGGTCAACGTCGGCAACGGGCAGACGGTCCAGATCACCCAGGCCGCGGACGCGGTGGTGGGCCAGCAGGTCTTCCGGATGGGCAGCACCACCGGGCTGCACGACGGAACCGTCACCGGGCTCGACGCCACCGTCAACTTCCAGAGCGAGACCAACCCGGGCGGCGTCGACACCGTCACCGGGCTCATCCAGACGAACGTGTGCGCCGAGGCCGGTGACAGCGGAGGCTCGCTGTTCACCAAGGACGGCAGCGCGATCGGCCTGACCTCGGGCGGCAGCGGTGACTGCACCAATGGCGGCGAGACCTTCTTCCAGCCGGTGACCACGGCGCTCCAGGCGACCGGCGCGACCCTCGGCGCCGGTGGTGCGGGTGCGGGTGCGGGCTCGGGCGCGGGTGACCAGTCGGCGAACCCGGGTGGCCAGGCGGGCGCGGGTGACCAGTCGGCGAACCCGGGTGGCCAGGCGGGCACCGGCGACCAGTCGGCGAACCCGGGTGGCCAGAGCGGCGCCGGTGCCGGTGACCAGAGCGGTGCAGGTGCCGGCGCCGGTGACCAGAACGGCGCCGGTCAGCAGTCGGTGAGCCCCGGTGACCAGTCGGGTGGGGCTGCCGATCAATCCGGTCAGGCCGGTCAGTCCGGCAACGCCGGCGCCCAGTCGGGCAGCGGCGTCGGCGACGGCTCCGGACTCTCCAGCCACTGACCGGGGAGCAACAGCGGTTCCCCCGGTCAGTGGAACGGTCCGGCCCTCCGGCGGGAGGGCCGGACCGCTCCGTGCCCGGGCCGTCCGAAGGAGCGCGCGCGCCCAGTGGGCGGCCCGTCACCCTCAGTGGCGGGCGCGCCGCTCGCCGCGTCCGCTCTGCCGCGCACCCGCGAGCCGTCGGTCGATGCGCTCACAGGGGCTGCGCGAGCGTCCGGGACGCGCTCTAATTGCAGAGTGGGCAGTGAGGGCACTGCGGGACGCAGAACGAGAACGCTGCGCGCGGAACTTGCCCTCAAGACGCTCGCAGCGGACCTCGACCCGCGCGAGCGCCTGCGCCGCGTGCTCGAACAGGTGCTCGTGTTCACCGGTGCCACCCTCGCCGCCGTCTACAGCCCGGAAGACGGAGGCGACCAGCTGACCCTCACCGAGTCGGTCGGCGTACCGCGGACGCTGTACGGGCTGCGCGACTCCTACTCCCTCTCCGGCACGGCCCCCGCCGCCGAGGTGCACCGCTCCGGGCAGCCGCGGTGGCTCACCCCCGAGGACATCGGCCACTGCGCCGACGCGCGCGGGATGCCCGACCAGGACTTCTCCCTGGCCGTCCTGCCGCTGCGCGGCGGGGGATGCCTGGCGGCCGTCAGCGACGGCCCGGACGGCTTCGACACCGATGACCGCACGTGCCTGAAGCTCTTCGCCGAGGCCGTCACCTGCCCGCCTCCGGGCGCGGCCGGCACCGGTGGGCCGCCCGGCAGCTCCTTCACGCTCGACATGGACAGCGGCCGGGTCCAGGTCGACGACGAGATGCTGGGGTTGTTCGGCATTGACACCGGCGAGTTCGACGGCCGTGTGGAGACCCTGCTCGCCCGGACCGTCCCGGAGGACCTGCCTTCCGTGATGTCCGTCGTCGAGGCGGAACACATGTCCATCGGCGACCGGGAACTGGAGTTCCGCATCCTCCAGCCCTCCGGCGAGCCGAGGTGGTTGCGGCTGCGCGGGCGCCTGCTGCCCGCCGGGGACGGACGCCCGGTCCGGCTCGTCGGCACGGTCACCGACGCGTCCGAGCTGCGCCCCGGGGTCAGCGACGTCACCCGCATCCAGCGGCTCGCCGCCGCCCTCGCCACCGCCGGAACCGTCCGCGACGTCAGCAGGGCCGTCGTCGCCGCCCTGCGGGGGCCCCTGCGGGCGGACCGTATCGCGCTCGCCGAGCTGGAGTCCGACCGCCTCGTCGTCACCGTCCTGGACCCGCCGGAACCGGAGGCCTGGCCGGAGCTGTGGCGCACCGAGTGGCGCTCGGAGTGGCCCGACGCCCCGGTCCGCGCCATGCCCACCCTCGCCACGGCGCTCAGGGAGGGCCGCGCCGCGATCTGGCCCGCCGGCACCCCGCTGGAACCGGCGCTCGCCGAGGTCGGTCCCGGCGGTCTCGCGGTGCTGCCGCTGCCCGCCGGCGGGCGTATGGCCGGCGCCTGCCTCGTCGGCTGGGACAGCCCGCACGACTTCGGTCCCGACGAACGCGCCCTGCTCACCGCCGTCGCCGGTCTCACCGGGCAGGCGCTGATGCGCGCCCACGCCTTCGACGCCGAGCACGAGCTGATCGGCATGCTCCAGCGCGCCCTCCTGCCGCGCCGCCTGCCCGCGCTGCCCGGAGCCGTCGCCGTCGCCCGCTACCTGCCGACCACCGCCGGTCTGGAGCTCGGCGGCGACTGGTACGACGTGATCCCGCTGCCCGACAACCACGTCGCCCTCGTCATCGGGGACGTCCAGGGCCACAGCGCAGGCGCGGCCACCCTGATGGGCCAGATGCGCACCGCGCTGCGGGCGTACGCGGCCGAGGGCCACCCCCCGGACGTCGTCGTCTCGCACGCCAACCGGCTCCTCGTGGACATGGAGTCCGACCTCTTCGCCACCTGCTGTTACGTCGACGTCGACATGGAGCAGGGCACCGCCTGGTGCGTGCGGGCCGGGCACCTCCCACCCCTGCTGCGCCACCCGGACGGCAGTACCGAGATCATCGAGTCGGAGGGCGGACCGCCCCTCGGGGTCGTCACCCAGGCCGACTACCCGATGAGCCCGCTCAGGCTGCAGCCGGGCACGGTCGTCGCCCTCACCACGGACGGTCTGGTCGAGTCCGCCGACGTCGACATCGAGGACGGCCTCGCGCGGATCGCCGACGAGCTGTCCGCCGCCGACCCCGAGCACCTCGGCCTCGTCGCGGACGCCCTGCTCGCCGAGGCCAACCGCAGCGACGACGTGGCCCTGCTCCTGGTGCGCTACGACGGCATGGCGATGCTCCCGCTGCGGGAGAGCTGGACGGTGTGGCGCGTTCCCGAAGCGGTCCGGCACGCCCGCCGCTTCACCCGGCGCACCCTGCGCTCCTGGGGCGTCCCGGAGGAGGCCGACACGGTGCTCCTCGTCGTCTCCGAACTCGTCACCAACGCCCTCGTCCACACCGACGGCCAGGTCCGACTCGACCTCACCCTGTCCAACCACCGGCTGCGCGTCGCGGTTGCCGACTCCTCACCGCGCACGCCCGTCAAGCCGACCAGCATCGGCTGGGAGGCGACGGGCGGCCGTGGCATCCTGCTCGTCGAGGCCATGTCCGACACCTGGGGGACACTCCCGGTCAGCGGCGGCAAACAGGTGTGGGCGGACATCGTCCTGGAGCACTCGCCGGCCGACGCGCAGACCTGAGCGTCCCTGTCCAGGGGTGACACCCTGGTGTCGTGCGCCTGCTCCTGATGTCCGACACCCACCTGCCCAAGCGTGCGAAGGAACTGCCCGCGCCGCTGCTCGCCGACGTCTCGCGCGCGGATGTCGTGATCCACGCAGGCGACTGGGTGGACGTGGCCACGCTCGACCTGCTGCAGAGCCGGTCCGCCCGGCTGATCGGGGTCCACGGCAACAACGACGGCCCCGCCCTGCGCGCCCGGCTCCCCGAAGTGGCCCGCGCCGACCTGGACGGGCTGCGCCTCGGCGTCGTCCACGAGACGGGACCCGCCCAGGGCAGGGAACGCCGCTGCGCCGAGCGGTTTCCCGACCTCGACGTGCTGGTGTTCGGCCACAGCCACATCCCCTGGGACACCACCACGGACACCGGGCTGCGCCTGCTGAACCCCGGCTCCCCGACCGACCGCCGCCGCCGGCCCCACTGCACGTACATGACGGCCGCCGTGACCGGGGGTGAACTGACGGACGTCCGGCTGCACCGGCTGCCCCCACGCACCGGAAAACCGCTGGACCGCTGACAACCCCTTCGGGTGAGATGGCCGGGTGCTGATCGATGTCGACCTCGTGCGCCGTCTGCTGACGGCCCAGTTCCCGCGATGGGCCCACCTCCCCATGGCACCGGTGGCATCCCCCGGTCTGGACAACGCGACCTTCCGGCTCGGCGAGGAACTGTCCGTACGCCTCCCGCGCTACCCGCACTGGGCCGGTCAGGTGGAGCGGGAGCACACCTGGCTGCCCCGGCTCGCGCCCCGTCTGCCGCTCCCCGTCAGCGAACCCGTCGCCAAGGGTGAACCCGGCGAGGGCTACCCCTACCCGTGGTCCGTCTACCGCTGGCTGGAGGGCGAGACAGCCACTCCCGAAGGCCTCGCCGACCCCCGCCGCACCGCCCTGGAACTGGCCGGGTTCCTGACCGCGCTGCAGTCGATCGACCCCACGGGCGGCCCCCCTCCCGAGCAGAGCAACGCCTTCCGGGGCGTGCCGATGGGCGACGAGCGGGACTCGCTCGCCTGCGAGGCGCGGGTCCGGCCCAAGATCGAGGCGCTGAAGCGGTCCGGACTGATCGACGCCGACGCGGTGACGGAGGTATGGGAGACGGCTCTCGCCGCGCCCGCCTGGGACCGGCCGCCCGTCTGGATCCACGGCGACCTCGCGGCCGGCAACCTGCTCTTGGCCGACGGCCGGCTGAGCGCCGTCATCGACTTCGGCACCCTGGCCGTCGGCGACCCCGCGGTCGACCTGCTCGCCGCCTGGAAGTTCCTGCCGGACGGGGTTCGCGGGGACTTCCGGACCGCGCTCGGTGTCGACGACGCCACCTGGGCCCGCGGCCGGGGCTGGGCCCTGGCGGGCTCCCTGCCGGTGCCCGACGACCCGTACTACCGGCAGGACCCGGCCAGGGCGCGCGCCGCCCTGCGCCAACTGGAGCAGCTCATCGCCGACCATCGGAGCGAGCGCGCCTGAAATTCCGTTGCTGTCGCCGCCGCGGTCCTGCTGGACTGCACGGGACAGAGTTGTCGAAACCGAGGAGTCCCCATGCGCACAGCGTTCATGTCCGTCCGGCAGACAACCAGCACCCACCCCGAGGACATGACGCTCTGTGCCCACACTGAACCTGGGAATCCTCGCGCACGTAGACGCGGGTAAGACAAGCCTCACCGAGCGGCTGCTGCACGCCACCGGTGTCATCGACGAGATCGGCAGTGTCGACGACGGCAGCACCCGGACCGACACCCTCGCGCTGGAGCGGCAGCGCGGCATCACCATCAAGACCGCCGTCGTCTCGTTCACCCTCGACGGCGTCACCGTCAACCTGATCGACACCCCCGGACACCCCGACTTCATCGCCGAGGTGGAGCGGGTGCTGGGCGTGCTCGACGGCGCGGTGCTGGTCGTCTCCGCCGTGGAGGGCGTCCAGGCCCAGACACGCATCCTGATGCGCACCCTGCGAAGGCTGCGGATCCCCACCCTCGTCTTCGTCAACAAGATCGACCGCGGCGGTGCCGACGACGGCCGGACCCTCACCGCCCTGGCCGAGCGGCTCACCCGGTCGGTGGTCCCGATGGGACGGCCG
Organism: Streptomyces sp. PTL18; assembly: GCF_059510295.1. Taxonomy (NCBI): domain Bacteria; kingdom Bacillati; phylum Actinomycetota; class Actinomycetes; order Kitasatosporales; family Streptomycetaceae; genus Streptomyces; species Streptomyces sp. PTL18. The sequence continues at coordinate 247,700 of NZ_JCAJZO010000001.1, read as the reverse complement.
TACGGACTCGGCACCCGCGATGCGCACGTGGTCCCGTACGACGCCGACGACACCGCCTTCACCACCCGGCTGCTCGACGTCCTCGCCGAGCACGACGAGGAACTGCTGGCCGCGTACGTCGAGGACGCGGTGTCGCCCGACCGGCTGCGCACCGCCCTCGTCGAGCAGACCCGGCACGCCCGGGTGCACCCCGTGTTCTTCGGCTCGGCGATCACGGGAGCGGGGGTGAAGGAGCTGATCGGGGGACTCACCGAACTGCTGCCGGCCATCGAGGGCGACACCGAGGGGCCGGCCTCCGGCAACGTCTTCAAGGTGGAGCGCGGACCGGCGGGGGAGAAGGTCGCGTACGCGCGGGTGTTCTCCGGGACCCTGCGGACCCGCGACCGGTTGGTGTTCCCCGGCGGACGGGAGGGCAGGGTCACCGCCATCGGCGTGTTCGACCGGGGCGGAGCGGACCGCGAGGCATCGGTGACGGCGGGCCGCATCGGCAAGCTGTGGGGTCTGACCGACGTCCGTATCGGCGACACCTTCGGCGAGGCACCGTGCGCCGGTCAGCCGGAACACCTCTTCTCCCCGCCCACCCTGGAGACCGTCGTCGTGCCCGCCCGACACCGCGACGGAGGAGCGCTGCACGTCGCGCTCACCCAGCTCGCCGAACAGGACCCGCTCATCGCGTTGCGGCAGGACGAGCTTCGCCAGGAGGTCTCCGTCTCCCTCTACGGCGAGGTCCAGAAGGAGGTCATCCAGGCGACCCTGGCCGAGGAGTACGGACTTGCCGTCACCTTCCGCGAGACGACGCCGCTGTGCGTCGAACGGCCCGTCGGCACGGGCGCGGCGGTCGAGTTCAACAAGAAGGACTCCCATCCCTTCCTGGCCACCGTGGGACTGCGCATCGACCCGGCCCCGGTCGGCTCGGGCGTCGCGTTCCGCCTGGAGGTGGAACTCGGTTCGATGCCGTACGCCTTCTTCAGGGCCGTGGAGGACACGGTCGACGAGACGTTGGCGCAGGGCCTGCACGGCTGGCGGGTGACCGACTGCACGGTCACCATGACGCACTCGGGCTACTCCCCGCGGCAGAGCCACGCCCACCAGGGCTTCGACAAGAGCATGTCGAGCACGGGCGCGGACTTCCGGGGCCTGACCCCGCTGGTCGTGATGGCCGCCCTCAGGCGGGCGGGCACCCGGGTGTACGAGCCGGTGAACCGCTTCCGGATCGAGGCCCCGGCGGACACGCTCGGCGCGCTGATGCCGGTTCTCACCCGGCTGCGCGCGGTCCCGGAGACCACCTCACCACGCGGGCGGACCTGTGTTCTCGAAGGCCGGGTGCCGGCCGCGCAGGTGCACGAGCTGCAGCAGACGCTGCCGGGGCCGACCCGCGGCGAGGGTGAGCTGGAGTCCGCGTTCGACCACTACGCGCCGGTGACCGGCGGCGAGGTACCGAGCCGCTCGCGGACCGATCACAACCCGCTCGACCGGGAGGAGTACCTGTTGCGGGTGATGCGGAGGGCGCCGGGGCGGGCGGCGGGTGTGCGTCCTGAGGGCGGTGAACGAACCGGAGGGTGCACGGGTGTTGACATAGGCCGTAAATCGCCCTGAGTGTAATGTGCATGGCAAAGTTACGTGTGCGTCTGTGCGGCGTTCTCGTGGCTCTCACCGGCCTCGCGGCGGTCACGGGTGCCCGGCCCGCGGCCGCCGACTCCCTCCCCGACTCCCTCTGGTTCGACCCCCAGGCGTCCGCCACCCTCACCGTCCGGGGCGGCCGCTTCACCGACGGCCTCGGCCGCGAGGTCGTGCTGCGCGGCTACAACGTCTCCGGCGAGACCAAGCTGGAGGAGAACGGCGGACTGCCCTTCGCCTCCGTCGCCGACGCCCGGAAGTCGGCGACCGCCCTGCGCGTGCTCGGCGGCGGCAACACGGTCCGCTTCCTGCTCTCCTGGGCCCATGCCGAGCCGGTGCGCGGCCAGGTCGACACCGCCTACCTCGCCGCGGTCACCGACCAGATGCGCGCGTTCCTCGACGCCGGGATCCGCGTCTACCCCGACTTCCATCAGGACCTCTACTCCCGGCACCTCTTCAACCAGGGCAGCTGGTACACCGGTGACGGCGCCCCCGAGTGGGCGGTGGCCGCCGGGAACCACCCCGCCGAGTCCTGCGGGATCTGCCTGTTCTGGGGCCAGAACATCACCCAGAACCAGGCGGTGACGAAGGCGTCGTACGACTTCTGGCACAACGCCTACGGGGTGCAGGACGCCTTCCTCGCCACCGCGCAGAAGACGATGGCCTACATCCGGCAGCACCTGACCGTCGACGAGTTCGGGGCGGTCATCGGCTTCGACCCGTTCAACGAGCCCTACGCGGGTACCTACGACTCCGGGCAGACCAGCCGCAGCTGGGAACGGGACATGCTCTGGCCGTTCTACGCCAGGTTCCGCGCGCGGATGGATGCGGCGGGCTGGCAGGACAAGCCCGCCTTCGTGGAGCCGAACCTCTTCTGGAACGCCAACATCTCCAGCCAGAAGCAGGAGGGCGGACTCCTCGACGCCGGCACGATCGGCCCGCGGTACGTCTTCAACACGCACTTCTACGACCAGAAGGCCATCTCCGGCATCTTCATGTGGGGCAAGGCCGGTGACGGGCAGTACGCGACGGACTTCGGCACGGTGCGCGACCGGGCCGGTGCGCTGGGCACCACCGCGATCGTCAGCGAGTTCGGCCATCCGCTGTCCGGCTCCGTCTCCGACAAGGCGCCGACCGTGCTCAAGGCGATGTACCAGGCGCTCGACTCCCGGATGAAGGGCGCGAGCTGGTGGTCGGACCCGGCCGGCTCCGGCCCGGTGCTGTCCGGTACGCAGTGGCAGTGGGACCTCTACAACGGCCGCCACCACGAGCTGATGAACGGCAACCCCGACAAGGTCCTCACCTCCGGGGACGCCTGGAACGACGAGGACCTCTCCGCGGTCGCCCTCGACGACTCGGGTACCCCGGTGCTGCGCCAGGACGCCCGCCTGCTGGACCGGCTCTACCCGAGCGCCACCGCCGGCACGGCCCTCGCCTTCACCTACGAGGACCGCTCCCGGGACGGCTCGACGACACTGACCTGGAACCCGGTTCCGGGCTCACTGCCGAGCGTGGCGCAACTGGTGGGCTCGGGGCAGTACGGCCTGCTGGTGTGGCGCTCGAACGGATCGGCGGCGCCCACGGAACTGCATCTGCCGGCCTCCTTCCCGGCCGCGTCCACCACCGTGGTCTCCGACCTCGGCACCGCGGCGGGCCTGCCCGCCTACACCAGGTCGACCCCCCTCGCCGTGGCGGACGAGACGGGTGGCACCGGCAGCGAACGGCTCCTGCTGACCGCCTCCGGCCCGGGCGCCGTGCACTACGCGCTGGTCACCAACGGGGCGACGGCTCCGTCCGCGTCCCTGCTGGGCGCGGCGCGGACGGAGCTCTCGGCGTGGGCGGCGAAGGAGTTCAGCCGGCGGACGGACCGGTCCAGTCCGCGGGAACGTGGCCCAGGCGGACCCGCTGCGGGTGGTCGCCGACGTCCACGCTGGTGACCTTCTGGCCGGTGGTGAAGTCGATCGCGGTGACCTTGTCCGCGCCGGCCTCGGAGATGACGCAGTCCTTGCCGTCGCCGCTCACGGTCGCCCAGTACGGCGTGGACGCGGGGATCAGCGGGCCCTCCTGGAAGGAGGCCCGGTCGACGACGGTCGCGTAGTTGTCCATCGTGCCCGCGACACACAGCTTGGTGCCCTCGGGGTTCATCGAGATGCCGTGGTGGCGGGAGTCGAGGAGCCATGTGGTGCGGTCCGGGTTGGTCGCCGGGTTCTCCGGCAGCGTCTTCACCCGGGTGATCTTGTCGGCCGCCACGTCGTACTCCAGGAAGCCGTTGAAGAACGACACCTGGAAGTACAGCTTGGACCAGTCGGGGGTGAACGCGGCGGGCCGCACCGCGTCGGAGAAGTCCTTCAGGCCGATCGCGTCCAGCCGGCTGCGCATGTCGATCGTCCTGACCTGCTTGAAGGTGGTCGCGTCCACGATCGTGAGGTGGCGGTCACCCTTCGTCCAGTCCGCCGACGGGTCGTCGAGGGAGGTGGTGACCTCGCCGATGGACATGTTCCAGATGTACTTGCCGCCGCCTGTGAAGAAGTTCTCGTGCGGCTTGTCGCCCGTGCCGAACTCCCCGAGTTCCTTGCCCGTGTCGATGTCCAGCACCTGCACCTTGTTCGCCGTCGAGGCGGAGACCGCGACCTTCGTGCCGTCGGGGGAGACCGCCATGTGGTCGGCGCGGTAACCGGCCACGGGGAAACGCCAGTTGATCCTGTCGGTGGCCAGGTCGATCGACACCACGTCGGCGAAGCTCGGCCGGGAGACCACCACCGACCTGCCGTCCGGCGTGGAGTACATGTCGTCCACGTACTGGTCGTGGCCCTCACCGACCTGGTTGCGGACGGTCATGTAGGCGATCCACTTGATCGGGTCGGTGTTGATCTCCGCCAGCCGCTGCGCCTTGTCCGGGACGACGTTGATCCGGCCGACCTTCGCGAAGTCCCCCGTGGACTTGATGACATCGGCGGTCCCCTCCCAGTTGTTGCCCACGAACAGCACCTCGCGCAGCGCGGCGGCGGAGGAGTCCTGCGCGGCGGCGGCCGTCGCGGTGCCGCCGGCGGACAGAGCCAGCGAGGCGAGGAGGCAGAAGAGAGGCCGGGATCTGAGAACAGGCATGGTGGGGTCCCTGTCTTGGGGCTGAATCTGAACACGCTTGAGTTCACAGTGACTTACTGGAAAGTAAGGAGAGGGTGACCCTCTTCACAAGACTCCGTGCACGACAAAATTGAGCGAGAGGCGAACGGATCATCGAACGATGGAGGGGGCGCGGGTGGCGGGCAGGCTCAAGCGGCCGACGGGCCGGTACGGCGGCAGGACGGCCGAGGAGCGGCAGGCCGAGCGACGCCGCCGGTTCCTGGAGGCCGGGCTCCAGCTGTTCGGCGCGCGTCCCGGCTACCGGTCCACCACGGTGGCCGCGTTGAGCGAGGCGGCGGGGCTGTCGACGCGGCAGTTCTACGAGGAGTTCCACACCCTGGAGGACGTGCTGGCCGCGCTGCACCTCCAGGTCAACGACTGGGCGGAACAGGCCGCGGCCACCGCCCTCGCCGAGGCCCGCGACCTGCCGCTCGCCGAGCGGGCCGCCGCCGTCTTCCGGGCGTACGCGGCGAACGTCACCTCCGATCCGCGCCGGATCCGTATCGCCTTCGTCGAGATCATCGGAGTCAGCCCACGCCTTGAGCAGCAGCGGCTCGAACGCCGCTCCCGCTGGGTGGACTTCATCTGCGCGGAGGCCGCCCGGGCCGCCGCGCGCGGCGAGGCGGCACCGCGCGACTACCGGCTCTCGGCCACCGCGTTCATCGGCAGCGTCAACGGCCTGCTGCACGACTGGCGGGCCGGCTGGGTGGACGCGACCCTGGAGGAGATCGTGGACGAACTGGCCCGCCAGCTCCTCGCCATCCTGCGCCCGCCGGGCCGGCTGCCGGACGCCTGAGCCGGCTGACAGGCCGAACCGCTGCCCGTCGGAGGAATCCCTCCGCCCGGCGGCTCACGGGCCACCGGCCGGTCCGGGCTCTCCCCGCCGTGGTCCGCCTATTCGTCCCACACCTGGACGAGCACCTGGTCGGTGATCTTGCCGTTCCGAAGCGAGGCCATCGAGGTGGCCAGCACCCGCATGCCGTCCGGGTACTCGCAGGACTCGGTGAACGCGACATGATCGCCCTGGACCACGCACTGGTCCAGGTGGTGGGTCATGTCACGGCTGTAGACGTCGCTGAGCATCTCGCTGATCTGGTGCCGGCCGTGCAGGACCTTGGGGTGGCTGGGCTGGGTGTCGCGGTCGACGACGCGTATCTCCGCGTCGTCCGCGTACAACGACAGCAGAGCCACCGTGTCGTCTCCTTCGATGCCCCGGCGCAGAGCCTCCGTGTCGAAGCCGCCGCCTGCCGCGGTGCCCATGGTGACCTCCTCCGACGCCCTTGGAAGGCCGCGCCCGACGCTCGGCGGGCCGTTCGAGGGCCTCTGCTCCGAGCCTCCCCCCGGCGCGCGGCACCGGCAAACGCGCCGGGCGCCGGTGCGCCTCTCGGGTGAGTGGTGCCAGGAGCCCGTGACCGGGTTCCGCGAGGTGCCGTTGCTGAGGGCATGATCCCCACACGACGCATCGTCGCCGCGGTCGGTCTCGCCGTGGGCGTGGCCGGCCTCGGCGCGCCGACGGCCACCGCGGCGAACGCAGGTAGCCCCGACGCCGGCAGGCTCAACCCGGTCACCCTGCTCGACTCACTGTCCCGCAGCGGTGTCCCCGAGGACCGGCGGAACGAGATCCCGCGGCTGTCCGGCCAACTGACGGGCCTGAACCACCTGCGCGACCTCAATCAGCTCCACCAGGCCACTGATCTGGCCGCACCCGTCACGGGGGTGCTCCCGGCCGTTCAGTAGCCGGCGGCGGTGCGGGGCCCCCGTCTGTCCGCGGCCGGGGGCCTTGACTTTCCCCGAGGTCCGCCGGAGCATCGCGGTGATCGGTGAATGCGATTTCACTACGCGAACAAAAGGAAGACGCCGTGCCCGTCTCCCGCGAACTGCTCATAGGCGGCAAGGACCAGCCCGCCGCCTCCGGCCGCACCACCGTCGACGTCAGCCCGTACACCGGTGACGTGTACGCCACGGTGGCGGCCGCCGGGCCGGAGGACGTCCGGCGCGCCGTGGACGCCGCGGACGCCGCCTTCCCCGCCTGGGCGGCCCTGGCACCCTTCGCCCGCCGCGCGATCTTCCTCAAGGGGGCCGACATACTGGACGCGCGCGGCGACCAGGTGGCCGAGATCATGGCCCACGAGGCGGGCGGCACCCGGCCCTGGGCCCACTTCAACGTGGTTCTCGCCGCGAACATCCTGCGTGAGGCGGCGGCCGCGATCACCGCCCCGCGCGGCGAGGTGCTCAGCGCTCAGGAGGCGGGCGCGCTCGGGCTCGCGGTGCGCGAGCCGCTCGGCGTGGTGGCGGCGTTCGCGCCGTGGAACGCGCCGGTCATCCTCGGCGTGCGGGCCGTGGCGGCGCCGCTCGCCGCGGGCAACACGGTGGTCGTCAAACCCAGCGAGGACGCGCCGATCGCCTGCGGACTGCTCGTGGCGGACGTGCTGCGCGAGGCCGGGCTGCCGGACGGCGTGCTGAACGTGGTCACCAACGCCCGCGAGGACGCGGGAGAGATCGCCGAGACGCTGATCGGCGACGAACGGGTGCGGGCGGTGAACTTCACCGGCTCCACGGGCGTCGGCCGGATCATCGGCGAGCTCGCCGCGCGCCGTCTCAAGCCCGCCGTCCTGGAGCTGGGCGGCAAGAACGCCGTGATCGTGCTGGACGACGCCGACGTGGACTACGCCGTCGACGCCGTCACCTTCAGCGTGTTCATGAACGCCGGGCAGATCTGCATGTCCGCCGACCGGATCCTCGTCCACGCCTCGCTCGCCGAGGAGTTCACGGACAAGTTCACCGCCGGGGCCGCCTCGCTGCGGGCGGGCGATCCCGCGCATCCGCAGACCGTGATCGGGCCGCTGGTCAGCCCGTCGGCCGCACAGCGGGTCGCCGCCCTGGTGCGGGACGCCGTGGCCAAGGGGGCCAAGGTCCTCGTCGGAGGAGAGCCCGACGGCTCGGTGCACCCGGCCACCGTCCTCACCGGTGTGCCGAAGGACGCGGACCTGTACCACGCCGAGTCGTTCGGCCCGGTCTGCGTGCTGGAGACGTTCACCGCCGACGACACCGCGGCCGCTCTCGCCAACGACACCGAGAACGGGTTGACCTGCGGGATCATCACAGAGAACGCCACCCACGGACTGGCCGTCGCGCGCCGGGTGCGCACCGGCATCGTGCACATCAACGACCAGTCGGTGGCCGACGAGCCGCACGCTCCCTTCGGCGGGGTCAAGGCCTCCGGCTACGGCCGCTTCGGCGGACGCTGGGGCATCGAGGCGTTCTCCAACACCCGCTGGGTCACCATCGCCACCCGGCACGCCCACTACCCCTTCTGATCGGGCCCTCTTCCCGTTCGGCTCACACGCGCCCGGCGCGTCGAACTCACCAGCCGGGGCAGGAGGCCATCGACCGTACCCGCGCCGGGGGCGTCCGCGGCATGCGGGCGACTCTCGCCGCGTGGTCGCCCGACGACTCGATCGCGCTTCCGTGGCGCGGAAGACGTGCGGAAGACGTGCCCGCCGCGCAAGGATCATGTGTGGGGGCCGCGGTGGCCCCCGTCGGGCGCGCACGGCGCCCGGACCACCGACGGAAGGCAGCAGCACCATGGCGCAGGAAGTACGCGGCGTGATCGCCCCTGGCAAGGACGAGCCGGTGCGGGTGGAGACGATCGTCGTGCCGGATCCGGGCCCTGGCGAGGCGGTGGTGAAGATCCAGGCGTGCGGGGTGTGCCACACCGACCTGCACTACAAGCAGGGCGGCATCAGTGACGACTTCCCGTTCCTGCTCGGTCACGAGGCCGCCGGCCTCGTCGAGTCGGTCGGCGACGGTGTCACGGACGTCGCCCCCGGTGACTTCGTCGTGCTCAACTGGCGGGCGGTGTGCGGGAAGTGCCGGGCGTGTCTGCGCGGCCGCCCCTGGTACTGCTTCGACACCCACAACGCCGAGCAGAAGATGACCCTCGCCTCGACCGGACAGGAGCTCTCCCCGGCCCTCGGCATCGGCGCCTTCGCGGAGAAGACGCTGGTCGCGGCCGGACAGTGCACCAAGGTCGACCCGTCCGCCTCCCCGGCCGTGGCGGGCCTCCTCGGCTGTGGCGTGATGGCCGGCATCGGGGCCGCCATCAACACCGGGGGCGTCGGCCGAGGGGACTCGGTGGCGGTCATCGGCTGCGGCGGAGTCGGTGACGCGGCGATCGCCGGATCCTTCCTGGCGGGCGCCGCGAAGATCATCGCGGTGGACATCGACGACCGCAAGCTCACCACCGCCAGGGAACTGGGCGCGACCCACACCGTCAACTCCGGGGAGACCGACCCCGTCGCGGCGATCCGCGAGCTGACCGGCGGCTTCGGCGCCGATGTCGTCATCGAGGCGGTCGGCCGCCCGGAGACCTACCAGCAGGCCTTCTACGCCCGCGACCTCGCCGGAACCGTCGTCCTCGTCGGCGTCCCCACCCCCGAGATGAAGCTCGAACTGCCACTCCTCGACGTCTTCGGACGCGGCGGCGCCCTGAAATCGTCCTGGTACGGCGACTGCCTGCCCAGCCGTGACTTCCCGATGCTCATCGACCTGCACCTGCAGGGACGCCTGCCGCTGGAGAAGTTCGTGACCGAGACGATCGCCCTCGACGAGATCGAGAAGGCCTTCGAACGGATGCACCACGGCGACGTGCTGCGCTCGGTGGTGATGCTGTGATGACCGCCCGCATCGACCACCTCGTCACCTCCGGCACCTTCTCGCTCGACGGCGGCACCTGGGACGTCGACAACAACGTGTGGATCGTCGGCGACGACCAGGAGGCCGTCGTCATCGACGCCGCCCACGACGCCGCCGCGATCGCCGAGGCCGTCGGCGACCGGCGGCTCACCGCCATCGTGTGCACCCACGCCCACAACGACCACATCGACGCCGCCCCCGCCCTCGCCGAACGGACCGGCGCGCAGATCTGGCTGCACCCCGACGACCTGCCGCTGTGGAAGCTCACCCACCCCGACCGCCTGCCCGACCACTGGCTGGCCGACGGCCAGGTCATCGAGACGGCCGGCACCGACCTGACCGTCTTGCACACCCCCGGCCACGCCCCCGGCGCGGTGTGCCTCTACGACGCGGGCCTCAGCACGGTCTTCACCGGTGACACCCTCTTCCAGGGCGGTCCCGGGGCCACCGGACGCTCCTACTCGCACTTCCCGACGATCATCGACTCGATCCGCGACCGGCTGCTGACCCTCCCGCCGGACACCGTGGTCCGCACGGGGCACGGCGAGGCGACGACCATCGGTGACGAGGCTCCCCACCTCGAGGAGTGGATCGCCCGCGGCCACTGAGCCGACGCCCCCGGCCACCCTTCGGCACGAAGAAGCGACAGAAGATGTCCGGCTTCCGCGAGAACGTCGACCCGGGGCGGTCCCACGGACACGGAGGTCGGACATGCCGGGACCACGCGAGGGCAGGGCCGCACTCGTCGTCCGGGCGACGCACAGCGCGGGGCGGGGCAGCGCCGTGGAACCCGGCGCGGCCGGGGCCACCGTCCACGCCACCGGGCGCAGCACGCGCGAGCGGCGCTCCGAGTACGACCGGCCCGGGACCGCCGAGGACACCGCCGACCTGGTGACCGCGGCCGGTGGGCAGGGCAGTGCCGTATCACCGACGACCTCCTCCCCGCTCACGCCCCGACCGGACGCCGCGAACTTTTGCGCGTGAGCGGGCATCGGACAGGATGGACGGAGCATCCCGGCACCGTCGACGACGCGCGCGCCCGGCTCGGGCCGCCCGAGTTTCAAGGAGCAATGCACATGGCGAGCTTTCGGCGCGGCACAGCGGGCCCGGACCCCGACGGCACGGTCCCCTTCCTGACGGCGCGACGCATGGTGTCCGCGCTGGGCGCGTTCGCCGCCCTCACCCTGCTCACCGCCTGCGGAGACGACCACGGCACCGCCGGCGCTCCGCAGAAGCCGCCCGGCACGGCACAACCCGCCTCCGGCGACCGGGCGACCGGCGACGGCACCGCGACGAGCACGGGCGGCAGCTCCACGGCTTCCGCGGCATCGGGTACCCACGGCGCGTCCTCCACGGCGGCCACCGTGGGCGGCACCACCAGCAGCACCCGTTGCCATACGTCCGAACTGCGCGCGTCCGTCGGGGCGAACAACCCCGGAGCCGGGCAGGAGAACTTCCCCCTGGTCCTGACCAACCGCTCCGGGCGGACCTGCACCATCGACGGCTACCCGGGCGCCGCCTTCGTGGACGCCTCCGGCAGGCAACTGGGTCCGGACCCCAGGCGCAGCCCGGGTGGCCACACCAAGGTCACGCTGGCGCCGGGCAGGAGCGCCTGGGCCGGACTGACCTTCTCCAACCCGGGGGTCAGCGGCGCCCGCACGGCCACACCCGCGGCCGTCCTGATCACCCCGCCCGACGAGAGGGCCTCCCTGAAGGTGACGTGGTCCGGCGGCGCGGTACCCGTGTCGGGCACCTCCTCGTCGGTGTTCCTGACCGCCTTCCAGGCGGGCACCGGCGCCTGACCGGCCCTGCCCCGCGCCCCGTAACGGCGACGAGGGGCGAGCCGAGCCGCTGCCGGGCGGTTCAGCGGCCGGTTCGCGGGTCGCACCGGTAGAGCCGGAGTGGGACGGAGCCGGTGCCGCCGTACGCCGTCGGCGGCACCGCCGCGCAGTGCGTGGTGACCCAGCGGGTGATCGCGGCTGCGGTGGGGGACGGGGCGGTGACGGGGTGCTGCCCGCTCGCGTCGTACCGGGTCCTTCCGCCGTGCGGGGCCCGTAGGGCGACGTAGCGCAGTTCGCCGGAGCCGACCAGCCGGCCGAGGCCGTCGGGGGCGGGGAAGGGGACCTGCCCGGTGAAGCCGCCCATGGGGAGCACGGACGCGTCGGCGCCGATGACGTAGGGCGCGGCATCGGCCCAGTCCGGCATGGCCGCGAGGTACTTCGCCCCCTCCCTGTGCGCCGTCAGGTAGGCCAGGAGCCGTGCGCGCTGCGGCGTCAGGCGGTTCGGCCCGCCGCCCCCCGGGCGGCTGGCGGGCCCGACCCTGCCCATGCCGCCCGGCTGGTTGTAGCGCGGGGACAGCGCAGAGGCCGACCACGTGGCCGGTATCAGGAGCACCGCGGCGAGCCCCGCCGCCAGTCCCGCCACGCCTGTGCGTCGCCGCCGGGCCGCCACCGCGCGGCCCGCGCCGGTGAGTACCAGGGACAGCACGCACAGGCCGGCGGCGGCGGGAGCCGACCACCCGAAGAAGTGCCGGTAGTGCAGCGTCAGGGCCACGGCCCACAGGACGTTCGCGGCGGTCACCGCCGGAAGCACCCAGGCACGGCGGCCACCGGACCGGTGGGCCTCCCAGGCCCGCACCAGCCCGGCAGCGCTCAGCGCGGCGAGGGCCACGGCGACGACGCCCATGTAGTACGTGTGGCCGGTGACGCTGCCGAAGCTGAACGCGGCGAAGAAGGTGGCCAGCCACACGCCCCACAGCAGATAACCGGCGAGCACCGGATCGGTGCGCGGGACACGGCGGCGCCGCGCGGCGGCGAGCCCCCACAACAGCCCGCACCCGGCCAGCGGGTACAGCCAGCCCGTCTGGGTGGCCAGTCCCGGGCTGAACATCTTCAGCACGCTGTTGCCCATGCCCGGGCCCCGGTGGCGGGCTCCCCGTGCGGTGCGGCCGGTGCCGCCGCCCGCCGAAGTGCCGTGGCTCGAGGGGCTGTTGACGACCGCGTGGAGCGGGCCCGTCTCGCCGGTGACGACGCTGCCCGTGTCCGCCGCGTCCACGCCCAGCGACGTGAACCGGGTCAGGAAGTTGTAGCCGACGACCATGCCCACGGCCGAGTTGTTCGTGGTGCCGTCTATGTACGGACGTGACTGAGCGGGGACGACGGTCGCCACGGCCACCCAGGACGCCGACACCGCCACGGCGACCGCGCCGGCCGCCGCGACATGGCCGATCCTGCGCCGCAGGGTCGTGGGAGCGGCCACCAGATAGGTGACGGCCAGCGCCGGCAGCACCGCCCAGGCCTCCAGCATCTTGCACTGGAACGCCACCCCGACCCAGACGCCGGACGTCAGCAGGGTGCGCAGCCGGGCACGGGTGACGGCCCGCCAGGTGGCCTCGGCGGCCAGGAGCAGCAGCAGGACGAACGGCGCGTCCTCCACGATCGACCGGCCCAGCCCCACGGCCACCGGGGTGAGCGTCAGGAACGCCGCGGCCAGCAGTCCCGCCGGGACCCCGGCCCAGCGGCGCACCAGCAGGTGCAGCAGGAGAACGCAGGCCACGCCCTCGACCGCCTGGGGCAGCACCAGTGCCCAGGGGCGGAAACCGAAGACCAGGGCCGACAGCGCCTGCGGCCACAGGAAGCCGGGCTCCTTGTCGAGCGTGATGGAGTTGCCGGGGTCGAACGAACCGAAGAAGAACGCCACCGGGTTGTCGGTCATGCTGCGCACGGCGGCGGCGTAGAACGTGTGGTAGACGCTGCGGTCGATGCCCCACGTGTACAGAACCCCCGCGAGCGCCGCCACGGCCCCGAGCACCGGAAGCTCGTAGTGCGGCCGTGGCGGCCGCGGGCTGCGGGGAGGCGGCCCTCCGTCATGTGTGCGGCCGGCGGTGGGCGCGGTCGGCGTGCCCGCCGCCGGCGTGGCGTCGCGCGCTGCGGTCTGCTCCGAGTGAGCGCTGAGCATAGGTGGCCTTCCAGGACTGCCGCTGTCTTCTCACCGTCGCGTCGGCCCGCTGCGCGGCACGTGCGACCGGATGATCCGACTACGAAGAAGTAGGCATTCCGTGGCCGTGTTGCATGAGACGTACAGGACGTCGGTAAGAGCGTGCCCCTTTCGGACGGGCACCCGACGGGGAGATGGCGCGCGGGTGACCGGGCCGTTGCGGAAGGGGGCACAGGCGTCCGGCCCGCCCGCAGCCTTCGGTCCCGGGACGCGCGTCACGCGCGGCGTCACGGCGACGGGGAGGCGGAGCCGGTCAGCTTCGCGGGGCCCATGGAGGTGTTGTGGCCGATCGCCACGTACACGAACCAATCCGCACCCTCCCACCGGTACTCCCCGCGGTGAAGGAGTGAAGGAATACGTCCTGTCGGCCGGGTGGACGGTACGGAAGCGGGGCAAGGGGAAGAGAATGGTCGATCCCTCCAGGTTGGACCGTACGATGACGCACCTCACCGGACAGACGAACGCCCGCGGCACCGCCCTGCTCGCCGACCCGTTGCTCAACAAGGGCACGGCCTTCACCCGCGACGAACGCGCGGAACTCGGTCTGGACGGACTGCTGCCGCCCGCCGTGGAGACCCTCCAGGAGCAGGTCGCCCGCGCCCACCAGGCGTTCCTCGGGTACGACAAACCGCTCAACCGGCACATCTACCTGCGGCAACTGCAGGACACCCACGAGGTGGTGTTCTACCGTCTGGTCACCGAACACCTCGAGGAACTGCTGCCGATCGTCTACACCCCGACCGTCGGGGACGCCTGCCGCCGCTTCAGCGAGATCTACCGGCGGCCCCGCGGCCTGTTCCTGTCCTGGGAGGACCGTGACCGGTTCCGGGAGATCCTGCGCAACCGCCCGCACAAGGGCGCCGTCGACGTCATCGTCGTCACCGACGGCCAGCGCATCCTCGGTCTCGGAGACCAGGGCGTCGGGGGCATGGGCATCCCGATCGGCAAGCTGAGCCTCTACACCGCCATCGGCGGCATCCACCCGGCGCGCACCCTGCCGATCCTGCTCGACGTCGGCACCGACAACGAGCAACTGCTGTCCGACCCGCGCTATCTGGGCCGGCGGGAGCACCGGCTCACCGGCTCACAGTACGACGAGATGATCGAGGCGTTCGTCTCGGCGGTGGAGGCGGAGCTGCCGAACGCGCTGCTGCAGTGGGAGGACTTCGCCACCGTCCACGCCCGGACGATCCTCACCCGCTACCGCGACCGGCTGCTGACCTTCAACGACGACATCCAGGGCACCGCGGCGGTGGCACTCGGCGCCCTGTCTACGGCCTGCCAGGTGGCGGGTACGCCGCTGACCGAACAGCGGCTGGTCGTACTGGGAGCGGGTTCGGCCGCCGTGGGCGTCGCCGACATGATGCGCGCCGCCCTCGTGGACGAGGGACTCTCCGAGAAGGAGGCCGCGGACCGGTTCTGGTTCGTCGACGTCGACGGACTGCTGGTGGACTCGCGCGGCGATCTGACCGACGAACAGCGGGTGTACGCGCGCCCCGGCGACGAGGTGGCCGACTGGGGAGGTACCGGGCTCGCCGAGGTGGTGCGCCGTATCGAGCCGACGGTGCTCATCGGGCTGTCGACGGCGCACGGCGCGTTCACCGAGGAGATCGTGCGGCAGATGGCGTCCACCTGCGAACGACCGGTGATCTTCCCGCTGTCCAACCCGACCTCGCACGCCGAGGCCGAGCCCGCCGACCTCGCCCGCTGGACGGACGGCAGGGCGCTGATCGCGACCGGCTCGCCGTTCCCGCCGCTGGAGGTGGACGGCCACGAGGTTCCGGTGGCGCAGGCCAACAACGTGTACGTCTTCCCCGCGATGGGGCTCGCGGTGGCCGCCGTCGGCGCCACCCGGGTCACCGACCGGATGCTGGTCGCCGCCGCACGCGCCGTCGCCCGGCGGGCCGCGGAGGCGGCCGGCGGAGTTCAGGGTCCGGCCCCGCTGCTGCCGCCGCTCGGCGGCATGCGGGAGGCGGCCCGGGAGATCGCGGTGGCCGCCGCGATCGCCGCCGTCGAGGAGGGGGTGGCCCCGAAGGCGACCGAGGCGGAGGTGCGCGAGGCGGTCGAGAAGACGCAGTGGATACCGGACTACCCGGCCTGCTGACGCCGAGCAGATCACGGACCAGAGCCCTGCCGGGCCGTCCCGTCGCGGGGAGGAGCGGCAGGGCGCCGCCCCCCGCAGTGGCCCGCAGGGCTGCGGTGGCCGGGGGCGGAAACCCGGCGCACCCCCGTCCGCGGGACGCCTTCGCGGACACCGCCGAACCCCTGCGGTGACGGGGCCGCCGCCCGGAGAGTCGTCGATCCGAGACGAGAGGTGCCGTGCCGATGGATGCCCATGAGTCGGACGGGGCGGAACCGGACATCAGCGTCGTCGTCATCGTCTACAACGACGCCCCGCGCCTGCCGGCAGCCGTGCGTTCCGCGCTCGGTCAGACGTTGCGCAACGTGGAAGTCGTCATCGCCGACGACTGTTCGACCGACGGGTCGTACGACGTGGCACGCTCCCTCGCCGCCGCCCACCCCGGCCGGGTGCGCGTGGTCCGGCTGGCCGAGAACAGCGGAGGCTGCGGCGAGCCCCGCAACCAGGGCCTGGCCGTGGCCCGCGGCCGCTATGTGATGTTCCTGGACAGCGACGACGCCCTCGAGAGCAACGCATGCCGCAACCTGCTGGAAGCGGCCGACCGCACCGGCGCCGACCTGGTCTCGGGGCTGTGTGTGCGGGTGTACACCGACAGCAGACACGACAAGCGGATCCCCTGGTACCCGTGGCTCTACCGGTCCACGCGCACCGTCGAGTCCATCGCCGAACTGCCGGACCTCTTCGTCTTCGACACCCTGTCGACGAACAAGTGCTACCGGCGCGCGTTCCTCCTGGAGAACGGGCTCGCCTTCTTGCGCGGCGTCCACTACGAGGACCTGCTCTTCTCCGCCCAGGCCTACCTCGCCGCCGGACGCATCACCGTGATCCCCCACACCGTCTACTTCTGGCATGTCGTCGAGAAGGCCACGGCCAAGTCGATCAGCAACCGGCGGCACGAGATCAACAACTTCGCCGACCGGCTCGCGATCCACCGCCGCATCGACGAGGTTCTGCAGCGGCACGGCCTGGACGAGCTCAAACTGCGCAAGGACGCCAAGTTCCTCAAGCACGACCTCGCGCTCTACCTCCGCGACCTGCCGTTCCTCGACGACGGCTACCGCCACCGGTTCGCCCGGCTGGCGCGCGGCTACATCCAGGACTTCCCCGAGGCGGCGTACGCCGAGCTCGACCGGGTGCACGCCATCTGCGCCTACCTGCTGGTGCGGGAGGACTGGGACACCCTGATGCCGGCCGTCGACACGCTGATCAACCGCTCCAAGATCTCCACGCCGCTCGTCGAGCGCGACGGCCGTATCTACTGGTGCGACCGGTACCTCGACGACCCGAGGGCACGCGACATCATGGATGTCACCGCCCTCGGCCACCACGGCAGAGAGCTGGACGGGATGCTCCTGCGCAACGCGCTCACCGGATACGCCGTGCACGGCGACCTGGTGGTGCTCGAGGGCGCCGTGGTCAACCCCCTGCGCACCGTCCCCCCTCACGCCCGCCTCACCGCCGAGCTGGAGTTCCGGGCCCGTCGCCGCAGCGTGCAGACCTTCCGCTTCCCCGTGACGGCGGTACGTCACGCCGGCGACACCCTCACCTGGCGCGCCGCCGTCCCCCTGACCGCACGCTTCCGGCCGGTCGGCGTCGTCGACGAGGTGTGGGACGTCCGGCTGCACCTGACAGCGGACGGCAGGCGCACCACGACCCGCATCACCGCCGGGAACGTCGACCTGGAGAACTCCGCGCCCGTGCCCGTACGCCCCAGGCTCGGCCGGTTCGTCGCCGACCGGCTCGAACCGCAGGTCTCCGCCAAGGGCCACCTGGCCTTCCGGCTCACCCAGCACGGCCCGGCCGCACGGCGCGGCCGCGCGCTCGTGGACCGCCACCTGCACGGCTCCGCGGCCCGGGCCGTCAAGGGCACCTACATCGCCGTGCGGGCCGTGCGCAGGGACCTGGCCTCCCGTTCGCGCAAGGCGCAGGCCTACCACCGCATGCTGCGGCTCCTGCCGGTCCGCAAGGGCACGGTCGTCTTCGAGAGCCACCTCGGCAAGCAGTACAGCGACAGCCCACGTGCCATCCACGAGGAGCTGCGGCGCCGCCGGGTGCCCGTCACCGCGATCTGGTCCTACGAGGGCGAGGGGCCCGAAGGGTTCCCGGAGGACGCCGAACTCGTCCGCCGCTGGTCCTGGCGGTACATCAGGGCGCTCGCCCAGGCCGAGTTCTGGATCGACAACCAGGGCTTCCCGCTCATGCTCCGCAAACGTCCGGAGACCACCTACATCCAGACCTGGCACGGCTCCGCCCTGAAGCGGATGGGCTTCGACGAGCCCTCCCACCGGGTGATGTCCGAACCCGAACAGCGCGCCTTCCAGCAGGCACTGGACCGCTTCGACCACTTCCTGGTGCGCACCGAGCACGACGTGCGCACCCTCGCCCGCGCCTACCGCATTCCCGAGGGGAAACTGCTGCGTACCGGCTACCCGCGCAACGACGCCCTCGTCCGGGCGGCCCGCGACCCGCAGTCGGCCGAGCAGGCGGTGCGCCGGCTCGCCGAGCGCCTCGGCATCCCTCCGGACAGCCGCGTGGTGCTGTACGCGCCCACGTTCCGCGCCCGCCCCGACGGAGGCGTACGCGACTTTCAACCGCCCTTCGACCTGGAGCGCTTCGCCGACCGCTTCGGCGACCGGTACACGCTCCTGGTCCGCGCTCACTACCTGAACCGGGTCACCCTGCCTCCGTCGGTGGCCGGCCGGGTGATCGACGTGACGCGGGAGCCGGACATCACCCCGCTGCTGCTCCTCGCCCACGCCCTGGTCACCGACTACTCCTCCATCATGTTCGACTACGCCCTGCTGCACCGGCCGCTCCTCTTCCTCGCACACGACTGGGAGGAGTACTCCCAGGACGTGCGCGGCACCTACTTCGACCTGTTCGAACAGGCCCCGGGCCCGGTCGTGCGCACCGAGGACGCGCTCTTCTCGGCGCTGTCCGACCTGCCCGCCCTGACCACGCGGTACGCGGCACGGCTGAAGGAGTTCGTGGACAAGTACGGCGAGTACGACCGCGGGGACGCCGCGGCCCGCGTCGTGGACCGTTTCTTCGCACCTGGGGGAGAGGGCCGATGACAGCCCGTCAGATCTTCTTCGTCGCCAACGAGGTCAACGAACTGGGGGGAGTCGGCCGCTGGCAGACCCAGATGGCCCGGCTGTTCGCGGAGCGCGGCCACCGGGTGACGATCATCGGCGTCTCCCCGCCTCAGGTGCCGATGACCCTCGGCGACGACCCGCCCTTCGAGACGCACACCCTGTACGAGAGGCGTCCCCCGGCCCGTCGCCGGGCACGCCCGCTGCCGGGCCTGTTCGACCCCGCGGTCCGGCGGTGGGAGGCGGACCGGCGCGCCGCCGCGGAGCGGCTGTCCCGCTTCTTCCGCGCCGCCCGGCCCGGCGCCGTGGTCATCGTGACCCAGGTCTGGGCGATGGAGTGGGTGGCGCTCGCGGACACCGCCGGGCATCCGGTGATCGGCATAAGCCACGAGTCCTTCGAGGCCTCCCGCTCCTCCTCGCGTTTCGAGCGGGTGCTGACGCACTACAGGAACGTGGACCGGCTGCTGGTCCTCACCCGGGAGGACGCCGACCTGTGGGTGGGCGAGGGCCTGAACAACGTCGGCTTCATGCCCAATCCGCTGCCGCTGACACCCGGCACCCCGTCACCGCGCACGGAGAAGGCGGTGGTCTGCATCGGTCGGCTCAGTCATGACAAGGGTGTCGACCTGCTGCTGGACATGTGGGCCGAGGCCGCGCCCAGGCAGCCCGGCTGGACCCTGCGGATCCATGGCGCGGGCGAGAAGGAGACCGAGTTGCGGCAGCAGTGCGCGGAGCTGGGTCTGGACGACTCGGTGGAATGGGCGGGGCAGACCGACGACGTGGCCCAGGCGCTGCGACGGTCCTCGGTGTGTGTGCAGTCCTCCCGCAGGGAGGGCTTTCCCCTGGCGCTGCTGGAAGCGATGGCTTGCGGGGTGCCGTGCGTGGCGTTCGACTGCTCACCCGGCGTGCGGGAGATCGTCCACGACGGCGAGGACGGGCTGCTGGCCCGCCACGGCAACACCTCGGAGCTGGCCCGCCACCTCGTGCGGTTGATGTCCGATCAGGGGCTGCGCGACGCGATGGGGGAAGAGGCGCGGCGGAACGTCCGGCGTTTCGCCCCGGACGTGATCACCCGCCGGTGGGAGGAACTCTTCGACCTCCTGGAACGCTGACCCCCCGGCGGGAACGCCGGTGCCGGTCCGCCCGGCGGGGCGCGAACCGGCACTCGGTGCGATGGTCAGGAGCGGTCAGTACTCCCCGTGGTCGTAGCCACCGTGGTCGTACCCGCCGTGGTCGTAGCCGCCGTGGTCGTGGTCGTAGCCGCCGTGGTCGTACCCGCCGTGGTCGCAGTCACCCCACCAGCCCCAGTCGTCGCAGCCATGGTGGTTGGTCTGGACGGAGGGGTGGGTCGTCGTGGGGGCCACCGTCGGCGTGCTCGCCATCGCGACCCCGCTGCTCGCCGCGCCGGCCAGCAGCATCGTGCCGGCGACCAGTGCAACCCTGCGTCGGACGCTCGTCATCGTGTCCTCCTTGGTCACGGGCATGGAGGCCCGAATTGTCCCGTTCCGTTCCAGATTGGGGCAAGCTCCCTGAGAGGAGGCTGAGAGCAGTCGACGCGCGGCCGTGACCGCGCCTTCGTAGGGTGGAGGAGAGGTCGGGCATGCGCGTGCTGGTGATCGAGGACGAACGGGGACTCGCCGCGGCGATCGCTCAGGGGCTCGCCGCGGAGGGCTTCGTCACCCGTGCCGTCCATGAGGGCGTCGACGGCCTGTGGCGGGCCGTGCACGAGCCCTACGACGTGATCCTGCTGGACCTGATGCTGCCGGGCATCTCCGGGTACGAGGTGCTCAAGCGGCTGCGGGCCGCCGGCGTGTGGACGCCCGTGCTGGTCCTGACCGCGAAGGACGGTGAGTACGACGAGGCGGACGCCCTCGACCTCGGTGCCGACGACTACCTCAGCAAACCGTTCTCGTACGTGGTCCTCGTCGCCCGACTGCGGGCCCTGCTGCGGCGCGGGGCGCCGGCCCGGCCCGCCGTGCTCGCGGCGGGCGACCTCGCCCTGGACCCCGCACGGCGCCGCTGCCGCCGTGCCGGCCGGGAGATCACCCTGACCGCACGCGAGTTCACGCTGCTGGAGTTCCTGCTCCGGCATCCCGACGAGGTGATCAGCAAGACGGACATCCTCGACCACGTCTGGGAGGAGAACTTCGACGGCGACACCAACATCGTCGAGGTCTACATCGGCTATCTGCGGCGCAAGATCGACGTCCCCTTCGGCCGCCGGACCATCGAGACGGTGCGGGGGGCCGGCTACCGGCTCGACGCCGCCGGGAGATGACCGTGCGCGTCCCCGCCCCCACATGGTGGGCCCGGTGCTCCCTGCGCCTCAGACTGACCGCAGCGGCCGCCCTCGTGATCGCGGCCGCCCTGGTGGGCGCGGCCTGTCTGCTGGTCGTCTGGCTGCGCATGAGCCTCATCACCGGTCTCGACCAGGCCGCGCTCCAGCGGGCCGAGGTCATCGCGGCGAGCGTCGACACGGACAGTCTCGCCCGCGTGCTGCCGCCCTCCGGCAGCGGTGACACCGCCGTCCAGGTCGTCGACGCCCGGCACGTGGTGCGCTCCAGTTCCGCGAACCTCGAGGGCCGGCCCGCGTTGTTCGCCTTCCGCCCGTCCTCGTCCGGCACGGCCCACACGGTGCACGGACTGCCCCTGAGCGGAGACGGGACCTGGCGGACGGTCGCCCTCGAGGCCGGGAACGGCGAACCGATGACCGTGTACGTCGCGGTGCCCACCGCGGCCGTCGACCACAACCTGGCCCAGCTCACCGTGGGCCTCGCCATCGCCGTACCGCCGGCCGTCGCCCTGCTCACCGGCGTCTGCTGGCTGCTCACCGGCCGGGCGCTGCGCCCCGTGGAGGCCCTGCGCGCCCAGACCGCCGAGATCACCGCCTGCGACCTGGGCCGCCGCCTCGACGTGCCCCCGGCCGACGACGCCCTGGGCCGGCTCGCGCGGACCCTCAACGACCTGCTGGCCCGGCTGGACGTCGCCACCCAACGGCAGCGCCAGTTCATCGCGGACGCCGCGCACGAGCTGCGCTCCCCGCTGAGCAGCCTGCACACCCAGCTGGAGGTGGCCGTCCGGCACCCCGCCACGGCCGACTGGGCCACCCGCGGGCCCGCTCTCGTCGAGGAGAGCGAGCGGCTGTCCCGGCTCGTCGACGACCTGGTGCGGCTGGCCCGCCAAGACGCCCGGCCCCGGCTGCGCATGGGCCCCGTGGACCTGGACGAGATCGTCTTCCACGAGGTCCGCCACGCGCGCCGGCACACCTGCCTCGTCATCGACCAGACCGCCGTCGGTGCGGCCCGGGTGTACGGCGACGGGGACGCTCTGGCCCGCGTCGTGCGCAACCTGTTGGACAACGCCATCCGGTACGCCGTCCGGCGGATCGAGGTCAGCCTGGGTGTCCGGGACCGCACCGCGCAGCTGATGGTCGCCGACGACGGCCCCGGCATCCCGGAGGCCGACCGCCGCCGCGTCTTCGAGCGCTTCACCCGCCTGGACGGGGCCCGCGCCCGGGACACCGGGGGAAGCGGCCTCGGCCTCGCGATCGTCCACGACGTCGTCGCCGCGCACCACGGCCGCATCGCCATCGAGGACAACGCCCCCGGAGCCCGTGTCGTGGTCCGCATCCCGGCGACCGACCTGTGAGCGGCGGCCGGGGCATGCGCCACCGGGCGTGGACACTGTGCCCCTGATACTTCGGATACTTCACCGTCTTGTCACAGTGTGAGCATTACCACAACCGCCTGGGCCCCCTGCCGGTCTAGCGTGCAAAGGACCACAGAACACGACAGACCGCAGACCGGACGCAGAACACAGGGAAGGCAGGGGCCCGGCATGGGGGACATACGCAGGCGAGGGGCCGTCGCGCTCGGGATCACGGCACTGGTGGCGCCGCTCACCCTCGCGCTCACCGCCTCTCCCGCGGACGCCGCGAGTTGCACGACGCGGACCGGGCCGTACCAGAAGCAGGTGGAGAAGTTCCTCGGCCGCCCGGTCGACGGCAGGCAGTCGCCCGCCGACTGCAAGGCCGTCCAGGCCTTCCAGAACAAGCACGGCATCACACCCGCCGTCGGCTACGCGGGGCCCGTCACCTGGGGGGTGATGGAGCTGATGAACAAGCAGAGGGCCGTCGGGAACAACCCCGGCAGGGACGGCAAGTGCCCTGTCAACAGGGGACGCATCGCCTGCGTCAACCTCTCTCTCCAGCTCAGCTGGATCCAGGACGGCAGCCGTCTGGTCTACGGGCCGGTGCCGGTGCGCACGGGACGCAAGGGGTACGCGACCCGGACCGGTCTCAAGAAGGTCTACTGGCGTGACCTGCACCACGTCTCCACGGTCTACAACGTCCCCATGCCCTACAGCCAGTTCTTCGACGGCGGCCAGGCCTTCCACTCGGTCGGCCTCAGCATGTGGAACCCGCCGGGCTCCCACGGCTGCGTCAACATGACCACGGCCGACGCCAAGAAGTACTGGTCGCTGCTGAAGGTCGGCGACGACGTCTTCGTCTACGGCCGCAAGCCGGGCACCTGAGTCGGGCACCCGGCTCGAGGGGGCCGGAACGTCACACCGCCGGGGCGTCCCCCAAGTCCGGGATCTCCCAGCGCGCACCGTCCTCAGCGCGGACTTGTGCGCGATGGTCCCGGGCAGGGTGGAGCGGGCCGCGACCCAGGCGTGCACGGACGGCAGGGTCCGGGTGTTGACCGCGGTCACGAAGTCGTCGGTGCCGGCGCACGAGCGGTCGCGGCTGCCGCGGAGACCGAGGTCTCCGACTTCCCTACTTCCCGACTGGCCGCGCGGAGCGGCGGTGCCGGCCGTCCAGGAGCTGGTGCTGGGCGCCGTGGACGGATGACGTGTTCGTCACGTTTTCGTGCGACCGGACGTGATCAGCTTCACGGTCCGGAATGTCGGAAGGCGCCCGATTGCTCACATCACCTTCACGCCGGGGCTCGTATGCTTCACAGCATGTCCACCACTCCTGAACCCGTGGCGGAGCGGTCCGCCGACGAGGTCAACGAGGAGATCCGGGCACTGTGGTTCCGCAGCGGCGGAATCCTGAGCCTCGAGGAGCGGCGGGAGTACCAGCGACTCGTCCTGGAATGGGCGGCGGCCTCCTCCCCGCGCCCGACGAAGGCGGCGTGACCGCCTGCCCGGCCACCTCCTGAATCGTGCCTCCCGCCGACCAAGTCCGGCTCGGCACACCCCTCGCAGGTGCGATCCTTCGGGCACCCCCGGTCCCCGCAGCGCCTCCGAGGGGATCGCGCCCCGCGGACCGGTCAGCCCCAGGTCCCCGAATACGCCCGGCGATAGGCGTTCCGTTCCTGTTCCGACCGGATGTAGCGGGTGGCCACCAGGGCGATCAGACTGCCCGCGATGACCAGGAGACCCGGCCCGACGTTCCGTGGGTCGGTGAGCCGCGACAGGAACCCGTCCGCCGTCCCGGTGGTGCCCACCTCCTGGACCGCGCCCGGAGCCGCGGCGCCCGGAGCCGCCGACCCGGGCGCGATCGCCGCACCCTGTGGCGCCGGGACGGAGGGTGCGGGAGCGGTGGAGGTGCCGGCGCCCGCACCGTTCGACGCCTGTCCCTGCCCCGTCAGCTGGACCCCGAGTGCGGCCATCGCCTTCGTCACCGGCTGGAAGAAGGTCGTACCGCCCGCCTGGCAGTCCCCGCTGCCGCCCGAGGTCACCCCGAGCGCAATACCCTCGGAGAACAACGGGCCGCCGCTGTCGCCCGGTTCGGCGCACACCGTGGTCTGGATGAGACCGGTGACCGAGCCCTCCGGATAGTTGACCGTAGCGTTCAGCGCGGTGACCTCGCCGTCGTGCAGACCGCTGGTGCTGCCGCTGCGGAAGACCTTCTCACCCACCACCGGGTCGCCGGCGGCCGTGATCCGCACCCCGCGCCCGCCCCCGATGGCCACGAAGTTCACCCCGGGCGTCGCCTGCCCGTTCTCGTACCGGATGAGGGAGAAGTCGCCGTCGCCGGGGAACTGGGAGCTGACGGTCCGGCCCAGCTGCGTCCGGCCCGTGTTGTCGGAGAACCACAGCGTGCCCCCCGGCCCGCAGTGACCCGCGGTCAGGATGAACTCGCTCTGTCCGTTGGTCACGTTGAAGCCCGCGGAACAGCGACCGCTGGTCGAGAAGATCGGCAGGGCGCCGTTCACCCGGGTGGTGAACCGCCCCTGGGTGCGCTCCATCCGCACGAAGTCCCCGATGCCGTGGGCGAGTTTCGTCATCCGCGACCAGTCGGAGGCGGAGACCGTGCGATCGGCCTGCACCACGACCTGGTTGGTCCGGTAGTCCACGGACCAGGCGGTGCCCGCCACCCTGGGGGCGGAACCCAGCTCCTTCGTGGCCGACTTGAGCTGGTCCATACTGTGCCGCACCATCCTGGCCCGGGCTCCGGCGGCCGTCACCGCGTCCGCCGCGGTTCTGTCGGTCACGGCGACCACGGGCTTTCCGTCGTCGGCGACCCAGCTGCCCGCCGTCCGCGAGGTGCCGAGCCGGGACACCAGTTGAGAGCCCGTCTGCGAGGCGGTCATGGCGGACGTGCCGGTGCTGTAGGGGGTCTGCGCGCCGGACGGTTCACTCGCCAGGGCCTGGGTGACCATCAGACCGCCCAGGAGCAGTCCGCCGGCGGCCGCGATGCGTGCCCCCCGCCGGACGATCCGTCGTCGTGCATGCCTCATCCATGGCTCCCGAACCCGAACAGCACGGCGTCGTCACCGTGGGGCACTGCGGTCGTCGAGCGCCCTCACTCCATACGTGCGCGCGTGTCCGGGCGTTCACCGACACGTCGCGGAAGTCACACCGTCGGCGGAAGCGATTTCCCGGGCAGCAGCCCGGTGCCTGCCGGGGTGCTACGGGCGACGCAGCGAGGCACCGCTGCGTTCGTCGCCCCACAAGGAGTCCCCGTCCACGTACGGGCGCAACAGGGCGGTCAGCGCCGGGTCGCCGCGCCCGTTCAGCTCGTCGGAGGCGATCTTGCGCGCGCTTCCGGCGAGGAAGTCGGCGAGCTGCACCCGCGGACCGTACTCCCACGCTGCCGGCTCACCGTCTCGCCCCCTGCCGTCGTACCGCATGAGGATCATCCCGCACACGGCGCACGCCGAACCGTCCCACGCGGCGGGTGAACTCCGGCGAACCTCCGGGCTACTTGGAAGTAATCGTCTACCCGTCAGTAACTGTTCCGTGGTCTGATGTCCATCATTGGACGTGAACATGTCGAGCGCGGCCGTGGCGGAGGAGTCACCGCCGCACGGACGCGATGTGGACGCGAGGGAAGGACGGGCATGACAAGACGTGGTGCGGTGCGCCGGTTCGGCGCGGTGTCGGCGGTCGTGGCACTGGGCATCGGCGGCACGGTGAGCGCCGCGGGGACCGCCTCCGCGGCTCCCGCGGCAGCGGCCGTGAGCGTGACGGCGGCGCAGAACTCCGGCGTCGACTACGCCACCTGGCAGGCGGATGTGAAAACGGTCATCGACCAGGCGCTGCCGTACGTCCGGCAGCGCACCGCGAACGCGACCGGGCAGAAGCTCGCGATCGTCTTCGACATCGACAACACCACGCTCGAGACGTATTTCCACCCCTGGTACGAGCTGCCCACCCCGGCGGTCGAGCCGTCGCTGGAACTGGCGAGGTACGCCAAGTCCCGGGGCGTCTCCGTCTTCTTCGTCACCGCGCGCCCCGGCATCATCGAGTCCGAGACCAAGTGGAACCTCACGACGGTCGGGTATCCGGTCGACGGCCTCTTCGTGCGGGATCTGCGGGACCTGTTCGGCGAGGTGAGCACGTACAAGACGAGCAAGCGGGCGGAGATCGAGGCGCAGGGCTACACGATCATCGCCAACGTCGGCAACAACGACTCCGACCTGGTCGGCGGCCACGCCGAGCGCACGTTCAAACTGCCCGACTACAACGGCACGTTGTCCTGACGGTCGTTTCCGGTCGGGTGGGCGCCGGTACACCGTACCGGCGCCCACCCGTGTGAGGTGCCCGCCTGCGGGCCCGGGCGTGGAACGGATCGGCTCCGACGCGCTGCTCGCCGGGCGGGCGTCGCCTCCGGGCCCATCGGTTCGATCGCCGGTCCGGGTTCCCTGTTCAGGCCGCCCGCGGCGTTCGGCACGCCGGCGTTCGAGGTGCCGGCCGTGCTGTCCGCGAACGACCCGCTGCCGGTGACCGGCGCCGTGAAGAAGACGTTGACCTCATGACTTTTGCCTCATGTCCTTAGGTAGGCGCACAATCCCTTCGGGCCTACGAAGGAGGAGGCGATGGCGCGCGCAGGGCTGACCACGGAACGGCTCGTCCGGGCCGGGGCCGAACTGGCCGACGAGGTCGGCTTCGACCATGTCACCGTCTCCGCGCTCGCCAGGCGGTTCGATGTCAAGGTGGCGAGCCTGTACTCGCATCTGAAGAGCTCCCAGGAGCTCAGGACGCGTATCGCCCTGCTGGCCCTGGAAGAACTCGCCGACCGGGCCGCCGAGGCCCTGGCCGGGCGGGCCGGCAGGGACGCCCTGCTGGCCTTCGCGAACGTCTACCGCGACTACGCCCGCGAACACCCCGGCCGGTACACGGCGGCGCGGTTCCGGCTCGATCCTCGGACGGCGGCCGTCAGCGCCGGAGGCAGGCACGCCCGGTTCACCCGCGCGATCCTGCGCGGCTACGACCTGACGGAACCGGACCAGACGCACGCCGTCCGGCTGCTGGGCAGTGTCCTCCACGGCTACGTCAGTCTGGAGGCGGCCGGCGGCTTCGGTCACAGCGCTCCCGACTCCCAGGAGTCCTGGTCATGGATCCTGGACCGCCTCGACGCCCTCCTGCGCGACCGGCCCGCACACGCGGACACCGGAACCCCGTGATCACACCCACCGGATCACCACCCCCGCACCGCCGGCGAGACCGGGCACGAGCTTCCACTGCGCGTCCGTGTACGGGGCGAAGGGGTACTGGTCGAACGCCGCGGCGCTTCAGTGAGAGTGATGACCCTGGTGTGCCGCGGTGCGCTGCCCGTGCTCGGGCGCCCCGCCCATCATCCGCAGCATGGCCCGGCCGCCGGTACGCAGGAAGCGTACGAGCAGGATTGCGGCCAGCAGCAGGAAGGCGATGTTGAGCCAGGTGGTGTAGTTCCAGCTGACGCCCTCCTCGGGGATCCGTGCGCGGGTCTGGTCGGGGATCAGGCCGAGGCCGTCGAAGAGGAACTCGACGACGTATCCGGCGACCACCATCGCCGCGTAGAAGGTGGCGAGGAGGAACGCGGCGGTGCGCGCGCCGTAGTACTTCCGGTAGATGTTCAGGATCGGCAGGATCAGCAGGTCCGCGTAGATGAAGGCGATCACACCGCCGAAGCTGATGCCGCCCTTCCACAGCACCACCGCCAGCGGCACGTTCCCGATCGAGCACACGAACGTCGCGATCGCCACGAGCGGTCCGACCAGCGGTCCGACCACCTTGGCCGCCTCCGGGTGGTCGGCCACGAAGAACACGCGCCAGAACTCCTCCGGCACCCACGCGGCGATCGCCCCCGCGATCAGCAGTCCGGCCACCAGGTCGCGCAGGATCGCAGCCCACTCCATGACGAAGATGTGCGACACGGACGTGAAACCCGCCCGCGACATCAGCCGGCGCAGGAAGCCGCCCTCGCCCCCCACCGACATGTCCATCGCCGCGTGCCCCTCCATCGACCCCGTCAGTCCCCGCTCGGCCTGCTCCCGGGCCGAGCGCAGCAGCCGCTCCCGCAGCAGGACACGGAACAGCACGGCGAGCACCACGATCATCACCGGGCCGCCCACGAACTCCGCGACGGTGAACTGCCAGCCCATCAACAGCGCCAGGATCACACCCAGTTCGATGACGAGGTTGGTCGAGGCGATCTCGAACGCCATTGCCGCCGTGAAGTCGGCACCCTTGCGGAACAGTGACCGTGCGAGCGCCACGGCGGCGTACGAGCACGAGGAGGAGGCCGCGCCGAACCCGGAGGCCAGGGCGAGCGTACGCGGCCGGGCGTCACCCAGCAGCCGCACGACCGTCGAGCGGCGCACCACCGCCTGCACCACGGCGGACAGGGCGAAGCCGAGAATCAGCGCCCAGGTGATCTCCCAGGTCATCGACCCGGTGATGGCCAGCGCGTGGACGATCGCGTCCCACATGCGGTGCCCTCCTCCCATTTGAACCGACACCGGACTATACCCCTAGGGGGTATGTTGTGCGAGCACTGAGCTCAGCACGGGCCGCCCGGCGGCCCGCGTCGTCCCGGTGACCGTGGTTCCCGGTGAACCGGCCGGCATGCCCGCACGTATCTCTCCCCGGGAGACGGCGAGAGACCGCGGGCACGGAAGGAGAGCGGTGTGTCGACACCGACCGGGCAGGGCCGGCCACTGCGCCGGGTGCTGGAACCCACCTACGTCGTGCGCCGCCGCCGCACCGAGGCGCTGGCCGAACTGGTCAGAGAACTGCAGGAGGGAAAGGACCGCCCTGCACAGCCCGGCCCCGAGGCGACCGCCGTCCAGGTGGCGCCGGCGACCGACGGGGACGCGACGGAGGAACTGCCTGCCGTACCGCCTGCGCGGGGCGGGCGGGATCGGCCCGTCGACGACGGACTCACCCCGCGCCGCGCGGCGATCACGGTCGGCGTGACCGCGGCCGCCCTCATCGGCTTCGGCGCCGCACTCCTCCTGCCCGGCCCGCAGGGCCGCGGCACCGAGCAGCACGCGGCGGCCCCGCCACCCCGGTCGCCCGCCACCAGCGCCCCCGCCCGGCGGAGCGGCAGCGACCCCGACGGGCCCGGAACCCTGCGCGAGGGCGACAGCGGACCGCAGGTGACCGAACTGCAGAAACGCCTGCTGCGCATTCCCGACGTCTACGACCACGGCTCCACCGACGGCCGGTACGACGCCACGCTCGCCGCCGCCGTCGCCCGCTTCCAGCTCTGGTACGGCATCCGCGGCGACGAGATGGGCGTCTACGGCAACGACACCCGCCGGGACCTCGAGTCCCGCACCACGCTGTAGCGCGGTGCGGCAGCGGGCACGGGTCCGCGTACGGCGGCCGCTCACCCTCATCCGTACGCACCCGTGCCCGTCCAGCGGTACGGGCGTGTCGCGCACCCCTCGCGCGACACGCCCGTCACCGTCCAAGCGGCCGGCTACCGCTTCAGCAGCCGTACCGCCAGCCCCTCCGCCGTGTAGACGGGGACGGCCCGGTAGGTGTCCGGCACAACGTCGACGCGCCCGAACCGACCGCGCAGGGACCCGGTGGCGAGCACCGGGACGGTGGCGCCCGCCGCCGGCGGCCGGTCCTCGTCCAGGCGCAGCGTCAGCACGCTGTCGCGGTCGAGGACCACGCGCCGCTCGACCGTCAGCGCCGCCCTGTGCCCCGCGCGCAGCGCGACGTCGAGGGCCGCCCCGGCCGCCTGCGTGTAGGAGCCGCGCACCCTTGCGGCGCCGGCCACCTCCAGCGTTCCGCCCGTCACCCGCACATCACCGTGGCCCAGCGCGCTCCGCGAGGCGGCGACCAGGGTGCCGTCCTCGACCACTGTTGCGCCCGTGTACCGGTTCTCCCCGGTCAGGGTCAGGCTCCCGGTGCCGCGCTTGGTCAGGCCGCCGCAGCCGTCGATGTCGTTGCGCCAGCTGTCGTGCGCGGCGAAACCGCCCTCGGCCGCGTTCATCGTCACGCGCACGTCCGCGTCGAAGGAGCCGTAACCGTCCGCCGCCGCGAACAGGTTCAGCCGCCCCCACTGCTCGAAGCCGTCCAGCAGGACATAGCCGGAGGGCAGCGCGGTCGTGCGCAGCACCTCACGGCGTTGCACCGCGTCCAGGTACGGCAGTCGCGTCTCCAGCAGCACCTCGGCACCCTTGGGCACGGTCAGGTCGGTGTGGCGCCCGTGACGGGTCAGTACGTACGTCAGCCGGGGCCCGACCGCACGGGCGTTGGCGTCCCGGTCGGCGTACGGGTCGGTGTCCGTGCCCGCCGAATGCGCGTAGGCGTAGAGCGTGTCGGCCGTCGCGCCGGTCTTCTCCCGGTAGTAGGCGAGCGCCTGAGCACGGGCCGCTGCCTTGAGGCCGGCGTTGGCGGGGTCGGCGAGCGTGGCGGCGGCCAGGGCGGTGGCCATGACGCGCCCGCCGATCACGTCGACGGTGGAGTGCATGCCGGCCGTGATCCGGGTGTGGCTCAGCTCCAGGGCCCGGGTCACCAGTTCCTGGAACCGCTCCGGGACGGCGTACGCGTAGGCCAGCCCCGCCAGGTGGAAGGCGTTGGTGTGGCCACTGGGGAACCCGCCGTCGTCGGTCGGGGACGTGCTGCGCTGGCGCAGCAGCTGCGGTGCGACCACGACGTCGGACTCGTAGACCGGGTAGCCGAGCGCGTCGGTCCGCCCGGTGTCGACGACCTCGCTGTCCTCGTTCATGCGCCACGGACGTGGGTACTGGTAGGCGTACTTGGCCGGGTTGCCGGAGGCGTACGGGCCCCGCAGGGTGTCCACCAGCTCGGCCACCTTGCCGAGCGCGGAGTCGTGGGAACCGGCGCCGAGCGCGGAGCCCGCCGGGGCGCCGGCGGGCACCGCGTCGTCGATCTTGGCCGGCGGCGTGCCGTCGGGCGCGCTCGTGATCGACGTGACGGCCTTGGCGCCCTTCTTGTACAGGTCGGCCAGCGGGCCCAGGCCGGCGATCATCGCGTAGCTCTGGTGCTGCCGGTCGTAGAGGAACGCCTCCTTGGCCTGCGCGTCGGTGCGGGTGGAGGTGACGCGGGCGCAGTAGCGCATGTTGGCCCGCAGCACCTCGGGCATCAGCGGCGTGCCGGAGTTCCAGGCGCCGCCCGTCTTCCACGTCTCGGCCATACCGCCCAGGATCCGGACGACCGCGTTGGTCTCGGGGGTGAGGTTCGTCGGGACGTTCGTCCTGTAGTCGTCCACGAACGCGGCGGGACCGGTCGCGGCCTTCGCGTCCGCGGCTGCCTGCCACGTGGCGAAGGTGGGCGCGGCCAGCAGCCCCGCCGTGGCACCCAGCGAGGTCTTGAGGAAGCCTCGCCGGTTGACGGACGAGGTGCCGTGGTGCCCGGGGAGTGACGGCATGCGTTGAGCCTCTCTTCAGTTCTCCGGCCGTGCGGCCGTGGTGGGAGGGGGCGTGCGATCGCGTGCGACTCGTGGACGGCTCGTGAAGGCATCCAGGTCAACTGATGCGTACGAGCGAAGATCTACGGTCGGGCGGTGTCCCGTCGGTGCGAGTTCGGCGACCGGGACGTGTCCGGTGCATGAAGGGGGGCGGGTCGGTCAGGCTGAGCCGGCACGGTGACCGGCCATGCTGTCGTAGAAGGGCGTACCGGGAGACAGGTCCGAGGGTTTCACCGGGCGGTCGGTCGCCGCGGACGCGTAGATGGCGGCCACCAGCGAGAGGGTCCTCCGGGACTCGGCGAGCGGCACAGGCGGCGGAGTGCCGTCGCGAAGGCTGGACAGCACCCGCGCGAACTGGGCCCAGTGCCCGCTTCGGGAGTTCAGCGCGGCCGGGTCCTGCCCGGCGCCGGTCATGCCGGCCTTCCACGCGGCGAGCACGTCCTCGTGCCCGGGTACCGGTGTCACACGCCAGTCCTCGTCCCGGTATCCGTACAGGTGCGACACCTCGACGGTGGCGTACTCGAAGTCGTAACGCAGGTACGACTCCTGCCGCGGGGAGAGGGCGCTGTTCACCACGGAGGCCACGGCGCCGCCGGCGAACGTCACATGTGCCAGCGAGACGTCCTCGGTTTCCGTACGGCGCGCCTGCGTCCTGGTGACGGCCCGCACCTCCGTCCAGTCACCGAGCAGATCCAGCATCATGTCCATCTGGTGGATGCCGAGCCCCATCGTCGGTCCGCCGCCCTCGGTGTCCCACCGGCCGCGCCAGGGCACGTCGAAGTACGCCTGGTCGCGGAACCAGGTGGTGTGACAGACCGCCAGCAACGGGCGGCCCAGCAGTCCCGAGCGGGCCAGGGCCTTGAGTTCGGCCTGGCCCTGACCGAACCGGTGCTGGAACACCGTCGCGAACCACGGTGGGCCGCTCACGGCGGCGGCGATCTCGTCGAACTCCCGCAGCGACAGCGCGGGTGGCTTCTCCACCAGCACGCTGGCCCCGGAGCGCAGGCAGGCCAGGGCCTGGTCGCGGTGGAGGCCGGGTGGAGTGCACAGGTACACCAGGTCGGGCCGGGACCGGGCCAGCAGCTCGTCGATGTCCTCGTAGCCGGCCGAGGTCCGGTGCTCGGTCAGGAAGGTGTTCAGCCGTGTCCGGTCGGTGTCGGCCGCGGCCACGATTTCCGCGGGGACGGGGCCCGGGGCCGTGAGCGTGGCCGCGTGGTCCATGGCGACGTCACCGGTGCCCACGACCGCTATGCGTATCACTTCGTCCATGGCTCACGCTCCGTCCTGGTTCGGCTGGTGGGGGGAAGGCAGGGACGCCGCGCTGCCGGCGGCGTGCCTGCCCACTGGCGCCCAGGCGCTTCACACCGGCGCATCAAGCGAGGTAGGTCGCGGAACGAGCGTGTTCGATCGTCAGTGCGCTCACCCCGGTGATCGCCGCGTCGAAGCCGAGCTCGCTCACCGCGATCCGCGGTACCCAGGGGATCCGGCCGACGAGGCGCCTGGTCAGTTGCTCGGCGGACTCCTCGCTGTACTGTGCGAACGCGCCGGCCAGCACGATGACCTGGGGCGAGAGCACGACCGAGAGAGCGACGAGGGCGAGGGCGATCGAGTCGAAGAACTCGTCGCGGGCCCGCGCGGCCTCGCTGTCGCCCGCCCGGCAGCAGGCCATCATCGCGCGGAACGCGGGACCGATGCGCCTGCCGTGCAGGCCCTCCCGCGCGGCGAACGGAAGCACCTGTGCCGCCAGACTCGACTCGACATCGCCCTGTTCCGGGAAATACCGGGCGAACGACGCGGTGGAGTTCAGCAGGAAGCCGATCTCCCCCGCGGCCGACCGGTGCCCCCGGTAGAGATGTCCCTCGTTGATGATCCCCGCGCTGAGCCTGGCGCCGAGCACGAGGGCGACGGCACTGTGCGCGCCCGCGAGGGCACCGCTCGTCCACTCGCCGTAGGCCGTCGCGTTGGCGTCGTTCTCGACATGGATCGGAAGACCGCACCGAGCCGAGACGATGTCGGCGAGCGGCACTTCCCGCCAGTCGAGTTCGACGGCCCTGGACACCACCCCTGAGTGCACGATGCCGGGAACCGTGATGCCGATGGCGACGATCGGCGCTGTCACCCCCGTCTGCGGGGAGGTCAGCCGGTCGACGAGGTGGAGCAGCCCGTTCAAACGGACCGAACCTGCTTCTCCACCGTCGAGATCGAAGGTCTGGCTCTCCTCGTACAGCGTGGTTCCGCCCAGGTTCACCACGCGTCCTCGTGCCGTGTACTCGGTGACATCCACAGCGACGATGGCGCGGGCCGACGACGCGAAACGCAGCAGCGTCGAGGGCCGGCCGACCGAGGAGCGCACCTGGCCCGCGAGTTCGACCGCGCCTTCCTCTATGAGCGCCGAGCACAGCCGTTCGATGGTGGCCGAGCCGAGTCCGGTGCGCTCCTGGATGTCACGCCGGGACAGCGGCCCGTGCTCGCGCAGGACATCCAGGATCGCGGTCCGGTTGATCTCGGTGACGTGCCGTGTTGTCGCGGTGCGCGGCGCCCGTCGGTTCACAGCCCTCCCCAATAACCATCGGACTGAGGATAAGTCTCGTCCGCTCGTTTCGTGGCTGACCGGAGACTACCCAGCCCCCCGCTGCATGCCAAGGGCGTCAATGCGTAAAAGAGATGCCGCCGGCCCTTGTAGGTATTTAATCACAGTGATAAGAAACGGGGACCTGCTACTGCTGGCGGTCGGCGCCGTGCTCCGTCCGCTACGACGGAAAGGGATCCAAGATGACCTGTGTGGGTGTGCGGCGCTCGCGCCTGCTCGGCCGCGGCAGTATGCGTCGCGTGGCGCCCCTCGCCGCGGTGGCCACGGCGGCCGCCCTTCTCCTCTCCGCCTGCGGCTCCGGGTCCGGGTCCGGAGGCAACGAGAAGTCGCTGACGTTCTGGCTGTCCACGGTTCCGGGGCAGGATGCGGGCTGGAAGAAGCTGGTCGCGCAGTACAAGAAGGAAACCGGCGTCGACGTCAAGCTCGTCAACATCCCCTACGACGGCTACCCGACGAAGCTCCACAACGCCGCGCAGGCGAACGCTCTGCCCGACGTGGCGGACGTGCCCGCGCTGGACCCGATCTGGTCGAGCAGGCTGATCGACCTCAGCTCCATAGCCAACAACAAGAGCAACAACATCAACGGCAACTTCCTCGCCAAGGACTCGTCGGGGAAGGTGCTGTCCATCCCCTCGGACGTCACCGCGTCCGGCCTGTTCATCAACGAGACGCTGTTCAAGAAGGCCGGCGTCTCCTTCCCGACCTCGCCCCGGAAGACCTGGACCTGGACCGACTTCATCAAGGCGGCGGACAAGGTCCGGGAGAAGACCGGCGCCAAGTACTCCCTGACGTTCGACCAGTCGCCGTCCCGGCTTCGCGCCATGGTGTACGAGTTCGGCGGGAAGTACGTCCACGCGGACTCCTCCGGCAAGTTCTCGGTGGACGCCGCGACCAGGAACGCCGTGAAGTACTTCGTCGGGCTGAACGACGACAGGACCATGCCGAAGTCGGTGTGGACCAGTGGCGCCGACCCGTCGGCCATGTTCCAGAGCGGCGACGTGGTCGCCTACTGGTCCGGCGTGTGGCAGGTTCCCGCCTTCGCGGAGAGCGTCAAGAAGTTCGACTGGGCGAGTGTCCCGACTCCCGCCGAGCCGGTGCAGGCCAGCGACGTCAACAGCGGCGGCATGATGGTCGCCTTCAACAACAACGGCGCCGCGGCCGGCGCCGCGAAGAAGTTCATGTCGTGGGTGTACGAGCCGGACCACTACCGCGAACTGTGTGAGACGTCCGGGTTCCTGCCCGTCGAGAGCGGTCTGAACCCGAAGTACCCGTTCACTTCGGAGGCGGCGCAGGCGGCGTTCAAGCTGTACAACGAGGAGATCCCGCTCTACGCCCCGATCTCGGGCTACTTCAACAACGCGCAGACGAACTGGGTGCTGAAGGGCAAGAGCCTCACCACCGACCCGACCAAGACGGAGCTCGGCAAGGCGATCAACGGCCAGCAGTCGGCCGACAAGGCGTTGGACAACATCGTGGCCGGCTACAACCAGCAGGTCGGCGGCTGATCACAGGCCGGAGGGCCCGGGCGGCGGGGTCGAGACACCGCCGCCCGGCCCGGGCGCCCCCACGTTGCCGGCTCATGGCGTGGGCCCACAGGAATCCATTCCACCAGCACGGAGTCAGGAAGATGACAAAACGCGCCTCGGACGTGTCCGCGAGCCCGCCCAGGAGACGCAGTGGCCACACCATCGCGCCGCTCGTCCTCGTCGCGGCCAATGTCGTGCTGTTCGCGCTGTTCTTCGTCTGGCCGGCGGTGATCGGGCTCGTCTACTCCTTCACGAACTACACGGGCGTGGGGCCGTCCCAGTTCGTCGGACTGTCCAACTACCAGAACCTGGTGGGTGACTCCTCCTTCTACGACGCGCTGACCCGGACGCTGCTGTACACCGTGCTCTTCGTCCCGCTGAACTTCGTGCTCTCGCTGCTCATCGCCAACGTGCTGGTGAGCAAGCACGCCAAGGGCACGTCGGTCGCCCGCGTCATCTTCTTCATCCCGTGGCTCTTGTCGCCCATCGTCGTGGGTGTCCTGTGGCGGTGGCTCTTCGGTGAGAACTTCGGTCTGGTCAACTACGTCATCGAGAAACTCGGCGGTCACGCCATTCCATGGCAGTCCAACGCCAACCTGTCGCTGGCGGTTGTGGTGATGGCGGGGGCCTGGGCCTGGACGGGCTTCTCGATGCTGCTGTTCATCGCGGCGATCAAGAACGTACCGGTGTCGTACTACGAGGCGGCCTCGCTCGACGGCGCCGGTCCGTGGCGCCAGTTCATCAGCATCACGCTGCCGAGCATCGCGCCCACCTCGTTCATCGTCATCCTGCTGAACACGATCAACGCGATGAAGGAATACCCGCTCTTCGTCTCCCTCAACAACGGAGGACCCGGAACGTCGAACAACCTGCTTGTTCAGTACATCTATCAGACCGGCTTCAACCGGGGCCAGATCGGCTACGCGAGCGCCGCGTCATTCGTGCTCATGATCATCCTGATGGCCGTCGCGATCATCCAGCTGATCGCCAACCGGCGGATGGAGAACCGATGACCACCACAGACATGCCACGCCCGGTCGACGCCGACCCCGGACGCGCCGTTTCCAGAAAGCGGCCCCGCAGCGCGGGCGGCGGTGGTCTCCGGCGAGCTGTACCCGCGACGACACTGCTGTGGATCCTGGCGTGCCTCTACGGGTTGCCGGTGCTGTGGTTCATCCTCAGCTCCCTCAAACCTGCCGGGGATCTGTTCTCCTATCCGCTGACCCTGGTTCCGCACCACCCCACTCTGTCGGGTTACCTGCAGGCGTGGCGCAGTGCCAACTTCTCCCAGTACTTCATCAACACGACCATCGTGTGCGTGATCTCGACGATCCTCACGGTGGGAGCCAGCTGCTGCACCGGGTACGCGCTGGCCAAGTACGACAACAAGTGGCTCAAGGTGTTCTTCCTCTGCATCCTGGCCACCACGATGCTGCCGTCCGAGGTCATGCTCGCCCCGGAGTTCCTGGTGGTCCGCAACCTCGGCCTCTACAACTCGCTCGGCGGCATCATCCTCCCGGCCGTGCTCACCGCGACCGGATGCTTCATGTTCCGCCAGTTCTTCCTGACGGTCCCCGACGACCTGGTCGAGGCCGCCCGCATCGACGGCGCCCGCGAACTGTCGATCTTCCTGCGGATCATGGTGCCGCTGTCCCGGCCCATCATGCTGACACTCGCCATCCTGTCCTTCCAGTGGCGGTGGAACGACTACATCTGGCCGCTTCTGATGCTCAACGACCCCAACAGGTTCACCGTGCAGATCGGCATCCAGAGCATCGTCGGCGCACAGAACATCAACTGGTCGGTCCTGCTCGGCGCATCGGTCATCTCCATGATTCCTCTGATCGTCATCTTCCTGGTCTTCCAGCGCTACGTCATGGGCGCCGACATCAACGCCGGACTGAAGGACTGACCGTGCAGATCACGCTCGACCGCGAGTTCGTCCGCGAGGTGGCCTGCGCCGCCGACCGGCTGGCTGTCCCGCTGGCGGACCGCCCGGACGAAGAGCCGGCCGGTGTGCCTCATCGCGGTCTGGCGCACCGGGTGAAGACACTGCTCGCGGCGTACCGTTCGCGGGACTCGGCGCTGCACGGCCGCAGCCGGGCGATCGCCGCCGCGACCACCCACCTCGGCGCCCTCCGGGCGGTGCAGACCCCCTCCGGCCTCTTCGCCGGCGGGGACAACGTGCAGTCACCCCCGGATTCCGCGTTCACCGTCAATGACGTGTGCGACGCGCACGTCATGGCCGCGAGCGCGGGGCCGGAACTGAGCGAGGTCGCCGCGGCACTGGCCGAGATCGCCGGCGCGGCTTCCCAAAGCCTCCGCACAGGCGGGGTGCACACCCCGAACCACCGATGGGAGCTGTGCGCGGCGCTGGCCCGACTGCACCGGTCGTTCCCTGACGACCGGCTGCTCGACCGAATCGAAGCGTGGCTCGCCGAGGGCGTCGACATCGACGCGGAGGGCCTGTACTCGGAGCGGAGCGCCAACTACGCGGCCCACGTCTCCAACCCGTCGCTGCTGCTGCTGGCCGACGTCCTCGGCCGCGCCGACCTGCGGGATGCCGTCGAACGCAACCTCACCGCGACCCTGGACCTCATCAGACCGGACGGCACAGTGGAAACCGTCCACTCACGGCGGCAGGACCAGAACCATCGGTTCCCGCTGGCGCCCTACCTGCCGCACTACCGGCTGCTCGCGATCCGTACCGGCCGGGGCGACTTCAGCCGAGCGGCCCGGCTGGCGGCAGCCTGCGGCATCGACGACCCCAATCTGCTCGCGGAGACCCTCCTCACGCCCGACCTGTGCCGCACGCTGCCGGCACCGGCGCAGGAAACCCTTCCCCGCGACCGGTACGTCACCACGGCACGCCTTGCCTCACATGCCTCCGCGGCCGCGCACACCGTGGTCTACGGCGGCTCCGACGTGCCCGAGCACCGGCGCATCCGCTCGGGCCTCGCCAACAACCCGACCTTCCTGCGGCTGTTCGCGGGCGACGCCGTCCTCGACGCGGTCCGGCTCTCGCGCGGATTCTTCGACATGGGCCCGTTCCGTGCCACGGACATGCGACAGCTCTCCGACGGCCGGTACCGGCTCACCGAAACCCTGACGGCCGCCTACTACCAGCCGCTTCCGCCGGGCGAACGGCGATCCGACGGCGCCTACCGGGTGACGGACGAGGGACGCTTCTCGGCCGCGATGGCCTTCCCGGACCGGCCGCGGGACGAGCTGACGCTGACGACCGGCATCGACGTGGACCTCCGAGAAGACGGTGCCGACCTGCGGATCGACATCCGCGGCCCACGGGTGCCGTGGGCGCTCGAACTGACCTTCCGGCCGGGCGGCGAACTGCATGGCGCCGTACCCATCGGCGACGGGCACTGGTGTCTCAGTACCGGACCACTGACCTACCGGGCGGGCGACAGCGAGATCCGTGTCGAAGTCGGCGTCCACGCCGGGGAGCCGCTCGCGGGGCCGGACCGGAACGACATCCTGCGGTACGACCCGGGTCAGGACTACACCCTGCCCGGCGGAACCGACGCGATGACCGGGGAACGGGTCTACGTCGGTGGACACGGTCCGCACACGCTGGGCGTCGCACTGCGTGCTCGTCGACGGGAGCCGGTCGCGGCACTTCGGAACCGATGACGTGGCGGTCGCCCGGTGGTCCTGCGGATGGCCCACGACCGGCGGCCCGTCGGGCGACGCGAGCGGCGAGTAGGTGCCGGCGATGCACGCCTGACCCACGCGGGACGCTCAGCGTTTCGGGCGGGTGAGCGGCTCCTGGCCCGGCATGGCCGGGGGCGGCCCGTACGGTGCCGGCAGAGCCGTCCCCGGTACGATCAGGTCCGCCCGGTCCCGGGTCGCCGCGATCAGCTCCGCGTTGCGCTGGTCGGTGCCCAGCGCCCACGCCACCGCCGCGTCGTGGTCCTTGCCGAACTCCTCGTGCCGGGCCACCAGTCGCCGGACGCGCTCCTCCTCCGCGGTCTCGCAGAACCACACCTCGTCCAGGTGTGCGCGCACACGGGCCCACGCCCCCGTGCCGAGCAGCAGGTAGTTGCCCTCCGTCACGACCAGCCGGGCCGACGGCGGCACCGGGATCGCACCCGCGATCGGCTGCTCCAGGACCCGCTCGAAGCCGGGCGCGTACACGGTCTCGCCCTCCTGCTCCTCGTGCAGCCGCCGCAGCAGCGCGGCGTACCCCGCCGCGTCGAAGGTGTCGGCCGCGCCCTTGCGGTCGCGGAGCCCCAGCCGGTCCAGTTCGACGTCGGCCAGGTGGAAGCCGTCCATGGGGACGTGCGCCACCCATGCCGGCCCGTCCCCGTTCAGCTCGCGGACCAGGTGCTCGGCGAGCGTCGTCTTGCCCGCTCCCGGGCTGCCGGTGATGCCGAGGACCGCACGGCGGCCGGGGCCGGCGAGGGACACGGCACGGTCGAGGAGATCGTCGAAGGTCATGAGTACGTCGCTCGCTGCCGGGTGGGGGCGGTGGCCCGTGAGGGGCGGGCCGGGTCTCCGCCATTGCACCAGAGCTCGCGCCCGATCGCGAGGCCGGTGATCCCGCCAGACACCCATCGGACGTTATGTCCGGAAACGTCGCTGATGTGTGGGGTGATGGGTCGTGGACGCCCTCTCCACGCACGCACGCGGCCGCGCCCACACCGGCGGGCGGTCCACGCGGCCCCAGCCGCTCCTCGGGGCGCGCCCCGACACCCCCGGCCCCGGACCCGGCGTCCGCCGCGCCCTCACCCGAGCCGCCGCCCTCGGCGACCGGTTCCTCGGCAGCGGGAAGGGGCTCGCTCTGACGCCCCGTCCGTTCCTCCGTCGGCCGGGGGCCCTGCCGACGGAGTGTCGAGAAGACGCAATGTGGCACTCGCCACCCTCTGCCCGGCTTTCTTGAGGGAAGGTGGCTCCTATGACGAAGCTCGGTCTCCCGGACGGTATCCAGGCCTGCCTCTTCGACCTCGACGGGGTCATCACCAAGACCGCCGTCGTCCACGCGGCCGCGTGGAAAAGGACGTTCGACGACTTTCTGCACACGCGGGAAGGGGAGGACTTCCGCCCCTTCGACGACACCACCGACTACGACGAGTACGTGGACGGCCGTCCCCGCGCCGACGGCGTCCGCACCTTCCTCGCCTCCCGCGGCATCCAGCTGCCGGAGGGCGCCCCCGACGACCCCCCCGACCGGCAGACCGTGCACGGCCTCGGCAACCGGAAGAACGAACTGCTCCTGGAACTGATCCGCACCCGCGGCGTCGATTCCTACGACGGCACCATCCGGTACATCGGCGCCGTACGGGCCGCGGGGCTGCGCACGGCGGTGGTCTCCTCCAGTGCCAACTGCCGTGACGTGTTGCGGTCGATCGACGCCGAGCACCTCTTCGACGTACGCATCGACGGGGTCGTGGCCGCCGAACGGCACCTGCCCGGCAAACCGCGCCCGGACACCTTCCTCGCCGCCGCCCACGACCTCGGCGTGGAACCCAAGGCCGCCGCCGTCTTCGAGGACGCCCTCGCCGGCATGGACGCCGGGCGCTCCGGTCACTTCGGCTACGTCGTCGGCCTGGACCGCGTCGGGCAGGCGGACGCACTGCGCGCCCACGGTGCCGACGTGGTCGTACCCGACCTGGTGGACCTGGGGGAGTGGTCGTGATCACGCACAATTCGTACGCCGTCGAGCCGTGGACGCTGCGCGAACGCGGCCTGAACCTGGACGTCCTGCCGCAGAGCGAGTCGGTGTTCGCGTTGTCCAACGGGCACGTCGGCTGGCGTGGCAACCTCGACGAGGGAGAACCGCACGGACTGCCGGGCAGCTACCTCAACGGCGTCCACGAGACCCACCCACTGCCCTACGCCGAAGCGGGCTACGGCTACCCGGAGTCCGGGCAGACCGTCATCAACGTCACCAACGGCAAGATCATCCGACTGCTCGTGGACGACGAGCCCTTCGACCTGCGCTACGGCCGGCTGCGCTCCCACGAACGCGTCCTCGACCTGCGCACCGGACTGCTCACCCGGACCTGCGAGTGGACCTCGCCGGCCGGCTCCACGGTCCGCGTACGCTCCACCCGCCTCGTCTCCTTCACCCAGCGCGCCATCGCGGCCGTCGCCTACGAGATCGAGCCCGTCGGCGATCCCGCCCGGATCGTCGTCCAGTCGGAGCTGGTCGCCAACGAGCAACTGCCCGGTCGCGACCGGGACCCACGGGCGGCGATCGTGCTGGAGTCCCCGCTGGAGGCCGAGGAGAACTTCGCCAAGAGCACCCGGCTGCGGCTGGTGCACCGCACGCGCAGGAGCGGTCTGAGGGTCGGCGCCGCCGCCGACCACATCGTCACCGGACCCGACCCCACCACGACCGAGAGCGAGGCCACCGACGACCTCGCCCGTCTCACCATCGCCTCCGCGCTCGCCCCGGGCCAGAAGCTGCGGGTGGAGAAGTTCGTCTCCTACGGCTGGTCCGGCACCCGCTCCCTGCCCGCGATCAGCGACCAGGTGGACGCCGCGCTCGCCGCCGCCACCAGCGTCGGCTGGTCAGGTCTCGTCGCCGAACAACGCGCATATCTGGACGAGTTCTGGGCGCGCTCGGACGTCGAGATCGACGGGAACGAGCAGATCCAGCAGGCGGTGCGCTTCGCTCTCTTCCACGTCCTGCAGGCCGGGGCCCGCGCCGAGCAGCGGGCCATCCCCGCCAAGGGGCTGACCGGCTCCGGCTACGACGGGCACGCCTTCTGGGACACCGAGATGTTCGTGCTGCCCCCGCTCACCTACACCTCGCCCGACGCCGTCGCCGAGGCGCTGCGCTGGCGGCAGAACACACTGCCCGCCGCCCGTGAGCGCGCCCTCCAACTGGGCCTGCGCGGCGCCGCGTTCCCGTGGCGGACCATAGAGGGATCGGAGGGGTCGGCGTACTGGCCGGCCGGAACCGCCGCCTTCCATGTCAACGCCGACATAGCCGACGCCGTCGTCCGCTATGTCGCCGCCACCGGCGACGAGCGCTTCGAACGCGACACCGGGGTGGAACTCCTGGTGGAGACGGCCCGGTTGTGGCGGTCGCTCGGCCACCACGACCACCACGGCACCTTCCACATCGACGGGGTGACCGGCCCCGACGAGTACAGCGCGATCGCCGACGACAACACGTACACCAACCTGATGGCCCGTGCCAACCTGCTGGCCGCCGCCGACGTGGTCGAGCGTCATCCGCGCCGCGCCGAGGAGCTGGGCGTCGACGACGAGGAGGCCGCGGCCTGGCGGGACGCCGCCGAGGCGATGCGCATCCCGTACAACCAGGAACTCGGGGTGCACGAGCAGCATGCCGGGTTCACCCGCTACCAGCGCTGGGACTTCGCCTCGACCCGCGCCGACCAGTATCCGCTGATGCTGCACTTCCCGTACTTCGACCTGTACCGCAAGCAGGTCGTCAAGCAGGCCGATCTGGTGCTGGCGATGTACACGTGCAGCGCCTTCTTCGACGCGGAGCACAAGGCGCGCAACTTCGCCTACTACGAACCCCTCACCGTCCGCGACTCGTCGCTGTCCGCCTGCTGCCAGGCGGTCATGGCGGCCGAGACGGGCCATATGCGGCTCGCCTACGACTATCTGCACGAGGCAGCGCTGATGGACCTGCACGACCTGGAGCACAACACACGCGACGGTCTGCACATCGCGTCCCTCGCCGGCACCTGGATGGCGCTCGTCGCGGGTTTCGGCGGCATGCGCCACCACGGGCAGCGGATCGCGTTCGCCCCGCGCCTGCCGGAGCGGTTCGGCCGCCTCGCCTTCACGCTGCAACTGCGGGGCCGCCGACTGCGGGTGGAGATCGGCCGCACCGCGGCCACCTACACCCTGCAGAACGGCGACCCGCTGACCATCCACCACCACGGCGAGCCGCTCACCGTCGACGCGGACAAGCCGCAGACCCTGGAGATCCCGCCGCTCGGGCCCCGCCCGGCACCGGACCAGCCACCGCACCGGCGCCCGAACAGCCCTGACCTGAAGGCGGGTTGAGGCCGAAGGCCACGCGACGCCGCTCACCGTGCCGGACCGGCACGGTGAGCGGCGGCTCGACCCGACCTCAGCGCGAGGTCAGCTTCCACAGGTGGTCGGTCGTGCCGTTGTCGGACCACTGCAGAACCCGGGCGCCGGAGGACGTGCTCATGTTCGTCACGCCCAGCAGCAGCCCGCTGTTGTAGTTGGCGATCTTGTAGTAGCCGTCACCGGACGGGATGAGCTGCCAGAGGTGGTCGTCGGTGCCGTTGTCGCCCCAGATCAGGGCCGTGCCGCCGTTACCGGTGCTCATGTTCTGGATGCCGAGCAGCAGGCCGCTGGACTGCTGGACGATCTTGTACAGGCCGCGGCCTGCCGACACCAGCGTCCAGTTCTGGTCGCTGCCGCTGGTGGCGGTCGCCTGGACGACGGACGTGCCCTGAGCGGTGCCCGCGTTCTGGGTGTCCAGGGCCAGACCGCTGTTCCTGTTGGTGATCCGGTAGCGGCCGGCCAGCGAGTTGGAGGTGCCGGTGGGGGTGACGACGATGTGGTAGCCGTCGGAGGCGTTCATCGCCACCGGCACCGTGATCGAGCCGT
This sequence comes from Streptomyces sp. PTL18, assembly GCF_059510295.1. Lineage (NCBI taxonomy): Bacteria > Bacillati > Actinomycetota > Actinomycetes > Kitasatosporales > Streptomycetaceae > Streptomyces > Streptomyces sp. PTL18. Next base: position 203,236 of record NZ_JCAJZO010000001.1, on the reverse strand, counting down.
TCGAGACCGTGTGGTCGGTGTCGGAGACGGTGACCGGGCCGGACACCGCCGTCGTGCGGTCCTTCGACGGCGTGTACTCCAGCTTCACGTGCACCGTGCTGCCGAACGCCGACAGGGAGTCCAGACCGTTGATCGTCACCGCGCAGGAGCCGGTGCAGCCGCCGGCGACGACGCTGATCCGGTTGCCGGAGCCGTTGAGGGAGGCCATGCCGTCGATGCCCGTCTGGGCCGGGGGAGTGGTGACGAGCATGTTCCCGGACATGTCGCCGTACCACCTGTACGCCCAGTACGCGCCGTTGGGTGAGCCGCCGGTGTCGGTGAGGGTGTCTCCGAGTGTGCCGTAGTGGTTCCAGAAGGCCAGCTCGGCGTCGTGCACTCCGGCCCGCTCGAACTTGGCGGCGTACCCGATCAGCGGCCCGGGCACGCCGACCTCTCCGGTGGTCCCGTACTCCTCGATGGCGATCGGGCGCGGGCCGATACCGAGGCTCGACTCCAGCGCGCGGTACGCCGACACGTGCGCGGCGATGTTGCCCGCCCCTTGCAGCTCGTGCCAGGAGATGATGTCGGGCACGGTGCCGGAGGCCTTGGCGTCGGTGAGGAACCGGCTCATCCAGCTCTGGTTCCAGACCGAGTAACTCGGGCCCTGTACGGGGGTTCTGGTGTCCTTGCCGCGGACCTCCTTGTACGTCCGCGCCCAGCCGGCGTCGAAGTCGCCCGCGTGGGTGGTGTCCCACGTCCAGTCGGGTTCGTTCCACAGCTCGTACCCGGCGATGTCGGTGGCCCCGGACCCCTGCACGGACGCGACCTGCTGGTCCACGGCCGACAGCCAGTCGCTCCAACTGACCCACTTGTACGGGAAGTTCGGGTACCAGTCCGGCATGCGGACGACGACCTTGGCGCCCGCCCGGGCGGCCTTGGCCGCCACGACCAGCGCGTCCCCGGCGGGCTTGGGCTCCCCGTTGGGGAGCTGGTGGCCGCCCGGGGCCATCTGCACGAAGGTGTTCGGCTTCAGCGGGGTGACCAGGCTGTCGGCCGGGGTGCTGTCGTCGGCGAGGCCGTAGAGGCTGCCGGTCGCGACATGGGTGACCGGGCGGAGGATCTGGTCGGCGTTCACCACCAGGGTGGTCGAGGACGTCGGGGACGCCTGGACGGGTGAGGCGGTGGCGAGGCCGGAGGCGAGGACTGCGGTGGCGACGGTGGCGGTCAGGCCGACGCGTCTGTGAGTGCGGCTCATGAAGGGCCTCCCGAGCAGGGGGAACAGGGGGAACAGGGGGAATGCCGGTTTTGGTCCGTCCTGGACGGACTCAGTCCTTGACGGCGCCGGCGGTCACACCGGCGGCCACATAGCGCTGTGCGAGGACCAGCAGAACGGCTGCGGGGATCGACGCGACGACGGCGGTGGCCATGATCGCGTTCCATTCCTGGTTGTTGTTGCCGATGTAGTGGTAGATGCCGAGGGTGATCGGGCGCAGGTCGCCGCCGCCGTCGAGGGTGTTGGCGAAGACGAAGTCGGACCAGGCCCACAGGAAGCCGAAGAGTGAGACGGTGACCACGGCGTTGCGGCTCACGGGGAGCACGACGGACCGGAAGGTGCGCCAGGTGCCCGCGCCGTCGATGCGGGCCGCGGCGATGAGTTCGCCGGGGATGCCCGACATGAACGCCGTGAAGATCATGACGCCGAAGGGCACGGCGATGGTCGAGTCCGCGATGATCAGCCCCCACCAGGAGTTGAGCAGGTGGAGGTCGAGGAAGATCCCGTAGAAGCCCATCGCCATGACGATGCCGGGGATCATCTGGGCGACCAGCAGGGCGAGGCCGAGGAGTCCGCCGCCCCGGGGCCGCAGCCTGGCCAGCGCGAAGCCGGCCGGGGCGGCGAGGACCAGGGTGAGGACGACCGTGCCCAGGCCGATCAGCAGGCTCGTGCCGAGGTACGGCATCTGGTCGTCGAGAACGGCCCGGTAGCCCTCGAAGGTGGGGTGCAGCGGGAGGAGGTCGGGCGGGCTCTTGCGCATGTCCTGCTGTGGGGTGAGGGACACGTTCAGCATCCAGTACACCGGGAACAGCATCACGGCGGTGAGCAGGACGCCGATGACGGTGTGGAGGCGCGAGCGCCGGGCGGAGCCACGGTGGGCGGTCATGCTTCCTGCCTCCTCTGGACACGGATGTACAGCAGACCGAAGACGAGGGCCATGAGGATGAGGATGTTGCCGACGGCGGCCCCGGGCCCGAACTTCGGCAGCAGCGTGCCGAAGCCGAGTTGGTAGGACCAGGTGGCCAGGGTGGACGAGGCGTCGCCCGGGCCTCCCTTCGTCGTGATCCAGATCAGGTCGAACACCTTGAGGGTGTAGACGAGGCCGAGCAGCAGGGTGATCGCCGAGACCGGGCGCAGCAGCGGGAAGGTGACGCGCCGGAACTGCTGCCAGGCGCTCGCCCCGTCCAGCGACGCCGCCTCGTACAGCTCCGCGGGGATGTTCTGCAGACCGCTGTGGAGGATGACCAGGTTGAAGGGGATGCCGATCCAGATGTTGGCGATGATGACGGAGGTCAGGGCCCAGTCGGGGGAGGTGAGCCAGTCCACCGGTGCCACGCCGACGAGGTGGAGGGCGTAGTCGATGACGCCGGATTCGCTGTTGAACATCCATGACCAGGTCGAGGCCGACACGATCAGTGGCAGCAGCCAGGGGATCAGGAACAGGGCCCGGAGTGTGCCGGCCAGGCGGAAGCGCCGGTTGAAGAAGACCGCGAGGGCGAGCCCGGCCGTGTACTGGAACGCGATCGACACGAAGGTGAAGATCAAGGTGTGGCGCATCGCCGGGCCGAACGTCGGATCGTCGAGGACGGTCCTGAAGTTGTCCAGCCCGGAGAACGGCGCGTCGCCCGACACGAACGAGCGGACGGTGTAGTCGCGCAGGCTCAGGTCGAGGTTGCGGTAGAGCGGGTAGAGGTAGAAGGCGGCGAGGTACACGACCAGAGGAGCGAGGAAGGCCAGTGCGGTCAGCCGGCTCCTGCGGCGCTGGCGGCGCCGCAGTGCCGACGAGTCCTTGCCGTGAGCGGCGCCGGTCGCCCCGGACCTGGCCGGGGACCGCCGGGAGCGGCGGTCGACGCGGGCGAGGGTCATGCGAACTCCTGGATGCGGGTGGCGTGTCCGGGGCGGGCGCGTGGCGGTGTCAGCTCTTGCCCTTGGCGGCAGCCGTCTGCGCGGTGCCGAGCGCGTCCTGCGGGCTCTTGCTGCCGGACAGGGCGGCCTGCACGGCGGTCCACAGCGGCTGGGAGATGGTTGGGTACTTGGTGCCCAGGCCGTTGCTGGTGCGACCGCGCGCCGCGGCCACCGCGGCCACCCACGGCTTCAGCTCGGGGTTCGCCTTCACCTGCTCGGCCTGTACCTCCTGGGTGGGGGCGACGTACATCAGGGTGTTGTCCGTCGACAGCAGGTTGGCGGAGTTGGTCAGACACGTGACGATCTTCTTGCTGGCGTCGTAGCGGGAGCTGTCCTTCTGCACCGGGACGGTGACGAACTCGCCGCCGGTCGGAACGGGTGCGGGACCGCCGTTCTGCCCCGGGATGCCGATGACCCCGTACGGGAACCCGGCCTTCGCCGCGTTTCCGAGCTGCCAGGTGCCGTTCTCGCCGAACGCGTAGTCACCGGTGGCGAACTCCTGCCAGCTGGTGGTCTGCGTGTTCTGCAGGACGTCCTTGGGCGCGTAGCCCCCGTCGACCCACTGCTTCCACAGCGTCAGGGCGGCCGCGCCCTTGGCCGAGTCGAGCTTGGTCAGGTCGGCGCCGGCGCCCCAGAACCACGGCAGGAACTGGAAGCTGCCCTCTTCCGTGTTGATGGCGGAGAAGGTGATGCCCTTCTTGCCGGCCGCCTTGACCTTTCTCAGGGCCGCCGTCAGGGACGCCCAGTCCTTGACGGCGGCGGGGTCGACGTGGGCGGCGGCCAGGACTTTCTTGTTGTAGTAGAGGGCGAGCGTGTTGGCGCCGATCGGGACGCCGTAGGCGGAGCCGTCGATCACGCCCGCGCCGATGATGTTCTTCTGCATCGACGACGTGTCCAGGCCCAGGTCGCTGGTCTTGTTGAGGATCCCCGCCTCCACGAGCGTGGAGACGACAGGGTTGTCCACGAGCATCACGTCCGGCGCGTTGCCCTGCTGGGCGGCCAGCAGCGCCTTGTTGCCCAGGTCCGTGGTGTCCATGCCGGTGCGCTCGACCTTGACGCCGGCGTCCGTGCCGCACTTGCTGACGAGCTTGCCCCACGCCGAGGAGGCGTCGAACTGCGGGTACGGGTCCCAGAAGGTGTACGTCGCCCCCGACTTGCCGGACGAGGAGGAGGGAGAGGAGCCCGAACCGCCGCCGCAGGCGGTGGCGGAGGCAAGGGTGCCGATGACGGCGACGGCGGCGAGCAGGGCGGGACGGGTGTGTCTCACGGTTGACCTCGTTGTCTCGGGGTGTGGCGGGGCTTGGCTGGGGCGGGGAGGAGGAGCGCGTCAGGAGGTCGGCAGCCAGACGCGCATGCTGCCGTCCTGGCGGTTGGCCCAGGCGTAGTAGGGGATCGCGGTCAGCTCGAGAGGCTCGCCGGCCGAGGGGTCCTCGGTGGTCTCCGCGATCCGGTACGGCCACCAGCCGGCGTCTCGGACGCGCCGGCGGTGTCCGGCGGCCACGACGGTGGTGACACCGTCGAGCAGGTCCGGGCGGTGTTTCACGGCGAGCGGGCGGGTGGTGTCGATGACGACGTCGTCCAGACCGCCGCCGGGGTGGTCGACCTGCTCCAGGCAGTACACGAGCGGCCCGCGTTCGATCGCCACACAGCCCCGTACGGCGTCCACGCGCGGGTCGGCCGCGGTGAGGCGGGGATCGAGGACGAGTTCGAGGACGGCCTGGTCACCGGGTGCCCAGGTGCGCTCCAGCCGCAGCCAGCCGTCGGTGAGGGGCGCGTCGGTCCGGTCGTACGCCGTGTCCCCGACCCGGAGGCGGTACTCGCGGCACCACTGCGGAACACGCAGCGAGAGCGTCCACGGCCGGTCCTCGGGGGTCTCCTCGACGATGAGGGCGATCGCGCCGTGCCAGGGGTAGTCCGTCACGGCGCTCACGGCGACCGGGGCCCCGTCGATGTCGCCCTCGTAGCGTCCGGTGACGTACTGGTGGATCTGCAGACCGCCTGCGTCGGCCGAGGCGAGATAGTGCTCCAGGGAGGCCAGCAGCCGCATGACGTTCGGCGGGCAGCAGGCGCAGCGGAACCAGCGGGTGCGGCGGGCCGACTGGTCGCCGCCGGTGTCGGTGTGGCCGTCGCGCACCTGGAGCGGGTTGACGTACAGCCAGCGCTCGCCGTCCAGGGAGACACCGGCGAGGAAACCGTTGTACAGGGTGCGTTCGATCAGGTCGGAGTAGCGGGCCTCGCCGGTGAGCAGCGCCATGCGCCAGCTCCACTGCACGGAGGCGATGGCGGCGCAGGTCTCGCAGTAGGCGCGTTCGTTGGGCAGCTCGTACGGGTCGCCGAAGTCCTCCTCGTCGTGGTGGGCGCCGAGCCCGCCGGTCAGATGGGTCTTGGTGGCGGTCATCGCCTGCCACAACCGCTCGGCGGCGGCGCGCAGACCGGCGTCCCCGGTCTCGGTCGCCAGGTCGGCCGCGGCGGCCAGCAGGTAGAGCTGGCGTACGGCGTGTCCCTCGACGTTCGTGGCCTCGCGCAGCGGCACGCGGTCCTGGCAGTACGCCTCGCCGCCGAGCAGGCCGTGGCCGTGGCGGTCGACGAAGTATTCGGCGAGGTCCAGGTAGCGGCGTTCGCCGGTCTCCCGGAACAGCTCGACCAGGGCGGTCTCCACCTCGGGGTGGCCGTCGATGCCGTCGATGGGCCTGCCGCTGCCGGGCGGGCCGAAGACCGAGTCGATGTGGTCGGCGAAACGGCGGGCCACGTCGAGCAGTTCGGTGCGTCCGGTGGCCCGGTGATGGGCCACCGCGGCCTGGATCAGATGGCCGGCGCAGTACAGCTCGTGGCCCCAGCGCAGGTCCTCGTAGCGCTTGCCACCCTCGCGGAGCTGGAACCAGGTGTTGAGGTAGCCGTCGGGCTGCTGGGCGTGCGCGACCAGCGCGACGATCCGGTCCACCACGTCGGTGAGTTCAGCGTCGTCCTCGGGTGCCGTCCGCTGGGCGAGCTGCCAGGAGGCGGCCTCGAGCCACTTGTAGACGTCGGAGTCCACGAACGGGTAGGCGCCCTGGAACTCGCCCTCGGCGGTGCCCGCAACCGCCCGCAGGTTGTGCAGGTTTCCCGCCGACTCCAGTAGGTGGGGCCCCTGCGGGATGGAGGTGCGTGCGTTGACCTCGCGGCGGGTGTGCCAGAAGCCCTCGCGGATGCCGACGGCGGCGGGGCGCAGCACGGTGTGGGCCCCGGGACCGGGGTGGACCGGGCCCGGGGAGGGCGGGGCGGTGCGTGTGCGGGGCATGGTTCTCCGGAGTGCGTCGCGGGACGGGAGCAGCCGGCGCGGTCGCTTGGGCCGCCTGGAGACAAGGAGTCGAGGAGACAAGGAGACGGAGAAGCGAAGCGGTGCATGTTTGAGCAACCGTTTTTCTGCGGTGAACGTAGTGGACGGAAGCGGGTCGCGGTCAAGGGGAGCGACACGATATTTTTCCGCTTGCTCACGGGCTGGCGCTCAGGCCCGCGCTGCTGCCAGGATGGGTCGCACCGTCACCCCCGAGGAAAAGGTTTGCCCGTGACCTCTGCTGCAGGCGCCCCGTCCGCCGGCCGGGCCAAGCTCGCCGATGTCGCCGCCCTGGCGGGCGTGAGCGTCGGCACGGCGTCGAAGGCGCTGAACGGCGGCGGCAGGATGCGTCCCGAGACCCGGCAGCGGGTGCTCGACGCGGTGGAAGCACTGGATTTCCGGCCCAACCAGCACGCCCAGAGCCTGCACACCGGCCGCAGTTGGACGGTCGGCCTCATGACGACGGACGGCATCGGCCGGTTCAGCACCCCGGTCCTGCTCGGCGCCGAGGACGCGCTCGGCGCCGGAAAGATCTCCGTACTGCTGTGCGACACGCGCGGCGACGCCATCCGGGAGCAGCACCACCTGCGCAACCTGATGGACCGGCGGGTGGACGGCATCATCGTCACCGGCCGCCGCACGGACCCGCGCCCTCCGCTGACCGGCATCGACTCGGTCCCCATCGTCTACGCGCTCTCGCCCTCGACCGACCCGGCCGACACCTCGGTGGTCTCCGACGACCGGGGCGGGGCACACCTCGCCGTCGACCATCTGCTGGGCATCGGCCGCACCCGGGTCGCGCACGTCACCGGCCCGGAGCACCACGCGGCGGCTCGCGACCGCGCCCGCCACACGATCGGGCACCTGGAGCGCTCCTCGCTGGAACTCGCCACCGGGCGGGTCCACTTCGGGGAGTGGAGCGAGGCATGGGGCCGTCGCGCCGCCGACGCCGTCCTGCGCACGGCCCCCGACACGGACGCCTTCTTCTGCGGCAACGACCAGATCGCCCGGGGCGTCACCGACACGCTGCGCGAACGCGGTGTGAGCGTGCCCGGCGACATCGCCGTCGTGGGCTACGACAACTGGGACACCATGGCCCTGGCCAGCCGCCCGCCCCTGACCACCATCGACATGAACCTCGCCGAGATCGGCAGGATCGCCGCCCTGCGCCTGCTGGAGGCCATCGACGCCGAACCGGCGCCCGGGGTGCACACCGTGCCGTGCCGGCTGGTGGTGCGGGAGTCCAGCTGACAGTTCCGCGGGCGCGCGCGGGCTTTCACGCCGACGCGGCCGCCCTGGGCCCGGGTACCGGGCTGCCGGTGCGGCGGGCACGGCCGGCCGCACCGGCACACCGTCAGTCGCGGGTCAGGGCGGGCGCGATGTCCTCGTGGCGATCAGCCGGAAGGGCGCCTCGCTGCACGGTGGCCCCGGTGGCCCGTCAGTCGGACGACGTGCCGCCCTCGCGCCAGGGTTCCCGTGCCGCTGGCGCGGCCCGCATCGAACGCAGCGCCAGCAGCAGGACGCCGATGTCGTCCAGGTACACGGGATCCGGCAGCAGGTCGGTCGGGAGCACCAGATAGACGACCGCGCCCCAGAACAGCCAGCGTGGGCCGGTGGGCAGTCCGGCGCGGCGCAGGTCGCGGCGCGTACGCACCAGCCGCCGCAGCAGCGCGAGGGCCACACCGAGCAGGGCCGCCGCGAGGACCGCGGCCACGGCGAGTACGGCCCAGGTCGTGGAATCCATGTACAGCTCCGGGCATCCGTAGGAGTCGTCCACTCCTACGGATGCCCGGCTTCACGGTGGACCGTGCCGGCCGAACGCCCTTTGCGGGGTGCGTCAGTGACCGGGGCGGGTGAGGTTGCTCTCCACCAATGCCTGGCTGACGGCGCGTACGCTGCGCGCGATGTGCTGCAGCTGCATGACCTCGGCGGCGTACATCCTGATGGTGTGCTCGATCACCGACTCCGGCAGGCCGAGCGCGGGCAGCTCCGCGCGGGCCGTCTGCAGGGCGGTACGAGCCACCCGCACCTCGTTCTGCACCTGGATCTGGGCGTGCCGGGCGAGCAGGACCGGGTGGCGGAGCAGGGCCGGATAGCTGGCGTAGCGTGCGGGCACCAGTTCGCGCAGCCACTTGACCGCCGACCGCTCCCAGTCGTAGCTGCCGGGGGTTTTGACCTGGCACGGCCAGTCCGAGCTGATCGGCGAGTACGTCGTCAAGGCCATGATGTTCGCTTCCGGGTCACGTCGGCTCAGGGTGCTGCGGCGACTTCGGGGGCGGCTCCGGTCTAGGGGAGGGCCGGAGCCGCCGCCGAGGATGCCCGCGCAGCGGGGCCCGTCCGGACACCCGGAACCCGTGGGTAGGAGCGGACGGCCCCGGTTGTCCGTACGGCGCGTCCCGGTTGTCCCGGGTCGCGATCCGCGAGCAGTATTTATATATACCTGCGGATACGCAAGGACATGAAAAAATTCAACACCGGTTTGGTGTGAGAGATCCCGTTTGACGAGATCATCCGTCCGAGGCCGGGACGGATTCGGACGGGCCGGGCGGATCAGTCCTTGAGGAAGAACTGGTGCTGGTCCGCGATCTGCTCGTACTCCTCCAACCGCGCCTGCGTCCGCTCCGGATCGGCGTCCGTCATCGCCTGCAGCAGCGCTGCCGCCATCAGTCCGGGAGCCGCGTAGGAGTCGAACACGAGGCGGGAACCGGTGCCGGTGGCGAACACGACGTCGGCCTCGTCCGCGAGCGGACCCAGCCCCAGATCCGTGATCAGGGCGACCTTGAGCCCCGCACTGCGCGCCACCCGCACCGCGGTCAGGCTCTCCTGGGCGTGCCGGGGCATCCCGAAGGCCAGTACCCAGGTGCCGCCGGCCTCCCGCGACTGCAACAGCGCGTCGTAGGCGACGGTCCCGCCGCGCGTCACCAGCCGCACGTCGGGATGGATGCGCCGGGCCCCGTAGGCGAAGTACTCGGCGAGGGAGGCGGAGATCCTCAGGCCCATCACGGTCAGGGGCGTCGACTCCGACAGCGCGCGCCCGATCCGGATCACCTGGTCCGGATCGGCGAAGTCCCGCCGCAGGTTCTCCAGATTCTCGATCTCGGCGTCCACGGCCGCCTGCAGCTCGTTGGCCGGCTGCTCCGCGGGGGTGCCCGGGCTGCCCAGGGTGCTCAGGGTGCTCAGGGCGATGGACTGCAACTTCTCCCGCAGCGCCGGGTAGCCGCTGAAGCCCACGGCCGCGGCGAAACGGGTCACCGAAGGCTGGCTGACCCCCACCCGCTCGGCCAGATCCGTGATCGACAGGAACGCGGCCTCGGTGATGTGCTCGATCAGGTACTGGGCGATCCGGCGATGGCCCGGGGACAGCCGGGGACCGTCGAACAACTCCCTGAGCTGGGACGTCGGGCTGGCACCCACTTCCGGGGCCGACTTGCCAGCAGTGATCGCAGACGCCTGCGCGCGTGACTGCTGCGGCGATGGCACCGGACCTCCTCCGTTGTGTCCCGAGGCCTTCAACATAGCTCACGGACAGCGCTGACCAGGGGGCTTACCGCCCACATCGCGGACGGCTCCCCGACAGGCGGGCCGGGAACACGCGCCGTACCGTCGTGCATGGGCCCCCTGGGGCGGGGTACCCGCGTCGGCCGTCCGGGGTCGGCCATCGGTCTGCCATCGCGAGGAGAGGAGCGGCCGTGAACGCGTCCGAAACGCACGCACTTCAGGTCGAGGTAGTGGTCAGCGACTGCTCGGCGACGGACGCCGGGAACCTGTTCGCAGAACTGTGCCGCCACTTCGGCTCGGACCGCGCCGCGGAGGAGGCGCCCCACGAGGCGCACACGTCCCGGCCCACGATGTGGACGGGGACGTTCGACACGTCGGCCACGCACGGGGCCGACGAGCACACGTCGCCGCCACCGCCGCTGTCCGGCCCGGTCAAGGCCGAGTTGCAGGGCGAGCCCAGGGCGGTGGAGCGGCTGCGCCGAGCCCTGGACGAGCTGTACGCCGTTCACCAGCTCGGCGTGGTCGCCGGGGACCAGGAGATCGACGTCGAGCTGCGGCTGGAGAGCCGGACGCGGCCCTGAGCGTCACATCCGGGCGCTCCGCCGGCGCCGCTGCGGGACCGGTGAGGCGGCCGCGGCGGGAGAAGACCGCCCGGCCGCGCGTCCCGGTCAGCGGGGTCGCCTCCGTGTCCCGCACCGACGTGCCGCTCCAGGTGCCGTCCGGGTTGCGGGACCGCCCGCTGAGTTCCGCAGACGGAGGCGGTCGCGGATCCCGGGGCGGACGGTGTGCCGGCAGGGACCATGGGTGCGGCGGCGAGGCGGCCGCCGCCCATATCGGCGTCTCCGCCGACGGCCTCGCCGCCCGAGGTGTCCGCTCTTCTCGGTACTCCCGCGTCTGCTCGGTACTCCCGCGGCGACCCTGGCTCCGGGGCGCGCGATGCCGGGGACCCCGGGAGGCCGGCCCGCCGTTCGGCGGGGGATTCCCGCCGAACGGCGCGTGCCGCGGCGGCGGGGCGGCGTGCACCATGAACGCACTGGCCACGGGCGTGGCCACGACGTGAGGAGCAGCCATGACCGCCGAGCCGACGACCACCCCGGCAGACGAGCAGCGAGGCGTCGGGCCCGTTTTTCCGCCCCCGCCCTTCGACCCGGAGCTGGCGGCCGCGCTCGAACTGATCGGCGAGCAGTTGCCCCCGGGTTTTCCGCCCGAGGCCATCCCCGAGGTACGCGCCGGCATGCTCTTCCCGCCGCCCTCCGACGACGAGCTGCGCCGCGGCGGCGCCTTCGAGGTGGAGGAGCGGGCGGTGCCGGGGCCGGCCGGCGCGCCCGACGTCTCGCTGCTCGTCTGCCGGCCCACGGGTGCGACCGGCCCGCTCCCGGCGATCTACCACGCGCACGGGGGCGGGATGATCGTCGGCACCAACCGGTTCGGCGTGGACGAGGCGCTCGACTGGGCCGAGGAGCTGGGCCTGGTCGTGGTCTCCGTCGAGTACCGGCTGGCTCCCGAGCATCCGCACCCGGCCCCGGTCGAGGACTGCTACGCGGGCCTGAAGTGGACCGCCGAGAACGCCGAGGAACTCGGCATCGACCCCGAGCGCGTCATCGTCGCCGGCGGCAGCGCGGGCGGCGGCCTCACCGCGGCTCTGGCCCTGCTCGCACGGGACCGCGGCGGCCCCGCCCTGCTGGGACAGATGCTGATGTGCCCCATGCTGGACGACCGCAACGACTCGGTCTCCGCCCGCCAGATGGCCGGGCGCGGCGTATGGGACCGCACAGCGAACGCCACCGGCTGGGGCGCGCTCCTCGGTGAGGCGCGCGGCGGCCCGGACGTCTCCCCGTACGCCGCCCCGGCCCGTGCCACAGACCTGTCCGGCCTGCCGCCCGCCTTCATCGACGTCGGTTCCGCGGAGACCTTCCGCGACGAGGACATCACCTACGCCACCCGGATCTGGCAGTCGGGCGGACGCGCCGAACTCCATGTGTGGCCCGGCGGGTTCCACGGCTTCGACGGCTTCGCCCCGCAGGCCCCGCTGTCCCAGGAGGCCCGTGCGGCCCGGTTGCGCTGGCTGCGGCGGCTGTTGAGCGCCTGACCGGGGTCGGGGGGACGCCTGGTGGATCAGCCCCTCGGTCCACAAGGCGCCCCCTGGGGCGCGTGTCGAGTCGTGATCGGTCTGCCGGTTCGCCCCCGGTGACACCTGGACCGCAAGTCTCCTTCCATGACGCGAGCCGCGTAACTTGGCAGACGCCGTGCGCACCCGCAGGATGGTGCCCGTGAGAGAGCTGGCAGGACGGCTCGCGGCGCTCGATCCCGACGCGGGCGCCGCGTTGCGCGTCATCGCGTACTTCGACCGTCTGACGGAGGAGCGTGCGGGCCTGGAGGCCCTGGTGCGCGGCGCCGCGGTCCTGTCCGGCAGCCCGGCCCGGCTGATCGACGAACGGCGCGGCGTCCGCGTCCGGGTCGAACCCGACGGGCGCCGCCACGACGCGGCGGACCCGCCCGATCCCGCCTGGCCGTGGGCTTCCCTCGCGACGGGCCCGGACGTCCGTACCCGCGACCTGGGGGACGCCGGGCTGTGGCTGGAGCACCCCGGCCCACCCGACGGTGTCCACGCCATGATCCTCGAACGGGCCGTCGCGGCGGTCCGCCTGGTCCTGGACCGCACCCGCGGCCGGGCACCCGCCGACGACCCGGCGCTCCTGGAGACTGTGCTGGACGCCGCCGCTCCGCCCACGGTACGGCTGAGCGCGGCGGCCCGGCTGGGACTCCGCGCCGAGCAGCGGGTACGAGCCGTCGCGCTGTACGGCGGCGGCGCCCGCGTCGAGCCCGCCGACACGGTGCGACAGCCGGCGAAGGAGGAGCCGCGCTCCGGCATAGGACCCGCCGTGGAGCCCGTACGGCTGCCCGAGTCATGGGCGGCGGCCCGCACCGCGCTCCGCTTCACCGCCGAGGGCACCGCGCACGACCCCGGACCGCGCACCGTCCACGCGGACGACCTGGGCGCACTCGCCCTGCTCGCCGGGGCCGTCGGCCCCCGCACCCCGCCGATCCCGGACCTGCTCGCGGTGGAGCGCGCTGTCGCCGAGGCCCCGTGGGCCGCCGCGACCCTGCACGCCGTGGCGTCCTCGCCCAGCCTGCGGTCCGCCGCCGCGGAGCTGACGGTGCACCACTCCACGCTCCAGGAGCGTGTGGCCCAACTCCAGCACGTGATCGGCTGGGACGTGCACGCACCGCACGGCCGGCTGCGCCTCCAACTCGCCCTCGCGGTACGGAGGCTGCGGCGCTCAGCGCCCGGGACCACCGGCTGAACGCCTCAGGGGAACAGCCGGTCCAGGAAGGCGTTGGCGAACACGCGATGCGGGTCGAGTCGGCCCAGGAGCGCGGAGGTTTGGGCCCAGGAGGGCCCGTCGCTGAAGGAGTCCGGTACGGCGTTGTGCAGCACGCCGGGGTCCGACCACGCCGCCTCGTCCGTGTACGCCCACCCCTTGGACCACTCCACGCGGACGAGGCCCGTTCCGCCGTCGTACGTGGCGAGCAGGAACTGCTCCAGCTCCCGGTAGAACTCCTCCGCGTACGGCGTACCCGGCAGGGTGAGCACGTCGAGCCAGACCGCCGTGTCCCACTCGGGGTGATCGGCGCGCGGCCGCAACGCCGACAGCGACGGGGCGTGGGCGCCGGTGAACCCGACGTCGGCGGGATCGTCGAGGCCCGTCACGCGGATCTCGACCTGGCCGTTGACCGGGAAGCGCCCGCGCGCGGCGTGGGCGGTCAGCCGATCCCGGTAGAAGGAGGTGAACTCGTGGACGACGCGCTGCACCCCGTCGCGCGAGGTGAGAACCGCATAGCCGTTCGCGGTGACCCGCAGGGTCGTGGGTCTGATGTACAGCAGCGTGTTCTTGGACGGCCCCCACAGATCCGCGGAGAGCGTGGCCCTCAGCCCCAGGACGGCGGCTGCCAGCTGCGCGTTGCCCAGCTCGGGCGCGAGGTACCAGGCAGCGTCGGACACCATACGCCCCGCGAGGTCCGCCACGGGTGTGGGCACGTGGTCGGAGAACGGATAGTTGTACGGCGACGTCACCGGCCGGGAGGTGAGCGGGCGCCGCGGGGCGACGCTCCACACCTTCAGCCAGGGGAACTCCGTGAAGGCGAACCAGATCGCCTCCGCCCGGCCGGTCTGGTCCAGGAACCGCGCGAACGTCCGGCCGTCGCTGCCGGGTGCCGCGAAGAGCTCGGCGGCCGGGACGTCGGTGCGGCTGACACAGCGGAGGTCGGTGTTGACACCCACGCGCAGCACCACCTCGGTGACCAGGGCGCGCCCGAGATGGGTGAGCAGCGCGGCACCCTCCGCCTCGTCGCGCCGGTACGTCCGCAGGACATAGGCGTCGTCGGCCTCGTCCCACACCACCGCGGTCAGGGACAGCACGAGATTGCTGAGCGAACCGTAGGTGTGCCCGGGCAACCGGCTCTCGCCGAGGGCCGGGACGGCGGTGCCGTGCGCGTCGATGGCCAGGGCCCCGCCGAGGGTCAGGTCGCCGGGCGCCGGTGTCGCCGTCAGGCCCAGGCCGTGGTCCTCCAGGAAGCCGAGCAGGGCCTCGAGGGTGACGCCGGTGCCGACCCGGACGGCGGCCGGATCGGTGGATTCCAGTGACAGCCCCGTGAGATGGGCGGCGGTGTCCATGAGCAGAACGGATGACCCGGGCCCGGTGCCGGCGGGGATCGTCAGGGGCGACCAGCCGTGGGAGCAGCCACGGGCGCGGACCGCCCAGCCCTGCCTCCGGGCCCAGTTGACCACGTCCACGGCCTCACGTGCGTCCCTCGGCGCACAGGCCCACAGTCCCTCGGCGGTGATCTCCCCGACCCAGTTGCGGTACGCCGTGCGGTACAGATCGACGTCCGGCGGGAATCCGGGGAGTTCGTCGGCGGCGGCGGTGACCTGCGTCAGGGCCGGGGAGACGGCGGCCAGCGAGGCGGCGGTGAGCAGGAATCCCCGGCGCGTCCAGGAGGCGTCCCCGCCGCCTATGACGGGAGAGGGACCCGCTGGTGGTTCGGTCATGTCGCCACCGTAGACACCGATTGACACGTGTCCCCCTTCCGTCACATCGATTCACCCGTATGAGTGATGGAGAGGTGTCCGGTGCAGGTGGGGCGTCCTGCGTCCGGACGGGCCCGGATGACAGACTGACCGCATGGAAGAGCGAGAATTCCGCAGGTCGGGGCAGCACGCGTCGGTGATCGGCCTCGGCACCTGGCAACTGGGCGCCGACTGGGGCGACGTCGACGACAAGGACGCCCACGAGGTGCTGGAGGCGGCGGCCGAGTCCGGGGTGACCTTCTTCGACACCGCCGATGTCTACGGCGACGGGCGCAGCGAACAGACCATCGCCGCCTTCCTGCTCGGCAGGCCCGACCTGCACGTGCTGGTGGCGACCAAGATGGGCCGGCGCGTCGACCAGATCCCCGAGAACTACGTCCTCGACAACTTCCGGGTCTGGAACGACCGCTCCCGCCGCAACCTCGGCGTCGACCGCATCGACCTGGTGCAGCTGCACTGTCCGCCCACGCCCGTCTACTCCTCCGACGAGGTGTACGACGCCCTGGACACCCTGGTCGAGGAGGGCCGCGTCGCCGCGTACGGGGTGAGCGTCGAGACCTGCGCGCAGGCGCTGACCGCGATCGCGCGCCCGAACGTGGCGAGCGTGCAGATCATCCTCAACCCGTTCCGCATGAAGCCGCTGCGCGAGGTCCTCCCGGCGGCGCGGGAGGCCGGCGTGGGCATCATCGCCAGGGTGCCGCTCGCCTCCGGTCTGCTGTCGGGGAAGTACACCAGGGACACGGTCTTCGCCCCGAACGACCACCGCTCCTTCAACCGGCACGGTGAGGCCTTCGACCAGGGCGAGACCTTCTCCGGTGTCGACTTCGCCGCCGGTGTCGAGGCGGCGGCCGAGTTCGCCGCGCTCGCGCCGGAGGGCTGCACCCCGGCCCAGCTGGCGCTCGCCTGGATCGTCCAGCAGCCCGGCGTGACCTCGGTGATCCCCGGGGCCCGCTCGGCCGACCAGGCCCGCGCCAACGCGGCGGTCGCGAAGCTGCCCCCGCTGTCGCGGGAGACGCTCGACGCGATCCGGGACCTGTACGACCGGCGCATCAAGGAGCAGGTCGAGGAGCGCTGGTAGGGCCACGCCCTCACGCCGTCAGGGCGGAACGGGGCGCGCGGGATGTGCCGCGTGCGGCGGCCCGGACTCGGTAGACGGTCTTCGACCGGTCGACCACCGGGTCGCCGAGCACGATCCGCCCGGCCGCGTACAACGCGTCGCACTCGTCGGTCGGCAGGGCCACGGGGCGGCCGTCGGCCTGCCAGTAGCCGTACCGGCGGCGCCCGTTGGCATGCACGGTCAGGAAGACCGCCCGGCGCTGGTCCATGATCAGGCGCAGCACTTCGGCAGCACGGGAACTGAGCCGAGGGCGCGTCATGGTGGGTCGGCCTTTCCTGGGCGGGCGGACGATCGTCCCGCCCGGGGCGAGACTGCTTCGAGATGATCTTTACCCCGCATTGTCGCCGAGGGCACTGACAGTGCGCATCCCGCTTGCCGGGACGCCCCGTGACGTCAAGCGGTTGCCTCTCGGGTATGTGACGACCTTCACCCCGATGTGTCGGAAAGTGATGAATTCCTTACGGGGGGAAGACGTAAAGATTTGGGAAGTGGCAACCCAAGACCGTGGAGGTTTCACGTGCGACCGTTCACCCTCAACTACGCCGTCCCCAAGGGGGTTCAGGTCATGGTGACGCCGTACCGCTTCGATCCCTCGCGGCAGCTGAACGTGCTCCCGGACGGGCGTCCCGCCGTCAGCGACCGTGCACTGCTGCTGGCGGTCGGCACGACCACGTCGACGGCCGGTTCCCAGACCCATTTCGACGACTGACGGCACGGACCGGATGACGGTTCTCATCCTCACGTCGGACGAGGACGTGACGGCCGACATGGTGGTGGCCGAGCTGCACGAGCGGGCCGTGCCCGTGATGCGTCTCGACCCCGCCGACCTCCCCGGCAGGGCGGTGCTGTCGGCCGACTACGCCCACGGCGACTTCGACGGCCATCTGTCGGTGGGCGGGCACGTCCTGAGCATGGGGGGCCTGCGCTCGGTGTGGGTGCGCCGGCCCGGCGAACCGGCCGCCCACGCCGCGGAGCCCTCGCCCTGGCTGACCGCGGAGACCCGCCAGGCCCTGTACGGCATGCTCTACTCGGCCTCGACACGGTGGATGAACCACCCCCGCAGTGCCGAGCAGGCACGTTACAAGCCGTGGCAGCTGCGGATCGCCCACCTCAGCGACTTCGCCGTGCCGCCGACCGTCGTCACCACCGCTCCGCGCGTGGCGCAGCAGTTCGCCGAGGAGTACCGGGACGTGGTGGTGAAGTCCGCGTCCGGGCCGCCGCAGGACGACCCCGGGCTGGCCCTGCCGACGACCCTGATCGGGCCGGACGCCGACTTCTCCGCCGTCGCGGCCGGCCCCGCCCTGCTGCAGCGCTACGTCCCCAAGCGTGCCGACATCCGGCTGACATGCGTCGGCGCGCGGCTGTTCGGCGCCCGCAAGACAGCGGCGCCCGGGCAGGTGGACGGCCGGTTCGGTGACTCCGAGCACTCCTGGGAACCCACCGCGGTACCCGACCGCATCGTGAAGTCGGTCCACGAGTACCTGCGCCTGTCCGGCCTCGCGTACGCCGCCTTCGACTTCGCCGAGGACGAGGAGGGCGTGTGGTGGTTCCTGGAGTGCAACCAGGGCGGCCAGTTCGGCTTCGTCGAACTGGAAACCGGCCAGCCCATAGCCGAGTCGATCGCCCGGTGGCTGGCCGGACGCGTACCCGAACGCCGGCCCCCGGAATGCCGCTGAGAACCGTGGAGCCGGCGCGGCGGAACGGATCCGCACGGGTCGGCGGCGCCGCCCGGTCCTCCTGCGGGGCCCCGGCAGCAGATGCGGGGCACGGTCGGCGAGCGTGCGCCACGGCTGCCGCATCGACGGGTCCACCGAGGAGCGGACGCGCCGCAGCTTCCTGCGGTACGTGCGCAACGGCCGCCAGTGGGCGACCGATTTCGTCCCGAGCCCCCCTCACCGCTTCCCCCGCTCGGCTCGACGCCGGATGCAGACCCTTCTCATGCCGCCGGCGGCCGGAACGTTCTCAGGAACACGTCCAGTGCCTGCTTGTTCGCGGTGCTCTGCGCGTCCGCCGCCGGGGTCGTCCAGCGCAGGGAGCAGCCGCGGCCGTCGCCGAGGAGGAAGCCCCGGCCGAAGGTGCTCACCCGGACGCCGTTCACCGTGGACAGCCACACCATGTCGGCACCCTGGTGGCCCTGGTAGGTCACGGCGCGGATGTCGCCCACCCGTTCGTAGCCGGCGTACGCGCTCTTCAGCGACGGCTCCAGTTTCCGCCACACGGCGACGGGATCCGTACCGAGCCGCACGCTGTAGGTGACCGCGAGCGTGCGAGGGTCCCCGCTCGCGCCGAACGTGACCCGGTAGGTGCCCTCGGCTGCGTCGTAGGTCTGAACGGGCTTCCAGCCCTGCGGCAGGTCGATGGAGAAGCCCTCCGGCGCGTCGTAGCGGCGGAAGGTCGTCGCCGGGTTCTCGGTGGCGGGCGGCGACGGCGGCACGGACGGTCTCGGTGGCGTACTCGCCGCGGAAGGCAGGGTCGTGCCGCCGGTGCCGTTCCCGGACGCCGTGGCCGACCGCGAGGGAGCGAGGGAGCGCGACGGCTCCGCCCCGGTCGCCGACGCACCGCCCCGTTCCGAGCCGCCCGCCGCGACGAGGATGGCGACCGAGGAGGCTACGACCACCAGCCCCGCCCCCACCAGCACCGACCGGCGCACGGCCGGTCTGCTCCAGGCCCGGCCCGCCCCGTGGGCGACCAGCCACGCCCCCCTCAGGCGCGGCACCAGTGTCTCCTGGGTGGGCTCGTCGAGGTCGTCGCGCACGATGCGCACCAGGGAGGTACGCACCGCGGACTCAGGTACCCGCTCCAGGGCGTCCCGGCGCAGCAGCCCCGTGATGGCCGGGGCCAGTGGCCCGGCGCTCAGCGGGGGGCGCAGCGGCAGCCGGTCCACGGCGCGCAGGGTCGCCTCGGCCGGGCCGCGGTCCCGGACCGGCGGACGGCCCTCGACCATCGCGTACAGCAGCGCACCGAGCGCCCACTGGTCCGCCGCCGGACCGGCGCTCGAGCCGCGGGCCTGTTCGGGGGAGGCGTACGACGGGGCGGTGACCCGCTGGGTGACGGACGAACCGATCAGTCCGAACCCGGCCACCACGACCTGTCCTCCCTCCTGCACGAACACCTGCCCGGGGCTCAGGTCCCCGTGGGTGACGCCCCGGCGGTGGGCGGCCTCCAGGACGTCGAGGATCCCGAGGCCGATACGGGCGGCACGCACGTGGTTCAGCGGCCCGCGATCCAGGATCTCCCCCAGAGGCGTGCCGTCGACCCGTCCCGTCACGGTCCACAGGACACCGTTGTCGTCGACCGCGTCGAGGACGGTGGCGATCCGGCCGGGGCACAGCAGCTCCATGGCCTCCGACTCGCGCAGGACCCGGGCGATCGTGCGGCGCGAGGTGACCTCGGGACGCAGCGGCGCCAGCCGCGACTCGGTGAGGGTGACCGGCCGCCCGAGTTCCACGTCCTGGCCGAGCCAGACGGTGCGCCCCTCCTCACGGTGGACCACTTCGAGCGTCCGGTACCGTCCGGCGACCAACTCCTGTGCCGAGACCTGCCCGTGGTCCATCGTCATCCCTCGCAGCGCACCGGACTCTCCCTTTCCCGGATGTACGGTGGGCGTGACGGTGGGTGTTCAAAGAAAGGCGATTTTCTGCGAACCGGATTTCGCCGGACCGTCCGGCACCGCTCACACGTGCGAAAACAACGCCCCGTCGCTACTGGTCGGTAGTTTACCGTCGGTTACCGCGACGGCCGAACCGATGTACGACTCCGCGAACGCGGCCGCCGCGGCAGGGGAGTCGAACAGCCGCCGCAGCCGGGCGACGGCGCTGCCCGCGCGGAACGGATCGCCCGACGACGGCCCGTGCAGCAGCTCCGCGAACCACTCGGAGAACTCCTGGTACTGCCACACCCGCCGCAGGCAGGCCGCCGAATAGCCCCGCAGGCGGCCGGTGTCGCCCGTGCGGTGGTGGGCGATGAGCGCCTCCGCGAGCAGCAACGCGTCGTACAGGGCGAGGTTCATGCCCTTCGCCGCGATCGGGGCGACCAGGTGTGCGGCGTCGCCCGCGAGGAACAGCCGCCCGTACGCCATCGGCTGGACCACGTAGTTGTGCATGTCCAGCACGCGCTTCTCGATCAGCCGTCCCTCGGCCGGTGGGGGCGCCCCCGCCACGGACAGCCGTGCGCGCAGCTCGGACCAGACACGGTCGTGCGACCAGTTCTCCGGGTCGTCACCGGGCGGAACCTCGAGGTAGTAGCGGGTGACCTGCGGGCTGCGCGCCATGTGGGCGGCGAAACCGCGCGGATGGACCCCGAAGACCACGCAGTCCGACGACGGCGGCGCCTCGGCGAGCAGCGCCAGCCACCCGACCCCGTAGTCGAGCCGCGCGAGGCGCGCGCGCTCCGGCGGCAGGGCGCCCCGGGTGACACCGCGGGCGCCGTCGCAGCCGGCGATCACCTCGCAGGCGATCCGCCGCTGCTCACCGGAGACCGGATCCGTGTACGACACGGACGGATTCTCCGAGTCGATGCCGTGGACCTCCACGTCCCGCACACCGAACCGTATGTCTCCCCCCTTGACATCCGCGTACGCGCGCACGAGATCGGTGACGAGCAGCGGTTGGGGGTAGACGAAGTGGTGGTGGCCGGAAATCTCCGTGTACGGGAACCGCAGCCGCTCCCCGTCGACGCGGAACTCGCACGCGCTGTGCGTCTGCGCCGTCTCCAGCAGCCGTCCGGCCAGCCCGTGCCGCTCGAGCGCCCGTACGGCCCGCTCCTCGAGGAACCCCGCCCGGGGCTGCTGTTCGATGAACTCCCTGCTCTCCGCCTCCAGGACGACACAGTCGACGGAGGCGTCCCGCAGGATGTTGGCGAGCGTCAGCCCGGCGGGACCGGCGCCGACGATGACGACGGGAACGCGCGGCTCGGACGGGGGAACGAGGGCGGGAGAGGAGTCGATCACCCGGCCATTATGGCGGCGTACCGTCAACCCCGCCCCGGGCAGGCGCCGTTACGCGTGACCGCCCCCGTGGTCACGGCCTCGGCCGAGGGCCTCCCGCAGGGCCGGCAGAAGCTCCTTGCTCGACCAGTCGATGTACTCCGGCTGGGACTCGCCGCCGATCTGCACCAGCGCGATCTCCGTGAACCCGGCCTCGGCATAGGGCCGTACGGCCTCCACGAAGTCCGCCGGGTCGTCGCCGCACGGAATGGCGGAAGCCACGTCGTCGGGCGTGACGAACTGGGTGGCCGAGGCGAACGAATCCGGATGCGGCAGCTCGGAGTTGACCTTCCAGCCGGAGCCGAACCAGCGGAACTGCTCGTGTGCCCGCTGGATCGCCGCGTCCCGGTCCCGGTCGTAGCAGACCGGCAACTGCCCGACCCGCGGCTTGCCCTCGCCGCCGTGCCGGTCGAACGCGGTCAGCAGCTCCTGCTTCGGCTCCGTGGAGATGACCAGATCGGCGAGCCGGCCCGCGAGCGCGCACGACCGCTCGCCGGAGACGGCGACACCGATCTGCACCGGCTCGTCCGGCAGGTCCCACAGCCGCGCCGAGTCCACGCTGAAGTGATCGCCCCGGCGGCTGACATGGCCTCCGCCGAACAGCTCGCGGATGATGCCGATCGCCTCTTCCAGCATCTCGTGCCGCACCTCGACCGAGGGCCAGCCCCGGCCCACCACGTGCTCGTTGAGGTTCTCCCCGGCGCCGAGCCCCAGCCGGAAGCGGCCCCGCGACAGCAACTGCATCGTCGCCGCCTTCTGGGCCACCACCGCCGGGTGGTAGCGGACGGTCGGACAGGTCACGTACGTCATCAGCGGGATGTGCGAGGTGGCCTGGGCAGCGGCGCCCAGCACGCTCCACGCGTACGGGGCGTGCCCCTGCTCCCGAAGCCACGGGAAGTAGTGGTCGGAGCTCACGGAGAAGTCGAACCCGGCCTCCTCGGCCCGCACCACATGGTCGACGAGTTCCCGCGGGCCCGCCTGTTCGGTCATCATCGTGTATCCGATTCGCACCATAAAGCGCGGGTTCCCGGTTGGCAGGGACGAAAACTGGCCGACCAGACCCGTCCGACGACACCGTGGACACCCACCGCGCGGAGGCGGAAGGATGGCACATGCAGCGATCAGCCGTCCGGTCGGCGGCCGTCACCGGGAGCCCGGCCGGCTGCCGACCGACCAGCCGCCGACACCGTGCAGGAGGCCGTCCGATGAGTGTCCGCCCGTTGCCCCTCAGCACACCCGCGGAACAGGGGGTCGACGCCCTCGGCATCCAGGCGTTCCTCGACGCGCTGGAGACCGCTCCGGACATCGAGCCGCACAGCCTGATGATCCTGCGCCACGGCCGTGTCGTCGCCTCCGGCTGGTGGGCGCCGTACACCGCCGACCGCCCCCACCTGCTGTACTCGCTCAGCAAGAGCTTCACCTCGACCGCCGCCGGGCTGGCCGCCGCCGAGGGCCTTCTCGACCTCGACGCGCCCGTGATCTCGTACTTCCCCGAGTTCGAGGCGGACATCACCGACCCGCGCAGCCGCGCCATGCTGGTCCGCCACGTGGCGTCCATGGCGAGCGGCCACCTCGCCGAGACCTGGACCGAGGCACTGGCACTCGACCGTGCGGAGCCCGTGCGCGGCTTCCTGCTGATCCCGCCGGACCGGGACCCCGGCACGGTCTTCGCCTACAACCAGCCCGCGACGTACACGCTCGCCGCGATCGTGCAGCGGCAGTGCGGCCAGTCACTGACCGAGTACCTGCGCCCGAGGCTCCTCGACCCGCTCGGCGTCGGGGAGGCCGCCTGGGTGCAGTATCCGCGCGGCCGCGACATGGGATTCACCGGTCTGCACGCCGCCACGGACGCGATCGCCCGCCTCGGCCTGCTGTACCTCCAGGACGGCGTCTGGGAGGGCAGGCGCCTGCTGCCGTCCTCCTGGGTCGCGGAGGCGACGCGCCCGCACATCGCCACCGCCGGTTTCAGAGCCGGGGACCCCGTGCCGGACTGGGAGCAGGGATACGGCTTCCAGTTCTGGAGGGCGCGGCACGGGTACCGGGGCGACGGGGCGTACGGCCAGTTCTGTGTCGTCCTGCCCGAGTACGACGCGGTGATCGCCACGACGGCGGCGACCGAGCAGATGCAGCGGCTGCTGGACGCGATGTGGAGCCATCTGCTGCCCGCCTTCGGCCCCGCCCCGCTCACCGACCGCGACGACGAGGACAAGGCACTCCGGTACCGCCTCGACCGCCTCGCCCTGCCCCCGGCCGTTGCGGACGCCGAACCCACGGCCCGGTCGGGTGTCCGCCTGACCCCCGAGGGCGGGCACTGCCCGGCGCAGCCGACGCTGACGGCGGTCGAGGTCGCTTCGCAGGACGGCACCTGGAGACTCTCCCTGGTCGAGGGCGAGGACCGCCTGGTACTCCGTCTCCCGGGCTCCACCTGGGCCGTCGAGGAGAACCCGCTTCCGACCGCGACGACCGGCGGCTGGACGACCCCGGACACCCTGATCGCCGACGTACTGTTCCTGGAGACCCCGCACCGCCTGACGATCACGGGCACGCCGGCCACGGGCACGTTCACCGCCCACTGGCACACCACACCGCTGCACGCGGGGCCGCTGCGCCGCCACCGGGCGCCCCGCACGGGACGGCTCGGCTAGCGGAGGGTCTCCATCCAGTCGGCCGGGACCCTTCCCCGCGGTCCCGGTGCGGGCTGATCCTCGGGATGAGAGAGCGGGGGAGCCAGCTCGGGCCCGGCCTCGTACAACTCGGACGTCTCGTAGTTCCAGAACCAGTCCTCACCCGGCTCGAAACTGCGGATCACCGGATGCCCGGTGGCATGGAAGTGCGCGGTCGCGTGCTTCGCGGGCGAGTCGTCGCAGCACCCGACGTGCCCGCACTGCGCGCACCGTCGCAGATGGAACCACCATCCGCCCGCCGCATCGCACTCCACGCACCCGGTGCCGCTCGGCGGGACACTCGGGTCGATGCCCTGCACCGCGCTCATGACGACGCCTCCGGACCTGTCTCGGAATCCACGGCATCCACGGCGGTGAGCGGCAGCCGCACCTGGAACCGCGTGTCGCCCGGTCCGGACCGCACGCTCAGACTGCCGTGGTGCTTGTTGACGACGATGCGCCAGGAGATGTCCAGGCCGAGCCCGGTTCCCTGGCCGACCGGCTTCGTCGTGAAGAACGGATCGAAGATGCGGTCGCGGATCTCCTCCGGCACGCCCGGCCCCGTGTCGCGGAACTCCACGAGCAGCCGGTCATGGTCGAGGGCCGTCCGCACGGTCAGCGTGCCCTCCCCGCCCGCGTCGTTCATGGCCGACGCCGCGTTGTCGATGAGGTTGGTCCACACCTGGTTCAACTCGGCGGGATAGGCGGGGATGTCCGGCAGGGACCGGTCGTAGTCCTTGACGACGGTGATCCGTCCGCCGATCTTCCCCGACAGCATCATCAGGGTGCTGTCGAGGAGTTCGTGCACATCGGCCGTCCGGTACGGCGCCCGGTCGAGCTGGGAGTACTGCCGGGCCGCGTTGACGAGTGTGGAGACCCGGGTGGTGGAGTCCTCGATCTCGTTCATCAGCAACTCGGTCTCGACCGTGTAGTTGAGCCAGCGGACCGCGCCCTCCAGCGTCCGCTCGTCGACGGCCGCCGCCACCTGGTCCAGCCAGTCGGTGTCCAGGCCGGCCTGCACGAACGTCGGCGCGAGCTGCCAGCCGCCGTCGATCCCGTGGTCGTCCAGCCAGTCGCTGATCGCGTCCTCCCGGTCGGCCGCCTCCAGCGGGCTGACCGGCGCGGCCTTGGCGACCTGTTCCGCCGTCCGCTCCTGGATGTCGACCAGGGTGAGCAGCGTGTCCGGCTCGTAGCGTCCGGCGGCGATCACGCCCAGCTTGTGCCGCATCCCGGCGACCCGCTCGCGCAGCGCCGAGGTGGCGCGCACGGCCGCCGCGGCCGGGTTGTTCAGTTCATGGGTGAGACCCGCGGACAGCGAGCCGAGCGCCAGCAGCCGCTCCCGCTGGTTGATGACCTGCTGGGTGTTCCTGGTACCGAAGAACAGCCCCTCCAGCAGGTGCACCGCCATCGGGAACCAGTCCCGCATGATCGAGGCGAACGTGTCCGCGGGCAGGACGAAGAACCGCGAGGGTTCGGTGACCCGCATCGACCCGCTGTACGAAGCCGCGGCCCGGTCGCCCAGATACGCCTGGAAGGCGCCCGCGTACACACCGCGCTGCGAAGTCCGGTTGACCTCCACGTCGTCGGAGCCGACCCGCCGCGACAGCACGACCGTCCCTTGGAGGAGGACGAAGAAGCAGGTGGCGGGCTCGCCCTCGGTGTAGACCGGGCCGGGGTCGAACTCCTCCACTCGCCCTTCCCGGCACAGTCGCGCCAGCTGCTCGTCGTCCAGCTTCTCGAACAGGAAGAGCGTCTTCAGCTCTGCCCGGTCGCACGCCATCGGCCGGCCGCTCATCGCCGCTCCCCGCGTCGTGGGTTCATGACTGCTCCAGATACCGGTGGACGAGCATCACGGCCATCGCTCCCTCGCCCACCGCGGAGGCGACCCGCTTCGCGGACTCGGCGCGCGCGTCGCCCGCCACGAACACACCCGGGACGTTGGTCTCCAGGTGGTACGGGGGCCGGTCCAGCTCCCAGCCCTTCGGCGGCTGCCCGTCGCTCGTCATGTCGGGTCCGGTCGGGATGAACCCACTCTCGTCCCGCAGCACCGTCCCTTCCAGCCAGTCGGTCAGCGGCGCCGCCCCGATGAACACGAAGAGCCACTGCGCGTCGACGAGTTCGGTCTGCCCACTCGCCACGTCCCGCAGCGTCAGCTTCTCCAGATGGTCCGAGCCGTGCGCCGCGTCCACCACGGTGCGGGTGCGGACGTGGATGTTCGGAGCCTCCTCGATCTGCTGGATCAGGTAGTGCGACATCGACGCCGACAGCGACTCGCCCCGTACCAGCAGGGTGACCGACTTGCAGCCCCGCGAGAGGTACATCGCCGCCTGGCCCGCCGAGTTGGCACCACCCACGATGTACACGTCGAACCCGGAACAGGCCGGCGCCTCCGTCAGCGCCGAACCGTAGAACACCCCACAGCCCGTCAACTGGGCGAGCCCCGGCGCCTCGAGCTGCCGGTAGGACACGCCGGTCGCCAGGATGACGCTGTGCGCGCCGATCGCGGACCCGTCCGAGAACCGCACGATACGCGCGGCACCGTTGACCTCGAGGGCGGACACCTGGCGCGCGGTGAGGATCTCCGCGCCGAACTTCTTCGCCTGCCGGCGCGCCCGGTCCGTCAGCTGTGCGCCCGACACTCCGTCGGGGAAGCCGAGGTAGTTCTCGATCCGGGAACTCTGCCCGGCCTGGCCGCCGGTCGCGGACCGCTCCACGAGCAGTGTCCGCAGCCCCTCCGACGCCCCGTACACCGCCGCACCCAGCCCGGCGGGCCCGCCGCCGATCACGACCAGGTCGTAGAACTCCGAGGTCGGCGTCGTCGCCAGGCCCACGTGCGCGGCCAGTTCCGGGTCCTCCGGCTCGAGCAGCGGCGTGCCGTCCGGGGTGACGACGAGCGGCAGCCGCTCCCCGTCCTGCCCGGCCGCCGCCAGCAGCCGCTGGCCCTCCGGGGTCCCGACCGAGTACCAGCGGTAGGGCACCTGGTTGCGGGCGAGGAACTCCCGCACGTCCGACGAGCGCGCCGACCAGCGGTGCCCGACCACCTTCGTGACGGGGACCGGCCGGTGGTCGGAAGTCCGCCACGCCTCCAGCAGATCGTCCAGGACCGGGTAGAGCTTTTCCTCCGGCGGATCCCACGGCTTGAGCAGATAGTGGTCCAGATCGATCACGTTGATCGCGTCGATGGCCGCGTTGGTGTCCGCGTACGCGGTCAGCAGCACCCGCCGTGCGCCCGGGTAGACGTCCAGGGCCTGTTCCAGGAACTCGATGCCGTTCATCTGCGGCATCCGGTAATCGGCCAGGATCACGGCCACCAGGTCGCCGCGCAGCTTCAGCTCCCGCAGCGTCTCCAGACCGCTCTCACCGGACTCGGCGCGCACGACGCGGTACGACTCGCCGTACCTGCGGCGCAGGTCACGCGCCACGGCACGCGACACTCCGGGGTCGTCGTCCACGGTCAGGATGACGGTCCGTGCAGCTGCCCCCGCAGCCTGTGCCATAAGGTCTCCCACCCCGAGCTCATCCGCGTCCCGCCCATCGTATGTTCGATGGTCCGGTTTCGCTTCCGAACCCGGTGAGCAGCCGGTCGGTGGCAGGATCACCTTCGTCGGAGCAGCGAGAGGAAGGCCGCGGATGACCCGCCCGATCACCGTGGGAGTGGACGGATCGCCGGAGAGCACCGCCGCGGCGGCCTGGGCGGGCCGGGAGGCCGTGCGCCGGGGCCTGCCGCTCAGGATCGTCCACGCCTGGCAGTGGCAGGCGCCGGACGTCGCCCTGGCGGCCGATGAGGACGCCCGGGCCCGATGGGCCCGTCAGGTCGTGGACGCCGCCCGGGCCACGCTCACCGGGCGGCACCCGGAGCTGACCGTGACCGCCGAGGCGCTCCAGGGCGCGCCCGTGGCGACACTGGTCGCCGAGGCGGCCACGGCCGAACTGCTGGCGCTGGGGTCCCGCGGGCACGGCGCGGTCGTCGGGTTCCTGATCGGCTCCGTCGGCCGGCAGGTGATCGCCGAGTCCAACCGGCCCGTGGTGCTGGTACGCGCCGCCGACCGGCCCGCGGCCGAGGCGGCGGGCCGCGACATCGTGGTGGGACAGCACGGAGGGCCGGACGACAGTGCGCCCACGCTCGCCTTCGCGTTCGCCACGGCCGCCGCCCGGGGCGCCACCCTCCGCGTCGTACGCGCCTGGAGCCTGCCACCGGTGTTCGCCTACAGTCCCGGCTCGCTCGAGCTTCTCGACGAGGCCGGGGGACTTGAACCGCTCGAGCGGAGGGCGCTCGACGAGGCGCTGCGCCCCTGGCGGGGCCGCTACCCCGACGTGCCGGTGACCGAGCACGTGGAGATGGGCAGCGCGGCCCAGGTACTGCTCTCCGCGGCCGGCGACGCCCAGCTCGTGGTGGCGGGACGCCGTGCCGCCCGGGCGGTGGGGCCCCGCATCGGCTCGGTGGCGCACGCGCTGCTGCACCACGCGCCCTGCCCGGTGGCGGTCGTACCGCCCGCCTGAGAGCCCGTGTCACAGGGCGCGGCCGGGCGATGTCGCCCGGCCGGGGCTGTGACACGGGCTGCGGCTCACAGGGCGCGGTCGAAGAGGGCCAGCAGCTCCCGCCAGTGCCGTTCCGCCGCGTCGGCGTCGTAGCTGGAGGTGTCCGCCTGGGTGTAGCCGTGCGGTGCGCCCGGGTAGACCTCGCAGCGGTGCCGCACGCCCGCCTCGGTGAGTGCCTTCTCCAGCCGCTCGATCTGCTCGGGCGGCAGGGAGTGGTCCCGGTCGGCGTGTCCGAAGTACGCCTCGGCGGTGATGCGGTCGGCCACCAGATGCGGGCTCTCCGGCGAGTCCGTCGCCAGCTGCCCGCCGTGGAAGCCCGCCACGGCCGCGACGCGCTCCGGATGCGTGCCGGCCGTGCGCAGAGCCAGGCGGGCGCCCATGCAGTAGCCCGCGACACCGACCGGGCCGTCGGCGGCCTGCGGGCAGTCGGCGAGCCAGCCCAGATACGAGCCGGCGTCACGCTCGACCCGCTCGGGCGTCACCGACCCGATGAGCGGCATGACCTTCCGGAACAGCTCGGGGCGGGCGTCCGTGTCGATGAACTCGGGGAGCTCGACCACGGGCGACCGCCCGTGACGGTAGAAGACGTTCGGCACCAGGACCGTGTAGCCGTGCCCGGCGAGGCGGTCCGCCATCTTCCTCAGGTTCGGGCGCAGTCCGAAGGCGTCCATGTAGAGCAGGACCGCGGGGTGGGGGCTGCCGTCGTCCGGGTGAGCCAGGTACGCGTCTGCGGTCCCGTCCTCGGTGGGGATGTCCACGGACGTTCCACGGGTGGCGGTCATGTGTGGTTCTCCTGCCTGTCGACGTGCGGCCGGCGACGACCCGGCCGGGCCCTGCGGATCATCATCGCAACGCCGGCCGCGGGCCGCTCACGAAGGTCGAACGGGACCGTCCGCCTCTTCGTCCTGCGCTTCGTCCTGAGGATCGGCCGGCGTCTCGTGGACCTTGTGCAGGATGTTCTCCACGTAATCCTTCACGGCGGTGTCCAGACCGATGTCGTGCTGGGCCCGCTCCGACAGATACCACCGGTGTTCCAGCACCTCGTGGTACAGCTCCGCCGGATCCATCGACCTCCGAAGCTCCGGCGGCACCGCCCGCACGGCGGGCCGGAACACGTCCCGCACCCAGCGGTGGGCGAGCACCTCGGGCCGGGCGGCGAGGGGGTCGCCGGGCGCGTAGTCGTCCTGGGTGGCCATCCAGCTCTCCAGGTCGTTCAGCAGCCGCCGTGCCTGGTTCTCCTCGGTGTCGAGCCCCGTCAGCCGGAGCAGTTGGCGCTGGTGGTGCCCGGCGTCGACGACCTTCGGCACGAAGCTGACGGTGTCGCCGTGGGAGGAGTGCGAGATCTGCATCTCGGCCACGTCGAATCCGAGGTCGTTCAGGCGTCGGACACGGCGGTCGATGTAGTGGTGCTTGCCCGCCGGGTACACCGAGGTGCGGGTCAGCTCGTCCCACAGACTCGAGTACCGCGCGCAGATCTCCGTGCCGAACTCGATCGGATCGACGGACGGGTGCAGTGCCCCGGAAGCCTCCAGGTCGAGCAGCTCGCCGCTGATGTTGACGCGCGCCAGATCGAGGTCGTACTCGCGCTGCCCGGGGCTCAGCCGGGGGTGCAGGTCGCCGGTCTCGGCGTCCACCAGGTACGCGGCGAAGGCGCCCGCGTCGCGCCGGAACAGCGTGTTGGACAGCGAGCAGTCCCCCCAGGCGAACCCCGCCAGATGCAGCCGGACCAGCAGCACGGCGAGCGCGTCCATCAGCCGGTACATGGTGGCGGGCCGCATGGTCGTCTCGAACATCGAGCGGTACGGCATCGACCCGCGCAGATGCCGGGTGATCAGCACCGGCTCCAGGGGCTCGCCGTCCTTGCCGGTACGGCCGGTGACCACGGCGAGCGGGTCAACGGCCGGGATGCCGAGCCGGTCGAGGTTCCGCAGCAGCTCGAACTCCCGCACCGCGGGCCGCTCGGCGAGTTCCTTGACGGCCACGACCTCCGTGCCGGCGCGCGCATAGCGCACCACGTGCCGGGAGATACCGCGGGGCAGCGGTACGAGGTGATGCTCCGGCCACTCCTCCAGGGGGAGCTGCCAGGGCAGTTCGAGCAGGAGCGCGGGGTGCTCCGGATTGGTCGCGCTGATCTGCAGAGCCATCGATGGACTGTCCTCGCCTCACGGTGTGCCGACGTACCAAGGAGCATCACCGCACCGGCACGGCACCGGAGTCAACAGCAGGCCCGGATCCTGGACGGGCCGGTGCGGTGGCGGGGGGCGAAACCGACCCGCCCTACCCACCCTCGTCCCCGCCCCGTCGTGCCACCAGCAGCAGCGCGATGTCGTCCGGCCGGTCCGCGGCGCGCCGCGCCCGGTCCGTGAGCCGGTCCCCGAGCTCCGCCAGGGTGAGCCCGGCCCGTCGGCCGGACGCCTTCCACTCCTGCGAGAGCGCCGCGCGCAGTTCGCCGATCCCCTCGTCGATGTCCGCCCCCGGCCGCTCGACCAATCCGTCCGTGTACAGCGCCAGCACGGCCTCCGGCTCCAGCCGCAGCCACGTCACCGGGTACCGGGCCTCCGGATCCACCCCGAGCACCACCCCACCGGGCAGGTCGAGGACCTCCGTACGCCCGTCCGGACGGCACAGCAACGGCTGCGGATGCCCGGCCCGCACGGCGCACGCGGTCCCCGTCACCGGGTCGAGACGGATGTAGCAGCAGCTCGCGAACTGACCCGGGTCGAGTCCGATGAGCAACCGGTTCGTCCCGCTCATCACCTGGTCCGGGGGATGGTCGCCGAGCGCGAACGCCCTCACCGCACTGCGCAGTTGACCCATGGTGGCCGCCGCCTGCACCCCGTGCCCCTGCACATCGCCGATGACCAGGGCAAGACCGTCCCCGGCCTCCACCACGTCGTACCAGTCGCCGCCCACGTCCATCCCCTGCGTGCCCGGCAGGTAGCGGCCCGCGGTCTCCACCCGGGGATGCGTGGACAGCCGCTGCGGCAGCAGGGCCTCCTGCAGACCCCGTGCCAGGGCAGCCTCGGAGTCGTAGCGGCGGGCCCGCTCCAGGGCCTGCGCGATGAGCCCGGCGAGCGCGGTGAGCACCGTGCGCTCCTCGGAGCTGAAGCTCCGCGGCCGCTCGAAACCGAGGATGCAGGAGCCGACCGGCCGACCGGAGGCGATCAGCGGCAGAAAGGCCCGCGAGCCGACATCGGCGTCCAGCGGGATGCCCGGATAGTCGGCCTCCAGCTGCTCCATCGACTCGAAGAACAGGGGGCGGCCCGTGGTGAGGGTCTCGACGCCCGGCAGCTTGGCGTCCAGCCCCACCCCTTCGAACTGCCCGAGGAACCTCGGTGGGAAGCCGGTCTCCCAGGCCAGGTACAGATGCCGCTCGTGCAGCAGGTAGATCGCGAGATGGCGCCCCCCGAACGCGGGCAGCAGCTCCCGCATCACCACCTCGGAGACCTGACGGGCCGTCAATGCCTCGGAGAGCGCGATCGCGAGCACGATCGGGCGGTACACGGGGGCCAGGGCACCCTGCGCGCCGAGCGTTCCCGCGGCCGTCGCCGCCGTCTCGCCCACCGAGGCCGCCTCCGCGGTGTGCCCGAGTGGCACCACCCGGCAGGTCACCACGTCGGGGCCGGGATAGACGGACAGCGTGAGCCAGTCGCTGTCCCGCTCTCCGTGCGGCTCGGTCGTGGGGCGCTCGACCTGGAAGTGCACCGGCTCCGACGACAGCAGGGCCGCTCGCAGATGGTCCTCGTAGGCGGGCCGGTCGAGCCACGGCACGGCCTCCAGGAGCGGCCGGCCGACCAGATCCGCCGGCGGTCGACGCAGCAGGCCGGCGGCCCGCGGATTGACGTAGGTGATCAGGCCCAGCCGGTCGAACGCGAACACGCCGTCCGGGAGCAGGTCCGTGGCGCCCTCCGCCGCCGGGCCGGGACCCGGGTCGATGACAAGACCGCCCACCCGGTGCGGCCCGTGTTCGGGTCCCTCCGTCCAGAACTCCAGCAGCCGCTCCCCGCCGTCCTCGGCCCGCACCCGCAGCGGCCGCGCCGGCGAGCCGCCGGCGGCCGTCTCACGCAGGGCCGACAGCACCAGGTGCGCGTCGTCGGGGGAGACCACCCGGGCGAGCGCCTCCGGAGACCGCAGGACATCGGCCGCGGAGCGCGCGGTCAACCCCCGGAAGGTGTCGTCCGCGGTGACCGTCCCGTCCACCGGGTTCCACACGAAGTGCCCGATGCGGCCCTGCGGCCGGGCGGCCACCGGGGGCCGCGCACACAGCGGCGGCCCGTCCCACACCACCGGATCCCCGCCCTTCTCCAGGGCGGCCAGGGCGTGACCCAGCCGGTTCGCGATCTCGGTCAGCCGGCCGCGGTCGGGCAGTGCCCCGGTCGCATACGGCGCCGCGGGCCGCAGTACGGTCAGCACACCGTACGTCGTCACCCCGGACCGCACGGGCACGTACACCGAGCCGAAGCGGAAGGGGAGCCCGGCGGAGAGCTGCGGATAGCGCCGCATCGTCTCCGTGGCGTCGGTGAGCACCACCTGCACGCCCAGCCGGAAGGCGTCCGCGACGGGGAACGGCCGGTCCTGGTGCAGCCGCGACCACGGTCGGAAGAGTTTGGCGGGCAGTCCGGAGAGCACGGCCAGGCGCAGCACGCCCGGTGATTCGGAGCGCAGGTACACGCCGCCCGCAAGACCGCCCACGGCACGCAGAGCGTCCGCCACCGCGCGCGTCAACGCGGCGGCCGGCGTGCCCGGTGCGCTGCCCGCGTCGTCGATGCTCCCTCGCATCGCTCTGCCCTCGTCCCCGGCCGTCGGGTCGGTAACCACAGTCAGCATGCGCTGCCCCGCCGTGCGCGCGCATCCCCAGAAGACGGCGCGCCGGGGAAGGGGTTACCGCACGCGGCGGAACACGTCGTCGGAGTCGTCCCAGGCGGGCAGGTCCTCCGTCCGCCGCTCCCGTGGAACGCGCGACGCCGACTGGTACATGGCGTCGATCTCGACCGCGTACCGGCGGGCTATGGCGTCCCGGCGCAGCTTCATCGACGGCGTCAGCAGACCGCTCGCGACGTCGAACGGCTCTGGCAGGACCCGGAAGACCCGAATCGACTCGGACCGCGAAACCGTGCTGTTGGCGGCGGCCACGGCACGCGCGATCTCCTGCCGCAGCGCGTTCTCCTCCCGGGCGTCCCGGCCCGGAGCGTCGCCGTGGGTGAACAGGACGCCGCGCCAGTGCGCGACGAACTCCGGGTCCAGCGTGATCAGGGCGCCCACGCAGGGCCGGTTGTCGCCCACGACCACCGCCTGGTGAATGAGCGGGTGCACCCGCAGCCGCTCCTCCAGCGCCGCCGGGGCCACGCTCTTGCCGCCGCTCGTGACGATGATGTCCTTCTTGCGGCCCGTGATGGACAGATACCCCTCGGAGTCCAGGTGGCCGATGTCGCCCGTGGCCAGCCAGCCGTCGCGCAGCGCCGCACGGGTGCTGTGGGCGTCACCCACATACCCCTGGAACACCGACGGGCCGCGCACCAGGATCTCCCCGTCCTCGGCCACCCGTACCTCCACACCCGGAAGCGGGCGCCCCACGGTGCCGGTCTTCTCCCGCCCGATCGGCTGGGCGGTGATGCCGCCACTCGTCTCGGTGAGTCCGTACCCGTCGTGGACGAAGATGCCGATACCCGCGTAGAAGAGCGCCAGTTCGCGGTTGAGCGGCGACCCCCCGGACACCGCCCCGCACACCCGTCCGCCCAGCGCGGCGCGCAGCTTGCGGTACACGGCCTTGTCGTACAGGGCGTGCTGCAGTCTCAGGTCGATGCCGGGCCCGGGCCCGGTGCCCAGCCGCTGCCGCTCGGCCGCCAGCGCGTAGTCCTGCGCGGTGCGAACGGCCCGCTCGAACAGTGCGCCCCGGCCGGCCTGCTGGGAGGTGCGGAGGAAGGTCTTGTACATCTTCTCGAAGACGTACGGCACCGCGTACAGGTAGGTGGGCCGGAACGTCAGCAACGACGCGGCCAGGGCTTCCGCGTCCAGCTCGGGTTCATGGCCCATCAGCAGTCCGCCGCGCAGACACAGCCCCTGCAACATCAGCCCGTACACGTGCGAGAAGGGCAGGAAGACCAGGATGGAGGGCTGCTCACCGGGCGGTGCCGCGGTGTGACCCCAGCCGGCCAGCAGCGTGTCGCAGGGGCTCGCCAGGTTGCGGTGGCTGAGCGCGCACCCGCGAGGGCGTCCGCCGGTGCCCGAGGTGTAGGCGAGGACCGCGGTCGAGTCCGGCAGCACGATCCGGCGCAGCGAGTCGACGGTCGTGGCCGGGACCGGGCGCCCACGCCGCACGAGGTCGTCCAGCGCGCCGGCGTCCAGTTGCCAGACGTGGCGCAGCCGGGGCAGTGAGCCGCACACCGAGCCGACGGTCATCACGCCCTGCTCGTCCTCGACGGCCACCGCGACGCAGCCGGCGTCGCTCAGGATCCACTCGACCTGTTCGTGCGAGGACGTCGGGTAGATCGGCACCACCTCCGCGCCGATCGCCCACAGCGCGCAGCTGAGGCGAGTCCACTCGTAGCGGGTGCGCGCCATGATGGCCACGCGGTTGCCGGGGCGGATGCCGGAGGCGACGAGTCCCCTGGCCAGATCGGCCACTTCGTCCCGTAGCCCGGCCGCCGACAGGGGTGTCCAGGATCCGTCGTCGCTACGGCGTGCCACCAGGGGAAGCCCCGGGTCCCCACGCGCCGTGTCGAAGACGCTGTCGGCGAGGCCGCCCGTCATGGCGCGCCCTGACACCGGGTCCGGGGCGGCCGGACGGGCGTTCCCGAAGTCGCGCATGCGCCGTCCCCCGAGCCTTCCTGCTCCGTCGCCGATGGATGCGGCATCGGCGGTGCTCGAATGTAGCCCAGGTTGCCGCCGGACGTGCCGGAAACGGCGATTACCCGCCGGTCCCGCTCTGGCGGTCCCGGGTGGACGGGCGGACGGCGCATCCGCATGGACGACGGGGCCGAGGAGGAGGTCGGACCCGGCGACGTCTTCGTGTGCTCGGCCGGGCACGACGCGTGGGTCGAGGGCGACGAGCCCGTCGTGGTCCTGGACTTCGCGGGTCCCATGGCGCAGGACTACGCGCGGGCCGACCGTGGATGACGAGGTGGTGCGGAGACCCGCCGCGTCCGGGGCGGGTCCCCGTCGGCTGTCGCCGCCCCCGTCTCCGGTGGGTGCCCCGCTCGGGGAAGTCCGACGGTGAGGCGCTGCCGCGCCCGGCCTGGACGTCGAGCTCGGCGAACCGCCGGGCGAGGGTGATGTGCGCCGCGCGGTCCGGTTCCTGATTCCGGGAGAACGCCACCTTCCAGCGGAGCCGCCGACCTGCGGACACCGCCGCGTCCGGCAGGCCGTCGGCCGGATTGCCCCGGGTGATCGCGGCGCCGACGTGGCCTGTGTCGGACCTGACCTCGATCCCGCGGACCGTGGATGAATCGACATCCCTCGCCGTGCCGGTGCTTTTGCCGTTCCATTACCTTCTCATGGTCAATCGATGACGCGGCGGCCGTCATGATGGTTCGACGTTAGTAAGGTATGCCTTCGCTAACCTGCGCGATCGGCGGCGGGGGGCGTGCCGGGGAGGGCCGCATGTGGGATGACGCGTTTCCGAGCTTTCTCATCGGACTGAGGGAAGGG
Source organism: Streptomyces sp. PTL18 (assembly GCF_059510295.1). Classification (NCBI taxonomy): domain Bacteria; kingdom Bacillati; phylum Actinomycetota; class Actinomycetes; order Kitasatosporales; family Streptomycetaceae; genus Streptomyces; species Streptomyces sp. PTL18. The sequence continues at coordinate 167,229 of NZ_JCAJZO010000001.1, read as the reverse complement.
CTCGAAGGCGGACTCATCGTCTCCATCCTCGTCGCGACCCTTGTCAGAGCAGGTGCGAAGTCCCGGCTGCCGCAGGTGTGGACCGGCGTCCTCGCCGCGATCGCCCTCGCCATGAGCTTCGGCGCGGTCCTGACCTTCACCGCGGCCTCCCTGTCCACGACGGCCCAGGAGGCGTTCGGCGGCACCCTCAGCGTGATCGCCGTCGCGTTCGTCACCGCCATGGTGTTCTGGATGCGCCGCTCGGCCCGCAGTCTCTCCGGCGAGATCAAGGAGAAGGTCACCGGCGCGCTCGCGATGGGCGCGGGCATGCTGATCCTCACCTCGTTCCTCGCGGTGGGCCGTGAGGGCCTGGAGACCGCCCTGTTCCTGTGGACCACGGCACGTGCGGCCGGCGAGTCCGCGGGCCCGATGGCGGGCGCCGGGATCGGACTCGTCCTCGCGGCGGGCCTGTGCTGGGGTCTGTACCGCCGTGTCCTGAAGATCAACCTGACCAGGTTCTTCACCGCGACCGGCGCCGTCCTCATCGTGATCGCCGCCGGCGTGCTCGGCTACGGTCTGCGCGACCTGCAGGAGGGCGGGGTCCTGCCCGGCGGTACCGCCTATGCCGTCGACCTCGGCGGCAGCGTCGACGCGGGCTCCTGGTACAGCACCCTGATCCAGGGGGTGTTCAATCTGACGCCCACGATGACGTGGCTGCAGGCCGTCGCCTACGCCGGATACCTCGCCGTGGTGATGACGCTGTTCGTGCGCGGCGTGCGGGGGGCCGGAGCCACGGCCTCCCGGCCGAAGTCCGCGCCGAGGGCGGAGGAAGACGTGAGGGCGAAGGAGGAGGCGGAGGCGGCCGAGGCGCGGCCGCAGCCCACCGCCGGGGCACCGCGGACCCCGTCCGCCGCCCGGGCCCCCCGGCGCGCCGTCTGGGCGGTCCCCGTCGCCGTCGTCGCCGTCCCCTCCGTCGTGGCCGGGCTGGTCGTCGCCCTGAGCGGCTCCAAGCCCGCCGGCGCCCAGACCGTGGCCGTCTCCGAGACCGAGTGCGGCAAGGGCTTCACCGGGCCCAAGCCCGGTCGGCAGACCTTCCGGATGCACAACACCGGCGACAAGACCTCCGAGGTGTACCTGATCGACCCGGCCCGCCACGCGGTCTACGGCGAGATCGAGGGCCTGGCCCCCGGCACCACCCGCGACCTCGTCGCCACCGTCGCGGGCGGCAGCTACGCCTGGCGCTGTGTGCCCACCGGGGGCGAGGCCGTCACCTCCGAGGCCGTCCGCGTGAGCGGCGGCGCGGGCGCCAGGGCCGTCGTCCCGGTCTCGGAGAAGGACCTCGCCGCGCCCCTCGCCGCCTACAGGACGTATGTGAACCAGGGTCTGGCCACTCTCGTCGTCCAGACCCGCAAGCTCAGCGACGACATCACCGGCGGCCGTCTCGACGCCGCCCGTACCGACTGGCTGACCGCCCACCGCACCTACTCCTCGCTCGGCGCCGCCTACGGCACCTTCGAGGACTTCGACCAGAAGATCAACGGCCGCCCCGACGGCCTGCCCGGCGGGGTGGACGACAAGGACTTCAGCGGCTTCCACCGCCTCGAGTACGGGCTGTGGCACGGGCAGTCCGCCGACCGGCTGAAGGCTCCGGCCCAGCAGCTCGCCGAAGACGCCGCGGGACTGCGGAAGGCGTTCCCCAGCCAGACCTTCGACCCGGGCGACCTGCCGCTGCGCGCCCACGAGATCCTGGAGAACACGCTTCAGTTCGAGCTGACCGGCCACGCCGACCAGGGCAGCGGCACCGAACTGGCCACCGCGGACGCCAACCTGGCCGGCACCCGTGAACTCCTCACCGTTCTCAAGCCGCTGCTGGCCGACCGCGCCCCGCGCCTTCTGCCCACCGTGGACGCGGACATCGCGCGCGTGCAGAAGCTGCTCGACGCCGCCCACCACGGCGACTCCTGGACCCCCGTGGACCGGCTCGACGAGAGAACCCGTGACCGCCTGAACGGAGCCACCGGGCAGCTTCTGGAAGACCTCGCCCCCGTCCCGGACCTGCTGGAGATCCGGAAGTCCGCCTGATGGCCGAGCAGCCCGCCGCGAACGCACACACCGAAGCCGAGACCGCACACACCGAAGGGAACCGCTCCATGCCGTCCGCCGAAACGCCCGTCCCGCAGGGCGGGTGCCCCGCCGGCCACGGCCGCCGCTCCTTCGTGAAGACGGCCCTGGGCGCCGGGACCGCGGGCGCGGTCCTGGCCGGCGGCGGCCTCGCCCTCAGCCAGGCCGGCACCGGCGAGGCGCACGCGGCGGACGACGCGAACGCCACGAAGGTCCCCTTCCACGGCGCCCATCAGGCGGGCATCATCACCCCCGCCCCGGCGGCCGCCGCCTTCGTCTCCTTCAACGTCATCGCCGAGGACCGCAAGGGCCTCACCGACCTGCTGCGGACGATCACCGGGCGCGCCCGGTTCCTCACCTCCGGCGGCGCCCCGGAGGACCTCGGCGTCGGCGCGCCGCCCTCCGACAACGGCATCCTCGGTCCCGAGATCCCCACCGACGCGCTCACCGTCACCGTCGGCGTCGGCGCCTCCCTGTTCGACGACCGCTACGGCCTCGCCAAGGCCAGGCCGCGCCGCCTCACCCCCATGCGCACGTTCCCCAACGACAACCTGCAGCCGGCCGAGTGCCACGGCGACCTGTCCCTGCAGATCTGCGCCAACCGGCAGGACACCGTCCTGCACGCGCTCCGCGACATCGCCCGGCACACCCGTGGCGCCATGCAGATCAAGTGGCGCATCGACGGCTTCCAGAACACGCCCCGCCCCAGCGGCGCTCAGCGCAACCTGCTCGGTTTCAAGGACGGCATAGCCAACCCCGACGTCACCTCCTCCCGGGAGATGAACCGTCTGGTCTGGGTCGACAAGGGACTGGGCGAGCCCGACTGGGCGACCGGCGGCAGCTACCAGGTCATCCGGATCATCCGGATGCTCGTGGAGTTCTGGGACCGGGTCTCGCTCACCGAGCAGGAGAAGATGTTCGGCCGCCGCAAGGACACCGGCGCCCCCCTGGACGGCGCCCAGGAGACCGATGTCCCCAACTACGCCAAGGACCCGCAGGGGACGGCGATCCCGCTCGACGCCCACATACGGCTCGCCAACCCCCGCACTGCGAAGAGCGACAACTCCCGCATCCTGCGTCGCGGTTACAACTACGACCGGGGCGTCGACAACGTCGGCAACCTCGACATGGGCCTCGCCTTCTGCTGCTACCAGCAGGACGTCCAGCGCCAGTTCGAGGCCACCCAGACCCGGCTGATCGACGAGCCCCTCGTGGACTACATCTCCCCGACCGGTGGCGGCTACTTCTTCGCCCTGCCCGGAGTCAGGGACTCCTCGGACTGGCTCGGGCGGGGACTCATGTCCGCCTGACGTCCCTGCCGACGACGCGGTTCAGCCGGACGGCCGCCGGCCCGGCACGGGCCCGAGCCGTGTCGCCGGGCCGGTGAGGATCTGCACGGGGTCCTCGAAGGTCCGCGGCAGGTCCGCCGTACGTCGGTGCTGGGTCCGATTCCGGCAGGCCGTCGTTGCGCGCACGTGAAGGGAGCCGGTGAGGGACGGTCCGGCGTCAGGCGTCCCGGCGCCGGAGCGTCACCGCAGCCCCGGCGAGCGTCGCCAGCGCGTACAGGCAGAACACCGCGAAGCCGGTCCACGGCGCCAGGGTGTGCGGCTGCTGCTGGACGTGGACGAGGCCCTGACCCGCCGTGCTCGGCAGATACGGGTTGATCACGTCGAGCCAGGACGAGGGCAGCGCCTGGGCGAGCACGGGAAGCACCAGCAGGACGCCGAAGAGGGTGGCGATCCCGCCCGCCGTGTTGCGGATCAGGGCGCCGAGCGCCACTCCGATGACACCCACGACCGTCAGATACAGACCGGCCCCGAGAACCGCGCGCAGCACTCCGGGAGCGCCCAGCGAGGTCTCCAGACGGCGGCTGGACAGCGCGGCCTGGCCCAGCAGGAAGGCGGCCAGCGCGGCCCCGGTCATCAGCACCCACGCGACCACGGCGTACACCAGGGCCTTCGCCCACAGCACCGGAAGGCGACGCGGCACGGCGGTCAGCGAGGCCCGGATCATCCCCGTCGCGTACTCGCCGCTCACCACCAGGACCCCCAGCACGCCGACGGCCAGCTGGGCCAGGAAGAAGCCGCGGAGACTGACCAGCGTCGGATCGAAGGCGAGCCGCTCCTGCGGCGGCAGATCGTCCCAGCGGTGAGCGGTGAAGTAGCTGAACACACAGCCGAGTCCGACCATCGCGACGACGGCCGCGAGGAGCGTGAACAGGGTGGACCGCAGCGACCGCAACTTGATCCACTCCGAGCGGATCACCCGTAGCTGGGTGACCTCACCGCGCTCGGCGGCGGGAACCAACGAGACCGTCGTCATGCCGCACGTCCTTCCGTGCCGACCAGATGCGCCGCCGGTGTCCGGTACTCCACGGCGTCCTGGGTCAGTTGCATGAACGCCTCCTCCAACGAGGCCTGCTGCGGCGTGAGTTCGGCGAGCGCGACACCGTGTTCGGCCGCGATCCGCCCGATCCGGTCACTGCCGAGACCGGTCACCGTCAGCACCCCCGGCTCCTCGGCCGTGACGGACACGTCGGGGCCGGCCAGCAGGCCGCGCAGCCTCTCCGCCTCCCCGGTGCGGACCCGCACCACCTCACCGGCGGCCCGCGCGACGAACTCCGCGGCCGACGTGTCCGCGATCAGCCGCCCCCGCCCGATCACGATCAGATGCTCGGCCGTGAGCGCCATCTCCGACATCAGATGCGAGGAGACGAGGACCGTACGCCCCTCGGCGGCCAGCCCCTTGAGCAGATCGCGGATCCACCGGATCCCCTCCGGGTCGAGGCCGTTGACGGGCTCGTCGAGGATCACCGTCGCCGGGTCCCCGAGCAGCGCTCCGGCGATGCCCAGCCGCTGGCCCATGCCGAGGGAGAAGCTGCCGGCCCGTGTCCTCGCCACGGCCCGCAGCCCGACCAGGTCGATCACTTCCTCGACCCGGCGCCGGGAGATCCCGTGGGTCGCGGCGAGCGCCAGCAGGTGGTGGTAGGCGCTGCGCCCGGTGTGCACCGAGCGCGCCTCCAGCATCGCCCCGACCTCGTGCAGGGGCGCCCGGTGGTCGGCGTAGTTCCGCCCGTTGACCACGGCCCGGCCTGAGGTGGGTGCGTCCAGCCCCAGCAGCATCCGCATGGTCGTGGACTTGCCGGCGCCGTTCGGGCCGAGGAACCCGGTCACGATGCCGGGCCGTACGGTGAAGCTCAGAGCGTCGACGGCGGTGCGCTCGCCGAAACGCTTGGTGAGGGAATGGGCCTCGATCATGCCCTCCACCCTGGTACGAGCGCGCCCGCCTGTCGCGCGGGACTGCTCCGGCCGATGCCGGGTCGCCGGTGGCTGCCGATCCGTCCGTCTACGCGCCGCTCTCGCGGAGCATGTCCTCCCGCTCGACGATCTTCACGCGTTCCCGGCCCTGGGGTGCGCCGAGCGCCTTCTCCGCGGCGTCCAGGCGGTACCAGCCCTCCCAGGTGGTGAAACGGACGTTCCGCTCGGTGAGGAACCTGTCCACGGCCTCGGGCGCGGGTGAGGCAGGTGTGTGGAGGCGCCCGTTCGCGTGGTCGTCCAGCAGGTTGGCCACCGTTTCGTTGGCGTCGCCCTTGGTGTGACCGATGAGGCCCACGGGGCCGCGGCGGATCCAGCCGGTCACGTAGGTGGACTGCAGAGGGGCGCCGCTGTCCTCGACGACCCGGCCGCCCTCGTCCGGCACCGTGCCCGACTCGACGTCCCAGGGCAGCTTGGGCAGGGGTTCGGACAGGTACCCGACGGCGCGGTAGACGGCGGTGACGTCCCAGTCCCGGAACGTGCCCGTGCCCTTGACGTTGCCGGTGCCGTCCAGGGCGGTGCGCTCGGTGCGCAGGCCGACCACCCTGCCGTCCTCGCCGAGGATCTCGGCCGGGGACTCGAAGAAGTGCAGGAACAGCTTGTGCGGCCGGTCGCCGACGTCCCGGATGGCCCAGTTCTCCAGCGTCTTGGCGACCATGTCGGCCTGCTTGTTGCGGCGCCGGGTCGCGATCGACCCCTCGTCGTAGTCGATGTCCTCGGGGTCGACGACGACCTCGATGGAGCGGGAGTGGTCCAGCTCCCGCAGCTCCATCGGGCTGAACTTGGCCTGGGCCGGGCCGCGGCGGCCGAAGACGTGGATCTCCCGGGCCCGGTTGGCCTTCAGGCCGTCGTGGACGTTCGGCGGGATCTCGGTGGGCAGCAGCTCGTCCGCCGCCTTGGCCAGGACGCGGGCCACGTCCAGTGCGACGTTGCCGACGCCGAGGACGGCGACCTTCTGCGCCGTCAGCGGCCAGGTCCGCGGCACGTCCGGGTGCCCGTCGTACCAGGAGACGAAGTCCGCCGCTCCGTAGGAGCCGTCGAGGTCGACGCCGGGTATGTCCAGGGGCCGGTCGGCCATGGCGCCGGTGGAGAAGATCGCGGCGTCGTAGAAGGCGCGCAGGTCGTCCAGGCTGATGTCGGACGGGTAGGCGACATTGCCGAACAGACGGATCTGCGGCTTGTCGAGCACTTGGTGCAGGGCCGTGACGATGCCCTTGATGCGCGGGTGGTCCGGGGCGACGCCGTAGCGGATGAGGCCGAACGGGGCGGGCATCCGCTCGAAGAGGTCGATGGACACACCGGGTTCGGCGGCGACCGCGGACTTCAGCAGGGCGTCGGCCGCGTAGATACCGGCGGGACCGGCTCCGACGATGGCCACCCGCAGGGGGCGGGGCATGATCAGGTTCCCTTCGAGCGGGGACGGACGGCTCGTCGGGAACCCTAAGCTAAGGCAATCCTAAGTTGGTACGCGGGTCCGCTCTATGACGTCATAAGCATGCTTTATGAGGCCGGTTCCGGGGTCAGCAGAAGCATCGTCACATCGTCGCGAGCGGTGCGGCAGTGTGCCACGAGATCGGCCCACACGCGCTCGGTCATGACCACCGGGTCGTCGTCCGCGAGGAGCGGAAGCCGGTCGATCAGCGGATAGAACGAGCCGGTGGCATCCCTGGCCTCCCAGATGCCGTCGGAGGCCAGGAACAGCCGGTCCCCCCGCTGCAGCGGGCAGGTGATCTGGTCGTATGCCCCTCCCTGGGGCAGGCCCAGCCCGAGCGGCGTTCCCGGGGTGACCTGTACCTCGGTGGCCTTGCCGTCCTGGAGCAGAAGCGGCGCCGGACTGCCGCAGACGATGATCCGTACCGTACGGGCGTCGGGGGTGAACTCGAGCAGCACGGCCGTCGCGAACAGCTCCCCGAGCCGTGCGTCCCCCGAGTCCACCAGGAGCCTGCGGTCGAGGCACGCGGCGACCGAGGGCAGGTCGGGCTGGTCGAGCACGGCCTCCCGGAACGCACCGAGCAGTGCGGAGACCGTGGCGACGGCCGCCAGTCCGTGGCCCTGCACATCTCCCATCACCGCCCGTATCCCCCCTCGGCCCGCGCGCACGTCGTAGAAGTCGCCGCCGACGAGGGTGCCGCGCTGCGCCGCCCGGTACAGCCCGGTGCAGCGGACCGGTCCGACCCGCGGCGGCAGCGGGGGCGCGAGGGCGTGCTGGGCGGCCTCGGCGACGGTGCGCTCGAGGTTGAGCTGGGCGTCCCGACGGCTGCGCACATACGACACGAACACGCTCAGCAGCGCCACGAAGCTGATGGTGAGCAGGTCGGCGTTGCCGGGATGGTCCAGGTGGAAGACCCGGACGTGCTGCAGGGTGATGACCAGGACGCCGAGCACCGCGGTCGTCAACGGCCCGTACGACAGCACGGCGAGCGGCGGAATGGCGCCGAGCAGGAAACCGATGTCCAGGGGCTTGGGGCTGACCAGCGTGGCGATGCACACGATCACCAGCAGCAACAGCGGAAGCACGCGCACCCAGCGCGGGGGCGGCGCCCCGCGCAGCCAGCTCCGGCCGTCCGCCTCCTGGCGCCCCGGCGCGGCACGCACGCTTCGCACACCCCCAACGCTCCTACGCCGAGTGGCTCGCCGCACGTCGGCGCGGGGTCTGAAGGCGCGGCGGCCCGGGCGCATCGTTGCGCCGTCGGACACGTCGGGGCAGGCGTCGAAGGGTGACAGCGTGAGCGCGGACGGGGCCAGGACCGCCGTGGTGACCGGCGGCAGCGGATGTGTCGCAAGCCGTCCGGTACGACGGCTGCTGGAGCGGACCACCAGATGCACGCCACGGAGCGCAGCGCCGCACACCCGGCCGAGGTGCTGCCGCCGCGCCGGCTCCAGGTGGAGTTCCCCGGCCGGCCTGCACCGTTCGAGGCGGACCGGCTCAGGCAGGGCTCCTCCAGCACGGCCGGCGTCCGCGACGTGGCCGACCGGCACATCGCCGCGGCGGAGCAGCCCGAGGGGCCGGTACGTCGCCGCCGAATACGATGACGTCCCTCCGCGAGATGGCACGCATTCCTCCGCCGGTACCCCCGCGACCTGCGCCTGCCCCGACCGCGCTCCCGCGCCGGCCGGTACGCGTCCTGGGCCGGGCGTTCGACCGACCAGAGCCACCTCCGCAAGCGCCTCGGCATCCGCTTCCGCGCGGACAAGGGCAGGAGCGTGCGCGAGCCGGGCGGCACCGCCCCCCGATCGAGGAGAGGCTGCTGGACCACTACGGGACACCGTGGCGGCAACGCCGGGCACGCCGAGGCCGGGGTGCCCCGGCTCAGGCGGGCCGCACCGCCCCGTGGATCGCCGACTGACCGGCGTAGTGCAGGGACTCCTCGCGGATGTACGCTCCCGGGCCGGGTGCGTGGATCATCATGCCGTTGCCGGTGCAGATGCCCACATGGCCGGCGCCGTCCTGGAAGAGGACCAGGTCCCCGGGCTGGACACCGGTGAGGGGGACCGGCGTGCCCATGGCCGCCTGATCGGGTGCCGAGCGGGGCAGGACGACCCCGGCGACCTTCCACGCGGCCTGTGTCAGGCCGGCGGCGTCGTAGGAGTCGGGCCCGGTCGCGCCCCACAGGCACGGCTTGCCGATCTGCGCCCGGGCGAACGCCACCGCCTTCGCGGCCTTGGTGCCGTATCCCGCGTCCGGCCCACCGGCGAAGGGATCGGTGACCGGGGGAGCGGGGGCGAGGGGCGCCGGGGTGCCGAGAGCGGTCGTGGCGGGGAGGGGGGCCGTGGCGGCGGGCACGGCCGGTGCGGCGAGCGGCATGGCGTTCCGGGCGGGCGCGGTCGCCGGCGGTGCTGCCCCGACGAATGCCGAGGAGGCAGCCGCGATGGGCTCGGTCGCCGGGGGCGCCGGCATGTCGAACCCGGTCGAGTCGGCCGGGCCGGGCGCGACGGCCGGCAGCGCTGCTGTGGTGAGCCCGGCCCAGGCGTCCGGGGCAGGCGCGACGGATGCCGCGGCCGCGGCAGAAGGGGCGGCGGTGACGGCGAGGTCGGCGGCAGAAGGGGCGGCGGTGACGGCGAGGTCGGCGGCCGGGGACATGCCCGGCAGGTCCGCGGCGACGCCGGCCGTCTGCCCGCGCTGCCACACCTCCCCGCTCTCGCCGGACACCATCGGCGTGCCCCAGGTGTCGCCGGTCGGGCCCTGCTGCGCCGCATGCCGGTCCAGCATCTCCCGGGCCGCGGCGAGCTTGTGCCGGCTCCGCTCCTTGGCGGTCGTCGGCCTGGACCGCACCGGCTCGGCGGGAGCCTCCGGCAGGGACCGCGGCGGCGCGGCAGGCAACGCGGCCGTCGGACCCGCCGTCAGCTCCGCCACCGGCCCGGCGGTCAACTCCCGGACCGTCCGGTCCGATCCGGAAGCCGGCCCGGCGGTGAGCTCGCGGAGCGCCCGGTCCCGGCTCGCCCGCTCGAGTCCGGGCAGTTCGTTCCCAGGTCGTCTCGCCGGGATCACGGACCGGTCCCCGGCCGCCCCGTTCGGCGCCCTGTCCGCGGGCAGCACCGCCGGAACGGTCGGACCCAGCTTCGCGCGCGCCGCGCTGAACCACTCCCGGGCGACGTCGTCGAGCGCGGGATCGTCGCGCCTGCGCTGCCTGCCGAGAAGGGGGTCGGTGCGCCTGCGGGTCCCCGTGGACATCGCGCGGGTCGCGTTGAAGTTCCCGGTGGCGGTCTCGGCCCGGTCGTAGAGGCTGTGGATCCGCTGCTGGACCTCGTCGCGGCTCGGCCCCTCGGAGTCGCGATGCGCCATGGGGACGTACTCCTTCCGTGCTCCGCCTGCCGGTCGGCCGTGGGGCGCCCCCGGGCCGTTCGGGCTCTGCGGGAGGGTTCGGGCTGGAGGCTCCGGAAGGCGAGCCCTGCGGCCCGTGCCCCTCGGCGGAGGCCGTGCGACCCGGCGGGGTTCGCCGGAGGGAGTCGTGCGGCCTGTCGGACAACCTAGCCAACTTGTGTGCCTCGCGTGAAGATTGAGCCGCGAAATGCCGGAAACGTCCGTGTGATTTTCATCTTGCCGTTCATGAAAGCGTTTTGACGCTCCGGAAGGCGTTCTGTCGGCCGGCGTCTACGCGCTGGCGTCGGCCACCGCCCACGCCTTCGCGTCGGTCGGCCACGGCAGGGGGACCTCGGTCCGGAACCGGCCGATCAGCGGCGGCAGGAACAGCGAACTCACCGTCGCCGCCGCCGCGGTGGACAGCGCGATCCCCCAGGCGAGCGGGCCAAGCGGCGTGCAGCCGAAGAACTGGCTGAGCACCGGTGTCTGCACCACCGCCGCAAGCGCCGCAAGCGAGCCGAGAGAGGAGCCGACGATCGCCCGGCTCCGTCCCCCCGCGAGCAGTGTCTGCCCGAGCTGCGTGCCCACCAGCGCGACCAGGGCGACCGTACGGGCGCGCACGGCGCGGCCGGTGAACCGCGCGACGATCCAGGCGGCCGTGGCGCCCAGGGCGGTGGCGACGGCCCGGCACACGGTCTCCTCGGTCAGGGCCGTCCCCAACGAGACCTCGGGTCCCTCGTGCAGCATCCGCTCGGCTGCTTCGGGGCGGGGCGGTCGCAGGGCGACCGCCATGGCCGGGGCGAGGTCGGTGAACAGGTTCACCAGCAGCAGTTGGCGAGCCGTCAGCGGCGAGGTCCCGGTGGCGGCCGCACCCAGGAGGGTGAAGGCGATCTCTCCCAGGTTGCCGCCGACCAGGATCGCCAGTGCCTGCCGCACGGACGCCCACATGGCGCGTCCCTCCACCAGCGCGGCGAGCACCGTCTCCAGCCGGTCGTCCGTGACGACGAGGTCGGCCGCCGCGCGTGCCGCCGGCGTGGCGCGCGTCCCGAACGCGATGCCGACGTCCGCGAGCCGGATCGCGGGCGCGTCGTTCGCCCCGTCCCCGGTCATCGCGACGGTGCGTCCCAGCCGCTGGAACGCCTGTACCACGCGCACCTTGTGCACGGGGGTCCCCCGCGCGACGACCCCGACACCCGGCAGCAGGTCGTCCAGCGCCCGGTCGTCCAGGTCGTCGAGTTCGGTGCCGGTCACCACCCGCCTGCCGTCCAGGACGCCGAGTTCGGCGGCCATCGCGCCGGCCGTGCCCGGGTGGTCCCCGGTGATCATCACGATGTGCACCCCGGCGTCCACCAGGTGCCGTACCGCCTCGGCGGCGGTGCCGCGCACGCGGTCGGCGAAGGCGAGGAACCCGACGAAGTCCAGCCCCCGCACCGCCCCGTCCGTGAGCTCTTCGTCGGCCGTGTCCCGCACCTCCGCGACCGCCAGGATGCGATGGCCCTCGGCCGCCAGTCTCTCGCCGGCGGCGAGCACGTCCGCGCGCTCCCGCCCGTCGAGCGGCCGGCCGCCACGGGTGGCGCAGCGCTCGACGACCTCCTCCGGCGCGCCCTTCATCGACAGGATCCGGTGTTCCCCCGCCCGGCCCACCGTGGCGTGGAAGCCGCGGCTCGGCTCGAACGGCAGGCTGGACAGGCGCCGCCAGCCGGGGGCGTGCGTCGTCCGGTGCACCCCCGCCTCCTCCGCGCCGGCCGTGACGGCCCCGTCCGTGGCGTGCTCGAACCCCGCGCCGCCGTGGGGGAGCGGGGTGGCCCGCAACGCGGCGGCGAGCACGGCGCGTTGCTCGTCGCCGAGCGATTCCAGGGGCCGGCTCTCGCCGTCCGCCGCGACGGCGACGAGGGAGATCCGTCCGTAGGTGAGGGTTCCGGTCTTGTCGAAGCACAGGACGTCGGTACGGCCGGCCGCCTCGATCGTACGGGGATCCCGGACCAGGGCGCCCTGCGTGGAAAGCCTCCGGGCGGAGGCGAGTTGGGCCGCGGACACCAGGAACGGCAGGCCCTCCGGGACGCTGGCCACGGCCAGTCCCACACCCGCGCCCACCGTCTCCCGCGTCGAGCGCCCGCGCAGCGTTCCGGCCGCCATCACCGCGGCGGCCGAACCGAGCGCCACGGGCAGCGTGCCGCGGGTGATCCGTGCCAGTCTGCGCTCCACCCCGACGGCGGGCGCGGCCGCACCCCGGCCCACCACCGCGGCCCGGCTCGCCTCCGTCGCCGTGCCCGTCGCGACGACGACCGCACGGCACCGGCCGGCCGCCACCGTGGTGCCCTCGTAGACCATGGACGAGCGCTCCGCGATGTCCGACGCCAGCACCGGCGCCACGGCCTTGGCCACCGGTAGCGACTCACCGGTGAGCGCCGACTCGTCGGTCTCCAGATGGTGCGCCTCCAGCAGGCGCGCGTCCGCGGGTACGACTTCGCCGGCGCTCAGCACGACCACATCACCCACGACCAGTCGCTGGGCCGGCACGGTGGTCTCCCGCCCGTCCCGCAGCACCCGGGCCATCACGGCCGACTCACGGCGCAGCCGGGCCACCGCCCGGTCGGTCCGGTAGCGCTGGAACCCGCCGACGAGCCCGGACACGGCGGTGACCGCCACGATGACGACGGCGTCGAGGACGGCGCCCACCGACGCCGACATGGCCGCCCCGGCACCGAGGACGGGCGTGAGCGGGTTGGCCATCTCGGTCAGGTACGCCCGCGCGGGCGACGAGGTGGGGGCACGCTCGCCGGGTGCCGTGCCCCGCGTCCGCGCCTCCTCGTCGGCCAACCCGGCCTCCGCGCTCCCGGTCCGCGCCAGCACGGTCGCCGGGTCCATCGCGTGCCAGGGGCCGCGGGACGCGGCGGTCACCGGTGGGGGACGCCGCAGCAGTCGTACGGCCGACCAGAGGCCGGTGCCGGTGGCGAGGGCGCCCGCCGCGTTGAACGCCGTCACCCCGCGCGCCGCCGGCCGCCCCGACCTGCCGGCCAGCGCCGCCGTCGCACCGACCGCGGCGGCCGCCTCGGCGATCCGGACCCCGCGACGCGCACTGTCGCGGGCACCACGGCAGGCCCGCACGATGAGGACGGCCGGCGCCGGATCCGTCTCCACGTAGAGATCCGCGCCCCATGGTGGCGCTCCGTCCGGGCCGGCGACACCGACCCCGACATCCGCCGCGCTCAGCGCCGCCCGGTTCCGTGAGATCAGCAGCACCCCTTCGCCGTCCCGCTGGAGGTCCCGTACGCAGTCCACCAGTTCTTCGTCCGCTTCGCGCAGCGCGTCCGCCTCGCGTACGGCCGGGTCGGCGACGTGCGCCCCGGCGACCACGACGCGCAGCCTGGCGGCGTGCGCGGCGGGCACGAAGGCGCCGGCGACCTCGTGCATCTGCGGCACCGCGCTGATCACGGCGAGCAACCGCCGCCCGCGCGCCAGCCCCAGCACGAGCCGCGCGCCGTCGCGGTGCAGCCGCTCCTGCTCCCGCGCCCCGGTGCGCCCCTCCAGGGACAGCCGTTCCACCGGGCCCAGGGCCCATTCGCCGTCCCGGGACGGCTTCTCCGGCGCCGAGCCGTCGAAGAGCCGATGGGCCCGCGCGGCCAGATCACCCACTGGTGCGTCGTCGTCGAGGGGCACCAGGTCGGCCAGTACGTGGGACCCGGTGGCCAGGACTCCGGTGTCGAGGAGCACGGTGCCGACACGGTCCAGTCGGCGCAGGGCGCCGGGGTCCGCCACGAGGACACCCCTGCGGGCCAGGCCCCGGCCCAGGACACAGGCGAAGCCCTCGCGGGCGAGCAGCGGTGCCTTGGGGATCGCCGCCAGCGCACCGCCCGCGGCCCGGTCCGGGCGTCGGGTGACCAGCAGCGATCCCGCGAACGACGACGCCGCCACCAGGGCGGCCTGGTCGGCGTAGCGCTCGACCGGCCCCGGACGCAGCGGCGTACCGCGGGGCGGTGGGTCGGGCGGCGCGCCATGGGACGCGGCCGCCGGAGTGCCCGCCAGGCGTGGCTCGGCCGCGGCCCAGGCGGCCGCTTCCTCGTCCGCCTCCAGCATCCGCAGGGTGTGCCGGACGGTGTCCACGACGGCCCCGACCACGCCTCCGGACCCCGCATGGCCCGCTGCCGCCAGCAGGGCCAGCAGCAGACTGGCGTTGTCGGTGCCGATCGCCCGGTCCACCATCGCCCGCAGCCTCGGGTGGACGTCGACGAGCGGGACGAGAGCCGCGACCGAGGAGGGGATCGGCGCCCTGCGGGCCAGACCCGTCACGGCGGCCAAGGGGGCGGCCGCCACCTGTACGGCCACGGCGAGGGCGGCCCGCCGGGCCGTGCGGCCGGAGGCCGGGTGGTCGGGCAGCGGGTGCTCGAGTCCGTGGGCCTCCTCCACCTCCTCGACGGCCTCGATCAGGGCCGGCACCAGTTGCTCGGCGTCGAAGGAGTCGTCGGTGCCGACCACGGCATGCCCCAGCACGGTGTTCGCCACGACCCAGGTCACCCCGGGCAGCCCCGAGAGCCGCCGCTCCACCTCCTCGGCCAGCCGGGCCGCCGGGGCGTGGGGCAGGTCGCCATGGCTCAGGCCGCGTACGGCGATGTGGAGACGCCCTTCGAACCGGCGCACCCGCTTGCGTGTGCCGTCCCACAGCGCGGCGGTGGCGGAGGACACGACGGACCGCAGCAGTCGCCGTTTCGGCAGTGCCACAGCGCATCACCCGCTCCCTGCGGCCTCACACCCGCTCCGAATGACGCGAGTAGCCAAGAATCGCCTACTTCAACCGAAATGTCAGCAGACATCCCTTTTTCACCTGAATCACGGATCCTGGTCCAGTTTTCGCCTGGATCGCGGATCCTGGTCCGGGCGGAGCGAGCGAGAATTGAAGTGGCACACCACAGCGACTCCATGAGAGGAGGGCAGGGGGATGGCCGGAACAATGCCAACAGCACCGGGGGAGGCGACCCGGACCCAGCCGGCGGAAACCCATGCGCACGAGGGCGGTGGCCTGCACCTTCACACGCGTACGGTGCACCCCTCACTGAGGATTCCGTACATCACGAGGGACGACCTGACCATCACGGCGAGGGAGGCGACGTCGCGGATGCCCGGCGTGCCGTCCGGGAAGGACCTCGTGTTCTACGGCGGGCTGACCGCGATGGCGGTCGCGGGGGCTCTGGAATGGCCGGTGGCGGTGGCCGTCGGCGGAGCCACCTGGCTGGTACGCAGCGGCAGGACGCGTGAACGGGGCGACGCAACGGCGGCAGGGCACAACGGAGGCGAGAGCCGCGCCCCGGCCGGGCGGACGGCCTGAGACGACCGGCTCACGCGCCCGGCGGCCCGGCGGCGGCACCGCTGCCGGGCCACCGGCGTGTGCGGCGGTGGGCCGTGGCGGTCGTCGTGTGTCAGGCGGCGGCCGGTGCGGCGGCCGTGCGCTGGCGCCGCTCGTAGGCGGTCCACAACTGCCAAGCGAGGCGTAGGACGAGCGCCTCGGCGAGCGCGGCGCCGATCTTCGTCGCCACGGCTACAAGAATCTGGCCCATGTCGGTCGACTTTCTGTGTGCGGATGCGGTGTCCGATATCCGACAATGCACGCCTCTCCGTGGCAATGGGTGGCATAGAGGGGCACTTTTGATGTCGCTTGGGTGAACGGGAGCCAAACACCCCTGGGTGGGGGTACCGAGGCAGGGGACCGCCGAACGGGGCCGGCGATGTGCGGCCCCTCACCCGTCCCGCCGCGCTCCCGGACGGTGACGGAAACCGTCGGCATGGACGGTGCGGTCCTGCTGCCGGCCCCGGTGGCCGACCGGGGCGCGCTGCAGCGCGATGAGAGCGGCGTCGTCGTCGAGGCGACCGCCGGCATGGGCGAGGAGGTCCCGCCGGACGTGGTGCAGCAGCGCCTCAGGCCCGGTTTCCGTCCACTGGGCGACGCGTTCCGCCAGCGGATAGAAGCGGCTGTGTGCGTCCCGCGCCTCGATCACGCCGTCGGTGTACAGCAGGAGGGTGTCACCGTGCTCGAACGAGAACACGTCCAGCGTGTGGTCCGCGGGCCCCCATCCGTCGGTCCCCATCGGCGGGGCCGGGTGCAGGCTCGGCACGGTGACGACATGCCCGGGACTGAGCAGCAGCGGCGGAGGATGCCCGCAGCTGGTCATCCGCGTCGTCGGATCCGTGTCGCTGATCTCCAGCAGCAGGGCGGTGGCGAACCGTTCCCCGAACTCCTCGGGCGGTTCGAAGTCGGCAAGGTACCGGGTCACGCTCCGTTCCAGGGAGGTGGCCAGCTCCGGCAGGGAGCACTGCCGGTGGGCGGCCTCCCGGAAGGCGCCGAGCAGCAGGGCGGCCTCGCCGATCGCTGCCAGACCCTTGCCGCGCACATCGCCGATCAGGACGCGTACCGCGGCGTCGACGCGAGTCGCCGCGTACAGGTCGCCGCCGATCTGTGCCTCGTCCTCGGCGGCCATGTACAGACAGGCCACCCTCAGGGCGCCGATCTGCTCGGGCAGCGGCCACAGCAGGACGTGCTGTGCCGCCTCGGCCACGGATCTGACCTGGGCCAGCTGGGCGCGGCGCCGCTCGCGGATCGCCCCGTAGATCACGGTCAGCGTGCACAGCACGGCCAGGGTGACCAGCTGCACGATGTGGTTGGTGGTGGTCAGCCCGCCGTGAAGAACGGCGATGAGGAACTGTGCCACCACCGCCAGCGCCCCGACGAGACCGGTCAGCCGCGGCCCGGCGAACGACAGGGTGAGGGCGGGGGCGATCACCAGGGCGGGTCCCAGGTGGATGTTCGTGGGGGAGTGGATGTCCACCACCGTGATCACCAGGATGAGGGCGATCGGCAGCAACAGCAGCGCATGGCTCGACTGCCACGGCTGCCGCAGGCCGGCCGGACCCGTGCGGGAACCCATGCCTTCCACCCTGCCTCCGCGCAGGTCGGGCGGCCACCGCGCTGCTGCTGCCCACCACCCCCGCGCCCCGCGGTCGTCCCGCAGCGGTAAACGGACGGATCTCGGGTACCCGCCGCAATGTGCCGAGGTCCGCGCGGTGGGCCGATGCCCCGCCGCAGTCGATCAGCGAGAAGGAGGCGCAGATGAGCACGGTCAAGGAAACGGTGGAAGTCGACGTTCCGGTGCGCGCGGCGTACAACCAGTGGACGCAGTTCGAGGAATTCCCGAACTTCATGGAGGGCGTCGAGGAGGTCACGCAGCTCGACGACCGCCACAACCACTGGACCACCAAGATCGGCGGAGTCCGGCGCGAGTTCGACACCGAGATCGTCGACCAGCTCCCCGACGAGCGGATCGCCTGGCGTACCACCTCCGGCGACACCCGGCAGAAGGGCACGGTCCGCTTCCAGCGCCTGGACGACACCCACACCCGGGTGGAGCTCGTGATGGACGTCGAACCCGGCGGAGTGGCGGAGAAGACCGCGGACACGCTCGGAGTGATCGACCGGCGCGTCAAGGGAGACATGCGCCGCTTCAAGGAGTTCATCGAACAGCGTGGCGGCGAGTCCGGCGCCTGGCGTGGCCGCGTCAAGCCCGGCGACCTCGGTGGCCCGTCCATCTGACACCGGCAGTTCCGAGCGCCCCGGCCGCCTCACGGCGGCCGGGGCGCTGTTGCGTGCCGGTCAGCCGAGTGTCGCCTCCGGCTCGCCGGGGGCCGCGTCCCGGCCGCGCTGCGCCGGGGGCGTGGTCGGACGGCGCGTCCGGCCCCGGCCGTGGGAGCGCCGGTCGCCGCGGTCGCGTACCGGCCAGAACAGGACGTACGCGGTGGAGACGGCCACGAAGCCCAGACGGATCAGACCGCGGGCCGAGTCGTCCGGCACGACGAACACACTGCCGTACAGCGTGAGCAACCCGATCCAGCTCCACCAGGGGACGAGGCGCCGCTGGCCGATCACGTCCCACAGCAGCGTGCCCAGCAGCACGGACGCCGTGTAGTAGGTGTAGACGCTGGGGTCCAGCACGATCCGCGCGTTGGCGCCGAGCAGGACGACCGCGGCCCAGCGGCCGCGCCAGACGGCGAAACAGCCGAGCGTCAGACCCACCACGGCCTGCGCGGGGCGGTCCCAGGGCGGTGTCTCGGGGGCGCCGACGCCCAGCCAGCGCAGCGCGGACGCCGGCTGGTTGGGGATGGTGAAGTGCGCCGCCGCCATCGAGTGCGGGGAGCCGATGAAGAACGGCAGCCAGGCGACCGCGACCAGTCCGGCGCACCACAGACCGGCTCGCAGCCACTGGTGTCTAGGCAACGCGAGCAGCAGTGGCAGGAAGGCCAGCGCCGTCGGTTTGGAGTCCATGGCCAGGGCCATGAAGACACCGGCCCCGGCCGCGTTGCCGAGGGTGACCGAGCGTACCGCCAGGGCGGTGAAGAACAACGCCAGCACGTCGTCGAGGTGCCCGAAGCGGACCGAAACCTCGATCCACATGGGGATGAAGGCCAGGCCCGCGATCAGCACCCGCTGCCGCAGCCGCTGGTGGTTCGTCCCGGTGCCCAGAAAGTACGAGGCGGCGCTGCGTCCGGCGAGAACCAGGATCACCAGGCCGAGCACGGACATCAGGGCGGCGGCCAGGAACTGTCCGACGTCATCGGGGAACGGGTTGAACAGACCCGCCACGAGGAAGCTGAGCGGGCCCATCTGCAGCTCGGGGTGATGCGCGTACAGGTTGAGACCGCCGTCGCGGCCGGCGCCCTGATACAGCAGTTTCCCGCCCTGCTGCAGATAGTGCCAGGAGAACCCGCCGTGCCGCTCCACCACGGCGAACCAGAGGATTGTCCAGGCGGCGAGCAGCACC
Source organism: Streptomyces sp. PTL18 (assembly GCF_059510295.1). Lineage (NCBI taxonomy): Bacteria > Bacillati > Actinomycetota > Actinomycetes > Kitasatosporales > Streptomycetaceae > Streptomyces > Streptomyces sp. PTL18. The sequence continues at coordinate 148,210 of NZ_JCAJZO010000001.1, read as the reverse complement.
AAGTGCACCCGCTGACTGATGACCGGCACGGGTCTTCCTTTCGGCTCCTGTCCCCTGCGAACGACCGGGAACGCCGTGGTCCCCGAAGGAAGATGATCGAACCGGCCCGGCGGTTCGCTCGTTTCCGGTATCAGCTCGCAACAGGCCCAGGGGGCCGGGCCGTTCGTCAGTCCGGGCCGCGCCGGTCCTCGTCGTCCCACGCACGGGTGTCACGTGGCTCGATGTACGGTTCCTGGTCGGGGGGAAGACCGCCGGCGATCGCCCGCTGACGCGCGGTCTCCGCGTCGAACTCCAGGCCCAGCAGGATCGCCAGGTTGCCCATCCACAGCCACACCAGGAAGACGATGACGCTCGCCATGGTGCCGTAGATCTTGTTGTAGGAGGAGAAGGTGGCGACGTAGAACGCGAACGCCCCGGACGCGCCCATCCACAGCACCAGCGCCAGCACACTGCCCGGTGTGATCCACCTCAGGCCGTGGACCTTCGCATTCGGCGTGGCCCAGTACAGGATCGCCAGCATGACGGTCACCAGGGCGACGAGGACGGGCCACTTGGCGATCGACCACACCAGGAGCGCCGTGTGCCCGAACCCCAGCGCCGCGCCCACCTGATGCGCCAGCCCGCCGGTGAACACCACGATCAGCGCGCTCGCCAGGGCCAGCACCATGAGTGCGACGGTGACCGCGAGTTGCAGGGGCAGGACCTTCCACAGGGGCCGGCCCTCGGGAATGTCGTAGACGGCGTTCGCGGTGCGGATGAACGCGCCGATGTAACCCGACGCCGACCACACCGCCAGCGCCAGGCCCGCGATCGCCATCACGGACCCGGTGCCGCTGTGCCCCTGCAACTGCGCCACGGCCCGGGTGATGATGTCCCGGGTGGCACCCGGGGCGAACTGTTTCAGGTTGGCCAGCACCTTGTCCGTCGCCGACCGCCCGGCGATGTCCAGCAGGGACACCAGCACCAGCAGCGCCGGGAAGAGGGACAGCACCCCGTAGTAGGTCAGGGCCGCGGCCCGGTCGGTCAGTTCGTCCTTCCCGAACTCGCGCAGCGTGCCGCGGAACACCGCCCACCAGGAGCGCCGGGGCAGCTCGGTCGGCGCCTCCGGAGCCCTGCTTGCCACGTCCGGGTCCGGCCCGAACCGCGCGGCCGTGGAATCCGTGGCGGGCTCACCGCGACGGTCCGCCGCGCCCGGCCGGTGGCCATGACGCGCCCGGTGGTCCTTGCCTTCCCGTTTCCGCAGCCGAGTCATGGGTGAGCGGGTAACCCGACCGCGCCCGACCACTCCGCCGAGGCGAGCCGGTGGACCCTTCCGCCCGCGGGAGGACCGGGCACGCACCCCCTAGGGAAGCAGGCCGTCGAAGCCGACGGCCAGATGGCGCGGCCCGCGCAGCACCGCGTTCTGCCGGTACGGGGGCGGGTCCTCGAGCAGACGCGGGTTGTCGAGCCTGCGAGCCAGCTCGGACAACGCGATCTGCGCCTCCAGCCGGGCCAGCGGGGCGCCGAAACAGGAGTGGATGCCGCTGCCGAAGCCGAGGTGCTGGATGTCGCCCCGGTAGGGATCGAACCGGTCGGGGTCCTTGAACCGCTCCGGATCCCGGTTGCCCGCGGCGAGGACGAGCCAGATGCGCGAACCCTTCGGAATCGTGACTCCGCGCACCTCGATGTCCGCGATGCAGGTCCGCTGCGGCACGAGCTGCACCGGAGGTTCGTAACGCAGCAGTTCCTCCACGATGGTGACGGCCAGGCCGGGGTCGTCGCGCAGTTTGCGCAGGAACTCCGGATACCGCAGCAGGGTGAGCATGCCGTTGGCGATCAGGTTGACCGTCGTCTCGTGGCCCGCGATCAGCAGCAGCACCGACGTGCTGAGCACCTCCATCGTCGTCATGGGCCCGTCCGGGCCGTGGCTCGTCGCCAACTCGGAGAGCATGTCGTTGCCGGGCTCCCTCCTGCGCCGCTCGACCAGTTCCGCCAAGTACAGGCCCAGTTGCACCCGCGCCTCCCGCGTGGACCGCAGGCGCTCGGCCTGGTCCTCACCCGCCTGCGGATCCAGGCCGGCGACGATCGGTTCGACCCAGGCGCGAAAGCGCGGCTCGTCCTCGCGCGGTACGCCGAGCAGCCTGCAGATCACGGTCACCGGGAAGGGGTACGCGAACTGGTCCACCACGTCGATCTGCCGCGCGTCCCCGAACCCGTCGATCAACCCCGAGACGATCCCGGCGAGTTCACCGCGCATCGCGTCGATCCGGCGAGGACAGTGCGGCGGCCCGAAGGACCCGTTGGCGATCCGGCGCAGCCGGTCGTGCTCCGGAGGGTCGAGCCGGATGAAGCTCGGCGGCAGCCCCGTCTCCTCCGTCCCGACCGCCTCGCCGGCTCCGGCGGCGGCCAGATTGCCGGCGTCGGAGCTGATCCGCGGGTCATGCAGCAGGCTCAGGATGTCCCAGTACGAACCGACGAGGTACGGACCGCCCTCCTCCTCGTGCAGCACCGGAGTCCTCCGGAGCTCCTCGTACAGCGGATAGGGGTTCGCGCGGCTGGCGTAGTCGGTGATCCGGTGCAGGAGCGAGGAGTGCGTCATGAGCGGTCCTTGGGGCGTGAAGTCCGTCGGGAGCGAAAAAGCGCGGGGACCGGAGACGGTCAGCGGCGGGCCGGCGTGAACACCAGTCGGCGGTCGACCGGCGAGTAGCCGCTGAGTGTCACGGTCGGGCCGTGCGTCGGCAGGGACGGGTCGGGGAAGTCGGCCGGCACCGGCTGCCGGCCCTCGGGACGGCGGTCGACCGTGGGGAACTCCAGCGGGAACGGCGTGGCCGTCTCGATCAGCCGCTCGTAGAACTGCAGCCACCGCGTGTTGTCGAAACTCACCGCGGCGATGACCCGTCCCTCGTAGCCGTACGCCCCGACGAACCTGCGCTCGGCCAGCGATCCCTGAGTGATCATGATCTGCTCGCCCATGGACGGCACACCGACCGACTTGATGTTCACACCGAACTGCGACGACCAGAAGGCCGGCACCCACAGGTGCGGACGCCGGTCCGCACCGCTGCTGATCATGTTGTGCGCGGCCACCTCGGCCTGGGCGACCGCGTTGCCCCAGTGTTCCAGCGACAGGAACTGATAGCTGAACAACGGGTGCGGAGAGCGGGCCACATCGCCGGCGACGTAGACGTCGTCGGTCACGATGCCCCGGAAGTCGAAGGCCCGGCAGCCCGCGTCGCAGGCGATGCCCCGGGGCCCCGCACCGAGCCCGGAGCCCTCCAGCCAGTCGGTGTTGCGGGTCGCACCGAGGCAGACGACCACGACGTCGGTCTCCACGACACCGCCGTCGGACAGGTGGGCGGCCCGCACCCGGCCCACCGAGTCGCCCTCCAGCGCGGTCACCATGACACCGGTCCGCAGGTCCACACCGTTCTCCCGCTGCAGCTCCGCGGCCACCGCGCCGATCACCCCGCCCAGGGCGCCCACCAGCGGTGCGTCCCCGCGCTCGGCGACGGTCACCGCGACCTCCCGCTCCCGGCAGGCGGAGGCGATCTCCGATCCGGTGAAGCCCGCGCCGATGACGAACACCCGGCGCGGGGAGGCCTGCAGCCGTCGCAGCAGGGCGGTCGCGTCGTCGCGCGTGCGCAGCACGAAGACACCGTCCAGCTGGGCCTCCGACTCCTTCGGCCAGGGCCGGGCGCGCACACCGGTGGCGATCAGCAGCCGGTCGTACTCCACCTCGTCCCCGTCGGCCAGTCTGACCCGCTTGGCCGTCATGTCCAGGCCGGTCGCCGCGACACCCAGACGCCACTTGGCGTCGATCTCCAGGCGCCGGGGCAGGTCGGTCCGCCGCGGTGACGCCTTGCCGAGCAGGACCGCCTTCGACAGGGGCGGCCGGTCGTACGGCTCGTGGGGCTCGTCACCGATCATCGTGAGCGAACCGGCGAAACCCTCGGCGCGCAGCGTCTCGGCGGCCCGCAGTCCCGCCAGCGAGGCACCCACGATGACGATCCGGCCCTCGCGCCTGAGCCATTGAAGGAAGTCCTCAGCGCGCATGGGAGGTCTCCTGCCCGGCCTCGACGGGCGCCTGGACCACGTCGTCCAGCCCGTCGGCCAGGATGGCCTGCACCGGGCAGGCCGCGACGGCGCGCGCCAGCCTCTCCCGCTGTCCCTCGTCGGCGTGGGGGTTGTAGACCAGCGACTCCTCGCCGTGCAGGGCGAAGACATCCGGTGCGAGGAACGCGCACTGCGCGTATCCCTGGCACCTGTTGAGATCGACGACAAGCCTCATGAGCGCTCCGCTCCTTCGGCGGCCAGGTCCGCCGGACGCCACCCTCGCGGCACCGTCGGACGGCGGTCAGATCCCCCACGCCAGCATCGCCGGACCGGGTGGAGGCGCGCCCGCCGAGGCGCGCCGAAGGAGTGACCGGCCCCCGCTACGACACCGCTGCGGCGCCCGGCCGCGGGCCGCGGCGCACCGTGAAGACCCAGGCGCCGACGAGGAACGACCATCCCGGGAACACCAGCTCCGACCAGGGGACACCGGTCGAGACGAACAGCAGTGTCAGGGCGGTGAGGAGGCCCAGTGCACTGAGCCACCGCGGCAGCAGTCCGAGACGATGGCAGATGACCGACGTGGAGCAGGTGAACACCGCCGCCATCCGCGTCGTGTACACGGTGAGCAGGGTGTACGCGAAGTGGCGGCCGAAGTCCCAGACGGGCGGGCCGGGGGTGCCGCCGGGCGTGTCCGTGGTGGCCAGTACACCCGCGGCCGCCGCGGCCACCCCGAACAGCGTCGCCACGAAGACGAGCCCGCTGCCGAGGAAGACGGTGGCGACGAACCGGTCCTCGGACTCACCCATACGGGCCCGCAGCGCCCCCATGAACCACAGGAAGCAGATGCCGGCCAACGGCACCAGCGCGAGCGCGGTCTTGACCGCGCTGCGTCGAGCGGGGTCCGTGAGCCCCTGGGCGGTGACCGCCTCGGCGCCCTGAGGGATCGACAGCCGGAGCAGCACGACGGCCGCCGCGAACAGGAGGGCGAAGACGACTCCGGCCAGCCCGGCGGCCCGCGGGGTCTGCAACGCCTGCTGACCCGCCCCGGTCTCGGTCATACGCGGCTCGCTCCCTCCGGTGCCCCTGGCACCAGCAAGCCGCCTCGCGTCACTCCCCGCCACCGGGACGCGCCCGAACGGCAGACCGGCGTCGGCGGGGCTCACCGCCAGGCCCCGGACTCAGACGGCGCCGAACACGCGTCGGCCGGCTCGGCGACCGGCCGGGAGGACTCTCAACTCCTCGACCGCGGAGGCCGCCTGGGGAGCGATGACATTCGCCGGCGCCTCCCACTCCGGTGTCCGTCAGGGCCCCGCCCGGGTGCCGCGCCGGCTCGTCGTCCGCCCGCGCGCACCGGAGCCGGTCCGCCGACTCCCGGGCGCCGGTGGACTTCTCCTCGGTCGACGTCCGGCCGGTCGGCATCACGCGCATCGTGCCCGTACCGGCGACCCCAGTGATCGCCGGAGGGCGGCACAAGCCTTACCGAGCGGCCTTACCGGTCCTGCTCCGGCCGGTCCTCGGTCTCGTGCGCCGCCGCGGACTCGGCGGCGTCCGGTGCGGTGTAGAAGACGGCGGTTCCCTGCTTGGTGCGCTGGGCCTGCTTCTTGGCCACGAGCGCTTCGAGCGTGGACCGCACCACGGTGGTCTTGATGCCGCGCTTGGGATGGGCCTCGCCGAGCGCGGTGGCGACCTCAGCCGCGGAACGCGGCTCACCGCGCTCGGTGAGGTGGGCGCGGACGAGTTCCACCAACGTGGGCTGATCCGTCTTCGCGGTCTCCGTCTTCGTCGGCTGCGTCTTCGTGGCCCGCGTCTTCGTGGACTGGGTCTCCGTGACCTGGGCCTCCCGGTCCGCGACCTCGCCCGCGGCGTTCTTTCCGGCGCTCTTCCGGCCCGTCGTGCGCGTCTGCCCGGGGGCGGTCTTCTTCGCCCGCGGCTGCTTGCCCGTGCCGGATCCGGCAGGGGACTTCTTCCGGGGAGCGGGCACCGTGGCGCTCCCGGGGGCGACGACGGGTTCCATCGGCGCCGTCGGGACACCGAGTGCGTTCTGCATGGTCACCAGCACCGCGTGATCGTGCTGAAGCGTCGTCAACTGCTCCTGCAGAGAGGCGATTTCGACGCCGACACGTTCCTGTTCCTTCACATTGCGCTCGAGATCGCCGGCCACTTGGGCGGCGTACTGCGATGTCAGTTCGGAAGTCGCGGTCGTGGTCTCGGACATGGCGTGACTCACTTTCCTCGCCTACGGCGATATTGCTGCACAGTGTCCCCCCGGTGCACAGATGGTACGAGCGAGGGGAGTCACTTGTTCCTGGCCGGTTGCCGGCCGGTTGGTTACCGGCCCGCGTCGACGGGCCTGACGTCTCATCAACGACCGACCCGGCGTCGAGATCTGGTGCCCCGGGGGTAGATGGCGAACCGTTACTCCGACAGGGTTGTTCGTCATATGGTCGGTATGTCGAAAGACTTCCGTCTCCCGCCGATATGTAACTTCAGTCTCGCATCGGTTCACAGCCGACGTGTCTGAGACAGGAGAAGTGACATGGCAACGCGTTCCACTGCAGTGACCGCCGCGATCGCGGCCGGTGCGGCCCTGGTGGCCACCGGCATCACCTACGCCTCGGCCGCCTCCGAGCCTGCTCGCTCGGCCGCCGTCGCCGCCGCCCCGGCCGCCGCCCTGGAGGGCGGCAGCGGCAACAACAACAGCAACAACAACGAGAACAACAACAGCAAGGGCAACGAGGGTCGTGAGCACCACCACCACTACCGCCACTACCGTCCCCACATCGGCAGGATCCACATCAACGAGCGGGACTACCCGGCGATCGCGGACGGCTGCGTCACCATCGTCAGCGGCCTTGGCTCCAACAGCCTGAACATCGTCAACGACAGCAGGAAGACCGTCGAGGTGTTCAGCGGGGTCACCTGCGACAACGGCGCTCCGATCGCTGTCGTCGGCCCCTGGAGCCAGAGCGACGGGTTGCACCCCCGGCGCGTCCACGGCGGGGTCAAGGTCAAGCACGGCGTCGTGGGCAGCTTCCGCGTGATCTGCGACCGCCGCGGCGACTTCGGTCGCGGTGACGGCGAGGAGTTCGGTTTCGGCTACGGCTACGGCTTCGACCGCTGCGACTTCGACCACGGCCGCGACCACGACCACGACAACGACCACGACCACGACCACGACAACGACCACGACTGGGACTGACCGAGTCGCCACCTGTCATGGAGAACGAGAACCCCGGCCCGCCGGAATCGGGCCGGGGTTCCGGCCTGTCCGGGACCTCGACGGCACACCCAGTCGGCGATGTCGGCACACCGAGTCAGCGACGGGGCGGCGGAGGCGGCGGCAACGTGGTCGGCGGGACCTCTCCCGGCCACACCAGCAGCACAGGACAGGGCGCGTGGTCGACCACGAAGCGAGTGGCGGGGCCGAGGCTGTGCGGGCCGAGCCGGGAGCGGTCACCGTCCCGTGCGCAGATCAGCAGATCCGCGCCGGTGGCCTCCTCGACGACCTTCCGCTCCATGCGGCCCTGGGTGAGGACCTGGCGGGCCGGGCGCCCCAGACGCCCCGCCGCGGCATCCAGCAGGCGCCCCGCGGACGACTGAGACAACCCCTCGATCCGGTGCCCGGGATCCCGCTCGGGACGACCACGGCCGAGGAGCCCGGCGAACGCGCCGTGCGCCGCTGCGGCGACCGTGTCGTCGCGCACGTGGAGCAGCACGATCTCCTCGCCCGGGACCGCGCGGTCGAGCGCGGCGTCCACGCAGGCGGGCCAGGTGCCTTCGGTGATCCAGACGACGGCGCTCATGGGCGGCTCCGGTGCGGCGTGGTGGATGGGCTGCCGATCGTGTGCAGAATCCCCGCAACGCCGAGGAGTGGCAAGGAGCCGGGCCGGGACGGCCACCCCCGGACGGAACCGGCCACCGCGACCGCGACACGAGGGCACGTACCCGGCGCCACCGGGACGAGCGGCTGGATTTCAAACCCGTACAATTGTGCGCTCTGGGGGCGTTGGGGGGGGAAGTCCTTGCGTCAAGAGGTGGAAAGGCCTCACAACTGTGCCGATGACCACGGCACGAGGGGTGACGGACCACACGGCGGTACGGCACCGTCCGCCGGCGGCGACGGAGCCTGGGGCGGAGCGGCCGCCGCACTGCTGCGCGCCGCGCTGTTCGTCGGACGCACGGTGCGTGGTGAGTGGCACGGCATCGTCGTCGGTCCGGTACGGCAACTGCTGCGGCGCGGCCTGTCCGGGGTGGTGCTGGGCTTCGTCGCCGCCTTCGGTGTGATCTTCTTCCACGCGATCGCGCAGCATCCGACCGGCGCTGTGGCGGTACGGCTCCTGGGCGGCGTCTATGCCGACCTGCCGCTGTGGCTGGCCCTGTTGCGCACCCCCGTGTCGCTGTACGTCCCCGCCCTGGACCTTCCGGTCTGGGCCGGCATCACCCAGCTGTTCCTCGCCTTCGCCCTGGCGGAGCTGGCGTTGGGGCGCGCCCGCACACTGGCCGTCGCGTACGTGACCACACTCGCCGGCACCCTCACCGTACGGGTGATGATCGCGCTCGGGCCGGGCTGGTGGGGGCTGGGGCTGCCGCCCGAGGTCGGGCAGGTGCTCGACACGGGACCGTCCGCCGCGGTCGTGGGTCTGTTCACCTACCTCTCCGTCATCCGGCGCGCCCCCGTGGTGTTCAGCCTCACCGGCGGGTCGATGGTGTGGGAGTCCATCGCCATCCCGAACCTGGCGGGCCGGGAGCACCTGATCGCGGTGGCCGCGGCGATCGTCCTGGGCCTGCTCCACGGACACGGCCGCAGTGTGCGGCGACGGGTGTGGGCCGTGCTGCGGACCGGCGGGGGACCGGCCGAGGTGCCTGGGCAAGGTGACGGCGACCGTACCGACACGGTCCCCCGCTCTTCGACTGACGAGTCGTCACCTGCCGAGCTGCCCCAGCAGCGAAGGCTCACCGCCCTGCTGAACCCGGAGGACACACCGACCCTGGACGCCCCGCCTTCGGAACGACTTGACGTCCCCGACCGGCCGTGACGCGCTCCGGTGTCACCGTGGGCCGCTCCTGCGGAGCACCTGGTCCACACCGACCGCCACGATGACGAGAGTCCCGGTCGCCACGTCCTGGCAGAGGCTGTCGATACCCGCCTGGGTGAGCCCGGAACGCAGCACATTGACGACGGTCAGCGCGCCCGGGGTCACGATGAAGGGCGGCAGACGCAGCCGGGACACGAGCAGTCCGTTCACCTCCCCGACGAGGGCCGCCACGACCAGGCCGAGCACGAGCGCCGTCCGGCGTTGCCGCCCTCGGAGACGAGCTTGGCCATGACGATCGTGCCCAGCAGTGCTGCAGCCCCCAGGCCGTGTTCTGCGACGGCACGCCGCGCACCCGCCTGTCCGTGACGAGCACCGTGCCCGTGTCCGTGAAACCCGACGGCCTCTTCCCCGTTCGGGTGAACGCGATCACCGCACCCCAGGACCGGATCGTGTCCTCGATCATCGGCGCCACCAGCCTCTGACCGCTCACGGCGAGGGCGCCCCCCGTCACCGCCCGTGTGGCCCGGTCTCCCTCTGGACGTCATCGGGAAGCCGGTACGCGGCGAGCGCGGCGGTGTCGTCGTCGAGGCTCGCGCCGCTGTACGCCAGCAGGTCCTTGTGCAGACGTTCGAGAAGTTCACCGGGAAGCAGAGCGCCCCACGACCGGACCCGTTCGGTCAGCGGGTAGAACGCCCCCGTAGGGTCGCGCGTCTCCGTGACGCCGTCGGTGTACAGCAGCAGCTGGTCACCGGGGCGGAAGGGGCTCACCTCCACGTGGTAGTCGTCCCCGACCAGAACACCGAGGTTGATGGGCGGCGAGGGATCGGCCGAGTCCAGCTCGGTGACGCCGTTCGGGCCGATGAGCAGGGGAGGAGGGTGACCGCAGTTGACGACGCGGACCACGGGCTCGTCATCGGGGACCTCCGCGAACACCGCGGTGACGAAGCGTTCCGCCGCCTCGCTGCCCGCGAGCTCCGTGGCCCTGCGGGTCATGCTCCGCTCCACCCGGCGCGCCACCCCGGCCAGGTCGGGCTCGTCATGGGCGGCCTCACGGAAGGCGCCGAGCATCGTGGCGGCCGTCTCCACCGCCACCAGGCCCTTGCCCCGGACGTCACCGATGAGGAGGCGGACGCCGTGCGCGGTGGGTACCGCCTCGTACAGATCACCACCGATCCGCGCCTCCGCGGCGGCGGACAGGTACAGCGTCTCGATCGACACCTGGCCGAGGCGGCGGGGCACGGGCCGCAGCAGGACTCGCTGTGCGGTCTCGGCCACGGACCGTACGGTGGCCAGGGTCTGTTCCCGGCGTGCCCGGCTGGCGGCCAGGATCGTCCCCAGGATGCCGACCAGCGCCGTGGAGATGTAGGCGGCGACGTAGTGGCGCTCCCCCAGATACCCCACGGCGCGGCCGGCACAGCACGGGGTGCCGGCCAGCAGAGCCTCGAACGCGACGGCGAACACCGTGATGGCGGCGACGGTGGCGGGAGGGTGGGCGTAGGCGGCGACGACGGGGAGGGCGATCAGCAGGAAGCTCACCGGCCACTGCACCGGAGTGATCGGCTCGAGCACCAGGACGCCCGCGACGTAGATCGCCGGCAGCCACCGCAGCCACACGGGTGGACGCGGCACCTGCAGACCCGTGCTGCTGAGCCGCGGCGCCCGGCGGCTATCGGTCTCCCGGCGCCCCGGCCGCCTCACGACGCGCTCCCTTCCGCGGGGAACGGGGACGGCGCACGTCCCGGACAACCGGACGGGCGCACCGCGCCCCGTCCCATCACGGCGCGCCCCAGGTCCGGACGGCAGTCCGGGCGGATCCCTTCACACGGCCTGTTCACGAGAACTCCTGGCAGAGCCTGATCAAGACCACGGGCTTGGTGCGCCTCGACGGTGCGATCCGATGACTGCTCGGGAAAGGGGCATACCCGGATCTTCAGTGCAATCCTAGACGTTGTGATCCGTGCGAGGGATGCCGAGCCGCACCGCACACCACGGCCAGCCGGCGGAAACGCGTCGGGCGCCTCGCCCTGTCGTGGTACGTGAAAAAGGGGCAGCGAGGGTGGAGCCGCCGGCGCTACCGTGCTGCGATGGGCCTGTATCCGGAGATCGAACCGTACGACCACGGCATGCTCGACGTCGGCGACGGCAACCGTCTCTACTGGGAGATCTGCGGGAACCCGTGCGGCAAGCCCGCCGTCATGCTGCACGGCGGGCCCGGTTCGGGCTGCGGGGCGGGACACCGGCGGTACTGCGATCCGGCGGCGTACCGCATCGTGCTGCTCGACCAGCGCGGCTGCGGCCGCTCCACCCCGCACGCGAGCGCGTACGACACCGACATGAGCGTCAACACGACGGCCCACCTCATCGCCGACCTGGAGCGGCTGCGGCGGCACCTGGACATCGAACGATGGCTGGTGTGGGGCGCCTCGTGGGGCTCGGTGCTCGGGCTCCGCTACGCGCAGACACATCCGCAGGCGGTGTCGGAACTGGTCCTGACGGCGGTCGCGACGGGCTCGAACCGGGAAGTGGCCCTGCTGACCAGGGGACTCGGGCGCATCTTCCCGGACGCTTTCCGGCGATTCCTGGCAGCGCTGCCGGAGGAGGACCGCGAGGGCAACCTGGCGGCGGCCTGCAACCGGCTGCTCGAGTCCCCGGACCCGGAGACGCGGTCCCGCGCGGCGCGGGCGTGGACCGACTGGGAGACGGCGACGATCCCGGCACCACCGCGATCGGTCGAGCGCTACGAGAACCGCGTGTTCCGCATGGGATTCGCCCGCACGGTCACCCACTACTGGGGCAACGACCACTTCCTGGGCGACGGAAACGACGGGGGCGTCATCCTCCGCGACGCCCCCCTCCTCAAGGGCATTCCCGGCACGCTGGTCCAGGGCGGTCTCGACTTCGGCAACCTGCTCGGCACGGCATGGCGACTCCACCACGCCTGGCCGGACAGCGAACTCGTCGTCGTGGGCGACGTGGGACACACGACCGGCGCACCGGGCATGCCGGAGGCGCTGGTGGCGGCGACGGACGCCTACGCACATCGCTGAACGAACCGCGTATCCGCTTCAACGGCACTCCGGCGACGGACGGTTGACGACCCGTGATGGAACTCCCCGGCCGGTTGGCGAGGTTCAGCGCACGGGGAAGCCGAAGGAGTAACCCTGCTGCTTCAGCCACGGCAATATCTCGCGCAGGGCGGCCACCGTCTGGGAGCGGTTCCCGCCCGCGTCGTGGAAGAGGAGCGTGGGCCCGTTGTGGATCTCGCTCTTGACGGTGGCCACGATCGCGGCGACGCCGGGACGTTCGAAGTCCTTGGAGTCGACGTTCCAGCCCAGCGGCCGCATTCCGTCGGAGGCGGCGAGGTGGCGGCTGTACGGCGTGAAGGCGCCGCCCGGGGCACGGTAGTACTGCGGCCGGACGCCCCCCGACGCCTGGATGATCATGCGCTCGGCGCCCAGGATCTCCTGCGACTGGTAGGCCTCGGACTTCTTGTCCATGGTGGTGTCGTGGGAAACCGTGTGGTCGCACAGCCGGTGCCCGGCCGCCACCACCGCCTTGACCAGGTCCGGGTGCGCCTGGGCCTGCGTGCCCACCATGCAGAACGTGGCCTTCACGCCGTTCTTTCGCAGCACCTCGAGCACCTGCGGGGTCCAGACGGGGTCCGGCCCGTCGTCGATGGTGATGTTGACCCCGTGGGCGCCCCGGTCGGAGGCGTGGGCGATGTCCACGGACACCGGCGCCTTCGCGGGGCGCCGCCCCGGGGCGTTCGACGTCGAGGGCTGCGCCCGTACGTCCGCTCGCGCGCCGGAGTCGTTGCCGGGACCGGCCTGCGCGGTCCACACCGTGGCGGCGGTCGCCACCGCGGTCACTCCGACCGCCGCCGCGAGCACCCGCCCGTACCAACCTCGTCCGCCATGCCGCACCATGTCCGCCCCGCTCCTCGTCGTTCCCGTGGTCCCGTGCACCCATCAGGACGGAGGAAGACCGTTGCAGGATCCGTCTGTTACCGATCACGGACAATTCCGCGGAGATTTCACGACAGATGGGCGGCGATCCCCGGCTCGGACAGATGTCCCCGCCACCAGAGGCTCCCCGCGCACGGCGGTGGAGCGGGCGATCGACGGGCCGGCCGGCGGTGCATCCCGGAAGAGATAAGCGAGTTCCTGCAGACCGGTCGGCAAGGGGCGGACGTCAAGGGCCTGTTGCCGACCACATCCGCGAACGTCCGAGCGAACTGCCCTGTCTCCAGGGCCTGGAGAGCGGACCCTCAGACCCTGCGCCAGCGTGCGAGCGCGAAGGAGAAGAGGCCGAACAGTACGACCCCGGCCGCGACGAGCATCAGCAGCCACGGCCCGAACGGCGTGTCCGCGAACGACCGCAGGGTGTCGTCGAGCCCCTTGGCCCGATCGGGCCGGTAGTCGACAGCGGCGCGGAGCGCGAAGGCACCCGCCGCGGCGAACACCAGCCCACGCGCCGCGCCTCCGCCGACGCCGGCGATGTCCACCAGTCGCCTCTGGCCCGGCGACATCTCGCCGAGCTTGAGCTCGTCGTGGTACTTCCGCCGGACGGCACGGGCCGCGATCCACACCCCCGCCACGACGATGCCGACCGCGGCGGCGCCCACGATCCACTGACCGGCGGGCATCCCCAGAGCCCTGGCCGTGACATCCCGCGAGTGCTCGTCGCTGGATCCGCCGCCCGTGCCCGAACCCTTGCCGGAACCGGTTGCGAACGACAGCACGGAGTAGGCGACGAACGCATAGAACACGCACCGGACCAGTCCCAGCAGCCGCTTCCTCACCTTGCGGCCGTCCGGCCCGAGGGACCCGAACACCGCCTCGGACAACCGCCACACGGCCATGCCGGCGAGCCCGATACCCAGTGCCCACAGCAGTACGGCACCGAACGGCTCGTCCGCGATCTCGGCCAGCGCACCGCTGCGGTCGGCCTGCCGTCCGCCGTCGCCGAACGCGATCCGCAGTGCCAGCACTCCGACCAGCACGTAGATCACTCCACGCGCGGTCAGCCCCGCCCGGGCAGCGGCCTGCGTCAGCGAGCCCACCTCACGCCCGGGCTGCATGCGCCGGGTAGGGGCCATGGCACTCGTGTTCATCTCGACCTCCCCGAATCCGGGTGCCCCCGGGCGGCGTTGGCACACCTGGCCCGCACTCGTGCCGTCGAGGAGCGGGCGACCTCCGGGGGTGGGCAGACCTGGTCGCACCCACCCGGCGTGCCTCCGGGTCAAGGGGTGTGCGCGGCCTCCCGCATCGTCCGTGCGGTGGTGGCGGGGTCGTAGGCGTCGGGAACGCCGTCGACCAGGATGATGTCGCCCTCGATGTGCCGGGAGCGCAGCGGTGCGATGTCCTGGTACGCGGGGGAGTCCCACCAGGCCCGGGCCTCGGCGAAGGTCGGGAACCCGATGACGACCACGTGTCCGGGCCAGCTGCCCTCCTTCACCTCGTGCTGCGTGGCGTGGACGAGGAAGCGACCGCCGTAGGGGGCGAAGGTGGCGGTGATGCGCTCGATGTACTCGGCGATCTCCGGGTGCGGGGCGGCTTCCTGCAGGTGGGCTATGGCGTAGGCGGTCATGGTGTCCTTCCCCCGGTCGGTCGGGCTCCGTACGTCGACGATCGTGGCAGGCGCTCCCCGCCGGGTCGATGACCTGAGAGGTAAGCGGTCCCGGCGGGCGACGTGTGCCGCCGGCCGGGACCGCTGTCCACCGGCTCCCCGGTCCGAAGCCGTCCCGGGCACGGAGCCGGTGTGTGGGACGGGAGGCCCCTGACGGCCCGGTCTACGCGCTCTTGGGCGCTGCCTGCTGCACGACCTCGAAGGACCACAGGGTGGATCCGCTCGCCGCCGGCCTGGGGCGTTCACCCCCGGTCGCGTCACCGCCCTGGTGGGCTGCCTTCATGGGGCCCTCCATCCAGGCCTGGAAGGACTCCTCGTCCCGCCACCGCGTGTAGACGAGGTAGTTGTCGGTACCGTCGACCGGCCTGAGGAGTTCGAACCACTCGAACCCGTCGGAACTCTCCACGGCGTGGGCTCGGGAGGCGAAGCGCTTCTCCAGCGTCTCCCGCTGCTCGGCGGGGACGGTCAGCACATTGATTTTTACTACGCTAGGCACATGACACCTCTCGTCAAACGGGGCTCCGACTGGACCCCTAATCTGGACCATGTGCGCGCAGTGTCCTACATCCGACAGGCGTTGGCTTCACAGTTCGAGGCGTTCCGGGCTCCGATGCGTGATCCTGTCGCGCGGGTCAAGCGCCTGAGGGTCCAGCCGCACAGCGTGCACGTGCGCACCTCTGCCGTCTGGGAAGCGTCCGCGACGGCTGAACCGGTGTTGGCTCGCACTCTGGGCGCAGTGGCCGGCAAGCGCGCCTTGTTCGCCGCCATGGACAAGCGCTTTGGCGCGCGCCGGAAGCTCTCGGGATACGAGGGTTGGCGCGGCGTGGCACTGCCGGAGGTTCAGGCCGGCGCGTGACCCGCGTTGCTGTGCGTGACCTTCTGCGAGCGTCTCACAATCGTTGGTTATTGAGACGGGCACCATGGGGCGGCTCGAAGGGTGTTTCGGGCGTTCAAAACCCGTCTCAGAACATGTCCGACAGGCTTGATGTTTTGAGACGGGTTGTGAGACGGTCTCGGTATGACGACGACGCAGAACACCGGAACCTTGATCGGCTACCAGCGAGTCAGCACCAACGCGCAGGATGCGCAGCTTCAGGCGGACGCTCTCGCTGAGGCAGGGTGCGCCCGCATCTTCGAGGACAAGGCGTCCGGCAAGAATGCCGACCGTGCCGGGCTGCTCGCTGCTCTCGACTACATGCGGGAGGGCGACACCCTCACCGTGTGGAAGCTGGACCGGTTGGGCCGTTCCACGAAGGACATGCTCACGATCGCCGAGGACCTGCACGCTCGGGGGATTGCGCTGCGGATTCTGACCGGCACGCTGGCGGGAAGCTACTCCCCGAAGGGTGAGGGCAAGTTCTTCTTCACGATGATGGTTGCCTTTGCGGAGCTGGAGCGAGACATGATCGTGGAGCGGACCCGTGCCGGGCTGGACGCTGCCAAGGCTCAGGGTCGGACCGGCGGACGGCCCACTGTCATGGACGCTGACAAGCTCGCTGCGGCCAAGGCACGCAAGGCCAAGGGAGAGAGCGTCACGGCCATTGCCAAGGCTCTTGGGGTGTCCCGCGCGACGCTGTACCGGGTGCTTGCCGACACGGAGTGAGGAGTGATCCGGCGCGATTTGAGAGGCCGTCTGCCCGCTGTGGTGGACGGCCTTTCGCATGTCTGGGTACCGGGGGGTAGGCCAATCTCTAGGCGAGCGCGCCGAGCGGACCCGGCCCTCATGGTTACGCGCATTTCCGCGAAATGGACACCCGGGGAGTCTGGGTCAAAGCGGGTCGCGTGGCTTGCATCGGGCAGTTATGTGCCTTCCTTGACAGGTTTACGCTCATGGTCCCATCCTGCCGCAGGATGGCCGGCGGACGGCAACCGGCTCGTCCGCTCGTGCGGGCGGCGAGCGCCGCAGACAGGGCAGCGCGCCCAGGACGCGCAGCTCCGCCGAGGGTCCTGTGCCGGCGGGTGGCGGGTGCCCCTGACGGGGCTCGACGCCGTGACGTCACACTGGGTGCGTGAACGAAGAGTCCCGGACCCCGCACGAGCGGCTCGCCCGGCTGGAGGAACTGCTCACCGAGGGCCGCCAGGCTCCGGCATGGCGCCGGCCCACCCGCGACGAGTCGCGCTGGGCCGTCAGCGCGGCGGTGCTCGCCGCGGTCGCCCTTCAGCTTCTGCTTCCCGGGCGGCTGGCCTTCCGGCCGGAATGGCTCCTGCCCACGCTGGAGCTGCTGTTGCTGGCCGTGCTGCTGTGCGCCTTCCGGATGAGTACGCCGCGGGCGGCATCGCTGCTGCGCGCGGGCGGGCTGACCCTGGCCGCCCTCGTCAGCGTCGCCAACGGCTGGTCGGCGGCGCTGCTGATCAAGGGACTGGTGCGCGGCACGGAGGGCAGTGACGCCGGGGCGCTGCTGATGACGGGGGCGGGCATCTGGCTGACCAACGTCATCGTCTTCGCTCTGTGGTACTGGGAGTGGGACAGGGGCGGGCCGGCGGCCCGCGCCGCGGGCCACCACGACTACCCGGACTTCCTCTTCCCCCAGATGCAGAGCGGCGAGTTGGCGCCGGCGGACTGGGAACCGGCGTTCGCCGACTACCTCTATGTGTCCTTCACCAACGCGACCGCCTTCAGCCCCACCGACACCATGCCCCTGTCCCGCTGGGCGAAGCTGCTGATGGCGTTGCAGGCGTCGATCTCGTTGCTCACCGTGGCGCTGGTGGTGGCACGGGCGGTGAACATCCTCAGATGAGGCAGCGTCCTGGCCGGGAGAGGACCGTGCCGCCCGGGACCGCTACCCGGCCGGTGTCTGCGTGCCCAGCACGGTGAGCAGCGCGAGGCGCTCGGCGTCCTCGGTTCCCGGCTCGGCCGTGCAGACCATGATGCGCAGATCGCTGCCCGCGACCGTGAGCATGTCGCAGTCCGGCGTCAGGGCGGGGTCGTCATGCTGAAGACCGTCAGAGAGCAGGCAGCGGGACTCATGAGGGACCAGCGCCATGCCTTCGCCGCCGCCCGTCTGGGCCGGGCGACGGACGCCTTCGACCGGGCGCGCCGCGAAGTCACCGCAGGTGCCCGCGTACGGCCCACCGACACGCCCGATGGCCTTGACTTCGAGAACGCTCGAATATCTAGTGTCGCCAGGGTCGATGACGCTTCGGGTGACTGTGAACGGAGACGGACATGCACGTGGGCGTGCACATCAACCGGTTCGACCACCCCGAGGGCGGCGGCGCGCTGCGCGACGAGCTGGCCGCCGTAGGCGCCGCGGCGGAGGCGGCCGGCGTGAGCCGACTGTCGGTCATGGACCACTACTTCCAGATGGAGTTCAACGGCGGAGCCGAGGCGCCCATGCTGGAGGCGTACACCACCCTCGGATACCTGGCCGCCCGGACCTCCATGGTGCGGCTCGGCGCACTGGTCACGGGTGTGACGTACCGCCGTCCCGGACTCCTGGCCAAGATCGTCACGACCCTTGACGTGCTGTCCGGCGGCAGGGCCACGCTCGGCATCGGGGCCGCCTGGTACGACCGCGAGCACCACGGCCTGGGCGTGCCGTACCCGCCGGTGGCGGAACGCTTCGAGCGGCTCGAGGAAGCGCTGCGGATCTGCCTGCAGATGTGGGATCCGGAGAACAACGGCCCCTTCGAGGGCCGGTACTACCAGCTGTCCGAGACGCTGTGCGTGCCTGCGCCGCTGAGCTCCCCCCGCCCGGAGATCCTCATCGGCGGCGGGGGCGAGAAGAAGACGCTGCGACTCGTCGCCCGCTACGCGGACGCCTGCAACCTGTTCGCCACGACGCCGGAGGAGGTCGCGCACAAGCTGGACGTGCTGCGCCGTCACTGCGACGACACCGGCCGCGACTACGGCACCCTCCGCAGGACCGTGACGTACTCGGGAGCTCCGGCCACCGAGGGCGACGTGGACGCCTTCATCAGCGACATCTCCGGCTACGCCGGGCTCGGCATCGACACGGTGATCCTCGCGCCGCGTACGGGCGCCGTCTCCCCGTGGATGGAGACCTTCGTGGCACCCGCCGTGCGACGGCTGGCCGAGCTGGACCGAGCGGACGGCGGGACGTGACACCGGGGAGGCTCAACCACGAGGCGCACGGTGCAGAGCGCAGGTGGAGCCCGCGCTGAGAATGGGGGGCGGCGTGTGACCTCCCCAGGACCACGCCACCCCGCACCTTTCCCCGGGGTCGCTACCCGTGGTGGTCGTGTTCATTCCACCTCGTGCCCCCGGAACCGGCGCAGCCTCGACCACGGCGGACGGGGCGCCGATCGCGCCCTCGTTCAGCTGCCGCCGGCCGTCGCCTCCCGGTACAGGTTCTGGACGCTCCGGCCGAAGACGACGCTGTAGGAGACGTCGGCGGTGTCACCGCCCTGCTCGTAGCCCCCGATGACTCCCACGACCGTGCCCGGGCCGTCACCGGTGACCCACGGGCTGCCGCTGGTGCCGCCGGTCATGCCGGTGCAGTAGATCTCGTTCTGGGTGCTGCTGAACGAGGAGATGCGGTTGGTGCACTTCACCGGGTCCTGTGCCGTCTCCGGATAGCCGGTGACGGTGACACGGCCGCCCGTGCCCTGGCCGATGCCGAGGCTGTAGCCGCCGCCGACCACCGACTGGAGGGTCCGCCCGTCGAGCGGTGCGACCACGGCGAACGCCACATCGTCGTCCGGGCTGGAGTCGTCGGCCCACCGCGCGTCGACGACGATGCGTTGCAGATGCCACACGCCGTAGGGGGCGACACCGTCGTGGTACGCCAGAACGAAGACGTCCGACGTGGACCCGAGGCAGTGCGCGGCGGTCACGATCAGGTCCTCGCCGGGGCTGTTCACCACGCTCGCCGTGCAGTGGTGCGGGCCGTTCGGGCTTCTGTCGAACAACGCCCCGAGCTGTGGGGGGAGTTGGGACGCCGGGACCGTCCGTGAGACGCCGGGGGGAGCCGCCGGTCGCGCAGCGGACGCGGCGGCGTGTGCCGACGGCTGTGGGGCGGCGGCGCGGGCCGGTGAGGCGGTCGCCTTCCGTCCGGCGGGGGACGGCGGCCGGTGGCTGCCGCCGCCGGAGTTCCGCGATGAGGCCGCGGTCCCCTTGGCTCCTTCGGCGCCCGCGGCCTTGGCGCTCGCGGCGCTCAGGCCGAAGATCCTGCCGGCGGCCGCGGCGCCGCCGGTGCATGCCAGGAGGCACGCCACGACGCACCCGAGAGTCAGCGCCGGTCTCCGATACCGGGCGCGTCCACTGCGTCCCCTGCCACCGCGTGTCGCGCTCTCTGCATCGTCATGCGCTCGTCTCGCTTCCCCAGGGCCCTGTCGTCTGCCCTCTCGTACCCCCGCTCGCCCCACATGTGCCTGAGGGTCGGGTCTCCGTGTGATGCCCGGATGGGAGACGGATGGGAATCGCATGAACGCGCTGGGGCGGCCGTCGCGGCCGGTCAGGCAAGAGCGCCCTTCTCACAGACCAGCCGGGCGACCTCGCGCACCTTGATGTTCTTCGCCTGGGAGTAGCGGCGAAGCACGTCGAACGCCTGGTCCTCGGTGAGGTGATGGCTGCCCATGAGGATGCCCATGGCTTCGCCGATCGTGTGGCGCGTGGCGATGGCCTGCTCCAGCTGCGCGTGGGTGCGTGCGCTGGAGAAGGCGACCGCGGCGTGCGAGGCCAGCAGCCATCCCGCGGTCTCGCCGGCCTCGGTGAACACGCCCGGCCGGCGGGAGTAGATGTCCAGCGCTCCGAGGTCCTCGTCCTCGGTGAACAGCAGGAAACCCATGAGGCTGCCCACTCCCAGCTCGGCCGCCCGCGGCGCGTAGACGGGCCAGCGCGCGTGCTCCTGGGTGAGGTCGGCGATGCGGAACACCCTCTCCCCGTCGCGAGTGCGGGCGGCGTCGAAGCAGGGGCCTTCCCCGAGGCTTTCCTGGAGCCGGTCGCTGTGGATGACCATGTCCTCCGTGGGCGCCAGCGACTGCACCCGTCTGCCGTGCAGGAGAAGGATTCCGGCTGCGTCGCATCCCGGCACCAGCTCGACGGCCGAGGCGGTGATCCGCTCCAGGGTGGCATCGACCGAGTCCTGGGCGAGCAGGTCGCGCGCCATGGAGGCCATCTGCTGCGCGAACATCCGCCAGTCCATTTCGCCCTCCAAGCTGTCGATGACGTCCCGGCTCGCCCGTCGGCCGCCGGTTCGGGTCGCACAGAGCAGCATCGGCTCCGGCAGGGCCCGCGTCACCCCTTGCGCCTTCGCCCCCTCCTTCCGCCACCCTAGGACCTGTCTTTCGGATCAGCTCGGTGTCGCTGGGACGCCGGCCTGCTCGTGCCGATCGGGCGCGGCGAGGTGATGCCTGTGACGAGCCCCGACCCGGCGCCCGCCGGGCATGCGGGAGCTGAGGCCCGAAGGGGCGCGCACCCGGCCGCGCGACGGCGCTCCGGTGGGCGGCGACGGCCGCTGCGGCGCGGCGCCGCCCGGGTGCGGTGCCTGTCAGGCGTCCAAGGCGGCGCGGACGGTGGGGTGGAGGTCGAGGAGGGAGTCCAGACCGACCAGCTGGAGAACGCGCAGGACGGGCTGCTGAACGCCGACCAGCCGCAGCCAGCCGCGATCGCCGTGGACCTGCTGGGCGGCGATGAGGGCGGTGATGCCGCCGGAGTCCAGGAAGGTCACACCGCTGAAGTCCGCGACGGTCCGCGGCGCCGCGGACCGGGAGGAAGGCGTCAGGGCCTGGCGGAGAGCGCCGACGGTGTGATGGTCGATCTCGCCCTTCACCGTGACGACGGTGACGCCGTCGACCAGAGCGCTGGTGATCGACAGGCGGTTGGGTTCTGCCAGTTCGTCGGTGTCTGTCACACGTCCCTCGACAACGTCGGTGATCTCCACGCCACTGCTTCCCCGGAGATGGTGCCCCAAGATGGTGCGGGGGATGCTCACAGAGCCTCGCCACTTGGATGGATGCCGCAGGTCTGCACGGCGCGGGAGTGGGTACACGCGGGCGTGTGAACGGGGTAGCGAAGGTGATTCGGATGGAACCAGATGTCCTCGGGGAGGACCGGATAGCACCAGAGCGTGAGTATGTGCACATCACGGCCGCCTTGGAGGGCGATGGCGCGTGCATCGCGGAGGCCCGTCATCTGGCGGCGGACTTCCTCGCCCGGGTGGAGGCCGTCCACGGGGTGCCCGTGCCGGAGCGGACGGTGGACCTGACGCAACTGGTGGTCAGCGAGCTGGTCACCAATGCCCGCAAGTACGCGCCCGGTCCGGTGCTGCTGGAGGTGCGGATCGCCGACGGGGCGGTGGAGGTGGAGGTCTGGGACAGCGATCCGGTGCTTCCGGTGGCCCGGGCGGCCGACCCCGGCCGGGTGGGCCAGCACGGCTTGGAGATCGTGATGGCCGTCGTGCAGGGGTTCGAGGCGCGACGAGAACCGGTCGGCAAGCGCATCACCGCCCGGATCGCCCTGCTGGACGACCCGGTCGTCGACATCACCGGACGCCGCCCCCGGTAGGCCTGATCACCACCCCGCAGGTCTGATCACCGCCCCTGCCTTCCACCGGGCCCGGTGGCAACACGGCGCGTTGCCGGACGCCGGGCGGGGTACCCGGGACGGACCGGCGAGAGGCAGGGGAGCACTACAGGCAGCGAGACGAGAGACGGAACCGTTCCGCGATTCCGTCGGACGGGGCGGTCAGCTTCCCGTCCGCCGATCTCGCCGTGCTGCACCTGGGTGGCACCTTCTGCCGGGCGGCTTCCTGGTGACCATGGACGGCGCGCAGGGAGCCGAACCGGCCCGGCGCCTCCAGCCCCGCCTGCTCCTGCTCGTCCACTACGGCGACCACACGGTGATGCGCTCGTCGCTCGCGGACCTTCTCGCCGCGATCGCACGGGCAGGACTGGGCGATCGGCCCCTCCGCTGCCGTCACGGACAGCGGGCGCGGGTGAGTGCGGCGAAGGACGAGGCACCCACTGTGTCCTGACGCGGCGTCACTCAGTGGGCGGCCGGTGGCTGGATGTAGTCCTCCAGACGCGCCACGGCGAATCCCTGCTCCTGGATGCGCTTGAGGAGATTGCGGAACATCTCCGTCATGGTGGCGCCCTTGAGTTCCTTGGGACCGCGGAAGTGGGCGAGGATGATGTCCCCGGGGCGCAGCCTCCGGTCCGGCTCCTGGTACTGCATGTTGTGGATCTGCATCGACTCACGCCACCAGACGATCGCCCGCGGCCCGCACTCACCCACCGCGATCCGGGTGCTGAGGTTGTAGGCGCCGTAGGGCGGTCGGAACAGCAGGGGCGCGGTGCCGTACCGCCGGGTGAGTATCTTCTGGTCGCCGCAGACCTCTTCCTTCTGGCGGGCCTGCGGGAGGGTGCTCATCACCGGGTGGTGCAGGGTGTGGTTCTGGATGTGGTCACCCATCGCCTGCAGCGGCTCGAAGTACGCGTAGTCCCCCTTTATGGCGTCGTTCATCAGGAACATCGTGATCGGCACCTTCAGGTCCCGCATCATCTGTATGAACCGGGGGTCCTTCTCCTGCCCGTCGTCGACGGTGATGAAGACGACCTTCTGCGAGGTCGGTATGTGCGTGAAGACCGGGACCGTTCCGGTGGCGGAGAGTTTCACGGGCTTGTCGGCGGGAGGCTCGGGGGCCGCGGGCAGCGGTGTCAGCCCCCACTTGTGCCAGGCGTCCGCGGCGGAGCGCGGCGCGGTGCTCGCGCTGCCGTCGGTGGGGGCGGGCTGCGGCGATGCGTGGGACGCTCCGGGTCCGCTTCCGCCCCCCGCGCCGCAGCCGCCGACCGTCAGGGCCGCCACGACTGCACTCGCCAGCGTTCCGTGGAACCGGCCCCGCCTGCTGCGCCGCTTCACCGCGCCCGTCCTCCCAACTGCCCTGCCGTCATTCCCTCTTACGGATTACCCTACCCGCCCGATACGCCCGTTTGCCGCCGTCCCTCAAGCCGGGCCGGCGGGTGGAGCGCCGGTGATCGCGGCGCGGTAGAGCGCCTGGGTGGCGGCGCCGAAGTAGGCGCTGTAGGAGACCTGCGGCGTGTTGCCACCGGTGTGGTAGCCGCCGATCACCCCGATCACCGCCCAGCCGCCCGGCCACGGCACGAGCATCGGGCCGCCGCTGGTCCCGCCCACGAAGCCGGCACAGGCGATGCGCGGGAACACACCCGGGTCGGCCGGGTCGTCGCCGACCCACCTGGTGGTGCGGCTCCAGCACTCCAGCGGCTTCTCCGCCCCCGCCGGGTACCCGACCATCCGCACCGGGGCGTGGTAGTACCCCGTCCCGGTCAGCAGCTGGACCCCGCCGACCGCGTCTTGGACCGGCGTCCCGTTCCGGTCGGGCTCGGTGACCGCGAAGGCGAAGTCGTACTCGGCTCCCGCGTGCTCGCCCAGGTCGTAGTACTGCTGCGAGACATAGACGCCGTTGGTGCGCACCGGGAAGACGCCGAAGGGTTTGAGCCCGTCGTGGTACTGCGGCACGAAGGACAGGTTCCGCCTGGGGGAGGTGCCGGCGTAGCCCTTCAGGCAGTGTCCTGCGCCCAGCACCAGGTCGTGACCGGGGCTGCGTACCACGGAGCCACTGCAGGTGCGCCCGGTGCCGGTGGCATCGGTCCAGAAGAAGGCGCCGGCCTGGGGCATACCGTCGAAGCTCCTGCTGGGCGGGATGTATTCGCCCGGCCGGGGACCGTCCACCGCGGGGGAGACCGCGGGGGCTGCCGGCCCGGCCTCGGCACCCTTGCCGGTGTCGGCGGGCAGGGCGGCCGCCATCCGTACCGGGGTCCAGTAGGCGTCGAGCCGGACGGCGACCGGGTTCGGCCTCCCTGGGCCGCCGGCGGCGGAGGCTGCCGGGGTGAGTGCAGCGGAGGACAACAGGGCTGCCGCGCACGCGGCCGCGTATCGGATGATCATGGTCCTGTGCACCAGCGGTTCCCTCCCGGGCGGACAGAAACGGCGGGTACACCCTAGGGGCGGCGACACCGCGGCCGTGCGCACGGATTGCGTCGGATTGCATCCCGATGCCGCCGACCCTGCCGGCCGGGCCGTCGCCCGCCGCCCGGGGTCCACGTGTCCACGGACGGGAAGGTGGGTTCACGCGGTGGTCGGCGGTGGTCGGCGGCGGGAATGCGTGAGCGGGCCGGGTTGTTGCAAAGGGCGGCTGACATGCCCGGGCCAAACGTCCGGGATGTGGGCGAAAGGAGGGCCTCATGGCACGCACCAGCGCGCGTCCCGTCGTCAGGCTGAGGTCGACGGCCGGGACCGGCGTCACCTACGTGACGCGCAAGAACCGTCTCAATGACCCCGACCGGCTCGTCCTGCGCAAGTACGACCCCGTGGCCGGTCGGCACGTCGAGTTCCGCGAGGAACGCTGAACCACCCCTCCGCCCTCTGGGCGGTGGACCACGAGGAGGTACGTCCCATGAGGCCCGACATTCACCCGGACTCCCGCCCGGTCGTTTTCCGGGACCGCGCCGCGAACGCCTCGTTCCTCATCCGTTCGACCGCGCACTCGACGCGGACGACGGAGTGGGAGGACGGTCACGTCTACCCGCTGATCGAGGTGGAGATCTCGTCGGCCGGCCACCCGTTCTACACCGGCGCCTCGCGCGTCGTGGACGCCGCAGGCCGCGTCGAGCGTTTCGAGCGCCGCTACGGCCGCACGGCGACGGCCCGCCGCTGACCGCCGTCCCGGTGCCGATCCCGAGCAGAGGAGGAGACCCGTCATGAAAGTGCGCAAGTCCCTGCGCTCCCTGAAGTCCAAGCCGGGGGCCCAGGTGGTCCGTCGGCGCGGCGCGACCTTCGTGCTCAACAAGAAGGATCCGCGCTTCAAGGCCCGCCAGGGCTGACACGTTCCCACGGGGAGCACGATCGGCCCGGCCCGCACCACGCGGGCCGGGCCGATTTCTGCCTGCCGCCCGGGTGGCGGGGAGGGGGCGCCGCGGTGGAGGTGACGGTGCGTGTCGGCGAAGGCGACATCTGATCCGGCAACAGGCCGTCAGGCCGCGACATGGGCGAACGGTGTTCACCCGCGCGGCCGGGGCGGGCGGCCCCGGCCGGAGGGGGCCGGATCAGCGGGGCAGGGGTCCCCTGAACGCAGGCCCCCGGTCCGTTACGGACAGGAATGGGCCGACTGGGGGAGCCGGGGCGATGGGCCGGTCCGGGGTCTTGCGCGCTGCCGGTTGCCTTTCTGCTGGCCGGAGCGCGATGTGAGCGGGAGCGGATCCGCGGCGCGCGTTCCCGTACAGGTCGATGGCCCTTACAAAGGAGCGTTACGGATATGTCGGTGTTTTGTAACGCGAATGGTGTGGTTGATCCTGTGGCGGTGAAGGCCGCCACAGTGGCGGCCTCGGCACCCAGCCGGGATCTCGGACGCACACCGGCTCCCACCGGGGCGGGCGTGCGCGAACGCCAGAAGGGCAGCTTCATGTCTGTTACTCGTAACGTCGTTCGGCTGATCGCCACGTGTGTGGCATCGGGCGCTCTCATCGGGGCGGCCGCCCTGCCCGCCCTCGCCGACGAGGGCGGCCATGTCCGCGAGCAGGGGAGAAGTCACGCGCTCGACGACCGCCTCCGCACCGCCGGAGAGGACCACGACCACGGCGGTCAACGGCACCTGGACGGCAACCGCGGCTGGTACCGCCACCACGGCTACGACCATGATCGATTCGGTGGCCCGCGCGGGGACCGCGGCTGGCACCACGGCCGGCACCACGGCTGGTACGGCGGCCGTCATCACGACCGTCGCTTCGGTGACTGGCTTCGCGACCGGAGCCGGTACCACGGCTGGTACGGCGAGCGGCAGATGCATCACGGCCACTACTCCCACCGCGGCTAGGCCGTGAGGCCGCCCGGGCCCGCCGTAGTGGTGGACGACCCCGTCGTCGACAGCCGGGCGGGCGGGCCCGGGCCGGGGGCCGCGACCGGGACAGGCCTGTGAGTCGGGGGAAAACAGGGGCACCCGGGCAGTGACCTCGCGCCGGGCGGCGGGCGGACGGGCGCAGCGGACGGGAGTGAGGGCGCATGACGGACATCGACGCGTTCATGAGCAGGCTGAACCCCGAGATGTGCGTCGTCACGGCCGCGGCGGGTGAGGAGCGGTCGGGGTGCCTGGTCGGATTCTCCTCGCAGTGCTCCCTCCGGCCGGTGCGGTTCGTGGTGTGGCTGTCCAAGGTCAACCACACCTACGGGGTGGCCCGCGGCGCCGGACAGCTCGCCGTCCATCTGCTGACCGGCGACCAGCACAGGCTGGCGGCCCTGTTCGGCGGGGAGACCGGTGACCAGGTCGACAAGTTCTCGCAGGTGCGCTGGACGAGAGGGTACGGCGGGGCGATCGTCCTGGAGGAGGCGGCGGCCTGGTTCGTCGGCACCGTCGAGCGGTGCGTCGACGGGGGCGATCACGTCGGCTTCGTCCTCGAACCCGTGCGGTGCGGCCGCCGGGCCGACGGCCCCTTGCTGCGGCTGGGTGACGCCCTCGACATCAATCCCGGTCACCCGGTGGACTAGTTCTGGTTGCGCTCTCCGGGAGGCCGGTGACATGTCTGCCGGGGGCGCCGTTCCGCCGGAGAAAAAGTTGAGCGGACAGGTGTCAACTTTCCGGCAAATGCGGTATATCGGAAGTAGAGCAGCAGAAGGGAAAAGCAGGAGTACGGACGAAGGAGGGGTGAAGATGCTGATGCGGACGGATCCCTTCCGCGAGTTTGACCGGCTCGCCGAACGGCTCTGGGGCACGGCCGCCCGGCCTGCCGGTATGCCGATGGACGCCTGGCGGGAGGGTGACACGTTCTGCGTGGAACTGGATCTGCCGGGTGTGACGCCGGAGTCGATCGACCTCGACGTCGAGCGCAACGTCCTGACCGTGCGGGCCGAGCGCACGCCGGCGTACGGCGAGGGCAGTGAAACGGTGATCACCGAGCGCCCCGCGGGGACGTTCAGCCGGCAGTTGTTCCTCGGCGAGACCCTGGACACCGAGCGGATCGACGCCTCCTACGAGGCGGGTGTCCTCAAGCTGCGGATTCCGGTCGCCGACCAGGCCAAGCCCCGGAAGATCGCCGTCAGTGGCGGCGGTGAACGCAAGGAGCTCAAGAGCTGATCCGAGGGACCTCCCTTCGCCGGTCACAGCCGCAGGGCCGGGGCGACATGCCCGGGCCCTGCCGTCATGTGCGGATCCGGTCGGCCGGGCGGCGTCGGAGCCCGACATGCCCCCGGACCATCCGCCGGCCGCGATCGGCTTCCTGCCCGGCGACGGCGACGAGTACGACGAGTACATCGTCACCGAAGTCGGCCTGAAGGGGTAGCGCGGCTTCTTCGGTCGCGACGGCAACGGCTCGGTCGTGGGCGTGGACGTCACGGGCGGGCTCTTCCGCAGGGTCGCGCAGGCGCCGTGGCGGCACCGGGGCGGGGGCCGTTTTCCTCAACCTCGGTCGACCGACGTCCTTGGCCTGTCGACCTGCCTGCCTGTCTACCTATTGGCGCGCCGCATCGCCGGCTGCGGTGCTCGGCCGGGGGCCGCTCAGGCCCGACGTGCGCGCCGAGGCGCCGGGCCGCGTACAGGCCTGTCGAGGGCTGAGGGGCCCATGATCACCTGCGCAGACGACGACGGCTTCCAGCCGTTCGCCGCAGTCCCGGTGGTGGACCTCCAGGGGCGGTCCCTCCGGGTCCGCGGTGTAGCGGTCGCCCCACTGCTTGAGTGCGATCATCACGGGCCACAGATCCCAGCCCTTGCGGGTGAGCCGGTACTCGTGGCGGGTGCGGTGACCCGGCTCGCGGTACGGGACGGTGTCCAGGATCCCGGCCGCGACCAGTTTGCGCAGCCGGTCCGACAGCACCGCATCTGACAGCCCCACATGGCGGCGGAAGTCGTCGAAGCGGCGCACGCCGTTCATGGCGTCGCGCAACACCAGCAGCGACCATTTCTCGCCGATCAGGTCCAGGGTGCGCTGCACCGTGCAGTTCTCGGTGCTGGTCTCCAGCCAGGTCATGGGGCCATCGTAGGCTGGCTTCGGGATTGACAGCCAGGTCTGGAGCCGGCTAGCTTCCGATTCAGGAGCCGGCGGAGGGGGAAGGGAACGCCCATGACGAGGTCACGCACGTTCGAGTGGAGGGATCCGGGCGTCTCCGCGGCCGCCGTCGGGCGGGAGAGCGGTCTCGACTTCCTCCGGGACGTGCTCGGCGGGCGTCTGCCTGCCGCGCCCATCGCCGCGACTCTCGGCTTCACTCTGGAGCAGGTCGAGTTCGGCCGCGCCGTCTTCGCCCTGGAGCCGGGGGAGGAGCACTACAACCCCATCGGCAGCGTCCACGGCGGCGTGTACGCCACCCTGCTGGACTCGGCCGCCGGTTGTGCCGTGCAGTCCGTCCTTCCGGCGGGTACCGGATACACCTCGCTCGACCTGAATCTGAAGTTCCTGCGCCCGATGACCGTCGACACGGGCAAGGTCCGCGCTGTCGGCACCGTCCTCCACCACGGCCGCCGTACCGCCCTCGCCCAGGCGGAGCTGTTCGACTCCGAGGACCGCCTGCTCGCCCACGCCACCAGCAGCTGCATGGTCTTTCCCGTGACTCCGAAGTAATCGCGAATGGTCCTGTTCGAGCCGATCGGGCGGCCGGGGCTGCATGCGGGTATGGCTCGGCCAGGGCGGACCCGTCACTCTGAAGGCGGACGCTCCAGCTGCCCAACTCCCTTCCGCCCGGCGGCGTTACCGGTACGTTGCCCGGCCGGCATCCGTCCTGCCCGTGAGGTGGTACCCCGATGAGCATCGTTGACCTCGCCGCGCTCGGCGAGTCCTTCACCCGTGACCCGTACACCGTCTACGCCCGCTTACGGGCCCAGGGCCCGGTGCACCGCATCCGGATGCCGGAAGGGGGCGCGGAGGCCTGGCTCGTCGTCGGACACGAGGCCGGACGGGCGGCGCTGGCGGACTCCAGGCTCTCCAAGGACTGGAGCAAAGCGTCCCCCTCGCTTCCGCTGGGCTCCGTCTCGGCCGGCCCTCACATGCTCAGGGCCGACCCGCCGGACCACACCCGGCTGCGCAAACTGGTCGCCCGCCAGTTCACCGCGCGCCGGGTGGAGGAACTCGCGCCGCGCATCCAGAAGACCACCGACGTGCTCCTGGACCGCATGCTCGCCGTCCCCGACGGTCGCGCCGACCTCGTCGAGGCCCTGTCCTTCCCGCTGCCCATCTCCGTGATCTGCGAACTTCTCGGCGTGCCGGATCTGGACCGTGACTCTTTCAGGAGGTGGTCCAACGACGCGCTCGGCGCCACCGCCCCCGAGGACCGCGAAGCCGCGGCCCACGCGATGGCGCGCTACCTGGCCGAATTGGTGGAGGGCAAGCGGCAGCGGCCCGGCGACGACCTCATGAGCGCGCTGATCCACGGCTCGGACGACGACGGCGACAAGCTGTCCCGCAGCGAGCTCCTCGGCATGGCCTGGCTCCTGCTCGTCGCGGGCCATGAGACCACCGTGAACCTCATCTCCAACGGCGTCCTCGCGCTGCTCACCCATCCCGAGCAGCTGGCCGCCCTGCGCGCCGACCCGTCCCTCATCGACGCCGCCGTCGAGGAGATGCTGCGCTACGACGGCCCGGTGGAGACCCCCACGTACCGCTTCACCACCGAGCCGGTGACGATCGGCGACACAGTCGTCCCCGGCGGAGGCGAACTCGTCCTCGTCGCCCTGGCCGATGCCAATCGTGACCCCGCCCGCTTCCCCTCACCCGACCGCTTCGACATCTCCCGTGACGCCCGCGGCCATGTGGCTTTCGGTCACGGCATCCACTACTGCCTGGGGGCGCCGCTGGCCCGCCTGGAGGCGCGCATCGCCATCGGGACGCTCCTGGAGCGCTGCGCCGACCTGGCTCTGGACATCCATCCGGCAGCGATCACCTGGCGCCCGGGAATGCTGATCCGCGGTCCGCGAAACCTCCCCGTCCGGTTCACTCGGTAGTCCGCAGCCCACCACCGACCCCCGCCCGCGGCGCACCCGCCGACCGCGGGCGGCCGGGCCGGGCATCCGGCGTGCACGCGACCCCGGTCGCTCCGACGCCGGCGGTGTGACTCTTGTCATGGCCGACTTCTTTCGTACGGCGGGGCCTAGTAGTTCACCGCCTCCTTCCCATTTGGTGTTCATGTGCCGCCAACGGGACATTCTTCGCCGGGGATGCGCGGGTTCGCCGATCAATCGCCCGTCGCGCGCTCGCCTTCCTTTGCCGCTTTTCTGACGGCCTCATGGAGGGCCGGGAAAGCGCGGAGCGGGATTTACCGTGCCCGTCGATACCTGACAAGAGTCCCGCCCTCCT
Organism: Streptomyces sp. PTL18; assembly: GCF_059510295.1. NCBI lineage: Bacteria > Bacillati > Actinomycetota > Actinomycetes > Kitasatosporales > Streptomycetaceae > Streptomyces > Streptomyces sp. PTL18. The sequence continues at coordinate 117,263 of NZ_JCAJZO010000001.1, read as the reverse complement.
ACGAAAGAGGCTAGTACCAGGTGCCCGTTGCCCCTGGTTCCCGGCCTTCCGAGAATGACCGGGCCGCAGGACGTCCCGGCGTCTTCTGCGCCGGATCCCGTGCTGTCGGTGGGGATTGGCGCTGAATGCAGAGCATGGCGCGTGCTTTCCGCACGTGGAATTGTCATGCGCCGCAAATGCCGGGGTGCTGCGAGACAGCGATGCCAAATACCCAGTGAGGACGGTCGCGTGAGCAAGCACCGCAGGACATTGCACCACCGAAAGGCAGTCATAGCCGCCGTCGCCATCGCCGCCGTGGGCGTTCCGTCCATCGCCATGGCCTGCGTGGATTCCCACGACGGACGGCCGGACACGCACCGTTCCCACCATCACTGGCACAAAGGCTCCCACAAAGCCGCGCACTGGCAGTGGACGAAGGCGACGCGGAGCCCGGCACCCCGGGCCACCCCGAGCCCTTCGGCGACCACCGCCCCCGCCACCCGGCCCACGGGCTCCAGCGCCCCGGCCTCCAGCGCCCCGGCCTCCAGCGCCCCGGCGTCCACCCCTCCGAGCTCCGCCACGGCGCGCGTCGTCGCACTGGTCAACAGCGAGCGGGCAAAGGCAGGTTGTGCACCGCTGACCGTCAACTCGAAGCTGACGACGGCGGCTCAGCAGCACAGCGCCGACATGGCCGCCCACCGCACCATGTCCCACACCGGCTCCGACGGCTCGTCCCCCGGTGACCGGATCACCGCCGCCGGATATTCCTGGAGCTCGTACGGCGAGAACATCGCCTACGGCTACAGCACCCCGGAGAGCGTGATGGCGGCCTGGATGGCCAGCCCGGGGCACAAGCAGAACATCCTCGACTGCGGATTCAAGGAGATCGGCGTGGGCCTCGCGCAGCCCGGCTCCTACTGGACGCAGGACTTCGGCACCGCCCGCTGACGCGGTGGCGCGCCGCTCCCGCGGCGCGCCGTCGTTGCGTCCGGGCCATGGACAACAGTCACTGCGGGAGAGAACGCGGTGGGGCGTCGCAACGGTCACTGCGGGAGAGAACGCGGTGGGCCGTCGCGCCGGCGATGCCGCGTCCGGGCGGCCGGCCCGGACCGCATGCACGCTTGACGGACGCAGTGTCGCCGGCCATCGGGCCTCTTCGTCGAGGGTCACTCGTCCACGAGGCCATGGGCCCGTCCCTGCTATGCGGAAGCCACGACGTGCCCGGACATGACCTCGGGAGGGTTGGGGAGCAGCGACGCGAGGTTGTCCCGTACGAAGACCGCCGCCTTCTCGATCGACTCCTCGGCTCCCGCCGCGCTCTCGAAGACAGTGGTCGAGACCATCACTCCGTTTCCGGCGTCGACCCAGTAGTAGGCGAGAAGACCGGGGATCCGGCGAATGAGCGGCACGAAGCCCTCGCTCACCCTACGCCCTGCCTCGGCCGGATCGGTCACCCCTTCGTACCGTCTGACGGCTGCGTACACGGCTGCTCTCCTCATGAGTTCCGGGGATCGTCTGCTGCCCGGAGACGCCGTACCCCTGCGCCCCGGGCCGCTGCTCGCGGGTCGTCCGGCATTCACCCGAAGGGGGGCGGCCGGTGCTCCGAACGGCGGCCGGACAGCTCCAACGGCGCGGGCACCCCGCCGCCGGCAGGTCCGTCAGGGGCGCGTGAGGACGACGAGTTGCCGGGTCGCCCGGGTCGAGGCGACATAGCGGTCGACCGCCCCTTCGACGCCCCTGCCGAACCGCTCCGGCTCGACCAGGACGACCAGGTCGAACTCGAGCCCCTTGGACAGCTCAGGCGTCAGCGACCGGACGCGGGGCCTCTCCCGGAACGCGGGATCACCGATCACACAGGCGATCCCGTCGGCGTGTGCAGCGAGCCAGGTGCCGAGGACGGAGCCCAGATCCGAGACGGACCCGTGGACGACGGGGACGCCGCTGCTGCGGATGGAGGTCGGCACGTTGGCGTCCGGCACCACGGCCCGGATGACCGGCTCGGCCTCCGCCATGATCTCCTCCGGCGTCCGGTAGTTGATGCTCAGGGAGGCGAGGCGGATCCGGTTCAGCCCCACCCTCTCGAGCCGTTGCTGCCACGACTCCGCGAACCCGTGCCTGGCCTGGGCACGATCCCCGACAATGGTGAAACTCCGGGACGGGCAGCGCAGCAGCAGCATCTGCCACTCGGCGTCGGTCAGTTCCTGAGCCTCGTCCACGACGATGTGCGCGAACGGGCCGGCGAGCAGGTCCGGTTCGGCGCCGGGCAGAGCGGAGGCGTCGACCAGCGTGTCCTGCAGGTCCTGTCCGCGCAGCATCGTCACCGCCCCTTCGCCGTCGTCATCGGCCGCGAGCACGTTGTCGATGACGTCGCGCACGCGCTCGCGTTCGGCGGCGGCAGAGGCCGCGTGCCGCCGCCTGCGGCGCGACGCCTCCGGGTCGCCGAGCCGCTGTCGTGCCGCGTCCAGGAGCGGCAGGTCGGACACCGTCCAGGCCTGGGCGTCCTCGCGTTGCAGCTTGCGAACGTCGTCGCGGCTGAGCCAGGGAGCGCACATCCGCAGGTAGGCGGGTACCGACCAGAGGTCTGAGACGAGGTCAGCCGCCTCGAGAAGCGGCCATGCACGGTTGAACGCGGTCAGCAACTCCCTGTTCTGCGTCAGCGACCTGCGCAGCAGACCGGCCGAGGCGTCGCCGTCGTGCTTGTCCACCAGGGTCGTGAGCAGCTCCTCCCAGACCTGGTCGCGCGCCTCGTTGTGCGGAGTTCCGGGTTCTGCCGCGTCGAACGCCACGGCCCAGTCGTCCGCGCTCAGCCGGATGTCGGACCAGGGGGTCGTGACCGTCATTCCCCCGGCAGGCGGCTCCTCGTAGAAGCTGACGGCCCTCTCGATCGCCTCGACCATGTCCGCGGTCGACTTCAGGCGGGTCACCTCCGGGTCGGCCTCGGTTTTTGCTTCCGCTCCCTCCACCACGAGGTCCCGCAGGGTGCAGGTCTGCACACCCTCCTCTCCGAGGCTGGGAAGGACGTCGGAGACGTAGGCGAGGTAGGGCCGGTGCGGACCGACGAACAGCACGCCGCCCCGGCGGTGCCCGAGGCGGGGGTCGGAGTGGAGGAGGTAGGCGGCCCGGTGCAGAGCGACGACGGTCTTGCCCGTGCCCGGACCGCCGTCGACGACGAGGGCGCCTTCGGATCCCGCGCGGATGACGGCGTCCTGGTCGGCCTGGATGGTGGCGAGCACATCCCGCATACGGGACGACCGGTCGTCGCCCAGACTGGCGATGAAGGCTGACTGGTCGTCGAGCGCCGCGTGCCCCGCAAGACCGTCCGGGGTGAACACCTCGTCCCAGTAGTCGCTGATCCGGCCGCGGGTCCAGCGGTACCTGCGGCGGCTGGCCAGGCCCATCGGGTTGCCGTGGGTGGCGCCGAAGAACGGCTCAGCCGCAGGGGAGCGCCAGTCGACCAGCAGCCGCCGGCCCGCGCTGTCCGTAAGGCCGAGCCGACCGACGTACATCCGCTCGGCGTCGTCCACGCCGACCATGTGTCCGAGGCACAGGTCCAGACCGAAGCGGCGCAGTGTGCGCAGGCGACCGGTCAGCCGGTGGATCTCCGCGTCCCGGTCCATCGCCTGCCGGCCCAGGCCACCGGGCGCCCTGCGCTCGGCGTCGAGGCGGTCGGACAGCTCGGTCACCGACTGTTCGAGGCACTCCGCGATGACCGCGAAATGCTGTTCGTCCTCGGCGATCAGCGCCGGGTCGGCCTTGGCCGAGAGGTGGTCGGGAAGGTCGAAAACACTGGTGGTCAGGGGGTTCACGTCATCAGCTCCGATGTGCGGCCCCTTGCGTCACCTTGCGCGCGGCAAGGAGTCCGGGCCGGCGTGACGAGGGCGTGCGGGTGGTCTGTGGTGGGTCCTGGCTCGATGATCAGGCGCGGCTCACGCGGTCACGGGCGGCCCTTGTGCGGGTGGCGCGTCGAGCAGCAGCTTCGCGGCCGCCATCGCCCCGTCGGTGCGGACGGTGCCGGCCATGGCGGCCGCTCGTGCGCCGGTTCCGGGGCAGAGGGCCGTCCTGAGCGCGGCCGACAGGGACTCGAGGGTCGGAGCAGGGCCGTCGTGGGCCGCGCCGATGCCCAGGTCGGCCACGCGGCCGGCCCAGTGCGGCTGGTCTGCGATCTGGGGCACCACCACCTGGGGCGCCCCGGCCCGGGCGGCGGTGGTGGTGGTGCCGGCGCCGCCGTGGTGCACGACGGCGGCCACCCGCCGGAACAGTGCCTGGTGGTTGACCTCACCCACGACGAAGCAGTCGTCCCGGTCGTCGATCGGGGCCAGGTCGGCCCAGCCGCGCCCGACCAGCACCCGGCGGCCCTGCGCGCGCACCGCTTCGACGGCCACCCGGGCGAGGTCCGGCGCGGCGTGCATGGCCATGCTGCCGAAGCCCACGTACACCGGCGGTTCGCCGGCATCGAGGAACGCCACGAGTCGGTCCGGCAACCGGCGCTCGTCCGGCAGGATCCACGCCCCGGTCTGCACCAGGTCCAGATACGTCATCTTCTGCCACGGCCCCAGGGACGGGTCCGCCGCCAGCCACGGCTGATCGGTGAAGACGTGGTCGCGCACGATGTCCACCGGTGCCAGGCCGATCGACGCCCGGTGGGTGTTGAGAGCCTCGCCGTACAGCGCGTTCACGCGCTCGGCGTCCAGGTCCCACAGCGTCCGGTGGTCGGCGTCCGGTGGGGACGGGCGGCCCGGCCGCCGCGGCGGCGGGAAGACCGGCGACGGCAGTCCGAACGGATGGAAGCACGCGAACACGTAGCGGATGCCCAGCTTCTCGGTCACCGAGCGCGCTCCGGCCGGCATCAGGCCGGTCGCCACCAGGGCATCGGATCCCTCGGCCGCCGCGGCGACCGTGTCGAAGTGCGCGGCGACCAACTCGGGGGCGAGCCGGAACGCGGCCTCCGGCGGCGGAGGCGTCGCCCCGGTGACCAGCGCGCGCACCGACGGCCCGAAGGGCACCAGCGGGACACCGACACGGTCCAGCAACTCGGCGAACTCCTCGTCCGGCGGCGCGCACACCCGTGCCTCCGCGCCCAGCGCCCGTAACGCCACGGCGAGTCCCGCCACCGGCTCGACGTCCCCGCGCGATCCATAGGTCATCAACACCACACGCACTTCGCGACATCCATTTCTGCAGATTGCGGCCCAGGCGGGCGATTGTGCGGCACAACGGGTGCCTTGCCGCAAGCCCCCCGGTGCGCTATACGTTGAGAGTGGCGAGGAGTGGGTGACTTCCTCGTCTCTCTCTTCTGGCCCAGGACGTGCGGCTCCTGGAGGCTCGCCTGCTCAGGCGGACCGTCTCGGCGTACCCTGAGCGCTCACAGGGTGCGCAAGGACCGCGTCGAGAACCTGGGGGACGTGTTGACGGAGTTGGTCCGTGTCGCGCCGGAGGTCCGGGAACGATTCGTCGTCCGCTTCGGAGCCGAGGTGCTGCCGTGGTGCGACGAGTTGCCTGCTCTCGTCAGCGAACTCGCGGCTCACTGGAGTCTGGATGTCGTGGCGGCGGGCGGGGGAGGCACCTCGCGGGTCTTCCGCTGCTTGACACGTGACACGGGTGCTTCGGTATGGCTGAAGCTCACGCCCGAGCCGGCGATTGCCCGCGAGGAGGCCGAAGCCCTGCAGGCGTGGGCGAAGACGCCGTCGGTCGTCACTCTGCTGGCCGAAGACCTCGCCGCCGGGGCTCTGCTACTGGAGAACGTCGAGCCGGGAGTTCCGGTGCGGCAGCTCCCCTGGAACCTGCCCGAGGTCGCCGCGCTGCTGCGGGACCTCAGACTTGCTCCTCCCGTGCCGGGGGAGCGCACGGTACTGCGGCCTCTCGGACACCGCATCGACTTCCTGTTCGGCTTGACCCGCCGCAGGATGGCGGCGGGGGGTGTGAACGGTCTGCTGGCCCCGGCGGTGCTCGATCAGGCCCGGGAAGCAGCGCTGGAACTGGCCGGCAGCGGACCCGTGGGACTCGTTCACGGTGATCTCCACCCGGCCAACGTCCTCTCCGGCGCGGGTGCACGCATGGTGGCGATCGATCCGAGGCCCGCGTGGGGCGACCCGGATTTCGACGCAGTGGACTGGGTGCTCGCAGGGGTTACGAGCACCGCCGTGCTGGAACAGAGGATCGAGCAGCTGGCGACGATGGTTCCCGGCCAGTCTCCCGATCGTGTACTGCGATGGTGCAGGGCCCTGGCCGCCGTCAACGCGGTTCCCCGAGTGTGCGCGGGGCGGGACGACGCCGAAACACGATTCCTTGTGGCGCTGGCCGATCGCACCGCCTGACCGGACCTCTGTCTGCCGGTGCGCCGAGCCGCGCCGTGGAGGTCCGGGCGGCGAAGCAGAGGATGCCCCTGACCGACGGCACGTCAGCTCTCGCCGTCCCTGGGGACCGGCGCCGAAGTCGCGCGAGCAGTGACTCGCTGGTGGCCTCCGCGTCGTTGCGGCGCATAGGGTTCCCCGAATGATCGAGGTACCGGAAGCGTTCGCGCGGACCACGGTGGAGCGTGAGGGAGAGGCCGGTGCGGCGTGGATCGCCGAACTCCCAGGGATGGTGGAGGCGTTGCTGCGGCGGTGGGGATGTGGGCTGGACGGTGAGGTCATGCACGGGGGCGTCGGGATCATCGTCCCGGTCCGACGGGAAGACGGCGCCCCGGCGGTGGTGAAGGTGTCGTTTCCTCATCCCGGCAACGTCCATGAGCCGGATGCGTTCGTGGCCTGGGGCGGGCGCGGAGCGGTCCTGCTGCACGAGCGCGACGACGAAGGCTTCGCGATGCTCCTCGAGCGGGCCCACACGTGGACCCTGGCGGAGGTCGAGGACGAGGACGAGGTGGTGACGGTCGCCGGGCGGATCAATCGCCGCCTGGCGGTCCCCGCGCCCCCCGGCCTGCCCCGGCTGCGGGAGCAGGCCGATGTCTGGGAGGAGCAACTGCTCAAGGATGCCGTCGAGTTTGCTCACGCCGTGCCGCGTCATGCCGTGGACGCCGCTGTGGCGACTGTCCGAGACCTGGGTCGTGCCCAGCCGGAGGTCCTCGTTCACGGCGACCTCCACGCCAGGAACATCCTGCGTGGCGACCGTGAACCCTGGCTGGCCGTCGACCCCAAGGGGTATGCGGGAGACCCCGCTTACGACGGCGGCACGCTGCTCAAGTCCCGCGCCCCGCGGCTCCTCGCGGTGGACGACCTGCGTCATGCCGTCCACCGCGTCCTGGACGTCTTCGCCGAGGCGGCGGAAGTCGATCGCACGCGTGTGGAGCGCTGGGCCCAGTTCCACGCCGTGCAGGCCGCGTTCTGGGGCCGACGCCATGGATCTCGGACGGCTCGCAGAGGGCCGCGACGAGACTGGCTCACCGAATTCGTGGACCGTCTCGCAGAGTTGCTGGCAGAGCCCGGCCGTACGTGATGCCTTGCGCCACCTCCCGGAGCGTCGATGACCGGCTCACGACGGCGTCCGCGAGGGTCCCGCTCAGGTGCCGACGTAGGCCGCGAGGTGCTCGCCGGTGAGGGTGCAGCGCGCGGCGACGAGGTCAGCAGGTGTGCCCTCGAAGACGACCCGGCCGCCGTCGTGGCCGGCGCCGGGACCGAGGTCGATGATCCAGTCGGCGTGCGCCATGACCGCCTGGTGATGCTCGACGACGATGACCGACTTGCCGGAGTCGACGAGCCGGTCGAGCAGACCGAGCAGCTGCTCCACATCGGCGAGATGCAGACCGGCGGTCGGCTCGTCGAGGACGTAGACGCCGCCCTTCTCAGCCATGTGGGTGGCCAGCTTGAGCCGTTGCCGCTCGCCGCCGGACAGCGTGGTGAGGGGTTGCCCGAGGGTCAGGTAACCGAGCCCGACCTCGGCGAGCCGACCGAGTATGGCGTGCGCGGCCGGCGTGCGCGCCTCGCCGGCGCCGAAGAACTCCTCGGCCTCGGCCACCGACATCGCCAGCACCTCGCTGATGTCGCGGCCACCGAGGTGATACTCCAGCACCGACGCCTGGAAGCGCCTCCCCTCGCACTCCTCGCAGGTGGTGGCGACGCCGGCCATCATCGCCAGGTCGGTGTAGACGACACCGGCGCCGTTGCAGGTGGGGCAGGCACCCTCTGAGTTGGCGCTGAACAGGGCCGGCTTCACGCCGTTGGCCTTCGCGAAGGCCTTGCGGATCGGGTCGAGGAGGCCGGTGTAGGTTGCGGGGTTGCTCCGCCTGGAGCCGCGGATCACGCTCTGGTCGATCGACACCACACCCGCGCCGGCGGGGATCGACCCGTGGACGAGGGAGCTCTTGCCGGAGCCGGCGACGCCGGTGACGACGGCCAGCACCCCGAGGGGGATGTCGACGTCGACACCCTGCAGGTTGTGCGTACTCGCACCGCGGATCCGCAGAGTGCCGGTGGGCCTGCGCACCGTGTCCTTGAGTGCGGCACGGTCGTCGAAATGGCGGCCGGTGATCGTGCCGCCGGCACGCAGACCCTCGACGGTGCCCTCGAAGCAGACGGAGCCGCCCGCCGTACCGGCGCCGGGGCCGAGGTCGACGACGTGGTCGGCGATCGCGATCACTTCCGGCTTGTGCTCCACGACGAGCACCGTGTTGCCCTTGTCCCGCAGCCGCAGCAACAGGTTGTTCATCCGCTGGATGTCATGGGGGTGCAGGCCCGTGGTGGGTTCGTCGAAGACGTAGGTGACGTCGGTGAGCGAGGACCCGAGGTGGCGGATCATCTTGACGCGCTGCGCCTCGCCACCCGACAGCGTGCCCGACGGCCGGTCGAGCGAGAGATAGCCGAGGCCGATCTCCGCGAACGAGTCGAGGGTGTGCTGCAGCTTGGCGAGCAGCGGGGCCACCGACGGCTCGTCCAGGTCGCGGACCCACCCCGCCAGGTCGCTGATCTGCATCGCACAGGCGTCGGCGATGCTGATCCCCCTGATCTTCGACGACCGGGCCGTCTCGCTCAACCGGGTGCCGCCGCAGTCGGGACAGGCGGTGAACGTGACCGCCCGGTCCACGAACGCCCGGATGTGCGGTTGCATCGCCTCCCTGTCCTTGGCGAGGAACGACTTCCGGACCCGGAGGACCAGCCCCTCGTAGGTCATGTTGATGCCGGCGATCTTCATCCTGGTCGGCTCGTGGTGGAGGAAGTCGTGCAACTCGGTCTCGGAGTAGTCGCGGATCGGCTTGTCCGCGTCGAGGAGGCCCGAGTCCTTGTAGAGCCGCATGTTCCAGCCGCCCGCGTTGTAGCCGGGGATGGTGATCGCGCCCTCGGTGAGCGACTTGGTCTCGTCGTAGAGCTGGGTGAGGTCGATGTCGGTGACTGTGCCCCGGCCTTCGCAGCGCGGGCACATGCCGCCGGTGATGCTGAAGTCGCGCCGCTCCTTCACGGTCTTCCCGCCGCGCTCGAACGTGACCGCACCCGCTCCGCTGATCGAGGCGACGTTGAAGGAGAACGCCTGGGGTGAGCCGATGCGCGGCTGACCGAGCCGGCTGAAGAGGATGCGCAGCATCGCGTTGGCGTCGGTGGCGGTGCCGACCGTGGAGCGCGGGTCGGCACCCAACCGCTGCTGGTCGACGATGATCGCGGTGGTCAGCCCGTCCAGCACGTCGACCTCGGGCCGGGCCTGCGTCGGCATGAAGCCCTGAACGAAGGCGCTGTAGGTCTCGTTGATCAGTCGCTGCGACTCCGCGGCGATCGTGTCGAACACCAGAGAGCTCTTGCCCGAGCCGGAGACGCCCGTGAACACCGTCAGCCGACGCTTGGGGATCTCCACGCTGACGTCCTTGAGATTGTTCTCGCGGGCGCCGTGCACGCGGATCAGATCGTGGCTGTCGGCGACGTGTGGCGCGGACGACTGTGTGTCCGTCCTCGTGGCCATGTTCATGGTGTCTCCATCTGTCGGGCGAGCCGCCTTCGCGGTCTGCGTGGGGTGTCGCCTGGAAGCGTCAGATCGACTGACGAGCGTAACCTCTGGTTTTTCTTTGTCGGCGCGTTCGCGGCAACGGTCCGCCGCCTGCCTGGTCCGGCGCCCGTCCGGCGCCCGTCCGGCCCCGTCCGGCCCCGTCCGGCGCCTGTCCGGCGGACGCCGAGCGGGGCTCGAGGTCGAGGGGGCCGTCCCAGAACGGTCACCCTAGGTGCCCCGCGGCGACCGGCGCTTCTCGAATCCTGATCGAAGACTTCCCGCAGCGGCTGTCCGTGGGATCCGCACGGTCACTCCGGGGCGCGGGCGGCCGTGCAGGGAAGCTTGAGCCCCCCGGCCCGCGAGGCTGACCGCGGACAGGACGAGCCTGTCGGGGCCGACGCTGTCGACGTCGCCGTGCTCGCCGTGGTGCCGCAGGAAGGTGTGGCGTACTCGGCGTTCACCGCCAGGTTCAGCGTCATGTGGACCAGCGCGGTGCGAAACGCCCGGGTACCGGCTGAAATCGCGAACAGGTCGGGGAACCCGACCATGGCCGCCGACAGGGCACCGACCCCCACCGCGATCAGATCAGAGCGAGCCCTGGGTCAGGAATCCCGGACGATCGACGACGTGAGAGGCGATGCCGAACGCCGGGCCGGCCACGGTCGCCATAGCGGGTGGTCGGCCGGGGAAGCCCTGGCTGGCGGCGTGTTCCGGAGCGTTGGCGGCCAGGGGTCGGAAGGCGCAGCCGTGCGGCCGCAGCAGCGTGGGTGCGGCGCCGCCATCGGCGGCGAGGGTCGTCGGCGAAGTGTGACCCGGTCCCACGGGGCCATAATATCGCCAATCCGATTGGGTGGAACCTTCGTGCTTCCGATTCCCTGGATGCGGCCGCGTCCGTTCGCGCCGGCCTCTGTCGGAGGGTGCGAGCAGGCCCGGCGCACCCGCGTGTGCGGCACCCCTGGGTAACGACCTGGCCAAGCTTCTCGGAAAGAGGGCTCGGCGAGTTGTTAGGTAAGGCTTCCCTGGCTTAGGTTCGGCGGGTCCCCGCACGTCAGACCGGAGCTTCCCATGTCCAGCGCGAACACCGCCCTGCTCGGCGCGATCGCAGGCTTCACCATCTACCTCGGCCTCCCGATCGGCCGCCTACGAAGGCCCACGCCCCGTCTCAAGGCGGGTCTGAACGCCGTCGCCATCGGCATCCTGACCTTCCTCGTATGGGATGTGCTCACCCACGCCTGGGAGCCGGTCGACGAGGCGCTGGGCCGGCACGCGTGGGGAACGGTCGCTTCCGGGGGCGGCACCCTGGCCGCGGGCCTGACGATCGGACTCGCCGGGCTCGTGCACTACGACGCCTGGATGACCCGCCGCCGGACCGCCGCCGCGCGGCCCGCGGGACCCGGTGCGGCCGCCACCGCCGAACTGGCGCCCAAGACCCGCAGCCAGGCCGGCTCCCTGGCGTTGATGATCGCCACCGGTATCGGCCTGCACAACTTCGCCGAGGGCCTGGCCATCGGCAACTCCGCCGCCAAGGGGGAACTCTCCCTCGCCCTGCTGCTGATCATCGGGTTCGGCCTGCACAACGCGACCGAGGGCTTCGGTATCGTCGCCCCCCTGGCGGCCGAGGGTGAACGCCCCTCCTGGCTCACCCTGCTGTGGCTCGGCCTGATCGGCGGCGGCCCCACCTTCCTGGGCACGCTCGTCGGCCAGCACCTGGTCGACGACACCCTGTCGATCGCCTTCCTCGGCCTCGCCGCCGGATCGATCCTCTACGTGGTCATCGAACTGCTGGCCGTCGCCCGCAGGGCCGGGCTGAAGACCCTGACCACCTGGTGCATCCTGCTGGGTCTTGTCCTCGGCTTCGCCACGGACGCGGTCGTCACGGCCGCCGGCGCCTGAGTCCGGGGGCGTCGCCTGCCGCCGCCGCTCCGCCGAACAGGTCCGCGACGCCGGTGCGCGCTGATCGGCCCCCTCCGGCGCGATGCGGCGATGGCGGGAACGTCGGACAACGTGTCGGGTGACCGATCGCTTGGACGGTGCGACGGGTTCTTCCACGGTTGGCTCGATCGCCGGCCCCGTCGCAGTGGCGGCCGGCTGGGCCCCCGGGCGCAGTCATGCGACCTCCGAGGACCCGCCCCTCACTGACGCGGACGCGCTTCTCGCACACCTCAGGAGCCTTCGCGATCCCCGGCCCGCCCCGGTCGCCGTTCTGGCGACCGCGGTGTTGGAGGCCGACGACGGCCGACTGCCCGCCGCCAGGACCGCGAGGCCCGGCGGCGTCGCGCCGGAGGCGCTGGCCAAGCTCCGGGCGCAGACACCGCGGCTGCGGTCGCCGACCCCCGCCGCGCTCACTCGCCTCGGCCCGGCCGGCCGCACCCCGACGGCTTGTCAGTCGCCCACGCCGCACCTGCCCAGTACCGCTTCTGCGGCCTCCAGTGCGAGGGCCCGGTCATCGGGCACCAACCCGATGCGGGTGCGGCGGTCGAGGAGGTCGGCCGCGTCGAGAGCTCCTTCGTGCCGTACGGCCCACAGTAGTTCCGCACGGGTCACCGGGTGCCCTTCCAGGACGGGCCCGGCGAGCCATGGGTCGGCCGTGGCCAGCGCGTGCACCGCCGGCGCCTCGGTGCCGTAGCGCCTGATCAGGCGTCGCGGCGCGCCGAGGGCTCCGAGTACCCGGGCCGGGGCCGCGCCGACCAGGGGGAGGGTGCTGGTGGGGGAGGGGCCCGCGGACAGCCCGTGGGTGGCGACAGCTGCGTCGACCGCGTCCTCGGCCATGCGGCGATAGGTGGTCAGCTTGCCGCCGACCACGGTGACGACACCCTCCCTCGAGGTGAGCACGGCGTGCCGGCGGGAGATGTCCGCGGTGCTCGATGCCGCGCCGGGGCCCCCGCCCGGGGCGCTGTCCAGCAGCGGCCGCAGCCCCGCGAACGCGCCCACCACGTCGGTGCGGTGGACGGGGATGTCCAGCGCGGAGCCGAGGACGTCGAGCAGGAACCCGATGTCGGTCTCCGGCACGTCGGGGACGTCGGGGACGTCACCTTCCACAGGCTCGTCGGTGAGACCGACGTAGACCCGGCCGTCGCCCTGAGGCAGGACGAGGACGAAGCGATTGGTCTCACCGGGGATCGGGATGTGCAGGCCGGTCGGCAGAAAGCCGAGGTGGCGGGCGCGCAGGACGAGGTGGGTGCCGCGCGAGGGCCGTATGCGGACCCCGTCGACCAGGCCGCCGGACCAGACGCCGGTCGCGTTGATCACCGCGCGGGCGCGGATCTCGCCCTCCTCGCCGGTGAGTTCGTCGCGTATCCGGGCACCGGACGCCGTGAGTTCCAGCGCGCGCACCCGGGTGAGGACGCGCGCGCCGCGCGCCGCCGCCGTACGCGCGATCGCGGTGACCAGGCGGGCGTCGTCGGTCACCCGGCCGTCCCAGGACAGCAGTCCGCCGCGGAGTCCCGAACCGCGCAGCGCGGGAGCCAGGTGACGGGTTTCCACAGCGGAGAGCCTGCGCGGGGCAGGCAGCGTCGTCCGCGCCGTGCGTGCCGCCAGGCGCAGCGTGTCGCCGGCGCGGAAACCGGCCCAGGCCAGCGCGGCCTGGCCCCGTGAGACGAGCGGGGTGAGGGGCAGCACGAACGGCTGGGCCCGCACCAGGTGCGGAGCGGTGCGCTCCATCAGGACCCCGCGTTCGAGGGCGCTCTCGTGAGCGACGTCGAGCTGGGCGGAGGCGAGATAGCGCAGTCCGCCGTGGATGAGCTTGGAGCTCCAGCGGGAGGTGCCGAAGGCCAGGTCGTGGGCGTCGACGGCGGCCACCGTCAGCCCGCGGGCGGCGGCGTCCAGGGCGGCCCCGGCACCGGTCGCGCCGAGCCCCACCACCAGGACGTCCACGGGCGCGCCGCCGACGGTCCGCTCCAGTTCGCGCAGGCGGCGGCCCGCGGTCAGGGACGAACCGGGAGCCGGTCGTCCCGAGGACGCCGGACTGCTGCTGGAGCTCATGGTGTGAGGGTCCTCTCGAGGATGGTCCGCAGTTCTGCGTAGAAGGCTTCCGCGCTCAGCTCGGCGTCGCCCTCCTCGGTCATGGTGCGCAGCGACAAGGTGAAGGACTGGGCGACCAACAGCAGGGACCTGGCCTGCCGTTCGGGGTGGCCGGGGCGTACCGACCCGTCCGCGTGCCCCTCGCGGAGGGCGTCGGCGAGCAGGCCCAGGAGGGCTTCCTGGCTGGCTCCGCGCCGGTCCAGCACGTACGGGATGAGCAGTTCGGGATCGACGTCGACGATCTTGCGGAAGAGCGGATGGCTCCGGAAGGCGTCCACACCGCCCACCAGCCCGTCCACGATCCGCGTGCGCGCGGTCGTCCCCGGCTTCCGTTCCGGCATCGCGCCGGTGGCCGCCTGGATCCACTCACGGGTCATCAGGTCGCCGACCAGCGACCGGACATCGGGCCAGCGGCGGTACAGCGTCATCCGGGAGACGCCCGCACGGCGGGCCACATCGGTCAGGGTGGTGCGCCGGACACCGACGGCCAGGACGCAGTCGCGGACCGCGTCGAGCACCGGATCACCGTCCGAGGCGTTGTGACGAATAGGCGTCATGTGTCACAGTGTAACGCCCTCGGTCGTCCGAGGGACGGCACTCTTCCGCGACCGCACCGCCGCGACGACCGACTCGCGACGGCACCGTCGCGCCGACCGGTGAGGACAAGCGCCATGGACATGCTCTGGAGCGGCTGGGGTGACCCGGCCAGGGCGACGCCGCTGCCCGACTCGGTGATCGGACTGCTGCGCGACCTGCTCGGGGTGAAACCGCGCAGCGCCGAGCCGGTCGCCCTGGGGGAGATCGCCGTACCCGAGCCGCTTCTCGACCCGGCTGCGCGCCGAGCCCTGCTCACAGCCGTCGGCGGTGAAGAACATCTGCGCACCGACGCCGAGTCCCGTGTCCGGCACACCCGCGGCAAGTCCACCCCGGATCTGCTGCGCATCCGCGAGGGCGACCTGAGCGATGTCCCCGCGGCCGTGGTCCTCCCGGCGAGCCACGACGAAGTCCTCGCGGTACTGGCGGTGTGCGCCACCCACGACCTGGCCCTGGTCCCCTTCGGCGGCGGCACCTCCGTGGTCGGGGGACTGGCCCCCGAGCGGCGGCGCTCCTTCGTGGCGCTGGACCTGCGCCGCATGGACGCCCTGCTCGACCTCGATCCGGTCTCCCGCACGGCCACCCTCCAACCCGGTCTGCGCGCCCCGCACGCCGAGGCACTCCTGGCCGACCACGGCTTCACGCTCGGCCACTTCCCGCAGTCCTACGAGTGGGCGACGATCGGCGGCTTCGCCGCGGCCCGCTCCAGCGGTCAGGCCTCCGCCGGGTACGGCCGCTTCGACGACATGGTCCTCGGCCTCATCCTCGCCACGCCGTCCGGCACTCTCGAGGTGGGCCGTGCGCCGCGCTCGGCGGCCGGGCCCGATCTACGTCAGCTGGTCCTCGGCTCCGAGGGGGCGTTCGGCGTCATCACCTCGGTGACCGTCCGGATCCGCCCCGTTCCCCGCACCCGCGTCTACGAAGGATGGCGCTTCGACTCCTTCGAGGCGGGCGCCGCCGCCCTGCGCCGCCTCGCCCAGGACGGGCCGCGGCCGACCGTGCTGCGCCTGTCGGACGAGACCGAGACACTCATCGGCCTCGCCCGGCCCGACGCCATCGGCTCCTCGGGCCTGCCGCAGAACGCCGGATGCCTGGCCATCACCGGTTACGAGGGCACCGAGGAGGACGCCGGGCACCGCCGGGAAGGGGCCGCGGCCGTACTGCGTGCCGCGGGCGGCACCTGCCTGGGCCGGGAACCGGGTGAGCACTGGGCCCACGGCCGCTACTCGGCCCCCTATCTGCGGGACGCGCTCCTGGACGCCGGAGCGTTCGCCGAGACACTCGAGACCGCCGCGTTCTGGTCCCGCCTGCCCGGACTGTACACAGCCGTCCGCGACGCGCTCACCGGTACGCTCACCGAGTCCGGCACCCCGCCCCTGGTGATGTGCCACATCTCCCACGTCTACGAGAACGGCGCTTCCCTGTACTTCACCGTCGTCTCCGCGCAGGGCGACGACCCCGTGGCACACTGGGCGGCCGCCAAACGCGCCGCCAACGAGGCGATCCTGACGGCCGGCGGCACCATCAGCCACCACCACGGCGTGGGCACGGACCACCGCGACTGGTACGTCCGGGAGGCCGGTCCGCTCGGCATCGGCGCCCTGCAGGCCGTCAAACGACGGCTGGACCCCACCGGTCTGCTCAATCCCGGTGTCCTCCTGCCCGCCGACTGAGCCCCCCGACCTTCCCCCGACCCCGTTCACGAGCCGTCAGGCGCCCTGGAGGCACACCGATGCGACAGTTCACCGCCGTCGTCAACCCCACCGCCGGCGGATCCGGCGGGGTCGCCGCGCTGCTCCAGGTTGCCCGGCTGCTGAGGGAGGCCGGGGCTGAGCTGGAGACCGGGTACAGCCGCAGCCTGGACCACGCCCGGGAACTCGCCCGTGACGCCGGCCGGCGGCAGCGGGTCGTCCTGGCGGTCGGCGGCGACGGCATCAGCGGCGCCATCGGCGGCGCCCTCAGCGGCACCGGCACGCTCTTCGGCCTGGTCCCGGCGGGCCGGGGCAACGACTTCGCCCGAGCGCTCGGCCTGCCCACCGATCCCGAGGCACTGGCCCGGGTGCTGCTGCGCGGCGATCCGCGCTCCGTGGACACCATCGAGGTGCGGTCCGCCCACGGCCGCGACGTCGTCCTCGGCAGCGTCTACGCGGGCGTCGACGCCCTCGCCAACCGCCACGCCAACCGCTCGGCACTGTTCAAGGGCGCCGCCTCCTACTACGCGGGCGGACTGCGAGCCGTCGCCACCTGGCGCCCGGCCACCTACCGGGTCACCGTCGACGGCGAGCAACTCGAGCACCGCGGCTACACCGTCGTCGCCGCCAACTCCGCCTACTACGGCTCCGGCCGCATCATCGCCCCAGGCGCCCGCCTCGACGACGGACTGCTGGAGGTGGTGATGATCCGCGAGGCACCGCGCCGCCTCTTCTTCGCCTTGATGCGGGAGCTCGGATCCGGGACTCACGTCCACCGGCCGCAAGTGCGGATCGTCCGCGGAAGAGAGGTCCGCATCGAGGCCGACCGCGAGGTGCCGTGCGGCGCCGACGGGGAGGTCGACGCCGTCCTTCCCGTGACGGCCAGGGTGCTGCCCGGGGCCCTGGCCGTGCTCTGCTAGGGGCCCCGGGGCCGGCCCCGGGGTCGGCTCGCCATCCGTCACGGCTTGCGCGAGGCCACCGGAACACCGAGGGGGCGGGCCAGGCCGACCACCGCCTCGTCCAGGCGCTGCAGATGCCGCAGTACCCGGTCGGTGATCCGGCCGTACCGCGGTGTGCCGGCCACGTCGGGCTCCAGCAGGGAGGCGATGCTCGACCCCGTCTCGACCTCGTCGGTGGCCTGTTCGTCCGCCACGTGAGCGCTGATCGCCGCGATGTTGCCCGCGATACGGTCACCCGCCCGGCGCAGCCGCGGATCCGCCGCGATCGAGCGATGTGTGACCAGGAGCTCGGCGGTCGCCGCCAGTGAGCGCGCGTGGTAGGCGCAGGTCTCCAGGAGCGCGACGACGTACTGGGCCGTGTTGCGCCGCGCCCGCAGCGGCGTGATCGGGTGGGTCAGCGGCTGCGTGGCCGCCCGCAGGTCGCCGAGGGCCTCGTCCAGGTCGCGCGCCTTGTCGAGGAGATCGCCCGCGGGCCTGCCGCTGAGCTGGTCGACGGCGGCGTCGGTGACGTCGGCGAGCCGACCCAGCACGGTGACGAGCAGTTCGTTCGTCCGGCTGTGCGTGCGCACCGGAAGCACCAGGGCCGCCGCGACGACCCCGCAGACCGCGCCGAGCGCCGTCTCCTCCACGCGCAGCACCAGCACCGACAGGCTGTAGGTGTGCAGCAGCGTGTAGAGCAGACCCAGCGCCGCGGTCACGAAGAACGACATCAGCGTGTAGGACAGCGGGGCCGTGTAGAACATCGCGAAGACGAACAGCAGCACCAGTCCCAGCGCCGTCCACGCGTGATGCCCGACCAGCCCCGCCAGGACGATGCCGGCCACGACGCCGAGGACGGTGCCCACCAGCCGGCGGTAGCCCTTGACCAGGATCTCGCCCGTCGACGAGGTGTTGATGAAGACGATCCAGCAGGTCAGCACCGCCCAGTACCAGCGCTGGCTGGAGAGGAGCTCACCGCCGACGATGGCCAGCGCCGAGCCCACGGAGACCTGTGCGGCGGCACGCGTCGTGGGCCGCCGCAGCCCCCTGGGCTCCCGCTCTGTCGCGCGCTCATCCTCCTGGGCCCCCTCGATGGCGGCGTTCTCGGCGTCCAGCTCCTCCCTCGAGCGCGTGGTGGCGGGGGTGTCGTCGGACTCGTCCTGCGGTTCGTCCAGCGCGACCCGGAGCCCCAGTACCGCCCGCGCGGCCTCGCCGATGCCCCGGAAGACGTCCTGTACGGCACTCGACGCCGGCGGCAGGTGCTCCTCGTCCCGGTAGCCGAGCAGCCGGTTGCGCAGCAGGGCCACCCCCGTCCCGCCACGCTGCCCGACGGGCCGCAGGACGAGCAGGCGCAGCGCCTGCAGGTCGCGGCGGAGCGCGTCGATCGCCTCGTCCCGCACCGGCAGGTGGCCGCCCGGCGGCACATGCGCGCCGGGCAGGTGCAGGGTGAGGGTGTCCGCCCGCTCGGCACTGCGGGCGTTGAGCAGCAGCAGCCCGAGCCGCTCGGCGGCGATCTCGGCGTCCGCGATCCGGCGCTGCAGCAGCTGCGCCACGGCATCGTCGGTGGTCCCGTCGTCCAGCCGGCCCTGGATCATCATCGCCGTCTCGTGCAGCCGCGCGGAGCCCTCACGTACCTCCTCGAGCGCCTTGTCGACGTCGTCGGGACCCGCGTCCAGCAGCTCCAGGTGCGCCGCCACCAGCTGCGCGAGGCGCACGCGGAAGGCCTCGCGCAGTCGGTGCAGGATGCCCGCGGGAGTCTCGTACACGACCACGAACCGCACGAACGCGCTGCAGGCGAACGCGAGCCCGATGACGCCGTACAGGCCCGGCAGCGCCGGGACCGTGGCGCCGACGAACAACGACAGGAAGTAGACCTGGAAGCCGACCAGCCCCAGCGCGGTGCCCCGTTCACCGAACCGGCGGCCGTAGACCGCACAGAAGATCAGGGCGACGAAGAACGCGTCCCCCGCCACCACACGTGCATTCAGCAGCGCCCCCAGCGACACGGACACCAGTGCCACCGCCAGACCCAGGGCGAGGGTGACCGCCTGCCGGGCACGCTGCTTCTCCCGGACGGCGAAGGTCGCCGCCATGGTCGCGATCGCGCCGGCCACCAGATGCGGCACGGGAGCGCGCAGCACCGCGAGCACGGCCAGGGTCAGGGCGATGGCGCCCGCCGCGCGCGAGCCGGCGGCGAGTCTGAGCAACCCCGGATCGGACGCGGTGATGCGATCCCGCAGCCGTGCCGCGACCGGCCGTCCCGCTGCCTTCACGCCGCCGCACTCTCCCCGCTCCACCTGTGATCCGCTTCCCCAGCATGGCATGCCGCCCGCCGCCACAGGTGCCTGACGCGGTCCGGCCGCGCGGCCCGTCCCGGCACATGACGCCGCATTCGACGATCGCGCGCCGCCCGGGCACGGATGCCGGACCGCCGTCACGTGTCCGAGTCGGCCCACCGGGGCCGGTGAGCGGTGGCCGGCACGGAGACAGCGGCCTCCTCGGGCATGAGGCTCTCGTCCCTGAGGTCCGCACGGCTCAGACGGCGTGTGCTCGGCGTCATCGCGCCCAGTTCCAGGGCGTGCTCCCCCGTCAGGGCCGCGCGGTACTCCGTCCGTTCGGTGACGGCGGCCTCGAAGAAAAGGTCCAGCGCGCGGTGCAGGCGCTGTTCCTCGGCCGGGTCGATGGCGATCACCGCCGTTACCCGGCCGCGCATTTCGGCCAGGCGACGACCCGTGGGACGAACCATGATCAACCGGCCGGCCGGGCGGAGCACCCGGTGGAACTCGCCCGGGTCACGCGGGGCGAACACGTTCAACACGACATCGGCCACCGGGTCGGCCGGGGGAAAAGGGAAGGAAGGCGTCCCGGGCCGCCGCGGCGGCCCGTTCATGGGTGGGAGCCGCCGAGCGCAGCGCGTCCACCGACGTGCCCAGCCCCAGGCCACGGGCGCCGGGCAACTGGTCGAGCACACCGGCCGGGTGGTGGCCCGTGCCGCACCCGAGGTCCAGCACAGTGGCCTGCTCGGGCACGGAGTCGGCCGCCAGGACGGCCACGACCTCGCGGACGGGCGCGTAGGTTCCCGTGGACGGGAACCGCTCCCGGGCCGGGACCATGGCCGCGTCGTCGCCGCTGGTGGCGCGAGTGCCCGTCAGCCCAGCCGCATAGCCGTGGCGGGCGACGTGCCCCGCCGGGCAGCGCGGTGCGCTCCGGCCGGGGCACAGGCGGCCCCGGGTCCTCACCGGTTTCCCGCCGGCCGGTGGCGCGCTGGGCGACCGGCCGGGCAGCCGGCGCGGCCGGCCCGCACAGCCGCGCCAGGCTCTCCGGACGGTTCGCGCCTCGGCGCGCAATTCCCTGCGCCGCACGCGGCGCGCAGCCTACGATCCTCTGTCATGACCTGGCGACATTGATCCCGCAGCCGTTCCTCCCGAGGGCCACCTCGGACGCCGTCCCCCGGCGTCCGAACTGTCCCTACGGGAAGGTCTCATGACACTCTCATCCGCGCGTGGGCCCGCCGCCCGGATCCGGCGGCTGACCACGACGCTGTACTGCTACGCGTTCCTCGACGACTTCGTCCTGCTCTACCCGCTGTACGCGCTGCTGTTCAGCGACACCGGTCTGTCGCTGTGGCAGACATCCTCCCTCTTCGCCCTCTGGTCGGTCACCGGCGTACTCCTGGAAGTGCCTTCCGGCGCCTGGGCCGACACCTTCTCCCGTCGGCTGCTGCTGGGGCTCGGCCCGCTGCTCACCGCCGTCGGCTTCGCCCTGTGGGTGCTCGTCCCGTCGTACGGGGCCTTCGCCCTCGGCTTCGTCCTGTGGGGCGTCGGCGGAGCGCTCCGCTCCGGGGCGTTGGAGGGGCTCGTCCACGAAGAGCTGGGCCGACTCGGCGCGGCCGAGCGGTACGCACATGTCATGGGCCGGGTCCGCGCAGCCGGTCTGCTGGCCGTGATGGCGGCGATGGCTCTCGCCGGCCCGGTGTTCGCCCTGGGTGGCTATCCGGCCGTCGGCGCGGCGAGCGTACTGGCCTGCCTGCTGGCGACGGCGACAGCGATGCGACTACCGGAACACCGGACTCCGGCCGCCCGAAGCGACGGGTGGGTCACGACGCTCCGGGCCGGACTCGCCGAGGCCCGCGCCGACCGGTCCGCGCGCGGAGCCCTGCTGCTCGTCCCGGCGGTGGCCGCGGTGTGGGAAGCGCTCGACGAGTACACCCCGCTGCTGGTACGGGACACCGGCGTACCGGACGAAGCGGGCCCGTATCTGCTCCTGCTGATCTGGGCCGGGGCCACGGCCGGCGTCCTGACGGCCGGGAGGTGCGCGCGCCTGGGCCGGGGCGGACTCTCCGTTCTCCTCGCGGGCGCCGCGCTGGCCCTGGCGGCCGGCGCCGTGCTGCGGGCGCCGGCCGGCCTCGTCCTCGTGGCCCTGGCCTTCGGCGGCTTCCAACTGGCCACGGTGCTGGCCGATGCCCGGCTCCAGGCGCGCATCGACGACGGACACCGGGCCACTCTGACCTCGGTGGCCGGCCTCGGCACGGACGTGGCCACGGTGGCGGTGTACGCCGCCTACGCGGCGGTCAGTTCGGCGACCACGCATGCCATCGCCTTCTCATGGGCCGCGCTGCCGTACCTGGTGACGGCCCTGCTGGTGGCGGCCGGCGGCCGCATCGGCGGAGCCGACCCCCTCCCCGGGGGCGGCCCGCACGAGATCGGCGGCGGTGCTCCTCGCTGCGGCGGAGTCGGTGGTGATCGATGCGGTCGGCGCACCGGATCACATGAGGAGCGCCGACCATGAAGTCCCGGGCCGAAGCGGACGAGCGCCCGTGGTACGCCCTGACCCACGCCCACGGCTCGGCCGAGGGCGTGGGTCAGCTGATCGGGGCGCTCCACGGGGGCGGCGGGGAGACGGCCGACGAGGCGGTCCACGAGTTCCACGGCAATGTCCACCACCAGGGCCCGGGTCCGCCCGGCTTCCGCACCCGCCGTCCCCACGGTCCCACGGGCCCGCCGTCCCCGGGGGCGCCCCCTCTGCGAGCACACACCGCGGCGGTGGCCCGGCTCGGCGTGCTGGGGGCCCCTAGTCGTCCTCGCCTTCGCTTCGGGTCGGCTGGCAGACGGGGCACAGTTCGTGGCGTCCCTGCCTGATCACCGTTCCCCAGCCGCTGCAGTCCTCGCAGCCGAAGGCGGAGGCGGCGTCAGCCCGGGGGTTGGGGGCGGGAGCGGTGTTCGCTCCATGGGTCATGCGTCTTCTCCTGGCGTCGGGCTGTCCCGGTGGTGCGCCTGGTCGCTGCGCAATGCCCACTTTATACCGTTTCGCGCCCGAGTGTGTCCGATTTCCCATTTTTTCTGACTGTTTATGTTGCGCGGTGGGACTCATCGGCACACGGTGACCTCAGTGGTGCGCGGAGTGACCGACTTCCCGCTTCTCGTGACCTCACGGGTCCTTGACCGCCGCTTCCGCCTTCCGTGATGCTGTGTTGCGAAAGATGAGGTGCGTGCCGTAATAGGCAACATCTCGACCCTCTGTCAGCCGAGGAGTGGCCATGGCTCAGCAGGTCCGCGCTGTCGTCGCGCGAAGCAAGGGCGCCCCCGTCAGTCTGGAAACGATCGTCGTGCCCGACCCCGGCCCGGGTGAGGCGCTGGTCAAGATCGAGGCCTGCGGTGTCTGCCACACCGATCTGCACTACCGCGAGGGGGGCATCAGTGACGACTTCCCCTTCCTGCTGGGGCACGAGGCGGCGGGGGTGGTCGAGTCGGTGGGCGAGGGGGTCACCGACGTGGCGCCCGGCGATTTCGTGATCCTGAACTGGCGCGCCGTGTGCGGGCAGTGCCGTGCCTGTCTGCGCGGGCGGCCCTGGTACTGCTTCAGTACGCACAACGCGAAGCAGCGGATGACCCTGACCGACGGCACGGAGCTCTCGCCGGCCCTGGGGATCGGCGCCTTCGCCGAGAAGACGCTCGTCGCAGCCGGTCAGTGCACCAAGGTCGACCGGGCCGCGTCGCCGGCCGCCGCGGGACTGCTGGGCTGCGGGGTGATGGCCGGCATCGGTGCGGCCATCAACACCGGCGCCGTCGGACGCGGTGACACCGTGGCGGTCATCGGCTGCGGAGGCGTGGGCGCCGCGGCGGTCGTCGGATCCCACCTGGCGGGCGCGGCGAAGGTCATCGCCGTGGACATCGACGACCGCAAACTGACCACGGCGAGGAACTTGGGCGCGACCCACACCGTCAACTCCAAGGAGACCGACGCGGTCGACGCGGTGCGCCAGCTGACCGGGGGCTTCGGCGCCGACGTCGTGATCGAGGCGGTGGGCCGCCCGGAGACATACCGGCAGGCCTTCTACGCCCGCGATCTCGCCGGGACGGTCGTGCTGGTAGGCGTACCCACTCCGGAGATGAAGCTGGAACTGCCCCTGCTGGACGTCTTCGGCCGGGGAGGTGCGCTGAAGTCGTCCTGGTACGGCGACTGCCTGCCCTCCCGCGACTTCCCGATGCTCATCGACCTCTACCTCCAGGGCCGGCTCGACCTGGACGCCTTCGTCACCGAGACCATCGCGCTGGACGGGATCGAGAAGGCCTTCGAGCGCATGCACCACGGCGACGTCCTGCGCTCGGTGGTGGTCTTCTGATGCCCGGCGGGACACCGGGCGCCCGCATCGACCGCCTCGTCACGTCGGGGACGTTCTCCCTGGACGGCGGTACGTGGGACGTCGACAACAACGTGTGGATCGTGGGAGACGACGACGAGGCGGTCGTCGTCGACGCCGCCCATGACGCCGACGCGATCATCCGGGCCCTGGGTGGACGCACGCTGCGCGCGATCCTGTGCACCCACGCGCACAACGACCACATCGACGCCGCGCCCGAACTCGCCGCCCGGACCGGCGCCCCGGTCCTGCTGCACGCCGACGATCTGCCGCTGTGGAAGCAGACCCACCCGGACCGGATGCCCGACGGCGAACTGACCGACGGGCAGAGCATCCCCGTCGCGGGCATCGGGCTGACCGTCCTGCACACCCCGGGCCATGCCCCGGGGGCCGTCTGCCTGCACGCCCCGCGCCTGTCCGCGCTCTTCGGCGGAGACACGCTGTTCGCCGGTGGGCCAGGGGCGACGGGAAGGTCGTACAGCGACTTCCCCACCATCATCCGTTCGATCGGGGAACGCCTCCTCGTCCTCCCGGACGACACCGTCGTGCACACCGGCCACGGGGAGACCACCACCATCGGCGCCGAGGCGCCACACCTGAAGGAGTGGATCGACCGCGGTTTCTGACCGCCCCTGTGAAGAAGCGGCCCTGCCCCGGTGACGGAGCCCCTGGACGGCGCCGGGGCAGGGCCGCCGCCGCATCCTGTCAGGCCCGTGCTCTGCCTGTTCACCTGCGCTTTCGAGGTCGCTCCGACGTGCCCCGGAGACGGTCGCCGGGCGCCGTGCAACCGGGCCTCCGAATACCTTGACAACGCTTCAGAGCGGCCCGCAGACTGGCGTTGCGCTAATCGCAATCCGTTTCGCTATACGCACCGAGGTGTCATGATGATTCCCGCGTGCCGTCTCGCGGATCTGCCGCGAGGCGAGGCTCACCGGCTCGACATCGACCCGCCCGTGTCGGTGTTCCACACCGACGACGGCGAGCTCTTCGCCATCGACGACACCTGCACCCACCAGGACGCGTCGCTCGCCGACGGCTGGCTGGAGGGCTGCGAGGTCGAATGCCCCCTGCACGCCTCCAAGTTCGACCTGAGGACCGGAGCCGTGGACGCACCCCCGGCCAAGCTCCCGGTCCGCACCCACGAGGTCGTCGTCGAGGACGGGACGGTCTACGTCCGGCTGTCCACCGACGCGCCCAACCTGCCGCCCTGCGTCGCCGCCCGCCTGGCCGGAGGCCCCGCGTGAGGACCGTCGCCGTCGTGGGTGCCTCGCTGGCCGGTCTGTCGGCCGCGCGCTCGCTGCGGCAACGGGGGTACGACGGCCGACTGGTCGTCATCGGTGACGAGCCCCACCGTCCCTACGACAGGCCGCCCCTGTCCAAGGAGTACCTGGCCGGCGCCATCGGCGAAGCGGATCTGGTGCTGGAGCGGGACGACGAGGAACTGCAGGCGGAGTGGATGCTGGGCGTCCGCGCCACCGGACTCGACTGTGCCGAGCGCGCGATCCGGCTCGCCGACGGCCGGGAGATACGCGCCGACGGTGTGGTCATCGCCACCGGAGCCGCCGCCCGCACCCTGCCCGGCACCGAGGGGCTCGCCGGCGTCCATGTGCTGCGCACCCTCGACGACGCCCGCGCCCTGCGGGACGACCTCGCCCGGGGCGGACGGCTGGTCGTGATCGGCGGCGGGTTCGTCGGCGCCGAGGTCGCCTCCACGGCGTACGCCCTCGGTCTCGACGTGACCGTGATCGAGGCGGCGCCGACACCGCTCGCCGGACCGCTCGGCGAGAGCATGGGCGGGATCGTCTCCGCCCTCCACGCCGACCACGGGGTCCGGCTGCTGTGCGGGGTGGGGGTCAAGGGGCTGAGCGGCGAGCGCCGGGTCGACGCCGTCCTGCTGGAGGACGGCCGCAGCGTTGCCGCGGACACGGTCGTCGTCGGCATCGGAGCGCGCCCCTGCGTCGAGTGGCTGCAGGGATCCGGCCTCGTGCTCGACAACGGAGTGAAGTGCGGAGCAGACGGCCGCACCGGTGTGCCGGGGGTGGTGGCCGCGGGCGACTGCGCCAACTGGTACGACCCGCACATCGGATCCCACCGCAGGGTCGAGCACTGGACCGGCGCGCTGGAACGGCCCGACGCCGCCGTCACCGCACTGCTCGCGCACGGTGCGACGGAACCGGGTGTGCCCCGGCCGCCGTACTTCTGGTCCGACCAGTACGGAGTGAAGATCCAGTTCGTCGGCCACGCCGCCGGGGCCGACAGCGTGGCGGTCGAGGAAGGTTCGACCGACGACCGCAGCTTCCTGGCCGTCTACCGGCGGGCGGGCCGGCCGGTCGCCGTCCTCGGGATGAACCAGCCTCGGCTGTTCACCCGCTGGCGCAAGCAGTTCGCCACCGCCACGCCTTGACGCGGCGCTCGCGCCACCCCATGCTGCGTTGCGCATGAATCGCAGCGTTGCTTCAAGCACAACGCCGTTCGAAGTCGCTCTTCCCGGCGCGTGACCTACCGACCCACGACGTTCTCCGAGGAGTGCCCGTGACCTCGACAAGCCTGCCGGACAGCCTGATCGCCACCCTTCCCGGCTCCGCCTACACGGACCCCGGGATCTTCGCCCAGGAACAGGAACTCATCTTCGAGACGATGTGGTTCTGCGTCGCCCGCGCCGCGGACCTGCCGAAGCCCGGCGCGTTCCGCACCGTCGACGTGGGCCGCGAGAGCATCCTCGTCACCCGGGCCCGGGACCACTCCCTCCGCGCCTATTTCAACGTCTGCCGGCACCGCGGGGCCAAGCTGTGCACCGACGAGACGGGGGAGGTCAAGCGCGCCTTCCAGTGCCCGTACCACGCGTGGACCTACGACCTCGACGGCAAGCTGGTGGCGGCACCCAACCTCACCAAGATGCCCGACGTCGGCCGTACCGAGTACGGACTGGTGAGCGTGGCCGTCCGTGAATGGCTCGGCTACGTCTGGGTGTGCCTGGCGGAGAACCCGCCCTCCTTCGAGGAGGAGGTCATCGGGGCGGTGGTCGAACGCCTCGGCGACGTGGAGTCGATCGAGCGTTACGACATCGCCGACCTATCGGTGGGCAGGCGGATCGTCTACGACGTCAAGGCGAACTGGAAGCTCATCATCGAGAACTTCATGGAGTGCTACCACTGCGCCACGATCCACCCCGAACTCACCGAGGTGCTTCCGGAGTTCGCCGACGGCTACGCCGCCCAGTACTACGTGGGCCACGGCGCCGAGTTCGGGGAGGAGATCCAGGGCTTCACCGTCGACGGCTCCGAGGGCCTGGACCGCATACCGGGGGTGTCCGAGGAGCAGGACCGCCGGTACTACGCGATCACCGTCAAACCGCAGGTCTTCATCAACCTCGTCCCCGACCATGTGATCTTCCACCGCATGTACCCGGTCGCCGTCGACCGCACGATCGTCGAGTGCGACTGGCTCTACCTCCCGCACGTCGTGGAGAGCGGCAAGGACGTCAGCCGGTCCGTGGAGCTCTTCGACCGGGTCAACCGCCAGGACTTCGACGCCTGCGAGCGCACCCAGCCGGGGATGGGTTCACGGCTGTACGCCAAGGGCGGTGTGCTCGTGCCCAGCGAGCACCACATCGGTGCGTTCCACGACTGGGTGCACGAGCGTCTCGGCACGCGTCAGCCCGAGTGAGGGCGGGGAGAGGGGCCCGTGGCCCGCGCGGGGGGCGAGCGCGGGCCGTACGGCGGTCGTGCTGTCCGCGCTCAGCCCAGGTACCCCATGCGGTGGCTGATCTCCTCCGCGCCCTTGACCAGCACCGGAGCCAGTTCGTGCATACGCTCCTCGGTGAACCGGTAGGAGGGCCCGGAGGCGCTGATCGATGCGATGACCCGGCCTTCCCGGTCACGGATCGGTGCGGCCATGGCGTGCAGCCCGAGCTCCAACTCCTCCAGCGTCCAGGCGTAACCGCGCTGCCGGGCCTCGGCGAGGTTCTTCTCCAGCTTCGCCTTCGAGGAGAGCGTGTGCGGGGTCAGCTTCTTCAGACCGGCCTCCGCCAGCAGCGCGGCACGCTCCCCGGCGGGCAGGTGGGCCATCATGATCTTGCCGCTGGAGGTGGCGTGCAGCGGGGTCAGCTCCCCGACCCAGTTGTGCGCGACGACGGCGCCCGGGCCGCGCACCTGGTAGAGGTTGATCGCGTAGTGCTCCTGCATGACCGCGATGTTGACCGTCTCGCCGATCTCCTCCGCGAGGCGCTCGCAGACCGGACGGCCCTGCTGCGTGATGTCGAGGCGTCCCGTCACGGCACCCGCCAGGCGTACGATGCCGAAGCCGAGTCGGTACTTGCCGCGCTCGCCCGACTGTTCCACCAGGCCGCGCGCCTCCAGGGCGCCGAGCAGGCGGAACGCGGTGGACTTGTGGACATCGATCTCGGCGGCCACCTCGCTCACGCCCGCCTCGCCGCGCTGGGCCAGGATCTCCAGGACGCTGATGGCGCGGTCGACGGACTGCACGCCGCCCGACGATGAGCCGTTCGTTTCGGAATCCGGACTGTAGTTGCTCATAGCGGAACTATACGCGCAGTAAACAACGCCATTGCAAGTAACCCGATCGAAACGAAATCCTTGCAAGTTGCGTTCTTCGCAACCTGGTGCGTATAGCGATACCCGTACTAGCATGCCTCGCGTATCGACGGCGCGAGCGGGAGACGAGGCACCATGGCGTCCTTGCACTACGACTTCGTCATCGTCGGCGGTGGGTCAGCCGGCAGCGCACTTGCGAACCGGCTCTCGGTCGACCCCGGAAACCGGGTACTCGTACTGGAGGCGGGCCGCTCCGACTACCCCTGGGACGTGTTCATCCACATGCCCGCGGCGCTGACCTATCCCATCGGCAGCCGTTTCTACGACTGGAAGTACGAATCCGAGCCCGAGCCCCACATGGGCGGCAGGCGCATCTACCACGCCCGCGGCAAGGTGCTCGGCGGTTCCAGCAGCATCAACGGCATGATCTTCCAGCGTGGCAACCCGATGGACTACGAGCGCTGGGCGGCCGAGCCCGGGATGGAGACCTGGGACTACGCCCACTGCCTGCCGTACTTCCGCCGGATGGAGAACTGCCTCGCGGCCGACCCGGACGACGAGTTCCGCGGCCATGACGGCCCGCTCGTCCTGGAACGCGGTCCGGCCGCCAACCCGCTCTTCACCGCCTTCCTGGAGGCCACCCGGCAGGCCGGATACGCGCCCACGGACGATGTCAACGGCTACCGGCAGGAGGGTTTCGCCAAGTTCGACCGCAATGTCCATCGCGGGCGCCGTCTGTCGGCGTCGAAGGCGTACCTCAAGCCCGTGCGGAAGCGGCCCAACCTGACCGTCAGGACCCGCGCTCTCGTCACCCGGGTCCTCTTCGAGGGCAAGCGCGCCGTCGGCGTCGAGTTCCGGCAGGGACGTGGAGCGCCCCAGCGGGTCCGGGCCCGTGAGGTCGTCCTGTGCGGCGGCGCGATCAACTCCCCGCAGCTGCTGCAGCTGTCCGGCGTCGGCAACGCCGCAGAGCTGTCCGCCCTCGGCGTCGACGTCGTCCACGACCTGCCGGGTGTCGGCGAGAACATGCAGGACCACCTGGAGGTGTACGTCCAGTACGCCTGCAGGCAGCCCGTCTCCATGCAGCCGTACATGGCGAAGTGGCGCGCCCCCTTCATCGGGCTGCAGTGGCTGTTCCGGAAGGGGCCCGCGGCCACCAACCACTTCGAGGCGGGCGGCTTCGCGCGCAGCAACGAGGACGTCGACTATCCCAACCTCATGTTCCACTTCCTGCCGGTCGCGGTCCGCTACGACGGCTCCTCGCCGGCCGGCGGGCACGGGTACCAGGTGCATGTGGGGCCCATGTACTCCGACGCCGTCGGATCGGTCAAGATCAAGAGCAGTGACCCGCGGGAGAAGCCCGCGCTGCGCTTCAACTACCTCTCCACCGAGCAGGACCGCCGGGAGTGGGTCGAGGCGATCCGTGTCGCCCGCAAGATCCTCGACCAGCCGGCGCTCGCCCCCTACAACGGCGGCGAGATCTCGCCCGGACCCTCGGTCGAGACGGACGAGGAGATCCTCGCCTGGGTCGCCGAGGAGGGGGAGACCGCCCTGCACCCCTCGTGCACCTGCAAGATGGGCACCGACGAGATGTCCGTCGTCGACCCGCTGAGCATGAGGGTGCACGGGTTGGAAGGGCTGCGGGTGGTGGACGCGTCCGTGATGCCGTACGTCACCAACGGCAACATCTACGCCCCGGTGATGATGATCGCCGAGAAGGCGGCCGACCTCATTCTCGGCAAGGAGCCGCTGCCCCCGTCCAAGGCCGTCTACTACCGTCACCGCGACGCCCAGAAGCAGGCCGGGTAGGCCGTGGGCGCCGAGGCCCTGCGGGCGCTGCTCGGCCGCGTCCGCTACGAGGTGCTGCCGGCGAAGGCGACCGAGGAGAAGGTCCTCGCCCATGTTCCGCGCGACATCGTGGTCACGGTCACGGCGTCGCCGGTCAAGGGCCTGGAGCCGACGCTCGGACTCACCGAACGGCTCACGGCGCAGGGGTACCGTGTCGTCCCGCACGTGCCCGCACGGCTGCTGCGGGACGATGCGCACCTGAAGGACGTCGCCGAGCGGCTGCGGGCGGCGGGAGTCGACGACCTCTTCGTCCCGGCGGGTGACGCCGATCCGCCGGCCGGGCCGTACGAGGGAGCACTGCCGGTGCTGCGCAGGCTGAACGAACTGGGCGGCCCCTTCGCGGACCTGGGCATCACCGGCTACCCGGAGAGCCATCCGCTCCTGCACGACGACATCACCATCCAGGCGATGTGGGACAAGCGGGCGCACGCCACGTACATCGTGAGCAACCTGTGCTTCGATCCGCGGGTGCTCGGCGACTGGATCGCCCGGATACGACGCCGTGGCGTGGTGCTGCCCGTGTACGTGGGGGTCGCCGGTCCCGTGCAGCGTGCGAAGCTGCTGTCCATGGCGGCGAAGATCGGAGTGGGGGAGTCGACGCGTTTTCTCGCCCGGCACGCCTCCTGGTTCCTGCGGTTGGCGGCGCCCGGTGGATATGCCCCCGAGAGGCTGCTCGCCCGTGGCGCGGAGGGGCTCACCCGGCCGTCCGCGGGAGTGGCCGGTGTGCACGTCTTCACCTTCAACCAGATCGCCGAGACGGAGCGCTGGCGCCGTGCGGCGCTGGACCGGCTGGGGGTCGACCCGCGCGATGGGGTGCCGCTCCGGTGGCCGAATCGGGATGCGCCCACCTCTTGACGTGCGTCCGTGCATTCGGCCAGGGTGTTCCACCACAAGCAATTCAGTGCACAATGCGCAACGATTCCGGTTCGGAGGGCGCGGGCGTGGCAGATCTGTACGTGGACGGGGAATGGCGCGCTCCGGTGGCCGGCGGCCACCGGGAGATCCGCTGTCCGGCGGACGGCACGCCCGTGGCGACGGTCTCCGAGGCGACCCGCCCCGACACCGAGGCGGCGATCGCCGCGGCCCGGCACGCCTTCGACGACGGCCCCTGGCCTCATACCCCAGAGCGTGAGCGCGGCGCGCTGCTGCTGCGCACGGCCGACATCCTCGAGCGCGACGCCAAGGAGTTCGCCCGAGCCGAGTCGCTGGACACCGGCAAACGCCTGGTGGAGAGCGAGTACGACCTCGCCGACGTCGTCTCCTGCTTCCGCTACTACGGCGGCATCGCCGGCACCAGCGCCGGCCGGGTGGTGGACACCGGCCGCGACGACGCGCTCAGCCGGGTCACCTACGAGCCCGTCGGCGTCTGCGGACTGATCACCCCCTGGAACTACCCGCTGCTGCAGGCCTCGTGGAAGGTCGCCCCGGCCCTGCTCGCGGGCAACACCGTCGTCCTCAAGCCCAGCGAGCTCACGCCCTCCACCTCGATCCTGCTGATGAAGGCGCTCGAGGAGGCCGGGCTCCCGGCGGGTGCGGCGAACCTGGTGCTGGGCGCCGGAGCCGAGGTGGGCGCGCCGCTGTCCGAGCACCCGGCCGTCGACATGGTGTCCTTCACCGGAGGGCTGGAGACCGGGCGGCGCATCATGGCCACCGCCGCCGCGACGGTGAAGAAGGTCGCGCTGGAACTCGGCGGGAAGAACCCCAACGTCGTCTTCGCCGACGCCGACTTCGAGGCCGCGGTGGACTTCGCGCTCACCGCCGTCTTCCTTCACTCCGGGCAGGTCTGCTCGGCCGGCGCCCGGCTGATCGTCGAGGACTCGCTCCACGACGCCTTCGTCGACGAACTCGTTCGCCGCGCCCGGCTCATCCGGCTCGGCGGCCCCTTCGACCCCGAGGCCGAGACCGGGCCGCTGATCTCCGCACAGCACCGGGAGAAGGTCGAGGCGTACGTCGCCGCAGGCCTCGCCGAGGGCGCCGTACTGCGCTGCGGCGGCGCACGCCCCGACGACCCGGCGCTCGGCCGCGGCTTCTACTACCCGCCCACCGTCCTCGACGAGTGCCGGCAGGACATGCGGGTGGTGCACGAGGAGTCCTTCGGGCCCGTGCTCACCGTCGAGCGGTTCCGCGACGAGGACGACGCCGTCCGTATCGCCAACGACACGGAGTACGGCCTCGCCGGAGCCGTCTGGACGCAGGACGCGGGCAAGGCCCAGCGGGTGGCGCGCAGGCTGCGCCACGGCACCGTGTGGATCAACGACTACCACCCCTACGTGCCGCAGGCGGAGTGGGGTGGCTTCGGGCGCTCGGGCGTGGGCCGGGAGCTGGGGCCGACCGGCCTGGACGAGTACCGAGAGCCCAAGCACGTCTGGCAGAACATCCAACCCCGGCCGCAGCACTGGTTCCGCGGCTGAACGCTGAAAAGAGGTCGATCGTGACCACAGCACCGACCGAGGTGCCGCAGCGGCGCGGCACGTCCCAGGACCCCGAGGACCGCTCGGCGGTCGTCTCCGTGCGCCGGCTGTGGAAGGTGTTCGGGCCGAAGGCCGACCAGGTGCCTCAGTCCGAGGAACTGTGCGGACTGACCCGCCGCGAGCTCATGGACCGCACCGGGTGCACCGCCGCCGTGCGGGATGTGAGCTTCGACGTGTCGCCCGGCGAGGTCTTCGTCGTCATGGGGCTGTCCGGCTCCGGCAAGTCCACCCTGGTGCGATGTCTGACCCGGCTGATCGAGCCCACCGCCGGTGAGGTCGTCTTCGAGGGCGAGGACATCCGCGGCGCGGACGCCGGGCGGCTGCGCGAACTGCGGCGCAGCAAGTTCTCCATGGTCTTCCAGCACTTCGGTCTGCTGCCGCACCGCAGGGTCGTCGACAACGTGGCGTTCGGCCTGGAGATCCGCGGTATGAGCAGGGCCGAGCGCACCAAGCGGGCCCTGGAGGTCGTCGAACTCGTCGGCCTCGCCGGTTACGAGAACTCCTACCCCGACCAGCTCTCCGGCGGTATGCAGCAGCGCGTCGGTCTCGCCCGCGCCCTCGCCGGCGACCCCGATGTCCTCTTCTTCGACGAGCCGTTCTCCGCGCTCGACCCGCTGATCCGCCGCGACATGCAGAGCGAGGTCATCCGCCTGCACCACGAGGTCGGCAAGACCATGGTGTTCATCACCCACGACCTCTCCGAGGCACTCAAGCTCGGCGACCGCATCCTCATCATGCGCGACGGCAGGATGGTCCAGTGCGGCACCGGTGACGAACTCGTCGGCGCCCCCGCCGACGACTACGTACGCGACTTCGTCAAGGACGTGCCGCGCGGCGACGTCCTCACCCTGCGCTGGATCATGCGCCCCGCCGAGCCCGACGACGCCCTCGACGGCCCGGAACTCGGCCCGGACGTCGTCGTGCGGGAGGCCACCCGTGCGGTGCTCGCCGCCGAGAAGCCGGTGAAGGTCGTCGAGAACGGCAAGCTGCTCGGCATCGTCGGCGACGAGGAGATCCTCTCCGTCGTCGCCGGGCAGGAAGGCGGGGCGTGATGGCCGTCGCCGCCGACGCGACCGCGCCGGTCGCGACAACACGCAAGAAGGTCGGCCGTCCCATGGTGGTGGCGGCGATCCTGCTCGCCTGGCTGGTGCTCTTCGCCGTGCTGCGCGGCCGGCAGACGCTGACTCTCGCCGCGGCAGACCTCACCGGCCTGCACCGCTGGCTGAACGACCTCAACGACAGCATCGGGGCCAACCGCAACTCCAACCCGCTCTTCCTGTACTTCTTCAACGAGATCCGGCTGGCCATCGACAACCTGGTGACCTTCGTCCAGTCCCTGATCTCCCAGCCCACCGGCGGCCGCCCCGTCCCGCAGATCGGCTGGCTCGGCGTCGTCGGACTCACCGGCTACCTCTCCTGGGCCGTGGGCAACTGGCGGGTGGCCCTGCTGGCCGTGGCCGGCTTCACCTTCTTCGGACTGCAGGGCCTGTGGCAGGAGAGCATGGACACCCTGGCGCTGACCCTGTCGGCCGTCGTCGTGGCGCTGCTCATCGGCATCCCGCTCGGTGTGTGGGCCGGGCTCTCCGACCGGTTCAACCGGATCGTGACGCCTTTCCTGGACTTCATGCAGACGATGCCGACCTTCGTCTACCTCGCCCCGCTGACCCTGATCTTCCTCATCGGAGGGGCCTCCGCCGTGATCACCACGGTGATCTACGCGGCACCGCCCGCCATCCGCATCACCGCGCACGCCATCCGCTCCGTGCCCGAGACCACCGTCGAGGCGGCGGACTCGCTCGGCACGACGCGCTCGCAGCAACTGCTGAAGGTGCTGCTGCCGATGTCCAAGCGCACCGTGGTCATGGGCGTCAACCAGACCATCATGGCCGCCCTGGCCATGGTGACCATCGCCGCGCTGATCGACGCGCCCGGCCTCGGCAAGACCGTCGTCCAGGCCCTGCAGTCACTCGATGTCGGCACCGCCTTCAACGCCGGCCTCGCCATCGTCGTCATGGCCATCGTGCTCGACCGGGTCACCACGGCGGCGGCCGCACGCACCGAGACGGCCCGCCGCACGGGCGACCGCCTCCTGAAGTGGCGCCGGCCCATGCTGGCGGCGGGCGGGATCGTGGCGGCCGTCCTGGTCTACCTGTCCCACACCTACGTCTGGGCGGCCGAGTTCCCCGGCAGCGGCAGCACCGGCAGCCGCATCGCGAGCGCGGCGGACACCACGACCACCTGGCTGCAGGACCATGTCTCCGGCCTGACCAACGCCCTTCGGGACGCCATCACCAACGGCCTGCTCAACCCGTTCCAGACGCTGCTCACCGACTCCCCGTGGTGGCTCGTCGGCGTCATCCTGGTCGCGCTCGGCGCGGTGCTCGGCGGGTGGCGCGCCGGGGCGACGGCGGTCGTGTGCGTCGGCCTGCTCGTCGGCACGGGCCTGTGGTCGGACAGCATGACGACGCTCGCCTCCACCGCCGTGGCCACGGTGCTGGTGATGCTGCTCGGTGCCGTCTTCGGCGTGTGGATGGGCCGCAGCCTGCTCGTGGACCGGCTGGTGCGGCCCACTCTGGACGCCGCACAGGTCATGCCGCCGTTCGTCTATCTCGTGCCGTTCCTCGCCCTCTTCGGCGCCACCCGCTTCACCGCGATCGTCGCGGCCGTCGTCTACGCGGCGCCCGTCGCAATCAAGATCATCGCGGACGGTGTGCGGAACGTGTCCGAATCCACCGTGGAGGCGGCCACCTCGGCCGGGTGCAACACCTGGCAGATCATCACCAAGGTTCAGCTGCCGATGGCACGCAGCGCCCTGACTCTCGCGACCAACCAGGGGCTGATCTACGTGCTGTCGATGGTTGTCGTCGGCGGCCTGGTAGGCGCCGGCGCCCTCGGCTACGACGTCGTGGCCGGATTCTCTCAAGGAGAGCTGTACGGCAAGGGGCTGGCGGCGGGACTCGCCATCGTACTGCTCGGAGTCATGTTCGACCGGATCACTCAGGCTGCGGCGCGACGCACCAGGGCATAAGGAGCACGACACCATGGCAAGACACTGGCGAGCCGGCGCGGCCGGCCTGGCCGTCCTCGGCCTCACCCTCACGGCGTGCGGAGGGGCGAAGGTCGGCGACAGCACCTCCGCGGGTTCGAAGTCCTCGGGCGGCAAGTGCGGCACGTTCAACCTGGCCGTCAACCCCTGGGTGGGCTACGAGGCGGATGCGGCGGTCGTCGCGTACGTCGCACGGCACAACCTCGGCTGTACGGTCAACAAGAAGGACCTGAAGGAGGAGATCGCCTGGCAGGGCTTCGGAACCGGCGAGGTCGACGCCGTCCTGGAGAACTGGGGCCACGACGATCTGAAGAAGAAGTACATCACCGGGCAGAAGACCGCCGTCGAGGCCGGGCAGACCGGCAACAAGGGCGTCATCGGCTGGTTCGTGCCGCCGTGGCTGGCCAAGGCGCACCCGGACATCACCGACTGGCAGAACCTCAACAAGTACGCCGACAACTTCAAGACCTCCGAGTCGGGCGGCAAGGGGCAGCTGCTCGACGGCGACCCGTCCTACGTCACCAACGACGCCGCACTGGTGAAGAACCTGAAGCTCAACTTCAAGGTGGTGTACGCGGGCAGCGAGACCGCGCTCATCCAGGCGTTCAGAACCGCCGAGAAGAACAAGCAGTGGATGATCGGCTACTTCTACGAGCCTCAGTGGTTCATGTCCGAGGTGCCGCTGGTCAAGGTCAACCTGCCGGCGTACAAGACGGGCTGCGACGCGGACGCGGCCAAGGTCGCCTGCGACTATCCCGTCTACGACCTGGACAAGATCGTCAGCGCGGGCTTCGCCAAGTCGGGCAGCCCGGCCTACAACCTGGTGAAGAACTTCAACTGGACGAACGACGACCAGAACACCGTCGCCAAGTACATCGCGGTGGACAAGATGTC
This sequence comes from Streptomyces sp. PTL18, assembly GCF_059510295.1. Lineage (NCBI taxonomy): Bacteria > Bacillati > Actinomycetota > Actinomycetes > Kitasatosporales > Streptomycetaceae > Streptomyces > Streptomyces sp. PTL18. The sequence goes on along the minus strand of NZ_JCAJZO010000001.1, from coordinate 80,689 downwards.
GGACGACGCGGCGGCCAAGAAGTGGGTCGACGCCCACCACGACAAGGTCGAGGCCTGGCTCAAGTAGCCGAGGGCCGGCAAGGGGTCGAACACGCCCGGTGGGCGGTGCGCCGAGGTGCGCGCCGCCCACCGGGCATTGCCGTCTCCCGGGCCGTGCCCGGGACCGTGTTTCGTGCTGTTTTCCGACGTCACCGACCTCTTGACACCCTTCACCACGACAGGCACATTGAGTTGCGCAGCCTGAATCAAGTTGCGTAGAAAGCAACTGAACCGGTCTCAAGTTCGGAGGTTGGGCGATGGCGGGACCCCGAGTGGTCATCATCGGAGCGGGCGTGGTGGGAGCGGCCCTGGCGGACGAGATCTCCGCACGCGGCTGGACCGAGGTGACCGTCGTCGACCAGGGCCCCCTCCCGGCCACCGGGGGATCCTCCTCGCACGCGCCGGGCCTGGTCTTCCAGACGAACCCCTCCAAGACCATGACGGAGCTGGCCCGCTACACCGTCGAGAAGTTCTGCTCCCTCGAGGTCGACGGCAAGCCCTGTTTCCTCCAGGTCGGCGGGCTCGAGGTGGCGACCACCGCCGAGCGCCTCACCGAACTCCACCGCCGCCACGGCTGGATCACCGCCTGGGGTATCGAGGCACGCCTGCTGACCCCCGACGAGTGCGTCGAGCAGCACCCGCTGGTCGACCGCGGCAAGGTCCTCGGCGGACTGCTAGTCCCCACCGACGGCCTCGCCAAGGCCGTCCTCGCCGTCGAGGCGCAGATCCGCCGGGCCACCGAGCGCGGCGTACGCTTCCTCGCACGCCACGAAGTCCTCGACGTGACCCAGGGCGAGGGCCGTGTCACCGGCGTCGTGACCGACCAGGGCGAGATCCCCGCCGACATCGTCGTGTGCTGTGCCGGCATCTGGGGCCCGAGGATCGCCCGCATGGTCGGCATGAACCTGCCGCTCACCCCGCTCGCCCACCAACTCGCCTGGACCGGCCCGATTCCCGCTCTCGCCGGTCAGACCGAGGAGGCGGTCCGCCCGATCCTGCGCCACCAGGACGCCGACCTCTACTACCGCGACCGCTTCGACGGCATCGGCATCGGCTCCTACGGTCACCGCCCCATGCCGGTCTCCGCCGACGACATCCTCTCCGTGGACGACGCCGAGGAGATGCCGTCGGTCCTGAAGTTCACCGAGGAGGACTTCGAGGACGCCTGGGCCGAGACCCGGTCCCTGCTCCCCGCGACCCGCGAGGCCAAGGTCGAGGAGGGCATCAACGGCCTGTTCTCCTTCACCACCGACGGGTACCCGCTGCTCGGCGAGTCCCCGGACGTCAAGGGCTTCTGGGTGGCCGAGGCCGTGTGGGTCACCCACTCCGCGGGCGTCGGCCGGGCCGTCGCCGAGTGGCTGGTCGACGGCTACTGCTCCTCCTTCGACCTGCACGAGTGCGACGTCAACCGCTTCGAGCCGCACCAGCTCTCCCCGGAGTACGTCCTGGCCCGCGACTGCCAGAACTTCGTCGAGGTCTACGACATCCTCCACCCCCTCCAGCCGTCCGGGAAGCCACGCCCGATCCGCACCAGCCCCTTCTACACCCGCCAGCAGGAACACGGCGCGTTCTTCCTGGAGGCGAACGGCTGGGAGCGCCCCCAGTGGTACGAGGCCAACGCCTCCCTGGTGGCAGGCCGCTCCATCCCCACCCCCAACGACTGGGCCGCACGCCACTGGTCGCCCATCGTCGGCGCCGAGGCCCAGGTCACGCGCGAGACCGCCGCCCTCTACGACATGACGGCCCTCAAGCGCCTGGAGGTGAGCGGCCCCGGTGCGGCCGACTTCCTGGAGCGGCTGGTCACCGGCAAGGTCGCCAAGTCGGTCGGTTCGGTCACGTACACCCTGCTCCTGGACCACGACGGCGGCATCCGCAGCGACATCACCGTCGCCCGGCTGGCCCGCGACCGCTTCCAGGTCGGCGCCAACGGCAACCTGGACCTCGACTGGTTCACCCGGCACCTCCCCGCCGACGGCACGGTCCAGGTCCGCGACATCACCGCCGGCACCTGCTGCATCGGTCTGTGGGGCCCGCTCGCCCGCGAGGTCCTGCGACCCCTCACCGACGAGGACTTCTCCAACGACGGCCTGAAGTACTTCCGCGCCAAACCAGCCCACATCGGCAGCGTCCCGGTGACGGCGATGCGCCTGTCGTACGTCGGCGAGCTCGGCTGGGAGCTGTACACCACCGCCGACCTGGGCCAGAAGCTGTGGGACACCCTGTGGGCGGCGGCCGAACCGCTCGGCGGCGTCATCGCCGGCCGCGGCGCCTTCAACAGCCTGCGCCTGGAGAAGGGCTACCGCTCCTTCGGCACCGACATGACCTACGAACACGACCCCTACGAGGCCGGCGTCGGGTTCGCCGTCAAGCTCGACAAGGGCGACTTCATCGGCAAGGCCGCCCTCGAGCGCCGCAAGGCGGACGTACGACGCAGGCTGACCTGCCTCACCATCGACGACCCTCACGCCGTCGTCATGGGCAAGGAGCCGGTCTACGACGCGGACCGCGCCGTCGGCTACGTCACCAGCGCCGCCTACGGCTACACGATCGGCAGGGGCATCGCCTACGCATGGCTCCCGGCGGAACTCGCCGGTCCCGGCACCACCGTGCACATCGGCTACTTCGACCAGCGTGTCGAGGCGGTCGTCGCCGAGGAGCCCCTGTTCGACCCGACCATGTCCCGTCTTCGGGGTTAGCGCCGGCCCTGCGGAAGGAGCACCACGGATGACCGCACGAATCCTCGACGGCAAGGCGACCGCCGCCGACATCCGCAGTGAACTCGCCGAGCGGGTGGCCAGGTCGACCGCCACCTCCGGGCGGCAGCCGGGCCTCGGCACCGTTCTGGTCGGCGACGACCCCGGCAGCCACGCCTATGTGGCCGGGAAGCACCGCGACTGCGCGCAGACCGGCATCGCCTCCCTCCGCCGCGAACTGCCCGCCGGCGCCACCCAGCAGCAGGTCGAGGAGGTCATCGACGAACTCAACGCCGACCCGGCCTGCACCGGCTACATCGTCCAGCTCCCGCTCCCACGCCACCTGGACGCGAACGCCGTCCTCGCGCGCATGGACCCGGCCAAGGACGCCGACGGACTGCACCCCGTCAACCTCGGTCGGCTCGTCCTCGGCGTCGACGCCCCGCTGCCGTGCACCCCGCGCGCCGTCGTCGAACTGCTCCGCCGCCACGAGGTGCCGATCGCCGGGTCGCGCGTGTGCGTCGTCGGGCGGGGCATCACGGTCGGACGGCCGATCGGACTGCTGCTCACCCGCCGCTCCGAGAACGCCACCGTCACCCTCTGCCACACCGCAACCAAGGACCTGGCCCGGCATGTGCGCGAGGCGGACATCGTCGTCGCGGCGGCCGGCTCGCCCGGACTGATCACCAAGGACATGCTGCGCCCCGGCGCGGCCGTCCTGGACGTCGGCATCACCCGCACCGAGCAGGGGCTCGTCGGCGACGTCCACCCGGAGGCCGCCCAGGTCGCCGGATGGGTCGCCCCCATGCCCGGGGGAGTGGGACCCATGACCCGCGCCATGCTGCTCGCCAACGTCGTCGAGGCCGCCGAGAGGAACGCGAACCCCGTATGAACGCGCTGAACACCCCGCTGGCCCAGCTGGACCCCGAGGTCCACGCCGCCCTCCGCGCCGAGCTGCACCGCCAGCAGTCCACCCTCGAAATGATCGCCTCGGAGAACTTCGCGCCCACCGCCGTGATGGAGGCGCAGGGCTCGGTCGCGACCAACAAGTACGCCGAGGGCTACCCCGGCCGCCGCTACTACGGCGGCTGCGAGCACGTCGACGTCACCGAGCGCCTGGCCATCGAACGGGTCAAGTCCCTGTTCGGGGCGGGCTTCGCCAACGTCCAGCCGCACTCGGGCGCCCAGGCGAACACCGCCGTCTTCTTCGCCCTCCTCCAGCCCGGCGACACCGTCCTCGGCCTCGACCTCGCACACGGCGGCCACCTCACCCACGGCATGCGGATCAACTACAGCGGCAAGATGCTCGACGTCGTGCCGTACCACGTCTCCGAGGCCGACCACCTCATCGACATGGACGAGGTGGAGCGACTCGCCAAGCAACACCGCCCCAAGATGATCATCGCCGGCTGGTCCGCGTACCCGAGGCAGCTGGACTTCGCGGCCTTCCGCCGAATCGCCGACGAGGTGGGCGCCCTGCTCATGGTCGACATGGCGCACTTCGCGGGCCTGGTCGCCGCCGGGCTGCACCCCAGTCCCGTCCCTCACGCCCACGTGGTCACCACCACCACGCACAAGACGCTCGGCGGCCCCCGCGGCGGAGTCGTCCTCACCGACGACGCCGACCTCGCCAAGAAGATCAACTCGGCGGTGTTCCCCGGTATGCAGGGCGGCCCCCTGGAGCACGTCATCGCGGCCAAAGCGGTGTCCTTCAAGGTCGCGGCATCGCCCGAGTTCGCCGAACGCCAGGCCCGCACGCTCGCCGGCGCCCGCATCCTCGCCGAGCGCCTCACCCGGCCCGACGCGGCCGCGGCCGGAGTGAAGGTGCTCACCGGCGGCACGGACGTCCACCTCGTCCTCGTCGACCTGCGCGACTGCGAACTCGACGGAAGGCAGGCCGAGGACCTCCTCCACGAGATCGGCATCACCGTCAACCGCAACGCCGTCCCCTTCGACCCGCGCCCGCCCATGGTCACCTCCGGCCTGCGCATCGGCACCCCCGCCCTCGCCACCCGTGGCTTCACCGAGGAGGACTTCGCCGAAGTCGCCGACGCGATCGCGCTGGCACTCCAGCCCGATCCGGACCTGCCCGCCCTGCGCGCCCGCACCCGGACGCTGGCCGCCAAGCACCCGCTCTACCTGCACCTTTCGGAAGACGAGGACGTCCGATGAGCCCCCGCACCCCCGGCGCCGACCTCCCCGACCACCCGGACTGGCTCTGGCGCGACCCGGAGCCCAGGCGGTCGTACGACGTGGTGATCGTCGGCGGCGGCGGACACGGCCTGGCCACCGCCCACTACCTGGCGAAGAACCACGGCATCACCAACGTGGCGGTCCTGGAGAAGGGCTGGCTCGCCGGCGGCAACATGGCCCGCAACACCACGATCATCCGCTCCAACTACCTGTGGGACGAGAGCGCCGGCATCTACGAGCACGCCCTCAAGCTGTGGGAAGGGCTGGAGGAGGAGCTCGACTACCCGATCCTCTTCTCCCAGCGCGGCGTGCTGAACCTCGCCCACAGCCTGCAGGACGTGCGTGACAGCGTCCGCCGGGTGGAGGCCAACCGTCTCAACGGAGTCGACGCCGAGTGGCTCGACGCCGGTCAGGTCAAAGAGGTCTGCCCCATCGTCAACACCTCACCCGACGTGCGCTACCCGGTCCTCGGCGGCACCTACCAGCCGCGCGCCGGCATCGCCAAGCACGACTACGTGGCCTGGGGCTTCGCCCGCTCGGCGGACGCCGCCGGCATCGACATCATCCAGAACTGCGAGGTCACGGACCTGGACGTGGTCGGCGGCCGGGTGGTCGGCGTCCGGACCACACGCGGCCCGATCGCGGCCGGCAAGGTGGCCCTGTGCTCAGCCGGTCACACCTCGGTCCTCGCCGCCATGGCAGGCATCGAACTCCCGCTCCAGAGCCATCCGTTGCAGGCACTGGTCTCCGAACTCCTGGAGCCGGTCCACCCCACCGTGGTCATGTCGAACGCCGTCCACGTCTACGTCAGCCAGGCGCACAAGGGCGAGCTGGTGATGGGCGCGGGCATCGACGCGTACAACTCCTACACCCAGCGCGGCGCGTTCCACATCATCGAGGAGCAGATGTCCGCCGCCCTGGAGCTCTTCCCCGTCTTCGCCCGCGCCCACGTGCTGCGCACCTGGGGCGGCATCGTCGACGTCAGCCCGGACGCCTCACCCATCGTCGGCCTCGCCCCGGTCGGCAACCTCTACCTCAACTGCGGCTGGGGGACAGGCGGCTTCAAGGCCACTCCGGGCGTCGGCTGGGTGTACGCCCACACCATCGCCCACGACACCCCCCACCCCCTGAACGCCCCCTTCTCGCTCGACCGTTTCACCACCGGCGCGCTCGTCGACGAGCACGGCGCGGCCGCGGTGGCCCACTAGGACCACGACAGGAGCCGAACCATGCTGCTCATCCCCTGCCCGTGGTGCGGGCCCCGCGACGAGGCCGAGTTCCACTACGGCGGCCAGGCCCACGTGCCCTACCCCGAGGACCCCGCGGCCCTCACCGACGAGGAGTGGGCGCGGTACCTGTTCTTCCGCGCCAACCCGAAGGGCCCGTTCGCCGAGCGGTGGAGCCATGCGGCGGGGTGCCGCAGGTGGTTCAACGCGGTGCGGGACACGGCGACGAACGAGATCCTCGCGGTGTACCGGGCGGGGGAGCCGCGTCCGGAAACAGTGGGGCCGCGCCCGGTCACCTCTCAGCCGCGTCCGGCACGACCGGCCCGTCCGGAGGCGCCCCCTGTGGGGGAGCTCGAGGACGAGGCCGTTCAGGCCGAAAGGGGGTCCGGAGGCGCAGCCCACAGCTGGGGGGAAGGGGCGGGCAGGGGCGGCGGTGGCGCTGCATCCGTCAGCGGCTCCGCCACGGGCCCATCGTTCCGCCATCCCACCGGCGGCCGGATCGACCGCGACGCCCCCCTCTCCTTCACCTTCGACGGCACCGAATACCAGGGCTACCGAGGCGACACCCTCGCCTCGGCGCTCCTCGCCAACGGCGTCATCGCGGCAGCGACCGGCATCAAGCTGGGCCGCCCCCGCGGCATCTTCTCGGCAGGCGTCGAAGAGCCCAACGCGGTCGTCCAGATCGAGGCTCCCTTCCCCGAGCCCATGCTCCCCGCCACGACCGTCGAGCTCTACGACGGCCTGGTCGCGAGCAGCCTCCCCGGCCAGGGCCGCCTCGCCACCGAACCCGACCCCGCCCGCTACGACGCCGTACACGCCCACTGCGACCTGCTGGTCGTCGGCGCCGGCCCGGCAGGCCTCGCAGCCGCGGCGGCGGCAGCGAGGAGCGGTGCGCGCGTCATCCTCGCCGACGACCAGCCGGAACCCGGAGGCAGCCTGCTCGGCACCGGCGAGCACCTCGACTGGGTGCAGGCCACGCACGCACGCCTCGACGCCGCCCCGGAGGTACGCGTTCTGCGCCGCACCACCGTCTTCGGGTACTACGACGACAACCACCTCCTCGCCGTCGAGCGCCGTACCAACCACCTCGGCGCCCACGCACCGGCCCACGTCTCCCGCGAGCGGGTCTGGCGGATCCGCGCCCGGCGCGTCGTCCTTGCGACCGGCGCCCACGAGCGCTCGCTGGCCTTCGGCGACAACGACCGCCCCGGCGTGATGCTGGCCGCCTCGGCCCGCACGTACCTGCACCGGTACGCCGTTCTGCCCGGTCGGCACGCGGTCGTGTTCACCACCAACGACAGCGCCTACACCGCCGCGCTCGACCTGGCGGCGGCGGGAGTGGACATCGCGGCGATCGTCGACACCCGGCCCGAGCCGGGGCAGTGGGCCGAGCGCGCCCGGTCCGCCGGGATCGAGGTGCTCGCCGGGCATGCGGTCATCGGCACCGGCGGCGCAGCCCGCCTGACCGCCGTGACGGTCGCCCCGTACGGGGGCACCGCGGGACAGCGGGAGTTCGCCGTCGATCTGCTCCTGGTCTCCGGCGGCTGGAACCCGGTCGCGCACCTGTTCAGCCAGGCGGGCGGCAAGCTCCGATACCACGAGGTGCTCGGCACGTTCGTGCCCGACAGCTGCCGTCAGGCGGTGGAGGTTGCGGGCGGCGCCAACGGGGCCTTCGACCTCGCCACCGCCCTCGCGCAGGGCGCGGCGGCCGGCGCCCGCGCGGTCGAGGCGGAGGGCTGTACCGCCGAGGCACCCGCCCTCCCGACCGTGGCCGCCCAGCCGCACACCCCGCCCATGCAGGTGTTCACCGTCCCCACCTCCACCGGCGCCCCCCGGTTCGTCGACCTGCAGCGCGACGTCACGGTCGACGACCTCGCGCGGGCGACCGGGGCGGGCCTGCGCTCGGTGGAGCACACCAAGCGCTACACGACGGCGGGCACCGCGAACGACCAGGGCAGGACAGGGGGTGTCCTGGCGAGCGGGGTCGTCGCCGAACTGCTCGGCGTGGACCTCTCGGCGCTCGGCCTGCCCACCTTCCGGCCGCCCTACACCCCCGTCTCCTTCGCCGCCCTCGCGGGACGCGACCGCGGCGCCCTGCACGACCCGATCCGCACGACCGCCCTGCACGGCTGGCACGTCGAGCACGGCGCCCTCTTCGAGAACGTCGGGCAGTGGAAGCGACCCTGGTACTACCCGCAGGACGGCGAGGACATGGAGACCGCCGTGCTGCGCGAGTGCCGCGCCGCCCGCGAAGGGGTGGCCTTCATGGACGCCTCCACGCTCGGGAAGATCGACGTGCAGGGCCCGGACGCCGCGCTCTTCCTCGACCGGCTGTACACCAACATGATGAGCACCCTGAAGGTCGGCATGATCCGCTACGGCGTGATGTGCCGCCTGGACGGCATGGTCTTCGACGACGGCACGGTCATCCGGCTCGCCCGGGACCGCTTCCTGGTCACCACCACGACCGGCAACGCGGCAGCCGTCCTTGACTGGATGGAGGAGTGGCTGCAGACCGAGTGGCCCGAACTTCGGGTGCACTGCACCTCGGTCACCGAGCAGTGGGCCACCGTCGCGCTGGTCGGTCCCCGCTCCCGCGAGGTCCTGGGCTCACTGGCCCCGCGACTCGGCGTCGGCAACGAGGACTTCCCCTTCATGGCGTGGCGCGAGACGGCCGTCGCCGGCATCGAGGCGCGTGTGTGCCGGATCAGCTTCTCCGGCGAACTCGCCTACGAGATCAACGTGTCACCCTGGGACGCCCTCGCCCTGTGGGAGGCCCTCCACGAGGCAGGCGCCCCGTACGGCATCACCCCGTACGGCACCGAGACCATGCACGTCCTGCGCGCGGAGAAGGGCTACCCGATCGTCGGACAGGACACGGACGGCACGGTGACCCCGCAGGACCTCGGCATGAGCTGGGTGGTGTCGAAGAAGAAGCCCGACTTCGTCGGCAAGCGCTCCTACGCCCGTGCCGACACCGTTCGCCCCGACCGCAAGCACCTGGTCGCCCTGCTCCCGGACGACACCGGCACCCTCCTCCCCGAGGGCACCCACCTGGTCGCCGACAGCGAACTGCCCGCCCCACCCGTCCCGATGCTCGGCCACGTCACCTCCAGCTACCGCAGCGCGGCGCTCGGCCGGACGTTCGCGCTCGCCCTGATCAAGGGCGGCCGGGACCGCATCGGCGAACGCCTCTACGCGCCGGTCGGCGACCGGGTGCTCCCGGTCACCGTCGCCAGTCCCGTCCTCTACGACCCCGAGGGAGCCCGCCGCGATGGCTGACACCGCCCTGACCGACCGGCAGCGCAGCCCCCTCGCGCATGCCGCCGACCGCCTGGCCGCCGCGACGCGTTCCTGCGGGGGCGCGGTACGCCTGGCCGAACTCCCCTTCCTGACCCAGGTGAACGTCCGCCTCGACGCCAAGAGCCCGGCGGCGGACTCCGTCGGACTCGCCCTGGGACTCCCACTGCCCCTGGAATCCGACACGGTCGTGCGCGCGGGCGACCTCACGGCACTGTGGCTCGGCCCCGACGAATGGCTCGTGGTCGGCCCGCCCGGCGCCCAGCGGGAGCTGGAGAGCCGGATCCGCTCGGCGGCCGGGGACGACCCCGTCTCCGTCACCGACGTCTCCGCGCAGCGCACCACCCTCCTGGTCGCCGGCCCCCGCGCCCGCGACCTGCTGTCCCACGGCTGCTCACTGGACCTCCACCCGCGCGCCTTCGGCCCCGGCCGCTGCGCCCAGACCACACTGGCCCGCACCCAGGTCGTCCTGGTCGCCCGCGACGAGACCAGGGCGGGGTTCTGGTTGATGGTGCGCTCCTCCTTCGCCGGCTACCTGGTGGACTGGCTGCTGGACGCGGCCGTGGAATACGAGTGAAGGCCTGCGTGCGACGGACCCGCCCTTCACGGGAACCAGCGCCTCCCGGCTGACCTTCGCGAGGTGACCGGCGACCTCGCCGCCCCGGCCCCCTCCGGGTGCTGGGCGGTGGCCGCCGGCTGCGAAGGGCGTCCGTCGTGTGCCGGTGCACGATGCGGCCTCGAGGCCGACGCGTTACGGGGACCGCTCTCGGGGTGCCGAGGCGGGTGGGCGGCGCTTCCCGACGCACATGCGCAGCACCTCCACGGACAACCCCGTGGAGGTGCTGCGCATGCCGTGCGGGCTCCGGTGCCGCTCGGCGCTTCAGCGGAAGACGACCGTGCAGTTGCCGTTGACCAGTACGCGGCACTGGCTGTGCCACTGCACGGCACGGGCGAGTACCTGGGCCTCGACGTCACGGCCCATGGTGACCAGATCGTCAGGGGCGTGCGAGTGGTTCACGCGGACGACGTCCTGCTCGATGATCGGGCCTTCGTCGAGGTCGGGCGTGACGTAGTGCGCCGTGGCCCCGACGAGTTTGACGCCGCGCCGGTGGGCCTGCACGTACGGCCGCGCCCCCTTGAAGCTCGGCAGGAAGGAGTGGTGGATGTTGATGGCCCGGCCCTCGAGCTGCTTGCACAGGTCGTCGGAGAGGATCTGCATGTACCGGGCGAGCACCACGAGGTCGATGTCGAGTTCGTCCACGAGGCGCAGCAGCCGGGCCTCCGCCTCCGCCTTGGTCTCGGGTGTGACCGGGACGTGGTGGAAGGGGATGCCGTAGTTCTGCGCCAGTGACTCGAAGTCACGGTGATTGGAGACGATCGCCGGGATCTCGATGTTGAGCGCGCCCGTGGACTTGCGGAAGAGCAGATCGTTCAGGCAGTGGCCGAACTTCGACACCATGATCAACGTGCGGGTGGGAGTGGACGCGTCGCGCAGCTGCCAGGTGATCCGGTACGCGTCGGCGACCGGGCCGAAGCCGGTACGCAGGTCCTCCGGTGAGACGACGGGATCCGTGACGTCGAAGTGCACCCGCATGAAGAAGCGGTCCTGCAGTCGGTCGTCGAACTGCTGGCTCTCCAGGATGTTGCCCGAGTGGCTGACGAGAAAGGTCGTCACGGCGTGGACGAGACCGGCCCGGTCAGGGCACGAAAGGGTGAGGACGAACTCGCGTCCGGGCTGCGGTCGAGGGGACATGACATCCTCCCTTGATGCGCATGGCGCAACTATGTGAGTGATACGCAACATGCTCCAGTCAAGGTGGCTGACTGGTCAAGAGGGTGGTGCGGTCGAGCTGCCGGGGACCCTGAGCTCGAAGAACCCGGCCGACCCGCAGCGGTCACGGCGCTGGCCGGAGTGGAGCGGGCGTGGCGGTGGCGAACACGGCAAGTGATCACTGATGCGACGGGGGAACCGGATCGGTGCGGTTCGGTCCGGACAGGAGTCCCTGCGTGCGGCCGTGAACGCCTCGATGGGCTGCGCGGGCACGCCCGTCACGCGTTCGACGTCGTCGGACGCTCGGTCGCAGCGGTCCTCGCCGTGAAGGTGGGCCGTGCCGGCGATGTGCTCGTCGGTGTGCGGCGGCAAGCCCACCGGTGGCGAGCACTCCCGTACACCACTGCTCCAGCGGCACGTCCACCCAGGACACCGGACGCCCCGGCCCCCGTGAGTACTCCTCGGCCATCTCGTTCCCGACCGTGCGTGGCCCCGTCAGCTCGTACACCTTCCCCGTGTGCGGGGCCGGCTCGCGGAGCACGGTGGAGACCACACGGGCGACGTCCCCGCACGGCGACCGGTGACGTGCGCCCGGTGCCGAACGGCAGCACGCGATCGCCGGCCGCCATGGATCGATCTCCTCCGCTCGGGTCGATGGTCGCACGGACGGACGCCCCGGCCGCCACCAGGTGGATGCGTCCCCGGGCGCGATCTGCCGGACGGGCGGTGGTGGGATCGCGGCGATGTCGTCCTGCCCGCTCCGGCTCGTCACCGCCGCGGCGCAGTCGTGGAGGTGCGCCCGCAAGCGGAGCGGGCCGTGAGGCGATCTTCAGCCTCATCCCGCACGCTGAGCTCGAGAGGCGATCGTCCTCACCTACGAAGGAAAGGGAAGCGCCAATGGCCAGCAGCACGGAAACAGGCGACGTCACCGGCACCAAGGACAAGGACTACAACCTCATCTGGTTCCTCGAAGCCTGCCTGAACAACGCCCTGCGACTGGAAACCTACATCCAGGACGCCGAACGGGAGAACGACACCGAGCTCGTCGAACTGTTCCGCAAAGCCCAGGCGGACAGCCGCAAGGGCGCCGAGCTCGGCAAGCAGCTCCTGCGCACCCGGCTCGGCGGCTGACACGGCCGGACCAACGGTCATCCTGCGTGCGTCGTCTCGCTCTGCGGCGGAGGTGAGGGCGGGGGAGGGAAGAGGAGATCCTCGAGGGCGTCCAGCACGAACGCCACCAGGAGCAGGATCACCGGGACGAGCAGGGCTATCACGATCACGGTGCCTCCCTGACGGAGCGGTGAGCACAGCCGCGGCGCATCAGCAACCGTTCGCACTCAGAATGCACCCGCCCGGGGGTGCACCGCACGCCGGGGGCCGGGACCGTATCGGCCGATCGGGTGGCCGCCCGCCCGCCTGGACGGGGCGTCCCGGACGTACGGTCGAAGTCATGACGACGCCGGCGCCCGGCAACCGGCCCGGGCGGTGCCGGATCGATCGCGGCGCGGCTCGCCCGCGACGGGAGCCCGTGGAAGGCCGACGACAGGTGCATAAGGACTGACAGGCTGCCATCGGGCTGCCTATGATGCACGGGAATGAAGAACAACTTCCCGTGTGGATTGGGGGAATCGTTCGCGCAAGGTGAGTGCTGATGGCACACCACGTCGCGAACCTGATTCCGGCCCGCCTGTTGATGTGGCAGCGCGTGCGTGCATACGCTGTGCCACCGTCCATGATCGAGACTGCGACCGCACGGCGTGCGGTCGGTGACTGGGCGGGGGCCTGTGCTGCCGCTCGGGTCGACGTCGATCTCGATCTGCGCGCCGTGCGCTTTCGCCACGGCATCGATCTCGCCACCCATCTCCGTGCAGACCTGCGCGCTCTGACGCCGGATCTGCTGCGCTGGCACATGCCCCGGATCGCCCCCCACGGGCGGCTGCGCCCCGGTGTCACCGTCTCCCTGGCCACATACCGGAGGTCCGGCGCCCCGCCGCTGCATCTGGTGGTGCGGACTCCACCCGCGTGGGCGGACGCCGCACAGCGGATGTCCCTGGCCCTGTGGGAGGGGTCCGGAAACGACGCCGCAGGGCACCATCCGCACCCGCATCCCGACCGGCGCTTCCGGCTCGACCTGCACCGGCATCTCTGGGACGCCGGGCGCAGCGGTGAACTGGCGCGGCGGTGCGGTGCCGGCGGGGCACCGTCCACGGCGTCGCCCGGGCCGTCCCGCGCTCCTGGCCTTCCGGTCCCGCCGACCGGGCGGACCCGCCGGATCGGCCGGCCGGCCCTGATCGGTCCACCGTGCACCACTCCTCGTGGGCGGCGGCACGCTGGGCCGCCGAGGCGGAGTTGCTGTTGCGGGCCGAGGGGCGCCCTCGCGGGGCCTTCACGGTGCGGTTCGGTGCGCGCAGCCGCGCCGTGCTCGAACTCGTCGCCCCCGACGACAGTCACGCCCCGACGTTCAGGCCACTGCAAGAGGCGCTTCCGCCGCAGGAGGTCGCGGCGCTTCCGGTGCTACCGGAGGCGGCGGCCCGGGTGCTTCCCGATCTGGAGCTGCTGCGGGCCGGTCTGGTCGCGGCCGAGCGACTGCATCCGCTCGTCGCCGCAGCCCTGCCGGTGTCCGGGTCCGCACCGGTGTCCGGGCCCGCCCCCGCGCCCGGCGATCCGCACCGGGTGGAGTGCCGGGGCGCGGTCCACCGGATCGCGCTGCGGGACGGGGCACTGACGGCGGTCGATCACGACCCTGCCCAACTGCGCCGCGAGGACCTCCTGGTGGCGCTCGGCGGACCGGCTCTGCCCTGCCTGCGCGCGATCGACGCGGTGCACCGCAACCCGGAGGCACTGCCGGCGGTCCGGGAACGGCTGGGCCACGGCGACATCGCCGGGGCACTGGCCGTGGTCGAGGGGCTGCTCGGTCTCGCTGCGGTTCTGCGCGACGGGCCGCTCCAGGAGGAACTCGAGTCCGCCGCGGCCCGCCGTATCGAGGAGGGGCTCTTCCGCGCGGGGCTGGTCGCCGTGCATCCCGGTGCCGGAGCCGCCGGGGGCGGGAACGTCTCGGGCGCGGGGCAGGCGGGATCGGGCCATCGTCCCCGGCTCGACCGCCGCGCGCCTGTCGACATGCGCAGCAAGCGCAGCAGCCGGGCCCGGCCCCGCACCGGACTGCCCCGCTGACCCACCGAAGTCGCCGTCCCGCGCCGCGCGTTCCGCGCCCGCGCGCTCTCACGACCTCCGGGACGGGCCGTCCCGTCCCGTCCCCTACTGAACCCCAGGTGATGCCCATGACCTCCAGTACTTCGTGGCGCGCACCCCGGTGGAGGAACTGGCGGGCGTCTGGGTGCATGAGGTCTCCCATCTGCTCCGGGACCACCACGGGCGGGGCGAGAGGTACGCACGCGAGTACGAGGAGCACGGACCGGGCGAGCGAAGCGAGACGGGGGTTCCCCCGACCGAGGGCTGGCGGAGGCTGCGGCGCAACATCGCCGCCGACTTCGAGATCAACGACGACACCTACGGTGACGGGCTGCCCGTGCCTGCCGGGGCGGTGCTGCCGTCTCTGCTGCGGCTGCCCGAAGGGCTGCTGATGGAGGAGTACCTGCGTACGGCGTCGATGTCCGGGCTCGCCGCGGACCTGGCCTGGCTGGACTGCGGCAGTGGCGCCGACGGGCAGCACCGGCCGTGGGAGCTGGGGCCCGACGGGGCACACGGGCTGAGCAGGCAGCAGCGGGACGCGGTCCGCTTCCGGGTCGCGGAGGGGATCAAGGGCCGACCCGGCGACGCGCCGGAGGGGTGGCGCCGATGGGCGGACGAGGCGTTCCATCCGCCCCAGCCGTGGCGGCAGTTGCTGGGGGCGGCGGTCCGCTCGGCGGCGAGTGCCCCGGGGATGGGCGAGGACCACAGCTACCGACGTCCGTCCCGGCGCTCGGCCGGTGTCCCCAAGGTGCTGCTGCCGAGCCTGCGCCGTACGCCGCCCCGGGTCTGCGTCGTGATCGACACCTCCGGGTCGGTGAGTGACGGGGAACTGGGCAGCGCCCTGCTGGAGGTGGCGGAGATCTCGCGGGCGGTGGGCGGGCGGCGCGACCTGGTGTCGGTGATCTCCTGCGACGCGGCGGCCGGGGTCGCCGTCCCGCTCTGCCGCGCCGAGAGCCTCGCCCTGGTCGGTGGCGGGGGAACAGATCTGCGCGCCGGTTTCGCGCGGGCGCTGCGCTCCCGGCCCCGCCCGGACGTGATCGTCGCCCTGACGGACGGTCAGACGCCGTGGCCCTCGGCAACCGCCCTGTCGTACCGTCGTCGGTCTCTTCCCCCGTCCTGCCCGCGCCGCGGACGAGGAGGACCCCGACTACGTCCCGGACGCCCCACCGCCCTGGGCGCGCGTCGTCACCATCGGCTGAGCAAGCGGCGGCGCGGCACCACCCCTGGCGCCGGAGGGCAGGGCCCCGGCGAGCCGCTCACCGGCAGCAGCAGGTCCCCGAGTTCGTCGGGCAACGCGATGCGGCGCGGCGGCCGGCGCGGGCGTGCACGGCCTGGCGTGCCCGGTCGGTCAGGCGTACCAGGGTCCGGCGGCCGTCGCCGGGGTCGGGAAGCGCCTCGAGCAGGCCGCGTTCACACAGGTGGCCGACGGAGGCGGAGACACGGCTCTGAGCGAAGCCGGTGCGCGCGACGATCTCCCGGATGGAGCGGTCGGCGGAGCGGAACGCATGGGCGATCACGGCCGGCTCGCCCGGCGTGAGCGACGTCGGAGCGGCCTGTCGGACGGTGTCACGGCCAGGTCGGTCAGACATCCGCCGAGTCCGGGCAGCAGCACTCCGTCCACGGCCACGGCCCGAATACGTCGTCACAGGTGTATCCCCTGCGATGTACTGTCGAGCCTCATGACGAACTCGCAGCCGTTGAGCGCCGTGTCGAGGACGGCTCTGGCCGTGGCCCGGGCCCGGGCGCAGGAGAGCGCAGCCGGCAACGCCTTGTTCGACGATCCGTACGCCGCGGCCTTTCTGGCCGCCTCGGGAGAGCCGCTACGACGGCGGCAGAGCCCTGGTCCGCTGGCGCGAGCCCTGAAGGTCCAGACAGTGATCCGGACCCGCTTCTACGACGACCGGCTCCTCCGGTCCGGCTGCGACCAGATCGTCCTCCTCGCAGCCGGACTGGACACCCGCGCCTACCGGCTCTGCTGGCCACCCGGTGTCCGCCTGTACGAGATCGATCTGCCGCCGGTCCTCGAGTTCAAGCACCGCGTCCTGACAGCGGAGTCCGCCGTGCCCCGTTGTGAGAGAACCGCCGTCCCCGCAGACCTGCTGAGCACCGGGTGGGCCGACCGACTGGTCGATGCGGGCTTCGACCCGGGCCGGTCGACCGCCTGGCTTGTCGAGGGCCTGCTGGTCTACCTCACCGAAGAGGAGGCGGCCGCAGTGCTGTCCACCGTCGGTGAACTGTCGGCCCCCGCCAGCCGACTCACCCTGGAGCGAGGACGCAGCGGAAGAACCGCTCTTCACGATCCCTCCATCGCGCACATCACCTCCCTGTGGAAGGGCGGCCTGGGCTCCGGCACCGCCGACTGGCTCGACGACCACGGATGGCGCACCGAGTTCCACCCACTCGACATCGTCGCGGCCCAGTACGGCCGGCCCATGGACAACCCGTCCGGCACCGGCTTCGTCACGGCCCTGCGAGCCCCCACGCGCTAGTGCCGCAACAGGCGACGTTCGCCCGTCAAGGAGCGGCGTCCGGTGCGTGCTCTGGGGGCACCCCCTGCTGGAGGAGCTTGGGGGAGCGTGCCGGGCGTCGCGCCGGGGCGAACGTCGCCTGTTGCGGCACCAGGTCGACGACCGGCGCTCATGTGCAGACGAGCAGGCCCGCGTCGCGCTTCGCGGCGAGGATCCGGTGAACACTGTCGTCCACCTGCGCCCGGAACGAGGCGTCCTGCCGCATCCGGGCCTGAACCGCCTGCGCCATCGCCGGTACGGTGTCGGGACGTACCGTCAGGATCATGTTCCCGCCCGCCGCGAGGAAGTCGACCGCCCGTTGCGCAGGCGTGTAGGACCGTACCGCGACCGCTTGCCCGAGGTCGTCGGAGATGACGACGCCCCTGAAGCCGAGTTGGGTGCGCAGCAGCCCTCCGATGATCTTCGGCGAGAAGACCGCCAGGTGTGCGGAGTCGATTCTGGTGTACTTGGCCAGCGAGACCATCACGAACGGCGAGCCCGCCCTGATCCCGCTACGGAAGGGCGTGAGACTGGCGCTGGAGGCGGTCGTCACCGAGTCCACGACGTTCGCGGTGGTGTCGCTGTTCCCGAGCACCTGACCCAGCCCGGGAAAGTGCTTCAGCGTGGTCATCACGCCGGCCCGCGCGAAACCGGCGGCGAAAGCGCCGCTGTGCGAGGTCACCGTGTCGGGAGTGTGCCCGTATTCACGGTAGTAGCTGCCGATGGGCCCGTTGCGGGTGCCCAGGCTCGCCGGCACGACGTCGGCGACGGGGGCGAGGTCGAGGTCGACCCCGGCGGCCTTCAGCTGGCCGGCCCACTCGGCGGCCCGGCTGCGCAGCGTCGTGGGCGACCAGCTGCCCTGGGTCAGCGCGTTGGGAATGGCCGAGAATCCGGGGCCGCTCAGCACCTGCACCTTGCCGCCCTCCTGGTCGGTGGCGACCAGCATCCCGACTCGCCGCCCGGCGACCTGGTCGGCCTGCCCCCGCACGCCGTCCACCAGCTTTCTGGTGGCCTTCGTACCGGCGCTGCTGCGCCCGGTCAGCATGAGCGACCCCACGTGGTGGTCACGCAGAGTCCGCAGCTGTGTCTGGTCGGGACGGGCCGCGGACACCCCGCCCATGAAGAGCTGGCCGACCCGTTGCGCCTGGGTCATGCCGGAGAACAACCGGTCGACGCAGGCGGCTGCGGGCACCGAGGAGGCGGCACCGGTGGGAGCCGAGGGAGCACGGCCGGTGGCCGAGGCGGTGCCGCTGGCCGTGGCGCGGCCCGGCGGGCGACCCTCGTTCGGACGGGTTTGCGAGCCCTGGCCGGCGGTGGCGGACGGGAGCGGGCTGCGGGGGTGCACCTGTGCGGGCGGTTCGCCGCAGGCGGCCGCGGCCAGCAGCAAGGTGACCAGCGGCACGGCGGTGCGCAGGGCGGCTGAGCGGCGGCTTCCACGCGGTCGGACACGTGCTGTCACGGATGGTGCTCCTGACCTCGGCGCTGTCTTCGGACCACGGGGCCACACCCTCGCTCCCGGCGCGCTGCCGTGCGCCGATCGGCCCCGCCCCCGATGTCTGTCACGCTACGCCTCCGCGCCTTTGCGCGCGCCTCATGCCGAAGTGGCGGACCGGTGTCACCGTGCGGGGTCGTCACGCTACACGACGTCACTACGGCGCGGCGCCCGCCCCACCACGCAGGACACGGTCTTGAGAATTCCAAGTCATGGTCGGCGGGCGGTGTCTCAGGGGAGGATGGTTGCCATGACGGATGAAGGCTCCTCGATCGACCCCAGCAAGCCCAGTATCGCCCGCGTCTACGACTACCTGCTCGGCGGCAAGGACAACTACGCCGTCGACCGGGAGGTCGGCGACGTGTTCAAACGTGACCTTCCGGGCTCGATAGCGATCGCCTTCGCCAACCGCGCAGCCCTGACCCGGGCGGTGCGGGAAATCGCCACGACCACCGACGTACGGCAGTTCGTCGACCTGGGGAGTGGTCTTCCGACCGCCGACAACGTCCACCAGGTCGCGCAGCGGTACGCTCCGGAATCCCGGGTCGTGTACGTCGACATCGACCCACAAGTGCTGGTCCACGGGCGCGCACTGCTGGAGGAGAACGACCGGACCAGGGTCGTCCCGGCCGACGTACGCAACCCCGAAGACGTCCGTACCCACCCGGACACCCTGGCACTGATCGACTTCGACCGCCCGGTCGCCGTCATGTTCAGTGCCATCCTTCACCACGTCAACGACGAGGAAGACCCGGCTGGAATCGTCCGCTACTGGTTCGACCACGTCCCCTCCGGGAGCTACTTCTTCGTCAGCCACTTCCGTTCCGGCAACAACCCGGAGACGGTTGAGGCCGAGAGAGTCCTTCAGCAGACGTTCGGCCGCGGCCGGTGGCGCACCGACGAGGAGATCGAATCCCTGCTGGATGGCCTGGAGATCCTCGACCCCGGGATCGTCCCCGCGTCCCTGTGGCGTCCTGACGTGGTCGACAGCCGGTGGAACAGCGGCGGCGCACGGGAGCTCACCGTCTGGGAGCATCTCATCGCCGCCGGGCTGGCCCGGAAAGCCTAGGACCGGTCAGGTTGCGCCGGCCGCCGGGGGGCCGAGGTCGGTGCGCTGGCGGAGCAGGCGTGGCTCGATGCCGAGGAGCTGCATCTCGTACAGTCCCCCGCGACCCTGCGTGGTTCCGTCGTGCCGTCCACGCCCTGCTCCAGGAGCGATTCCACGGCGGCGGCGCTACCGTCGGCCGGCCGTTCGGCGTGTTGACCACACGGAGGGCGTAGCCGCAGTTCCGAACGGCTCGCTCGATGGGCACGAGCAGCGAGGCGGTTCCGTACCCGGCTGTGCCCAGAAGGACCACCCCGATGGAACGTGTACGTCCGGAAGCCGGCACACGGGCCGCGTTGTCGAGCCGGCAGCCCAGTTGCTCGGCGGCTCGCAGGACGCGTCGTCGCGCGTCGTCGGAGACGTAGGGCTCGTTGTTGAGGACCCTCGACACGGTTTGCGCGAGACGCCGGCCGCTCTTGCCACGTGGGCACTGCGCGGCGGGGCGGGGGTCCGCCCCGCCCCGCCCCGCCCCTCGTGTCATGAGTGCCTCCTCGGCGCCGAGTTCCGGAGTCCCGCGAGGTCAGTCGTGTGACCGCGCGGTCATGTCCACGCAGGGTGCGCGCGTACGGCGAGGGAGAGCACATGGTTTTTCCGTCTCGGACTGCCGGCAAAGGCGCACCGCGTATGTCGTTCCCGGTCGTCGGTGAGTGTGGGACGGTGCGCGGGCCGATTTGGGACCATGGCCAGGTGAAGGGGAATCCGGTTTTCGGTGGGGCCGAGCCGGTAGATGCGCTGGAGGCAGCGCCGACGCCGCGGACGGCGGTGGCCTGGTTGCCGCCGCGGGAACTCTGGCCGGTGATTCAGGACATCCGCTGGGAGCACGACCCGCAGGTACGGCGGTGGCCGCCGCATGTGAATGTGCTGTTCGGCTTCGTGCCGGAGGAGGAGTTCGCGCGGGCCGTGCCACTGCTCTCCGCCGGGGCGGCTCAGACCACGGTGTTCGCGGCGCGCCTGGCCGGTGTGCGCTGCTTTCGCCACCGGCACTACGCGACGGTGTGGCTCGATCCGGCCGCAGCGGGCTCGGCTCCGTGGGCCCGTCTCCACCGGGAACTGGGGCTGAGGTTCCCGCGCTGCCGCGGCCGCGGAGGCCGCTTTACGCCGCACCTGTCTCTGGGCCGTACCCGGGAGCCGACGCTCCTGGCGGCCGAGTGCGCCGCCCGGCTCGGCGCGCTGTCGGCAGTGGTCGAGGAGGTGGTGGTGCTGTCCCGGCGCGGCGAGGAGCCCATGCGACCCCGGGCCGTGATCGCCCTGGGGACCGGCGAGGTCCGCCTGCCGCAGGAGCGCTGACCCGCGCAGCGGATTCCGCCGCCCCGCACACCGCGGCAGCGCCCCCGTAGCCCTGCCCGGGCCGGCAGCGGGCCGAACGCGGCGGCAGGCGCACCCTGCACCGGCGGACGTGGGGGTCGCGGTCGTCTGCGACCACTCCTCTGCGCGACTCGAGGACGAACGCCTACGAAAAGTCGTCACCGGGGCCGGCGTTGCCCGGTGCGCCAGAGCCTCGGCGGCCGGAGCCGCGGCCGCGGGTGCCCGCAGCGCCGCCCGTGGCTCCGTCGGCCGCCGCCCGTCGGCCGGATCCTCGGACAGCCTTCCCGGGGGCGGCGCCGTCCCCCGGACGGGCCGCGGACCGACGGCCCGAGCTGCGACCGCCCGCTGCGACGGCACCGCCCGTGGTCCCGCCGGAACCCGTCCGTCGACCAGAACCCCGGCCGCCGGTTGCGGAGGCGTCACCGGATGCCTTCGCCCCGGCCGCGCCCCGGCGATCGGAGCTCCGGCTCCCCGTCCGGGTGGCGACATCTGCCGCCGCTTCGCCCCGGGCGCCGTTGCGGCGTCGGGGGCCGGATCGCCTGCCGGGCTTGCTGCCGGTCTGCCGGGCCGGGCGGGATGCCGCCGGTGTCGCCGGCTGGGGGACCTCGATGGTGACCGCCACGCCGGAAGGCTCGCGGGCGCCGGTGATGGTGGCGAGTTCCGCGTCGCTCGACGTGATGCGGGCCGTCCGGGGGCGGATGCCCGCATCCGACATGAGCCGGGTGACGTCCCGTTTCTGGTCCGGCAG
This sequence comes from Streptomyces sp. PTL18, assembly GCF_059510295.1. Lineage (NCBI taxonomy): Bacteria > Bacillati > Actinomycetota > Actinomycetes > Kitasatosporales > Streptomycetaceae > Streptomyces > Streptomyces sp. PTL18. The sequence continues at coordinate 59,121 of NZ_JCAJZO010000001.1, read as the reverse complement.
GACGAGCGTGACCACGCTGCCGGAGCCACCGGCGCGAGCCGTGCGGCCGCCCCGGTGGAGGTAGTCCTTGTGGTCCGTGGGGGGATCGACGTTCACCACGAGGTCGAGGTCGTCGATGTGTATGCCCCGCGCTGCGACGTTCGTCGCCACCAGCGCGGTGACCTGCCCGTTCTTGAACTGTTCCAGGGTGCGGTTCCGCTGCGGCTGGGAGCGGCCTCCGTGCAGTGCCGCTGCCCGGACACCGGCGGCCAGGAGCCGCTTGGCGAGCCGGTCGGCGGACCGCTTGGTGTCGAGGAAGAGGATGACCCGGCCGTCGCGGGCCGCGATGCGCGTGGTGACGGCCTTCTTGTCGGTCTCGTCCTGGATGTGGAGCACGTGGTGCTCCATGGTGGTCACCGCTCCCTGGGACGGGTCCACGGAGTGCACCACGGGGTCGGTCAGGAACCGCTGCACCAGGGTGTCGATGTTGCGGTCCAGGGTGGCCGAGAAGAGCATGCGCTGCCCGTCGGGCCGTACTTGCCGGATCAGCTTGGTGATCTGCGGCAGGAAGCCCATGTCGGTCATCTGGTCGGCCTCGTCCAGCACCGTGACGCGTACCTGGTCGAGGATGCAGTCCCCACGTTCCACGAGGTCGTTGAGCCTCCCGGGACTCGCCACGACCACCTCGGCGCCGCGCCGCAGCGCATCGGCCTGCTTGGTGATGGACAGCCCGCCGACCACGGTGGACAGCCGGAGGTTCACGGCCGCCGCGTAGGGGGTCAGCGCGTCCGTCACCTGCTGGGCGAGTTCACGGGTGGGCACCAGCACCAGCGCGAGGGGGGCCCTGGGCTCCGCGCGCAGTCCGGCCGTGCGGGCGTCGGCTTCTGGGACCTGCGGGACATGCAGTTGTCTGCCTTCCTGGGGACAGCACAAACCGGGGTCCGCACCATGACGGTGCGGACCCCGGTGAGCGGATACGCGTACGGCGATCAGGCGGGGACGATGTTCTCGGCCTGCGGGCCCTTCTGGCCCTGCGTGACGTCGAAGGAGACCCGCTGGCCCTCGTGGAGCTCACGGAAGCCCTGCGCCGCGATGTTCGAGTAGTGGGCGAAGACGTCGGGGCCGCCGCCGTCCTGCTGGATGAAGCCGAAACCCTTTTCGGCGTTGAACCACTTCACGGTTCCCTGTGCCATGACCTTCTCCTTCTGTAGGCAGAGGCCCCATCCGGAGATGCCGGTAAACGAACAATGCGCCTGAAGGAGAAACATTCCCGTCAGGCGCACATGGGTTCATGGGTACCACAACTGCAACACGAAGACCGTAGCACACCTCGGCGTCCCGTGGTGGATCAGCGAGGCGTGCGCCGGGGTTCCACACAGCTTCCGACGGCGCGGCGCGCCTCGCAGCCGGGGAATGCCGGCCCGGCGCCGGAAGACCATGGCGCTCGTCGCGGCCCGCCGCGCAAGCCGCACACGCCGCACTGGACATCGAGGTCCCCGTGATGGCGCCGGCCGCACAGAGACGACGTGGTCGAGCCGCCGCGCGTGTTGCGCGACCCCCTCCTGCCCGGCATCCCGCACGCGGCCCTGACCACACCTCCGACGCCGGCCGCCTGCTCCCTGCGGAAACCCACGGCGCCGTCGCGACGGCAATCGGAGACTTCCTCACGGCCATCCGGCGCCGACCACACGGAGAAGCGCTCGCCCCGCCGTGGCGGACCGCCAAGGCCTGGGGCCTCCAGTGCGGCCCCTTGCCCGGCGCTATGTCCGCCGGACGTCCTTGACGAACACGATCCCGTCGTTCTCGGCCAGGTGTGCCGGGTCGAGCGGGGAGTAGCCGAACCACGGGGACACGCGGGGGGCAGGCCGCGTGTCCCCGAGGACGGCGGCCAGCCGGGGCGCGTCGACGACGCATCCGTCCTCCGCAAGCCCGTACAGGAGGCCTTCGACGGTGTCGGGCGGCGGTGTGTCCACTCCCCGGTGCCGGATCGTGCCGAGGGCCGTGGCCAGGTAGGCGTACCGCCCGCCCAGGTGGGCGCTCACGAGCGCGCCGGCGCTCCACCACTCCACCGGCCCCTCCCACAGCTGCATCACGCTCTTGCCCCGCTGGAGATGGCCGTTGTGGCCGTGGACCAGCGCCGGGCTGCGTTCGGCGACGGCGAGGAGGTTGTGGGCCATCATCTGGTCCCGCAGGCCCACGAGCCGGGTCATGCGGGCCTGCGAGGTGTCGGCCATCCAGTGGTGGTAGCGCAGCAGGCCGGTCGCGGTGCGCCCGTACATGCGTGCCCGGTCCCAGTCCTCCCGCGAGGTCGCCGTGATCAGGTGGGGTGTCTGCTCGTCGAGCAGCGCCACCAGATCGTCGGCGACCAGCCGCAGCTCCCCGGCCTCGGCCGACTGCCCCACGGACTGGGCCGGGTCCATCATCGCGGCGGGATCGGTCCACCGGTCGTCCGTGCCGAGCAGGTGGTCGAGCGCTTCCGCCGTGCAGGGAAGCAGGTCCACGTCCACCCGGGCCGAGAGGTAGCCGTGGAGTGCGGTGAGGGCCTGCCGGGGGCTCGCGGCGCCGGTTATCTCCAGCGGGCCGTCGAAACCGGCGAAGCGGAGCCGTTCGCATGCGGGCAGGCCGTCGTTGTACGCGCGCATCCAGCGCACCAGCTCGCGGTTGGCCGCGGATGTTCCCCACCCGTGGCTGAAGCCGCGCTCCATGACGTCGTCGAGGGCGCCCGCTCCCGAGGTGACGTAGGCGTCCACGACCAGGCCCTTCATGCAGTCGCTCTCGATCGCGATCGTCCGGTACCCCTCCTGCTCGACGAGTTGCCGGAACAGTTCGTTGCGCAGTTCGAGCAGCGTGTCCTCACCGTGGGTGGGCTCGCCCAGCGCGAGCAACTGCGGCTGGGCCGGGAGCAGTCGCATGACGGCGGCAGCCTCGACGGCATGCGCGGTGTCCTTGATGTCAGTCGCCACGGCTTCAACGGTATCGTTGAACACCCGGTTGAAACTTTCCAAGTCATCGTCCCCGCTACCCTTCGAAACATGGGTCGAAAGCTTCAAAGCGGGGAGCGGCTCAGGCCGGTCGATCTGGCACGCGGGCACGGTCTGTCCACGCAGGCGATCAGGAACTACGAGGAAGACGGCATCCTTCCGGCCGCCGGTCGCACGCCTCACGGTTACCGCACCTACACGCCGCTGCACGCGCGGGCCCTGAGCGCGTTTCTTGCCCTGGTGCCCGGCCACGGTCACCCGACGGCAGCGTCGATCATGCGGGCGGTGAACCAGGGAGAGGCCGATGAGGCGTTCCGTCTCATCGACGAGAGCCATGCCCAGCTCCTCGACGACCGCCGGACCCTCCAGGCCGTGGAGCGCGCCCTCCGCGCCCTGGAGCCCTCCGCGGCGTCCCACTCCGGCCCCGCGTCCGGGTCCGACGGCACCTTCATCGGGCCGCTGGCGGAGAAGCTCGGCATCCGGCCCGCGACGCTGCGCGCATGGGAGCGCGCCGGTCTGGTGCGCCCGCGCCGCGACCCACGGACCGGGTACCGCGTCTACGACGAGGCCGACGCACGGGACGCCCGACTGGCCCACCAGCTCAGACGCGGCGGCTACCTGCTGGAGCAGATCGCCCCGCTGATCGCCCGGGTACGCACGGCCGGCGGGCTGGCACCACTGGAGACCGCCCTGGACGACTGGCGAGGTCGGCTGTCCGCCCGGGGGCGGGCGCTGCTGGCCGGGGCCGCCGAGCTGGAGGCGTACGTCCGCGAGCGCGGATGAGATGTCGGCCGTCCTCGGCCAGGGCGCCCTCCCGCCCGGACTACGGCGTCACCGGCACGGTCGCCCGCGAGCACCGTACTGACCAGGCCGGCACCGCCCGGCCTCGCCGGCGATCGCCGCAGCGGCCGGTTGGGGCGTCGGTGCGAGAGCCGTCTCGCACCGGGCGCACGGCCCCCGAGGAAGGATGAACCCTCGAGCGGGGACCACGGCTGGTGGCCGTCCTGTACCGGGACGGTCGGCCGACCGCGTCGGTGTCACCGTCGAGGGCCGGACTTGCCGAATCGGCAAACGGACTCGTCTTCTCGGTACGGCTTCCGGATGATCGACGCTGAGGCGACGGAACGGCGCAAGAGGGCCGTCCCGGCGTACAGGAGACCGACGGTCCCGAAGGAGACGCATGTCGCAGCAGGTCGCAGAGCTCACACACCGATTGGTCGCCTCGCCGGGAGGCCGGATTCACCTGGTGGAGCAGGGAACCGGGCCGCTGGTGCTGCTCGTACACGGCTTCCCGGAATCCTGGTACTCCTGGCGCCACCAGTTGCCGGTGCTCGCGGCGGCGGGTTACCGCGCGGTCGCCGTCGATCTCCGCGGCTACGGCCGCTCCTCCAAGCCGGCCCCGACGGATGCGTACCGGATGCTCGACCTGGTGCAGGACAACGTCGCGGTGGTGCACGCGCTGGGCGAGGAGTCGGCGGTGGTCATCGGCCACGACTGGGGCGCGACCATCGCCGCGAACTGCGCCCTCCTCGAGCCGGACGTGTTCCGGGCGGTGGGACTGCTGGGCGTTCCCTACATCCCCCGTGGCGGGCCCCGCCCCAGCGACGTCTTCGCCCGGATGGGCGGGGACGAGGAGTTCTACATCTCCTACTTCCAGGAGCCGGGCCGCGCCGAGGCCGAGATCGAACCCGATGTACGCGGCTGGCTCGCGGGTTTCTACGCGGCCCTGTCCGCCGACACCATGCCCGCATCCGGCGCTCCCGATCCGCACTTCGTCAGCAAGGCCGGGACGCTGCGTGACCGGTTTCCCGCCGGCCGACTGCCCGCCTGGCTCGGCGAGCGGGACCTCGACGTCTACGCGGGGGAGTTCGAGCGCACCGGTTTCACCGGAGCGCTCAACCGCTACCGGAACATGGACCGTGACTGGGAGGACCTCGCCGCCTTCGACGGCGCCCCCCTCACCCAGCCGTCCCTGTTCGTCGGTGGCAGCCTGGACGCTTCCACGACCTGGCTGGCCGACGCGATCAAGGCGTATCCGGTCACGCTGCCGGGCCTGGTCTCCTCTCATCTCCTCGACGGCTGCGGGCACTGGATCCAGCAGGAACGCCCCGCCGAGCTCAACCGGCTCCTGACCGACTGGCTCGCCGCCCTGCCCGCCTGACGCACTCCCAGGCGGCCCTGACGGATGCCGGACCGCGGATCAGGCGTGCAGGCGGGGAAGGCGGCGGTCGAGTCGTTCGGGAAGCCACCAGTTGGCGCGGCCGAGGAGAAACATGCTGGACGGGACGAGGACGAGGCGGACGAGGGTGGCGTCGAGGACGACGCTCACGGCGAGGCCGAGGGCGAGCATCTTGACGACGACCGTGGGCGAGGTGGTGAACGACAGGAAGACGGCGGTCATGATGAGGGCGGCGCTGGAGATGACGCGGCCGGTGGCAGCCAGACCGGTGCCGACGGAGCGGGTGTTGTCGCCGCTGGTGTGCCACAGGTCGGCGATGCGGGAGAGCAGGAAGATCTCGTAGTCCATGGAGAGTCCGAAGACGATGGCGAACATCATCATCGGGACGTACGACTCGATGGGCACCGACTCGTGCAGGCCGAGCAGGCTGCTGCCCCAGCCCCATTGGAAGACAGCGGTCAGCACCCCGTAACTGGCCGCGGTGGTGGCCAGATTGAGCAGCACGGCCTTCAGCGGAATGACCAGACTGCGGAAGACCGTCATCAGCAGCAGGAAGGCCGCGGCCAGGACGGTCGCGATGATGACGGGCAGGCGCTGCCGGACGGTGTCACGGAAATCGACCTGGGCGGCCGTGGCGCCGGTGACGTAACCGTGGGCGGCCGTGCCGCGGAGGGCGCTGGGGAGGGTCTCCCCGACCAGGGTGGTCACCAGGGCGGTGGTGGACGCGTCCTGGGGGCTGTGAACAGGGATGACGGTGGTGGTCAGGAGGCTGCCGTCCGGGGTGGACGCGGGCGTGGTCACCTGGGCGACATCGGGGGTCTGCTCCAGGGCCCGCTGCAGAGCAGTGGTGAGACCGGGCGTTTTGGAGCGGTCGGAGCCGAGGTCGATCACCACGGTCAGAGGGCCGTTGGCACCGGGACCGAAACCGGGACCGCTCGCCTCGGCGATGAGGTCGTAGGCGGTGCGGCTGGTGGTTCCGGCGCCGTCCGCGCTCGCGTCGACGTGGCCCAGCCGCATGGACAGGGCGGGGGCGGAGAGCAGAGCGAGGGCCGCAGTGCCTACGGCGAGGAAACGCCATGGGCGCCGGGCGATGCGGGCCGCGTAGCGGTGCCATCCGTCGCGATCGCCGGAGGTCTCGGCTATGGGCCGGCGAACGGAGAAGCGGTCGATGTGGCGGCCGGTCAGGCTGAGAGCGGCCGGGACCAGTGTGACGGCGGCGGTCGCGGTGACAGCGACGGCGAGGGAGGCGGCGAATCCCAGTTTGCCGATGAAACTCAGGCCGCAGGCGTAGAGGCCGAGCATGGCCACGACGACCGTCACCCCGGCGACCAGGACGGCGCGGCCGCTGGTCGCGGTGGTGCGGGTGGCGGCCGAGACCGGGTCGTGACCGTCCCTCAGGTCCTGCCGGAAGCGGGTGGTCAGGAAGAGGCCGTAGTCGATGCCGACGCCCAGACCGATCATGGTGGCCAGGGTCGGGGCGGAGGTCGCGAAGGACACGGTCCCGGCGACGATGCCGACGACGCCGAGCCCGGTACCCACCGCGATCAGGGCGGAGACCAGAGGCAGCACCGCGGCGAGGATGCTGCCGAAGGCGAGGAGCAGTACGAGCAGGGCGGCGACGATGCCGATGAGCTCGCTGGCGCGGTCGTCGGCGGGCTGCCTGGTGACCTGGTCCAGGTCACCGCCGTAGGCGACGTGGACGTGGGAGTCGCGGGCCGGTTGTGTCGCCCGGTCCAGCTGGTGGGTGTAGTCGTGGCCGAGGGCCTTGGCCTCCACGTCGAACCGCACGGTCGTGTATGCGGTACGTCCGTCCTCGCTGACCGCCGGAGCGGAGACGGAGGCCACATGGGGCAGGTGTGCCAGCCTCGACAGCGAGCTGCTCACCGATCGGTCGGAGGCCACTGCACCGCCGGCGCTGTGGAAGACGACACGGCCGCTGGAACGGCCCGCTGCGGGGGAGTGGGCGGCGAGCAGGTCCGCACCGGTGCGGGACTGCGTGCCGGACAGGCTCACCTGGTCGCTGAACGCCGGTGCCACCACGTGACGGCCGGTCAGCGCCGCGGTCAGGGCCAGTACCCAGGCGGCCACGACCACCACGGGGTGGCGGGCGCACCAGCCGCCGAGCCGGGTGAGGCCGCCGACTGGTCGGGCGGAAGCAGGGAGGGCGGACGCGTCCGTCTCGGATGGGGCAGGCGTGGACGGCTGGGATCGGGCAGGCATGGACGGCTCCGGGCGAGGTTCGGTGGGTTGCCGCGAAGGACACTAGACCAAAAGTGGCACGACTGTCATTTGTCATGGGTGTCATTTGGCATACCTGACAAGATAGGCTGACGTCATGCCCACTCCACACGAGTCGTCACCGACCCCGGGACTGCGGGAACGCAAGAAGGACCAGACACGACAGCGGTTGCGTACCTGTGCCGCCCGGCTCTTCGCCGAACGCGGCTTCGCCGACACGACCGTCGCCGACATCGCCGCCTGCGCGGACGTGTCCACCCGCACGTTCTTCCGCTATTTCGACAGCAAGGAGGACCTGCTGCTACCCGACGGCGTCGAACTCTTCGCGGCAGTCGAGCGCGCCTTTGGGCAGCGCCCCGTGGACGAGCCCCCCTTCGACGCCGTCTGCAACGCGCTGCTGGCCGCGGCCGCGCCGTTCCAGAACACCAGCCTGACCGCCCTCACCCACCCTCTGGACGGAACCGAACAACTCATCGCAGCGCGGATGATGCAGGCTTTCACCGAGTTCGAGGACCGTCTCACGCGCCTTGTCCTCGGCCGGCTGGAACCCGGCACACCGGACGCGGATCTGCACGCCGCCGTGGTCGCCGGCGCCGCCCTGGCAAGCGTTCGCGCCGTTCTGCGCACCCAGCGCAGCCGCCGCGCCGCGGGCACCCACCGGCCGGCCGCGATGCTGCCCCAGGCCTTCGACATCCTGCGCGCGATGGGGACCACAGCTTCATGATCCGCAGACGCCTCCTGCCGGCCGCTTGCGCAGCCGTGATCCTCATAGCGCCGCCGGCGGGCAACGCCGTCCTGAGGCATCGGGCCGAACAGCGCATCCGCCACGTCGCCGCATGCCGCCTCGCTCCTGTCGGGAAGGTGAGCGCGACCCTCGACAGCGCGCTGGCAGCCGTGAGCATGCTGCACGGAAGCATCGGCGACGTCGACCTCCATGCCGACGACTTGCGACGCGGCGGCATGGCCCTGCACCTCGATGCGCACCTGCGCCGGGTCATGACAGACGGCGCCACCCACGGCGGAAGCGCCACCGTGACCATCCCCTACACGCAGCTGGCCAAGCGTCTGCCCCGCCCCGGCAGCGGCCCCCCGTGGACCCCTGGCACCGACGGCACAGGCCTCATCCTGACGGGCACCGTCGGAAGCCTGGGCGTGCCCGTCACCGTCCACACCGACATCACGGTGCGTGCCGACACACTCGTCGTCACCCCCACCGAACTCACGGTCCTCGGACGCACCCTTCCCGTCGCCACCCTGCGCAGCAACGTCGGCGACACCTCGGCAGCCCAGCGTCTGAAGCCGCGCTCCATACCCTTGCCCGCGCTTCCCTCCGGCGTCGGGCTGACCGGCGCGCGCGCCACAGCCGACGGCCTCGCGCTCCACCTCCACCTGCCAGACGGGGCCGACGGCACCCGTCCCCAGGCCAAGGGCACCTGTGCGGCGCGGTGAGGGCACCGGCACGCCTGGTGCGTGCCTCCAGACCCCGCGCTCCGTGCGTGCCTACGGCCCCCGGTCGGCCAGGGCCGGTTCCCGCGAGCGCATCACCTCTGTGAGGCTGCGGCCTCGGGGCGCAGGTCGTCGAGACCGAGACGGTGGGCGGGGGGCCGGGGGAGAACGACGTGGCTGGTGGTGTCCCGACGCCGGTCGACATGGAGCAGCTCGCCCGGTTCCATGAGGCGCCAGTGAGGGTTGTCGTCCATGCGCTCGCTGGCGATGACGACGGCGGGGTGGTGGGCCAGATCGGCCGAGTGGACGCGCATGTCCCCATGGCTGCCGCTGTGGTCCAGATGCCGCGCGCCGTGGTGTCCGCCTGCGGGCCGCTGCAGTACGTACAACTCGTGCGTCTCGGGGTAGCGCAGCGCCCACAGCTCATCGGGAGTGGTGAGGACGACGTTGAGGGCGTAGACGGGCAGGTTCTGGGCCACCCACCGTACGGCCTGCCGGATGCCGGCGCAGATGTCACCGCCGTGGTGTTCGATCTCCCGCGTGATGAGGGCGAAGAGCCGCTCCGAGTCGGTGTCGCCCCGGACCAGCGCCCGGTCGCGTCCGAGGTGGTGGTCGAGCTCGTCCAGCCCCTCGATGACTCCGTTGTGCGCGAACAGCCGCCCCTCCTGCTCGAACGGGTGGGTGTTGCGGACCTGCAGATCGCCGGTGGAGGCGTAGCGCACGTGGGCGAGGAAGGTCACGGATTCGACCTGCCGGGCCTCCTCCGCGAAGGCCCGGTCCGCATAGGCTGCGATCGGTGCCTTGTGGACCTGCGGGCTGCCGTCGGGCCGGAAGTAGCCCAGTCCGGTGCCGTCGGGGTCGCGGTGGCTCTGATCGCGGAGGCTGTCCGGCGCATCCAGTAGCCAGAACGTGGCGTGGGTGCGCCGGGGTGCACCGGTCATCCCGAAAAGACGGCACATGTCGTTCCCCTCTCCTCTCCCCGCAGCGTCCGAGGCTGCTCCCCGTCATCCTTTCCCTCGGTCGGTCCAGGTGGCGACCAGGCCCGCCCGGGTTTTCGGCCCCCGGTCGATGGAGGCGGTCAGGCCTACACCGGCGCCTTGTGGGCGGAGAGGTTGCCACAGACCAGGTGGACCGCCGGACCAGGGCTGGTCTGGCGGGCGATCTCGCAGAAACCTGGTCCGCCACCGCGTCACCGTCTTGCGGTCCATCCCCAGCCGCGCGGCAACGGCCGTGTTGTTGCCGCCCGCGGCACAGGCCGGCACGATCCGCGCCCGCTTCGCCAGCCCTTGAGCCGTGGAACGCCGCCTGGCCCAGTTCTCCAAAGTCAGCCGTTCAGCCTCGGTTCAGCCTCTGAAACAGAACACGACTCAGGAGGCGCCCAGAGACCTCAAGACCGGGGCACTAGTCGAGCGCAGCCATCGCGGTTCGGAGTTCGTCGAGTGCGTGGCGTGCGAGTTCGGTGAGCGTCTGCCGGTTGGTTGGATCGGCCCATTGGTCGAAGGCGTGGTAGAAGGCACGGATGCCGAGTTCGGCGGCGAGGCCCGCGGTCGGTTCCGATACGCCGCGCTTGCGGAGCGCGTCTGCCATGGCCTTGGCAAGTCCGTCGCGTTTGAAGGCGGCGCGCTCCTGCAGTTCGCTGTTGCCGGCAGTGACCGAGCGGAGGTTGGCACTGAACTCGCGGCGGTCGTCCGTAAAGGTGGCTGTGATGGCGTCGAGGGCCGCTCCGACCACTTGCAGTGGCGTGGCCGGGCCGGGCGCCTCGCTGATCGCGTCGGCGAGGAGCCGGGCATGCGTGTCCTGGCCGGCGAAGAGCACTTCTCGTTTGTCGGGGAAGTGCCGGAAGAAGGTCGTCTTGGTCAGACCGGCTCGGTCGGCGATCTCGTTGACGGTGGTGGCGTCGTAGCCCTGTTCGGTGAACAGGTCGAGTGCGGCGCGCACCAGCCGTTCTCGTGCGTTCGGTTCCCATCGAGCCATGGGGACAGCCTAAGTGATGTGACTTGGTACCGTCACAGCGGCTATGGTGACGGTACCAAGTCACATCACTTCGCTCCTTCCGGGCGGGGTGCTCGACCCCAGGAGAACTCATGCGTGTATTCGTCACCGGCGCCGGCGGCCACATCGGATCGGCCGTGGTGCCCGAACTGATCCAGGCCGGACACGAGGTCGTCGGCCTGGCACGGTCCGACGCCTCGGCAGTCGCCATCAAGGCCATGGGCGCCGAGGTGTGCCGCGGCGACATCGCAGACCTGGGCGGTCTGCGTCTGGCGGCGGCCGACGCGGACGCGGTCATCCACCTCGCGTTCGACCATGGCGCCATATCCCCGCGGAACTTCGCCGACGCGGCGAGGGCCGACCTGGCCGTGGTGCGGACACTCGGTGAGGCGCTGTCCGGCACAGGCAAGACCCTCATCGGCGTCGGCCTGACACACACCGGTGATGCGAAGCGGGATGCGGCGATCGACGCCAACCCACGCTCCGCCGTCGCACGCGCGATTGCCGGGTTCACCGATCAGGGCGTGCGGACCATGCTGGTCGCGGTCCCGCCGGTCACCCACAGCACGCGGGACCGGCATGGCTTCATCCCCAGGTTGATCAAGATCGCTCGTGACTCAGGCGTGTCCGGCTACGTCGGCGACGGTGTCAACCACTGGGCCGCCGGTCACGTCCTGGACGTCGGCCGGGTCTTCCGGCTCGCGCTGGACAAGGCCGCGACCGGATCCCAGCTGTACGCCGCGACCGAGGAGGGCATCACGGTGCGGGAGATCGCCGGGATCATCGGCCGCCACCTGAACGTCCCGGCCGTGAGCATCCCCGCCGAGCAGGCCGCGGACCACTTCAAGGGCTTCCCGTTCATCACGCTCGACATCACGATGCCGAACGCGGACACCAGGCAGTTGCTGGACTGGGAGCCGGTTCATCCCGGCCTGATCGCGGACCTCGAAGACGGCCACTACTTCACCACCAGCTGACCCCGACCCGGCCCACCGGCCCGGTCGGCGGTTCGTCCACCGGCTGGGTCGGCAAGGGGCTCCGCGGCCCCGTCACATGATCGGCCGGACAGTGCCCAAGAAGGCTCAGGGACCTCATATCCCGGACCGCTGCTCCCTCTTCCTCACACACGTATCCGGGTCACAGCCCAGCACGGCCGACCGCTGCGGGATACTCATCCCAGGTCCAACCATCAAGCAGACGGCCGCCGGCCTCCGGGGTCAGCCCACCGACCTGCTTGAGGAACGGAGCGACCCGAAGATCGACACACCGGTCTCGAATGTCGCGGACCCAGGGCCACGTCCAGCGGCCGGTGAGCCGAGCCGCTCTCGCCGCCGACGATCACCCAGTCGATCCCCGACGGCTCCAGGGACGGCACCGGACCCAGCAATGGCTCCAGCGACAAGAACCGGAGAAGGCCATCCCGGTTTCCTGGCAGGTGTCCCGGATCTGCGTTACCCACGCTTCCTCCAGCGGCCGGTGCCCAGGCCCGGACTCGCCGCCCGCGATGACCCAGTCGATCGCCGTGAGTTCCAGCCCGTCCAGCGGCCCCAGCGGCGGCTCGCACGAGAGGAACTTCACCGCCGCCGGTACCTGCCGCAGGTCGGTCGACGCGCGGCAGTTCCTTCGCGCTCTCCACGGACACGCCCATCCACAGGTTGTCCGGCCACTCCAGCCGGTCGGCGACCTGCGGGACGGCCCGGCTCCCCGGCCAGGGTGCGGGAGCCCGGCAGACCGTCGCCGGCCGGCAGCCGGCCGTCGAGGATGGCGGTGCGGATGCGGTGCGGGAGCTGCCTTTGCAGGGACGCACCGCTGCGCTCCCGTGTCAGCGGCGCCTGAAGAAGAAGGTCGAGCTGCGGCTCCAGGGCCTCGCTGCTTGCTGACATGACTCTCTCCCCGCGCACAGGCCATCCGTGGACCCATGGATTGCCTTGATTGTGGACCTGGCCAAGGAGCCACGCGATGCCTAACGTTCCAGGCGCCGCCACACCGAGAGAAGGGGAAGCAGGATGTCCTCGCAGCTCAACGAATACGCCCAGGCCGTTGGCCGACCGCTGGCCGAGTGGAGCGCCCGCCCGGCGCCCGCCCGCGTCACCATCGACGGCTCCTTCTGCCGGCTGGAACCGCTGGACGCCGATCGCCACGCAGGCGATCTCTATTCCGCCTATCGTCTCGCGCCGGACGACAGGGACTGGACGTATATGACGGTCGGCCCCTTCGGCAGTCACGGCGACTACCACCGCTACGCCGCGACGGTCGCAACGGTAGAAGATCCACTGCATTATGCCGTCATCGATCTCAGCGGTATTGCTGTGGGCACCCTCTCCCTGATGCGGCAGGACCCGTCCAATGGTGTCGTCGAGGTGGGAAACGTCATGTTCTCACCCCTGCTGAAGCAGACTCCGGTATCGACCGAAGCGCAGTTCCTGCTCATGTCCTACGTCTTCGATCAACTCGGCTACCGGCGCTACGAATGGAAGTGCGACAGCCTCAACGCGCCCTCACGCAAGGCCGCAGAGCGGCTGGGCTTCACGTACGAGGGGACTTTCCGCCAAGCGGTCGTGTACAAGGGCAGGAACCGCGACACGGCATGGTATTCCGTCATTGACGCCGAGTGGCCGCAATTGAAGATGTCGTTCCAGGAGTGGCTGTCGCCCGAGAACTTCGAAGCCGACGGCCACCAGAGGCGGTCGCTGGCCGCCGTACGCGCGGTTGACCCGCATGCCGAAGCGCCGAGTACGCGGTGACGGCCGTCGACGTGACCGAGGTGTCAGCCGGGCGTGGGGTGTGGACGCCCACAAAGCGGCCGGAGCGATTCCAACGTTCGGCGAACGAAAGGTGGCGGCCCGAGACGGCAAGATCGATCTGCGGCATCCCGCCGGCATGCAGGAACCACCGGGTGCCCGCTGGCGCCGCTCCGACGGCGACGGTCGCATCCTCACTGGTCAGTCCCTTGGCGATCTCTCGCCAGAACAGTCTCTCGACCTCCCGCTGAGTCGAGGGCCGTCCCGGCGACTTCTTGGGTGAGCGCCCCGTCGACTCCGTTATCCAACCCGCTGGTCGTCCCACAACACACCTCTCTGATCAGGGGTGTTGCAACGACTGGATGAACCTGGGCAGTACACCAGCCGGGCCTTCGCCGACGCCTGCCGCCAGGCCGGCGTCCGCCGGTCCATGAGTGCGATCGGCAGCTCGGCGGACAACGCGCTCGCCGATTCCTTCAACGCGACGTTCAAACGCGAGACGCTCCAAGGCCGCAAGACCTGGCCCAGCGAACGCGAGGCCCGCCTCGACGCGTTCCGCTGGCTCCACCGCTGCAACACCCGACGTCGTCGCTCCCACCTCGGACAACGCAGCCCGATCGCCTACGAGACAGCATCCGAAACAACATCAACTACGCTGACACCAGCCACATGACCCGTGTCCAGGGTTCGGGGTCAAGGCCCGTCGACTGGTTGCCCCCGCTCCTGGCCTCACTCGACCTGCCGTTCGTCATCGAGCGCCCCGATGAACTGCGCGTCGTCGCGCTCGCCGATCGCCACGGCTCCTGAGGGTCGCTGTGGGTCATGGTCGGTCGCTGTGGTTGCTGTACTTCTCTGCTGTACAGCAGGATGTCCCTGTCAGGATCGGGCGTTGACCTCGTCTGCGACAATGCGGCCATGAGTGACGCCTCTGGGCCGCAGACCTTCGCTTCGCCGCTCAAGCCCTTCGACCTGCGCACCATCACCATGGCGCCTGAACGTGAGGCCTTGGCCGGGTGGCTCGACTACCATCGCGCCGAGTTGCTGAGGAAGCTCGATGGGTTGACCGAGGAACAGACTGCCCGGCGTGTCGTTCCGTCCCTCACCACCCTGCACGGATTGGTGCGGCACCTCACCAGGGTCGAGTTTCTCTGGTTTGTTGACGTCATCAAGCAGAGTGAGGAACCCGCGCCCTTCGGTTGGCCGAAGCGCAGGGACGGTGACTTCCTGCTGAACGACGGCGCGACACTGCCCGAGGACGTCGCGCGCTACCTGGCCGCCTGTGAGCACAGCCGCGAGATCTTCGCCGGGGTTTCACTGGATGATGTTCGTACGCACCACCGATTTGGGGATCTCGACGTGCGGTGCATCATGATGCACATGATCAGGGAATACGCCCAACACAACGGTCACGCGGACGTCATTCGCGAGCTCATCGACGGCAGCACGCAGAGCTGAGTCCCCTCACACCTCCGGGCGCGGCCTTCAGTGCCGCCCGGACCGCTCTTCACTGATCCGTCCCGAGCGTGGACGGGCCGCTCGGTCGTCCGGATCACAAGATCGTCGGCAGACCCGTTGAGTGATGGACATGCCTGTCTGTGCGGGGCGGTTCAGACGAAGAATGCGTTCATGCCGGGGACGTCGGAGAGGTAGGTCTCGATGCTCGCGATCTTGCCGTCGCGCAGGCGGCAGACGGTGGAGAGGTACTCGTCGAGCCGGACTTCGCCCCGGCGGGCGGTGTTGTGGAGGGACAGGGCCATGTTCTCGGGGCTGACCAGGATGTGGAGCAGTTCGAAGGTGAGGCCGTAGGAGGCGATCTTCTTCGCCCGCTCCACGACCGCCTCGGCGCCGTCGGCCGTACCGGAGATGGTGTTGTCACCGGGGAGGACCCAGGTGGCGTCGTCGGTGAGCAGGGTCCGGATGCCGTCCCAGTCGCGGGCGGTGAGGTAGGCGTGGAACGCCTTGGCGAGCTGGTACTGGACCTCGTACTGGGTCATTTGGTTCTCCTCAGATCGATACTAAAGCGATGATCTCCGCTTTAAGCACGGTAGGGACTCGCTCACTAAAGCGCAAGTCGATGCTTTAGGATGGATGCATGCCCATCGAAGGCAAAGACATCCGCCCCGGAGGCCGCAGCGCCCGCGTACGCGCCGCCGTGCACCGGGCTGTCGTGGACCTGGTGCAGGAAGTCGGGACCGAGAAGGTGACCATCCCCGCGGTGGCGCGCCGCGCCGGCGTCAATCCCAGTTCCGTCTACCGCCGTTGGGGTACGACCTCCGCGCTCCTGGCGGACGTGGCCGCCCGGCGCCAGGACGAGGGGGCGCCGGAGCTGCTCGGTGACCTGCGCAAGGATCTCGAACGAGCCGCTCTGTGGACGCTCGCCGACCTGTCCCGGCCGGGAGGCGTGGCGTTCTTCCGCGCCGAAGTAGCTCCGGACGTGGACGAGCGCCGAGCAGGACTGCGCGAGTGCCTGGAGCGGGTCAGTACCCGGTTCCACGCCGCCCTGGAAGCCGCGGCCCAACGGGGCGAGGCGACACCCCCACTGGAACGGGTACTGGACCACGTGGTTGCACCCCTCTACTTCCGCGTGGTGTTCTCGATCCCGGAAACCGACGAGGACTACGCACGCGGCCTCGTCACCGACCTGTACGACTCCGCACACGCCACCCCGCAACCACCGCGCCCGCACCCCGACCCTGCCCCGGCCTCGAACGCAAACGCGGCGCAGCCCACCCACACGTAGCAGAGGCAAGGCCCGAACCCCGCCCCGCCACCATCACCTGGGATGGAACGGCCGGGGTGGGACTGAACCGTTCCGGGTCCGGTGGTGAGCTGGAATGTCACGCGCTGACGGGTCCGTTGGCGCGGGTGTGCCGGTGATGGTAGGCGGTTTCGTGCTCGGCTGGTGATGTGTAGCTGAGAGCCCCGTCGACTCGGCGGTGGTTGTACCAGTCGATCCACTCGGCGGTGGCGCGATGTTCAGGACAGGCCCGGTGTACAGGGCCGTGGTGATGCTCAGGTCCAGCCACGACTGCTCGAGGGTCTTTTCGCCCGTAGGAGTTGGTCGTGGTCAACGTCGCTTCCTGGGGCACTGTCGTATCTCGGGGCGGCGAAGTACCAGACGATCGAACGTGATCGTGGCCCCGAACGGTGCGATGCGGCGTACGATCAGCGGATACCTGCGTGCCAACACCCGGCGATGCGAGGGGAATGCGATGAACACGCGTGTCTCCGCCGGCAGCGACGACGACCGCGAGCGGCTCATCGACGGATTCTGGGACGAGGTGTGCGACGGCCTCGAGGTCCATCCCGAATTCGCGTGGCTCCTGCACCGGATGCGGCCGAACCTGCCGTTGGAGCCGACCGCCGCACAACACCAGGCATGGATCGAGCTGGTCGGCCTGCTGCAGGACGACGACTTCCGCCTGGCCGTCCGCTCGTTCTTCCATGACGCGTTCAGCGGCTCCCGGTCGCGCGAGGTCACGGCGCCGTCGATGCTGGAGCGCATCGAGAGGCTGCGGCGGGTGCAGTTGGAGGCGATGGCGGCACAGCGGTCCGGTCTACCGGCGGACGGTGCTGAGGCTCGGGACATCGCCCACCGGGTGGTGGCGTCGATGGCCGATGTCGTCGGGCAGGAGTACGCAGGTGAACTTCGACGGCGGATCGCGACCACCGTCCCGGTCGGGACCGGCGCCACCGCGGGGTTCGCGGGCGGGTTCACCGGTCTGCTCGGCCGCTACCAGGAGCTGATCGCGACGATCAACGAGACACCGCTGCTGGAGCCGGCCGATCTCGCGGCACACCGGGCGTGGCTCGCCACCGCCGCCACGGCGAGCGCCCCCCGCGACACCGAATGAGAGCCGCTGCCCGGGTGCGAGCCGTCGGCAGTGCCCCAGGGGAGAACCGCGAAGTCATGACGCGGTAAGTGCTCGCCCGGTCCCGCCGCAAGCAGGCGGTGCTGAAAGGAACGATGTGAACCGGATCTCGGTTCGGGTCATGTCAGTGGCCTCCGCCACCGCCATGACCGCTGTGGGTGCCGTCGTCGGTGTCGCCTTGCGAATCAAAGCCGACCAGCGTCTGTGACGTGGCGGGCTCGACCCTTCTTGCCGAAGTCCCCAGACGGCGATGGGGCCGGCAACCGGTACTCATGCCGGCGTCGGCTCAATTTGGGCTCTGGATCATTTTCCGTGCAGCGTTGACGGACGGTCACGGACCCTCGGCGGCCGGAGGGCCACGCGGCCGGAAGTCGCGCACGCCGCGCCCAGGACGTTTCTCTTCTCGCTGTGCGTGTCGGCACCTGCCGGACCAGGAGAGCCGTGGACCCCCGGTAAGGTCCATAATGGACTCATTCCATGGATCCACACCGCCCGACCTTGGCGAGGGCGGACGCGTACGAGGGGCGACGGAGCAGTGTCGACCACCAGCAGCGAGCCCCTGGGGCCGCAGCTCGACTTCCTCCAGCACGAGCCCCTCTCCAGGACGCGCGGCGGGGAGTCCCTGCAGAAGCAGCTCCTGCACCGCATCCGCACCGCCGTCCTCGACGGCCGGCTGCCCGCCGGTAGCCGCCTGCCGGGCTCCCGCTCCCTGGCCAGGGGGCTCGGGATCTCACGGAACACCGTGACACTCGTCTACGACGTTCTGGGCACCGAAGGCTACATCGAGCTCAGCAGGCAAGGCACGCGGGTCACCGCGCTCGCCCGACCGGAGCTTGACAGCCGCGCCCACCACCCCACCCCACCCGCGTTGTCGCAGCGCAGCGCCCGGATCCGCAAACCCCTCCCGGGAAGCGCCGACTCCCTCGCCTTCGAACCAGGGGTCCCCGCGCTGCCCCAGTTCCCCCTGGCGGCCTGGCGACGCTCCCTGGACCGGACACTCCAGCAGGGCGGAACGGGCCTGTTGGGCTACGGCCCGCCCCAGGGGGAACCGGCGCTGAGAACCGCCGTCCTGCGCCACCTCGCGCTGGCCCGCGGCCTGCACTGCGCCCCCCAACAGATCGTCATCACCGAGGGAGCGCAGGAGGCGCTCTCCTTGTGCGTCCGGCTGGTCACCGACCCGGGAGACACCGCCTGGATCGAGGACCCCGGCTACCGCGGCGCGCAGACCGCACTGGCCTCCGGTGACCTGAACGTCGTCCCGCTGCCGGTCGACGCGGAGGGCCTGCGGATCTCCGCAGCTGACTGGAGGGACCGCACACCCCGCCTCGTCTACACCACGCCCGCGCACCAGTACCCGACAGGTTCGGTCCTCACCGCCTCCAGACGCCTCGACCTCATCGAGAAGTGCCGCGATCACGGTGCCTGGATCATCGAGGACGACTATGACAGCGAATTCCGCCACAGCGGAGGACCCCTGGCCTGCATGCAGGGCCTGTCGCCGAACGCACCCGTGTTCTACGTGGGGACCTTCAGCAAGACCCTGTTCCCCTCACTGCGCCTGGGGTTCCTCGTGCTGCCCGAGGCGCTGGTCGACCGGGCGGCGCCGGTCGTGGACGAGATGCTGCGCGGCGGCCACCGCTGCGAGCAGCTGGCCCTGGCGCACTTCATGGAGACCGGCCAGTACAGCAGGCACCTCGCACGCATGCGCCGCCTGTACCGCAGCCGCCGGGACGCACTCCGGGCGGCACTGGCCGAACACCTCGACGTGCCGCACACCGTGACCGGCGGCGAGAGCGGCATGCACCTGACCCTGCGCCTGCCGGCGGACTTCCCGGATCAGCCCGTTGCCCGTGCCGCCCGGCGGTACCGGATGGCCCCCTGGCCCCTGTCACAGAGCTCACTGCTCCCGAACTCCGGCCACAACGGGCTCGTCCTGGGATACGGCAACACCTCCGAATCCTCGTTCGTGTCCGGTGCGCAACAACTCGCGCAGCTGATCAGGAAGTCCGGCTTCGACGGACTTGGCTAAACCTTGGCGCCCCTTGCCGCTCCCGGGCGTCTCGCCGACCCACGCGGTCGACCTCGCGCCACTCCGGCCGCAGCCCGGTCAGGTTCGTGGTGAGGAAGTACGCGGCCCCGCAGGCGACCAACACCGGTGCAAGTCCGACGGAGGCCACGGCCGCCCCGGCGATCAGTCCACCGAGAGGGATACCGGCCCAGGCCAGAGAGTCACCAAGGGCGTTGACCCGGCCCAGCATTCGGCGTGGCACCCGCTCGAAGAGGACGGCCCCCAGCACCGGGTTCAGGAAGCCCGCCCCGAATCCACTGACGGCGAACACGGCCAGTACTGCTCCCATCGGTGCATCGGAGGCCAGGATCAGGAATCTCGGCGCCCCGGCCAACAGGAACCCGGTGAAGAACACCATCCGGCGTCGCAGCCGGTGCGCCGCCGCCGCAGCGATCAGACTCCCGGCGATCGCAGCGGCTCCCAACACGCTGCCCATCAGGCCGATCGCAGTCGGCCCGTTGCCGGATTCCTTGGCCCGGACGGGCATGAGAACGGTGGCGAATCCCGCGTCCAGCAGGTTGGTGACCCCGACCATGACGATGACGGTCAGCAGCAGCAACTCGCCGCGCAGGAACGTGAAGCCTTCGCCGAATCGTCGCCAGTAACCCGGTTCCGTCTCCCCGGCCTGGGAGGGGGCTTCCTCGACCGTATGTCCCATCCAGCGGGGCAACGCCAGTGCGATGATCACCGATCCGAGAGCAAAGCAGCCCGCGTTGACGACAAGTCCCGTCAGTGGGCCGAGCAGTGCCACCAGGGAGCCGCCGGCCGCTGGTCCAATGGTGGAGGCGAGCCGCTCGGTCACGCCGGACAGACCGGTGGCCCGCCCCAGCGGCATGGAGCTGTACTCGGCCGCCTCCGGGACCATGACTTCCTTGGCCAGGTCGAACCCGAACGGCACGAAGATCGACGTGGCGGTCTCCCGGCTGTCCACCGCCAAACCCGGGAAGCGACATGGCGTCCTGCTGCTGAACCCCGGCGGGCCGGCCCTGGGCGGTCTGGACATGCCCGAAACCATGGCGTCCACACTGCCGAAGTCCGTGCTGGACCGCTACGACCTGATCGGCTTCGACCCGCGCGGCGTCGAACACAGCACCCCACAGAGCTGCGGTCTGAAGAACCCCAGCGTGTCCGGGCTCTTCCCCTATCCCGCCGCGGACGGCTCGATCACCAAGAACGTGGCCCTCGCCAAAGCCGACGCCAAGCAGTGCGCCGACACAGCGGGCAAGAACCTGCGGTACTACAACACCGCCAACACCGCCCGCGACATGGACCGCATCCGCCAGGCGCTCGGCGAGAAGAAGATCTCCTACTGGGGCCAGTCCTACGGCACCTACCTCGGCGCCGTCTACCGAGCCCTCTTCCGGGACCACACCGACCGGATGATCCTGGAAGGCAACGTCGACCCCACCAAGGTATGGGCCAACCAGGTCGCGGACACCTGGGGCAAGGGCATGGCCGACCGGTTCCCCGACGCCGCACGCGTCGCCGCGGCCAAGGACGGCACCCTCAGGCTGGGCACCAACGTCGCGCAGGTGACCCACGCCTACCTCACCCTTGCCGACCGGCTCGACCGCACGCCCGCAGCGATTCCCGGCGCATCGGCGTCGCTGGACGGGGCGCTGCTGCGGAACATGACCTACGCCCTGCTTCTGCACAACAACACCCTTCCCGTGCTCGCCAACTTCTGGAAAGCCGCCGACGACCTGACCCACGGCAGCACCACGGCCGCCGACACCGCCGTTCTCAAGCAGGTGTTCGCCGACACACCGATCTCCCAGGGCATCCCCGCGGACAACCAGGCCACCATGTTCATGGCTCTCACCTGCGGCGACGCCGAATGGCCGCACGACGTCGACGGCTACGCCACCCGCACCGCCGCCGACCGCGAGAAGTGGCCGCTCACCGCGGGCATGCCCGCCAACATCTGGGCATGCGCCTACTGGGACAAGCCGGCTGAGGCGACGGTCAAGGTAGTGCCCGGCGGCCCGCGCAACACCCTGATCCTCCAGAACCGCCGGGACAACGCCACGCCGTGGGAAAGCGGCGTCGGCCTGCACAAGGCCCTCGGAGACGGCTCCGCCTTCGTCGGCGTCGACAACGGCGGGCACTACGTCTACAACGCAGGGTCCGCCTGCGCCGACAGGGCCACCGTCGGCTTGCTGACCACCGGCCACCTGCCGGACAAGGACGTCTACTGCACCGACGTCACCCAGAAGTAACCCGCCGGAACGCGGCCCACCTCGCCCCGGAGATCGACTCGCAGAGGTTCAGCCCGATGGGAGGCGCCGCTCCGGGCCGGAACCGATGTTCACGAGAACGGACAGCTGCCCCGACTCACGTGGTCCGTCCCCTTCTCACGGCGTCGTGTCGGGTTCGCCGCCGGCCTCACCCGGTGGTGTCCGCACGAGCTGACGGGAGGCGAGAAGCCTCGTCGTCTTCGTCGGTGCGGTTTGTCTCTGCGGTTCATTTATGTGAGACGGTTCCGTCTCGTCCGGCTCTCCCTCGCCGGGCGATTTGGGTCGAGATGTCGCCACCGCGGACATGGAGGATGCCCAAGACGAACCCCCAGGACCCCGCCATAACCATGTCGGCGAAGCCGGACGGGAAGCCTGCGAGACGCGCGGCCCGTACAGCACGGCCACAGCGGCGGTACCACGGCGGCGTCTGCTCCAGCAGGAAGGACCCGGCGAGCTGTCCCTCGTCCGGGTCTTCGGTTCCTCGACCCCGTCTCGGCGAGACTCCCGAGCCCGCTTCAAGGACGCGCGCCGGTTGGCCGCCTTGACGCAAACGGTTCGCGTTAGAGTAGGGGCATGGCTAGCCGAACCGCAGTACGCCCGGGCGGGCGTAGCGCGCGCGTCCAGCAGTCCGTGCACCAGGCCGTTCGGGACCTGGAGGCCGAGGTCGGCCGGGCCGGGCTGACCGTGCCCCTGATCGCCGCCCGCGCCGGGGTCACTCCCTCGACGATCTACCGGCGCTGGGGTGACCTGCAGGCGCTGCTGGCCGACGTGGCGGTGCAGCGACTGCGCCCCGAGCAGCCCCCGGCCGACCACGGCAGCCTCCGGGCGGACCTTCAGGCATGGGCGGAGCAGTTCTTGGAGGAGATGTCCTCGCAGGTGGGCATGGTCTACATCCGCGATGCGCTGGCCGGTGACCCGGCGGGCGGCGCCGCCGCCCGCTGCTCCGACTACGCGGTCGAGCAGCTGAAGGCCATCGGGGTGCGTGCGGCCGGGCGCGGTGAGGCGGTGCCGGAGGTGGAGAGCCTGCTGGACCGCGTGGTGGCGCCGGTGATATACCGCATCCTCTTCCGTCCCGACGGTCTTTCGACGGAGTACGTCCACCGCCTGGTGGCGGCTGCGCTCGACCCGTCCTGAGCGTTCGGACGCGCGCGGTCGGCCCCCACTGCCCCCCTGCCCGCGCGTCGGCGCGGTAGCGCGTGGGTGGCGTGCACCGGCGACGTCCACTCGCGTCACGCCCGACACAAAAGGCCCCGCGCAAAAGCTAATCCATTGCGTTAGTAGTTCAACGCACCTAGGATTCTTATCGCAAAGATGTAGCCTTAAGCGCCTGGAGGTGTCCGTGTCCGTGTCCGTTGCCACCGCCACCGCCACCCCGCCTCGCCCCCGCGCTCTGCTGCCTCGCCGAGGATCGTTCGCGCTCCAAGCCTCCGTCCTGATCGGTCTCCTGGCCGCCTCCGGTGCGCCCACCCCGCTGTACGTCCTCTACCAGGCCGAGTGGCACTTCTCGGCGCTCACGGTCACGGTCGTGTTCAGCGCCTACGCGCTCGCCCTGCTCGTGGCACTGCTCGCCGCCGGCACCCTCTCCGACCACCTGGGCCGACGTCCGGTGCTGGCCGGAGCGCTGCTTGCCGAGGCCGCCTCCATGGCGATCTTCGCCACCGCGCACGGGGTGGCCGACCTCATCACCGCCCGGGTCGTCCAGGGCCTGGCCACCGGCGCGGCATCCGGAGCCGCCGGGGCCGCACTGCTCGACTTCGAGCACCCCGATCGCCCGGGCCGGGCCCGCACTGGCCAACAGCGTCACCCCGCTGAGCGGCATGGCGGCCGGCGTTCTGGCGTCCACCGCTCTCGTGCAGTTCGCCCTCGAGCCCACCCGCACCGTGTACCTCATACTGCTCGCGCTGTTCACCGCCCAGGCCGCCGCTGTCGCCCTCACCCCCGAGACGGCACACCCGCACCCCGGCGCGTGGCACTCGTTGCGCCCCAGCATCGCCATCGCCGCCTCCGCCCGCCGGACGATGCCGCTCACCGCCCCCGGCGTCATCGCAGCCTGGGCCCTCGGCGGCTTCCACTCCTCGCTCGGCCCCTCCCTGACCCGTACGATCGCTCCCCTCGCGCCCCGGGCCGTCGGCGGCCTGGTGTTCTTCGCCCTGAGCCTCGCCGCCGCGCTGGCGGTGCTCGCCGCCAGGTCACTGCCGGCGAGCAGGGCGAGCATCGCCGGCTCGGCCCTGCTCGTCCCCGGCGCCCTGCTCACCCTCCCGGCGATCCTCGCCGGAGTCCCGACGAACCGGTACGGCCTCACCACCGCCGTGTCCCTCTACGGCGCCACGGTCATCCTCCTGGCCCTGGCCGCCCTCGCCGTACCGCTCCTGACCCGGCACCACACCGCAGTCCGCTGAACCCACCCGCACAGACCCCGCACTCCGCCGTACCAGCCCGACGGCGCACACCGAAAGCCAGAACGATGACCCAGCCCACCCCCTCCACGACCGACGCCCCGCTCTCCTGGGACTTCGGCGGGATCACCGTCCACCGCATCGACGAGATCGCCCTACCGCCGCAGACCGGCCCCTGGCTGCTCCCCGGAGCCACCAAGGAGGTCATCGACCAGGCGCCGTGGCTGCGCCCGCACTTCGCCGACGCCGAGGTGCCGTACCTCGCCAGTCACACCTTCGCCGTCGAGGCCGGGGGCCTGCGGATCCTGGTGGACACGGGCATCGGCAACGGCAAGGAGCGCGCCAACCCCGCCTGGAACGGCCTTCACACCGACTACCTGCGGCGCCTCACGGCCGCGGGATTCGCGCCCGAGTCGGTGGACCTGGTGATCATCACGCACCTGCACACCGACCACGTCGGCTGGAACACCCGCCTGGACGGCGACCGCTGGGTGCCGACCTTTCCCAACGCCCGTTACCTCACCAGCCGTACGGAGTGGGACTACTGGGCCGCCGCCGACCTGGACGCCAACCGCCGCCAGATGTTCCGCGACTCCGTCCTGCCCGTCCACGACCACGGGCAGTTCGACCTCGCCGACGTCCCCGCCGAAGGGCACCAGGTGGAAGCGGGCATCCGCCTGGTACCGGCCGCCGGGCACACCCCCGGCCAGCTCGCCGTGGAGCTGCACGGCACCAACCGCTCGGGCCTGATCACCGGCGACAGCATCCACCACCCCGTGCAGCTCTCCCACCCCCACCTGACCAGCTGCGTCGACATCGACCCCGAGCAGGCCGTGAGCACCCGCCGCCGCCTCCTCGACCGTCTGGCCGACACCGACGACCTGCTGCTCGGCACCCACTTCCCCCACCCAACCGCCGGCCTGGTCCGGCGCGAACAGGGCCGCTACCGCCTACTGCCGGAGCCCGGAACCCCGACCGCAGCCACGGCCGGGTGACCGCGCGCCTCCCTGATTACAGAAAGCTACTTGTCACTTCCGGGCAGCTTCGGGAGAACAGGACCTACCTGGAGGATTTCGCCTCCACCAGTAAGAACGCCGACGGCCGCAGCCGGCCGCGTGGTTCCTGCGCTACGGCCCGAAGGCCAACGAGGGCCTGCCGCCGGTCGCCCTGGTCTTCGGCGGCGCCGGCCCCCGCACCCTGGCCGCCGGCATGCGCCGGGTGGAGGAACTCTCCCGCACCTGCTGGCGGCCCAAGGCCTACCGGGACTCGGCATACCGCTGGTACGACGAGGCGATCCCGATCGTGACCCCCACCCGGTGCCGCCTCGTTGAACACGGCGCGGCCGGCCGGATCTGGCACGGGTTCGGCCGGCCGAACCCACACCCTGCGCGAGGCACTGCGCAACCCCGACGGCTGCGTCATACGCGAAACGCGAAGCCCGCGAACAAGAGGAGAAACAGCAGGCCGAGCAGCGCGAACGACCGAGCACACCGCATCCACCTGCACCGCATGCACGCCGATGACGGCGGCTTGCGTACGCCAGCGGAGCGTATGCGGGCCGGACGGCCAGGAGCTGC
This sequence comes from Streptomyces sp. PTL18, assembly GCF_059510295.1. Taxonomy (NCBI): domain Bacteria; kingdom Bacillati; phylum Actinomycetota; class Actinomycetes; order Kitasatosporales; family Streptomycetaceae; genus Streptomyces; species Streptomyces sp. PTL18. The sequence goes on along the minus strand of NZ_JCAJZO010000001.1, from coordinate 33,415 downwards.
CGCCGGGACCAGATCGCTGCGGCGCCGAACTCCCGAACGGGCAGATGCTGGTGCTGACGGACGAGGACCTCCAGCAGCTGTCGACTCCGGACAGCAAGGAGATCCTCGGTGGCCACCGAACACTTCACGTCCGCGCCCGCAGCGCGAAGTCGTTCCGCCCAGCATCGCGCGGCTGGTACAGACCCTTGGCCTGCCGTCGTCAAACGCCATCCGTACGGTGTCCTTACGCAAAAATTACGCCTGAGGTACGGTTTGGGGGTAGACTGTCGGGCAGGAGGTGTTTCATGTCCGAGTTGTTCGACGCGGTCGACGCGCTGGTCGCGTCCCGCGCTCCACTGCCGCCGGCGGAGGAGCGCAAGCGGCTGCGCCAGGCCCACGGGCTGACGCTGGACGACGTGGCCGGCGCGCTGAAGGTGCGCCGGGCGACGGTGTCCGGCTGGGAGTCGGTCAAGAAGCCGACCGAGCCCCGCGGCCCCGAACGTGAGGCGTACGCGCGGCTGCTGAACAAGCTCGCGGAGCTCTACCCCGCGCCCGCCGCCGCCCCGGACCCGGCGCCCGCCACGTTCACCAGCCAGACCGCCCCGGCGGAAGCGCGGACTCTGTCCACAGGCCCGGCCTCCGAGGCTGCGGCCATGACTGAACACGAGAACACCCGGATCGCCCCCACCCCCGCCGCTGCCGAGCAGGCCGCGCCGCGCCCGGCGCGCACCGCCAGGAGCACTTCAACGTCGCGCCGCCCGGGCGCGCGGAAGGCGGCCCCGGTCAACACCCTGGCGGGCAGCAACGACCCGCGCTTCGAGAACGGGCCGCTCGCGGTCGTCGACGTCGACGCCGAGGGGCAGGTGCTGGCGTACTGTACCGGCGGCCTGGTCCTGGACGTGCCCGCCAAGTCCCTCCCGTCCCTGGTGGAGTGGACCCTGAAGGAGGCGAAGCTCGGGCAGCCGAAGCTGTCCGGCCCCGGCAAGGACGCCGACCCGCTGCTCGTGCTCACCGAGGCCGCTCTGCAGCGCTACGGCCTGCCGGTCGCCCTCACGGATGAGGAGCGGCTCGCCGGGCGGATCCCGGAGGGCCACAAGGTCGTCAAGCAGCTGGCGCGCGCCGACTGGAAGCTCACGAAGCGCGGGTTCGGGCCGTGGGCGCGGATCTACCGCCCAGCGCAGGGTTCCGAGCGCAACTGCGTGCAGCTGTGCATCCCGTCCTGGCACGCGCTCGACTCCCGGCACTGGGGCAACGCCGCGCAGCTTCCGCCGGCGGACCTCGCCCAGCTCCTGGGTGTGTACGCGTCCCGGGTGATGACGCCGCGCGGCTCCACCGCCGTCACCGGCCTGGAGCTGATGACCGCGCTGCACCCGCCGACTCGCGCCTCCGAGCCCGACGCCGATGGCAAGCGGCATTCCGAGCACAACCCCGGCTCGTTGGGCAAGGACCCGGTGGACTGCGCCCCGTGCGAGGCCCCGGACGGGCACCCGCTCCTGAAGGACCTGCCGCGCTTCCACGTCCGCGGCCCGGCGGAGAAGCTGTTCGAGGAGGCGTACGACTGGGCGCGGCCGATGACGGATGCCGAGTGCACCCTGCGGCACCTGGTCGGCATCGACGTGAACATGGCCTTCGCCGCCGGCGCCAACGGCCTGGTCGTCGGCCTTGGTGCGCCGACGCACGTCAAGGCACCGGTGTTCGACCCGAAGCTGCCCGGCTCGTGGCTGGTGGACCTGTCCCACGTCGACCTGTCGAGGGTGAAGGTCGGCAAGCAGTGGGTGGAGCTGGACGGCGACCTGCTGCCCAGCCCGTTCACGCCGAAGGGTGAGCGCCCGGAGGGCCCGGCCTGGTACGCCACGCCCACTGTCGCCTACGCGGCGGAGCTCGGCTACGAGGTGCGGCCGATCGAGGCGTACGTCCGGTATGAGAACGGCCGGTACCTGGACGGCTGGTACAACCGGCTACGCGACGCCTACCTGGCCACGATGGCCGACCTCGGCGTGCACGCGGACATGGAGCCGGCCGACTTCCTGGCGGCCATGGACGGCTACAAGGAGCGCGACCCGCAGCTGGCCATTGTCGTCTCGGCGATCAAGGCGACCGTCAAGGGCGGCCTGGGTAAGCTGCGCGAGCGGCCACGCGGTGAAGGATGGCGGCCCGGTGAGCCGTGGCGGGCCCTGTCCCGCCCGACGTGGCGGCCCGACATCCGCGCAGCCGTCATCTCCCGCACCCGGATCAACCTGCATCGGAAGATCGTCAAGCATGCGTCGTTCACCGGTCAGTACCCGGTCGCGATCCTGTCCGACTGCGTCGTCTACGCGGCCCACGGTGAATCGCCGCTGGACTTCCTGCCCTACCGGGACGGCAAGCCGCTGCCCGGCGGCTTCAAGCTCGGCATCAACCCGGGCCTGGTCAAGCACGAGGGCACCCAGAGCGTCCTGTGGGGCGAAGAGGTCCGCGAGCGGTTCAACGCCCCGGAGCTCAACCTCGCCCGCTACATCAAGGACGGCACCGTCACCGACGTCGACAGCGGAGAGTAGGAGAGGGCGACGATGAGCCTGTTCGGGGACGGCCTGGACGCCGCGGTGCAGAAGGCGTTCACCCGCCCGGCGCCCAAGAGCGCGGGCGCGCAGATGCGGTACCTGGTCAAGCAGCTCAAGGGCACCAAGCCGGTCGCCCAGATGCTGCGGATCTCCCAGCGCACCGTCGAACGGTACGTGAAGGACCAGATCAAGAAGCCCCGCCCCGACCTCGCCGCCCGCCTCGAGCGCGAGGTGAAGAAGCGGTGGCAGCCACAGGTCCGCGCCAAGGCCCGTCAGAGGGCGGCGACCACCGGCGGCATCGTCATCGACACCCGCGCCCGGATCGGCTACACCGCGCCGATCGGCTCCACCGACGATGCCCGCCTGCGGCACCTGACTGTGGCGCTGCCACCGCAGTACGCCGCCCGCCTCTTCGAAGCTCAGGAGGCCGGCGCCGGCGACCAGCAACTGCGCGAGATCGCAGCCGAAGGGCTCAAGGACATGTACTTCCAGGACAACGGCCGCCGCGCCGGCCAGCTGGAGGAGGTCCGCTTCACGGACATCGAGCACCTCGAGTTCGACCTGTAAGCACTGTACGTGAACATCAATGACGAGAAGTTGCAGTCACTGCACTGTCATGACCGGCTCAGGGGCACGCGCTGAGGGCTGGAGTTCGTGGAGAGTGCCGTCGCGGAGCAGCACCCGGTTCAGCCTCCGAGGCGGTGTGCAAGGTGGAGCAGATCTGCTAGGTGCAGTACCCGTCCGTTGAAGCCTGGGAGGGGGACATGGAGTGGCTGGGTCCAGCGGGCAGGGATTGCGTCCAGCCCGTAGTACGCCCCCGCGAGGCCTCCGGTGACCGCGGCGACGGTGTCCGTGTCGCCGCCGAGGTCGATTGCCGCGCGTATCGCGTCTTCGAAGCTGGTGGTGGTGCGCAGGGCCCAGACGGCGGAGCCCAGGCAGGGCCAGACGGCACCGTTGAACTCGGTTGCCTGATCGGGGTGCCAGTCGGGCGAGAGGACGGTGGCGTAGCGGCTGCGGTGGTCGGGGTGGACCTGAGCCAGGATGTCCGGGAACGCGGTGAGGGGGTCAGTGTCCTCGAACGTGACGCGGATGAGTTCGTGGAAGATCGCGGTTCCTTCCCAGGCCGCGCGGTCACCGTGGGTGAGAGCAGCGATGCGGCGCGCGGCGTCCATGGTGGCTTCTTGGCCGGCGGCCGCGAAGTGGACTGCGGAGGTCGATGCCCGCATCAAGGAGCCGTTTCCGGCCGCTCGTTGGTTGACCTGGAAATGGATCGCGGCGGCGAGGTCCCAAGACATGCCGTTGGTCAGGACGTCTTCGGTCTGCAGGCCGATGTCCTTGGGGTCTGATGCCGCCCACCGCTGGAAGCGGGCGAAGATGTCCGGAAGATCCAGTCCGCCCTGCTCCAGCAGCGACTCCGCGACCAGGATGGCCATCTGCGTGTCGTCAGTGGCCTCGCCGGGGTCCCAGCCACCGCCTCCGCACATCTCGCCACCGGCACCAGGCGCGGGGAACCGCGCTGAGAACGCTCCCTGGGGACCGAACTCGAAGGGGCCGCCCAGGGCGTCACCCACCGCTGAGCCGACGACCGCGCCAGCGGCCCGCTGAATCCGCTTCATTCGCGCAGGTTATCTGTGCCGCGCTGACGGCCGCACGGCCCTGTTCCTTCTTCGGCTCCCTGAACCATCGGCGGCGAACGCCTCTCGTCCACAGAGGTGCGCCACCTGAGACACCCTGGGGCTGAGACACCCGCGCAGGTCACATAACGCCATCCAGCCCGGTGTCCGCCGCCAACTGCGCGAGGGCCGTGTCCCGGATCTCGGGGAACGAGTCGGTCATGTCCGTTCCCTGCTGGGAGCGCAGGAGCACCCGCCCGTCCGCGTACACGGTGAGCTGGGCACGGTAACCGTCCCACTTCGGTTATGCGCTGTTGAGCTGTCCACGGGCTGTCGTCCAGCGTCATGTCGATCACGGGTTGGCGGGTGCACTTCACCAGTACGGGCCGGTCACCAGCCCTGCCCGACGACCTCACCGCGCAGTAGGTCCTGCTTCTTGGCGCGTGACTGCCGCCCGCCTCGGGCCGGTGCGTTCGTCCCGCCCGTGGCCACCTGACCGACGCTGTCGGCCTGGGTGTCACCACAGGTCGGCGAACTGAGGGTGGCGGCTGCGCTGTTCATGAACGTCTGGATGAGGGGCGAGTGCGGGAACGGTTTCGCCGCTGCGAGGGCGCCTTGGGCACCGGAGCGGGCACGGAGCCTGTCGGCGGGGTGTTGTCAGGGGTGGGCGGCGTTGTGTTGTGCGGTCGTGGTCTGTTGAGGCGGGTGCGGGTGCGGATGTGGAAGGCGAGCAGACCGGTGAGGGCGGTGGCCGTGAACCATCCGGCCTGGATGGCCAGGTATGTAGGCAGGGGTGTGGCGGAGAATCCGGCGCCGGTGGCGGCCTGCATGGCGCCGTAGGAGGGCAGGTAGCGCACGGTGCCGCCGTTTGAGCTGGAGCTGTAGAGGGGGTTTTGGAGGGCGAGGTCGATGACGCTGGTCATCACGATGGCGAACATGCCTTCCACTTCGCGGCGTAGCAGTGAGCCGAAGGCGACGCCCAGGGTGCCGTAGGTGATGCCGGCGAGGAAGAGGGCTGCTGCGAGCAGGGCCGGTTGTTGCGGATTCCAGAAGAGGCAGGTGAGGGCTGTCGCGTAGGCGGCCACGGCTGCGGAGATCAGTGTGAGGGAGATGAGCTTGGCCAGGACGAGGTGGGTGCGGGGGTAACCGGCCAGGGCGAGGCGGCGGTCGAAGTGGCCGCCTGCAAAGGATGCCGCGAACATCATGAAGCCGATGATCAGGGTGACGGCGTTGAGGGCGCCGGTGATCTCGGTGAGCTGGTTGCCGTGAGGGGTGATCAGGCGTCCGGTGGCGCGCAGCCGGAAGCGGGTGCGGGTGTCGGGAACGGAATAGAATGCCAGCGCCGTCCATACCGGGATGAACAGGGCCACGAGCACCATGGCGAAGCGGTTGCGCGCATGCTCGGTCAGCGCGTAGCGGGCCGCGGTCGTGAAGAACATGCGGTGGCGGTGCCAGGGCGGGCGGGGCGTCATGCCGCACGCTCCGTGGTCTGTTCATGCAGAAGACCGCCGTCCAGGCGCCACAACACGTCGAGGCGTTCGGCGTCGTAGGCGAGGTGGGAGACCACGAGTACCGAACGGCCTTCATCGCGCAACCACGTGGCCAGGCCCCAGAACCGCTGGTAGGTATCCCAGTCGAAGCCCTGGTAGGGCTCGTCCAGCAGCAGGACGTGCGGGTCGTGCATGAGGGCGAGGGTCAAATTCAGCTTCTGCCGGGTTCCGCCGCTGAGAACTGCGGTCCGCTCGTCGGCGTACTCGCTGAACTGCAGCGCGTTCATGACCTCTTCGGCGCGGCCCAGGTCGCTCAGGCCGTACGCGACCTTGAAGTAGTCCAGGTGCTGACGGACGGTGAGTGCGTCGTTGAGGACGGCTGCCTGAGGGCAGTACCCGAACCTGCCCTCGTGGATGACCGTGCCTTGATCCGGGGCCAGTTCGCCCGAGAGAATCTTCAGTAGGGTCGACTTGCCCGCGCCGTTCTCTCCCACGACACCGGCCATGACTCCCGCATCCAGCTGTAGGTCGATGCCGCGCAGGACCTCACGTCGGCCGTAGGCGTGGTGCACGCCCCGTACTTCCATCGATGGTCTCCTCCCCTTGGCGTTCCGCTCTAACGAGTAGCAAGCGGTTACGACACGGCGATCCGGATGTTTATCGACGGGGTGTTCATCCGATCTGATGGTCGGATGGTCGATGACCCGTCATGGAAGTGACGGACGTCTACGTTCCCGGTATGACCACCTCCTCCCGCCCTGCGGCGCATGTTCCGTCGCAGGCCGCACCGTATGACGTCACCGACCCGGCGGCCTTCGGCTTACCCCATCCCTCCGCCGGCGTCGAAGTGTGGTACCTCAATGGTCATCTGCGCGACGAGGACGGCAACGCGTACACGTGGATGATCATCATGCTGCGCCACCACGACGTCCACGACGATGCTGCCGCCCCCGGCCACGCCCTGATGTCCGTCTGCTCGGGCCCGACGGGCGCGTCCCAAAGCGCCTGGCTCACGCCCTCCATGCACGACACGCTCCGCACGGTGATCGCCGGCGACGCCGCACTGGATCACCGGGTCCGCGAATCACTGACGCAGGCTCTCGCGGAAGGCCCCCTGCTGCCCGACCGGCTGCTGACCCAGCCCGTCGCCGAGTCGGCCCAGACCCTGGACATCTCCTTCGGTGATCTGGCGGCCCTGCGCCGCCAGGAGGACGGCAGCTACCGACTGGCCTTCCGGGACGGGGACCGCTTCGAACTCGTCCTTGCCCCCGCCAAGCCCGCAGTCCCGCAGTTCGATGCCCAGGGCCGTTACCCGGGACGGCTGCCCGCTGACGCGGACGCGATGACGACGTACTTCGTGCCGAGGCTGCAGGCCCACGGCACGGTCAGCCGGGAGGACGGCACCCAGAGACGGCTGGAGGGCCACGCCTGGTTCGAGCAGGACTGGGGTGCGACCTACTACGCCCCCCAACGATCCTCGGGGACACCTGACCACACCTGGGAGTGGGCCGGTATCCAGCTCGACAGCGGCTGGGAGATCAGCTGCATCCACTCGCGCACGAGTGATCCCGCCACCGGTGCCAGCGGTCTGGAGCTCACCCGCGCCACAGCAGTCGCGCCCGACGGCACCGTGAGCTACCACGACCTGACCTGGCGGCCCCTGAAGCACTGGACCTCACTGGCCACCCTCAACACCTACCCCACGGCAGTGCACGTGAGCATCCCCGATCTCGGCCTGGACGTCGAGATCACCGCAACAACCGCCGAGGGCGAGATCCGTACGCTGATTCTGGGCCGCGCCATGTGGGAGAGCCCCGCGGCCGTCCACGGCACCCTGGGAACCGCACCCGTCAGCGGCACCGCCTTTCTGGAGACCCTCCCGGCCAACACCATCGGCGACATCGAGCACTACATGCGCCGCACCCAAGAAATCGCCGGTGCGGAAGCCGCAGCCCTGTATTCCGCCGACCCGCGCGACGACGCCGCGCTCGGACTCCTCACCGGCACCAGCAATCTGACTGGCCTCGACGCGAGCGCACGTGCCCGCCTCCACCAAGCGGTCTCCGCTCCCCTCCTCCACCTGCTGAACAACCCCGGACGCTCCTGGCGCCCCTACGTCGCCGCTGCCGTCCTGTGCCTCCTCGATGCCGACCCCGAGCCCTACCGGCCGCTCACCGCGATCACCGAGCTCCTTCACGTCTCCGCGCTGGTCATCGATGACATCCAGGACGACTCTCCCACCCGTCGCGGCCGTCCCAGCGTGCACGAGGTCTTCGGCACTGCTCCCGCCATCACCGCCGGCACCCTCGGCTACTACACCTTCGACGCCCTCATGCAGCGAGTCCCGCAGGTCGACCCGGCCACCATGCTGCGGATCTACCGTCTCTACCTTCGAGACCTGCGCGCCGCCCACGCCGGCCAGGCCCTCGACATCGCCGGACACCACACCGCGTTCGACGAAGCCGTCACCACTGGCGACGCCCGCCCGCTCCTCGACGAAGTCCGCACCGCACACCGCCTCAAGACCGGGATGCTCGTCCGCAGCACCGCCGAAGTCGCCGCGATCCTCGGCGGCGCCGACGAGCGGCAACTCGACGCCATCTGCCACTACTTTGAAGCCGTCGGAACCTCCTACCAGATCACCGACGACGTCGCCGACCTGTACGGGCTGGTCACCGCAGAGGAACACCAGCAGGGCATCACCACCCGATCCCCCGCCGAGGACCTGCGCAACGGCGAGGTCACCTACCCCGTGGCCCACGCTGTCGCACGCCTCGACGCGACCGACCGCCAACGCCTGCGCGACGCGCTCCGGCAACGCTCCGACACCGGCGCCTGCACAGCCTCCCAGCTCATCCTCCACAGCGGGGCGCTCGAGGCCTGCACGACCGAAGCCCGCATCCTCGTCGACGAAGCCTGGATCAGCCTGGATCCTCTCCTCCCGCCCACCCCGCACAAGGCCATGGTGCGTGCCCTGGGCTGGTACGCCGCACAACGTGAAAGCGACCTTCTTCCGCAGAACGGATGAAGCCCTGCCGGCCACGCAGAACTGACAACGGTGAGTGGATCGATGTTGCTCGAAATCGGTTTGTCGTCCGACACCAGGCATGAACCGGGAGCCGTTCGCCCCCCCAATCAGCACTGCGGTCCCGTTGGGCGGCGGATGAAGATCACTCAAGTCCTGGCCGCGAACCACCCTTCCCGGCGGATCACTCCCTCCAGTACTGCTGGTCTGTTCACGTACGCGACGACGGGGGAAGCAGGATGAGCCAGTTCGGTGTCGACCCCGACACGCCGACCGACCTCGCCGGGAAGTTCGACAGGGAAGCGAAGGGCCTGGCGAACCCGGTCGACGACTTCGCGGCGACCGTGTCCGAGGTCGGAGAAGCCTTCGGCCTGCTCGGCGCCTGCGACGGTGCGGCGCAGAAGTACCAGATGCTGCTGGACAGCACCGTCAAGGCACTCGGGCACCTGCCCGGCGTGCTCACCAGTGACGGCGACCGGCTGCGTCTCAACGCCGCCCACTACAAGGACTCGGACCGGACCGCCGTGGACCACCTCCGTGCCGCGACCCAGCCGGCGGGAGGCCCGGCGTGAGCATCAACGGCTGGATCGACGGCAAGTTCTGGAGATCCTCGAGGCCTGCGGGGTGGAGCTTCCTGGTGGTGACGGCGACACGCTCCGCTCGGTCGCCCGTGCCTGGGACACCATGGGCGACGAGCTGACCGAGGTCGTGCACGCCCTTGACGTCGCTGTCGAGGGCGTCGACAAGCAGGGCTGGCAGGTGAGGCCCGCGATGCCTTCGAGAGGCACTGGGCGGAGCAGAAGCGCGTCATCGACGACGTCGCGCACAACTTCCACCAGGTGGCCGACGGGCTGCGGGCGTACGCCGACGAGATCGACAAGATCAACGAGGAGGTCATCGACATCTGTGTCGAGATCGCCGAGATGGAGGTGGCCGGCACGGCGCTGTCCTTCTTCACCGGTTTCCTCTCCGACCTCGTCGCGAACACGGCCGTGGCCGCGCGGGTCGCCAGGATCGTCGACCTGGTGAAGCTCTTCACCTCGGCCGCTGAAAAGGTGGCGGCCCTGCTGGAGCGCTTCGGTGCGCTCAACGAGGCGGGGGCTGCGAGGCTGGCGAAGCCGGCCGAGTTCGCCGCCAAGTTCCTCAAGAAGGGTGCGGAGAGTTTCGTCCCCGATTTCGTGGCGGACTCGGGCAGCATGATGCTCAACCAGGCGCTGAATGGGCAGCCGATCACGGTTGGCCAGGATTTTTCCACCGGCGCCAAGGAGGCCCTGGGCACGGCCGCATTCACCGCAGGCGGCGGGACGCCGGCCGGGGGCGCCCGTCTGACGGGCGCGGTCGGCAAGGTCCTCGGCGGCGAGGGCCGGGTCGGCAGCGCCGGCAACGGCGCGCTGGGCAACATCAGCGGCGGCCTCACGGCTGACGTATGGAACCACCAGGACGGCGCGACCATCGGTTGGGACGCGGCGACGAACGCGCTGACCGGAGCGAGCGGAAACGCCGCCAACGACGCCCACTTCCATCAGATGGAGGAGCCGGCAGCCTCGGCGGCGAGAACCTCAGCGACAGGGGCAGCCTCGCCGACGCCGCATACAAGAACTCCGCCGGCACCGGCCTCGACACGGCGGTCTACGCGGCGGGCTCCGGCATCGAGTCGGATGCCCAGAACCTCGTCAAGGACACCAAGAAGGCGAGCGAGCGATTCGTGCACGGTGAGTTGGGGGGCATGATCCTTGCCGGGGTCGCGCACAACAACCCGAACTACGACCCCGGCTGGGTTCCCTTCTTTGCGGCGCTCGTCGTGCTCGCGGGGTGCTTGATCGTCCTTGTCGGTGGAGCCATGTCCATCGGTATGCGGGACCTCGTAGGCCGAAGGAAGTGGGCCGGTCACACGATCGGGCCGACGATCGTCGCGATCGGCATTGCTGTCGTCGCCCTTGGCGTGTGGCTGTGGTGACCATGTGACGTCGGATCCGCGGACCATTCCCGTGCTGGGACAGCACCCGAGGCGGCTCTACGGACGGCAGGCGTTGACCCGAACCCTACCCGGAAGGCTGCGGGCGTCACGGCCGAGCTCGGCCGTCACCGATCGGCTCGGGCGCCATGATCCGGGGCGGTGGGGGAGCGGCCTCCGATGATCACTTGTGGCGCCCGGCTCGTGCGGTGCCCACCGAGTCGACTCAACCCGGTACAGCACTCTTCCGCATGTTTGTGCGAGAGAAGCCGCGGATCACCCTTTCAGAAAATCTATCGCGGTGGCGGTAGACATTGCCTCATCGCGAGGTTACTGTTTTGTCGTACCAAGGAAGTCGAAGAGGGCGCGGCAGACACGAAACGGCCGTGCAAGCAGGCCAAGCAGGAAGCGGCCCATGGGGCCGCCAGCAGTACCCGCGGTACCAGCAGTACGACGGAGCAACCGAAGGTAAGGAGCGAGACGCCATCAGGATCGCCCGGGCGAGGAAGCAGTCCGCCCGGGTACCGCAGGCCCCGGATTGGAAGGTGGTCCCCGGTCACGCATCCGCGATCCCCGCAGCCCCGCCTCCCAGGCGGAACCTGCGGACCAAAGAAGGCCGGTGCAGTCTGCCGGTAGATGGTGTAACAAGCTCGGGGCCCGGGTGCCGACACGGTACTCGGGCCCCCCGACGCGTCCTTGGAAGAAGAGGTCTATGCCCCCTCGCGGTACCCGCCCCGTCACCCCTCTCGATGACGACGACTATCCCGCCTACACCATGGGCCGCGCCGCCGAGATGCTCGGGACCACCCCCGCCTTCCTCCGCGCCCTCGGCGAACACCGCCTGATCAACCCCCTGCGCTCCGAAGGCGGCCACCGCCGCTACTCCCGCTACCAGCTGCGCATCGCCGCCCGCGCCCGCGAACTCGTCGACCAGGGCACCCCTATCGAGGCCGCGTGCCGCATCGTCGTCCTCGAAGACCAGCTCGAAGAAGCCCAGCGCATCAACGAGCAACTGCGCGCCCAAGGCGGCGAGCCGCAGCCCAAGACCACGACCTGATCACGGTGGCGCCGGCTGACCGCCGACGGTCAGCGGAGGAGACCGGCCGACTGGTGACCCGGACCAGGGAACGCTACACCGCCGTGCAACAACCCCTGGACGACGGCAGCACGCTGGAGGAGATCTGCCGGACACTGCGGCTGGACCGGTCCACCGTGCGCCGCTTCGCCCGCGCCACCAGCATCGACGAACTGCTGGTCAAAGCGACGAACCGCTCCACCATCCTGGACAAGTAGAGGCCCTACCTCCACCAGCGGTGGATTGAGGGCTGCCAGAACAGTGCCCAGCTCTACCAGGAGATCGTCGCCATGGGCTTCGCCGGAAGCATCCAGACAGTCCAGCATTACCTCCGCCCCTTCAAGGCAGCCACCGCCGCGTCACCCTCGCACCGCCCAGCTCCACGGCCCCGCCGCATCGTCCGCTGGATCATGACCGACCTCGGCAACCTGACCGCCTATGATGCCGCCGGCCTCAAGGAAGTCCGGACCAGCTGCTCCGAACTCGATGCCGTCACCCACCACCTTCGCGACTTCGCCACCATGATGCGCGAGCTGCAGGACGATCAATTACCCGCCTGGATGGAGCGCGTCCTCGCCGACGACCTCCCTGCCCTTCACTCCCTGGTCAACGGGCTGAGCCGCGACATCGACGCTGTCACTGCCGGGCTCTCCACTCCCTGGAGTTCCGGCCAGGTAGAAGGACACGTCACAAGGACGAAACTAATCAAAAGGCAGGAATTCGGGCGAGCCAATCTCGACTTCCTCCGCAAGCGCGTGCTACTTCCGCCCTGACCCGCCTGTGTGTCTGTGGCCAGTTCGGATCCCCCACCGGCGTCCACCTGACGGGGAGCTGTCTGGCCGCGCCCCCCTCACCTTCCGTGACTACCAGTTCAGATCCCCCACCGACGACGTATCTCCGACGAGGCGGTGGCCACCAGCATCCGCGGAAGCGGCCTGACCGGGCCCGCGGCCACGCGTGCACCGGGCCGCGGAGCCTTCTTCGACCGGGAGCGCCGCCTGTCACCGTAGCTGGTTGAATGCCTGGTCGGCGTCGGCTACGGCCTCGGGGTGGACGTCGTGGGCGGTTCGACCGTCGGCGATCTTCTGCCAGTTGGTCCGGGCGAGCACTCGTTGGACCGCGAGTACCTGGGCGGCTCGCAGGCGTGCCTGGATGCCTTCGCCGAGGGCGTCCGCCAGTGCTTCCTCGTCCTCGAGCTGGTACTGCGTGAGCCGTCCCGCCAGGCTCGGTGTGGTGAACACCAGCCGGTGGAACGCCACCACCTCGGGATGATCGTTGAGGCCGGTGACGGGGTCGTACCGATCGAGACCGGCCCGGAAGTGCCGGTGCAGCGCCGTCACCGGCTTGATGCCGGACCTGCGGTCACGTACGACGCGTGCCGCCTCGCCCTGATGGTCCGCAAACCGGTGCAGCACCAGGTCTTCCTTGGTGGGGAAGTACCGGAAGAGGGTCGGCTTGGAGATCTCGGCCGCCGCGGCGATGTCGTTGACCGAGACGCAGTCGAAGCCGCGCTCCAGGAACAGTGAGACGGCCGCGTCGCCAATGGCGTCGCGCGTCCGCTCCTTCTTGCGGGCCCGCAGTCCCGTCGGCTCGCTCATCTGACCACCGTAACATTCATTACCAGGTTGTGTTTTTAACCGAGTAACGTTTTCATGGGTGGCGTGAATCAGACAGACGTTCATCCCGTGCTCGTAACCGGGGCGACAGGCCGGGTCGGCCGCGTTGTCATCGACCAACTCCTCGACGCGGGCGTACCGGTCCGCGCCCTCACCCATCGCGCCGAGGCGGCGGCGACGCTGCCGGCGAAGGTCGAGGTCTTCACCGGCGACCTCACCGCGCCCGAGTCACTCGACCCGGCATTGAATGGCGCCGGTGCGGTCTTCCTCGTCTGGACCGCCCCACCTCAGACCGCCGCGGCAGCCGTCGAGCGGCTGGCAGCCCACGTGCGGCGGGTCGTCTTCCTCTCCTCCCCGCACCAGACGCCGCATCCCTTCTTCCAGCAGCCCAATCCCATGGCGGTGCTGCACGCCGACATCGAGCGGCTCATCGCGGCCACCGGACTCGAGTCGACTGTCATCCGGCCGGGGATGCTCGCGTCGAACTCGCTGGCCTGGTGGGCACCCGCGATCCGGGCCGGCGAGGTCGTCCGGTGGCCTTACGGCGCTGCCGAGACGGCACCGGTCGACGACCGCGACGTCGCAGCCGTCGCGGCGCGGACGCTCTATCAGGACGGATACGCCGGAGGCGACTACGTCCTTACGGGCCCCGAATCACTGACCCAAGCCGCGCAGGTGGACGTCATCGGTGACGCCCTGAAGCGCCGCATCGCATTCGAGGAGATGACACCGGACGAGTTCCGAAGTTTGTTGGAGGCTACGGCGCCCAGCGTGGTCGTCGACATGCTGCTCGCCGCGTGGAGCGCCGCGGTCGGACAGCCCGCGTACACCACCACTGCGGTGGCCGACATCCTCGGAACGGCGCCGCGAACGTTTCGCCAGTGGGCCGCCGACCACGCCACCGCGTTCACGGAGGGTTCGTAACCTCATCGACTGCGACCTGCGCCCCGGCCGCAGTCCTCAGTACGGCCGTCGCCCCGCCCCCGCCCCCGGGACGTGCCGGGCGCGTGGGCGCGCGAGGCTCAGGCAGCCCGGGGCCGTACCTGGGGAAAAGATCTTGGCCGTCGACACCTGCGTCACAAGATCAGCGACAGAGCCGAATTGCGTGAAGCTGATCACGCAGATCGTGGGGAATTACGGGCTCTGTGGATCTTGTGATGCCGATCAGCCAGGCGGATAGAGTTGCCCGCAGGCTGAGAGGGGTGACGGTGAGCTCGACAGGTGCGTGGGTGGTCGGCGTCATCCCTGACGCGGAGGCTCGGGAACTTCCGAACCGTTACGTCCATCTCATAGGGCCCGGCGACTGGGACAAGCCGCGAGATTTCAGCCAGGCGCTGGCCTGGTGGTTGAACGGCGGCGAGGAAGAGGCGTTTTTCGAGCGTTCCGTGGGTCCTTCCGGCTCCTTGGTGCCCACGTCGGTCGCCCATCGATTCGCGGACTTCATTGAGGACGCCAACGTGTCCACCGCGGCCACGGACGCGATGCAGGACGCGAGTATGACGTTGATGCCCGAGGCAGTTGGCGCTGGTCTCTTCGTTGCGACTGCCCGAAAGGCTAACCCGGTTGCGGCCCTGTACTACGGCCTTGGCGCTCAACGATCGGCGATGCTCCCCGGCTGGTTCGGGAACTTTCTGCTTCCCGCCGACGAGGTTCGGGCCGCTCTGCCTCGGGCTGAGGAAGCCCTGCTCATGTCCGACGCGCAGCGAGGCACCGCCCTCTCCCGGATTACCGACTGGATGACCGCGATGGGCGGCGACACACCCGACAGCGATGCGGTGGCGGAACTCATCGACGCCCCCCTGCGGGTTATTCGATACGCCGCAGAGGCCGGATCCGGTGCTGCTGCGTTCAGCCGTTGGTACTGACCTCCGTCTGGCACTCACGGGCTGCTGAGGACGCGCCGCCGGAGGAGGTCGAGGTTGGCCCGGCCGTAGCCCTTCCGCTTGATCAGCTTGACTCTCGTCACCTGGCCTTCGACCTGCCCGGAGCTCCAGGCAGTGGACAGACCAGCGACGACGGCGTCCTGGTCCCGGCGGAGCCCGGCGACCAGGGAGTGCAGCGCGGGCAGGTCGTCGGCCAGGACGCGGTCCATCCAGGCGGGCAGCAGGTCGCCACGCAGATCACGCATCATGTCGGCGAAGTCGCGGACGTGCCGCGCGACGGCGTCGAGGTGCGGGCAGGCGGCTCTGATCTCTTTGAGTTCTGCCGTGTCGGCGTCGGCGAGGTGCCCAGGGGTCGTCATGATCCAGCGCACGATTCGGCGAGGCTTCGGTGCCGGCCGCGGTGCGGGAGGAGGTGCTGGCGGCTGCCTCGGCCTGGGGCTATGGGGCTTCTTGAAGGGGCGGAAGTAACGGCGGACGCACTGGATGTCGCCGCTGAAGCCCTGCTCGCGCAGTTCGCGGTGGAGTTGGTGAATGTCGTGGTAGCCCTCGTTCCACCGTCGGTGCAGGTAGGGCTTGTAGGCGTCCAGGATCGAGTTCCGGTTGACCGCCTTGACCAGGAGTTCGTCAAGGCTCTGGGCGCGGGCGAAGCGCCGCACGGTCGAGTGGTCCAGCCGTAGCTCGCGGCGGATCGCGGCCAGCGACATCCCTGCGGACAGCCTCTGCTGGACCGCCTCGTACCGCTCGGTCGTACGGGCGACCAGCCTCCGCGGTTTCCCCGTGACGTCGAGCGTGCCATCGGGCGGGAGGAACGGCACGACCTCCACCGGTGGCGCCGCGGTGACCAGGGCCTCCTCGGATGCTTTTTCGGTGACCGGGGGCAAGGCGAACGCGGCCCGGATGCAGGGATGGTGGGCGCCGACCGTTTTCTTCACGGCCTCGGCGAGGTTGCGCCACAGATGCCAGCCGTCCGCGATCTGCTGTGCCTGCGGGGCTCCGGAACGAGCCCCCTCGGCGTAGGCGCCGGCCCGGTCACGGCAGATGATCTCCACCTCTGGGTGGCCGCGCAGCCATGCGGCCAGCGGCTCGGCGTTCCGGCCGGCAAGTACGTCGAGCGGCTGGCGGGCCTCCAGATCGACCAGGAGGGTGGCATAGGTATCGCCCTTGCGCAGAGCGAAGTCGTCGACGCCCAGGACACGGACTTCTGAGGGAGGCGGGTCCGGTATCGCGCGCAGGAGATTCAAGAGCGTGTCCTTGGCGACCCGGATCTTCAACGCCGCAGCCAGACGAGCGCCCGGGCGGCCCGCCAGGCACAGCGCGATCGATGCAAGCGCGCTTCGTAACAGCGGGGTGTAGCGGGCATGCGGGCTGGTCAGCCCGGGGACCTGCTCAGCGAGCGTCACCGCCGGGCAATGGGAGTTGAGGCATTTGAACCGGCGCACCGCCAACTCGATCACGACGGACGCACCGCCCAGCGGAGCGTCGGCCAGCCGACGGGCGTAGCGACCGTGCACTCGCCACGACGGCATCCCGCACGCCGTGCATCTCGCCGGGAGTGACTGACTGGACGCACGTAACGTGACCGCCCCCGCCGTCCGCTCGACCGACTCCACCACCACATCAGCTAAATGCGGCAGCAACCGCCCCAAACCCCCTGAACCGCACACCCGGTATATGCCCAGCTCAAGCGAGTGGCATCACAAGATCTTCGCCAGAGCCGAATTACGCGACCGTCGACACGGCGGTGGGAGGGCGTGTCCGGGCACCACCGAAGCGCGGCTCGTGCGTCGTCGAGCGGGCGGAGCGGACGGGAGATCGCCCGCCACTCGACCCGGTCCGGGGCATAGCCGCGGCGTCGGCGGACTTCCCAGCCCAGACTGGCCAGTGCTGCACGCTCGCGTTCGGTGAGTTCGGGGCGACGGTCGGCCAGGTACTGACTTCGGCTCGTCAAGGTGATGCTGGGTCGTCGAGGGTCAGGCCGGTGCCGGGTATGAAGCCGCCGAGGGTGCCGGGCCGGTACTGAAGGCGCTTGAGCCGGTTGCGTACGAGTGCTTCGAGCCGGTCGAGGGCGACGACGGCGAGGTTGGCCAGGCTGCGTTTGACATGCGCCCATACCCACTCGACCGGGTTGAGGTCGGGTGAGTAGGTGGGCAGGAGGAACACCGTCAGCCACTCACGCTCGGCGATCAGCTCGCCCATGGCGCGGGAGACGTGGGTGTTCAGGCGGTCCCACACCAGCACGATGGGCGCCTTGACGAGCTGATGGACGCCGTCGACCAGCGCGATGAAGTCCCGCTCGTCCATGCTGCGACGCTTACCTTTGCCCGCCCGGTGGGTGCGCGGGCGGTGGGCACAACCGGGTCCGGGAGTGGGGCCGCACGGCGATCAGCCCGGCCACGGACAGGCGTCCCGAGCGCCGACCGCTCACCGTCACCTGCGGAGTCACTCCGCGTCGGCCCCAGGTGCGTCCCCTGGGTGGCCGGCGGGTGAAACCTGCCTCGTCCTCGAAGCAGATGTAGCCCCCGCAGGCCGCCCGGGCACTTTTACCTCGGCCCAGGTCGCCTCCTTCTACGCGGTGACGGCCCGCTCGTCGCGCTCGGCAACCCGCCGCGCGGGGACCTGCGGACTGAAGCCGAGCCGGTGCATCAACCGAGTGGCCCCCGAGACGCTGTAGGAGACGTGAAACTTCCTGCCGATCAGCGTGGCCACCCGCGCCGCGGTCCACACCTGGTCCTCCACCCAGCCGTGCGCGGCCGGCCCCTGCTCCAGATACACCGCCAGCTTCTGAAGACAGTGCCGGGACAGACGGCACCGCGAACCGCTCGGACCCCGGGAGGCCAAAGCCTGCACACCACCGTCCCGCCACAACTGGTGCCACTGGTAGGTCGACTTCGGGCTCACCCGCAGGCGCCGTGCCACCTCCATCGGCTGATCTGCTGCTCGAACAGCTCGGCCGCCTGCATCCGCACGGTCTCCCGACGCTTGCGTCCCGCAGCCGTCAGCCCGCCCCCATCCGCGTATCTCACACAGCAAGGGATACGGCCACCACCCCAGACCCATCAGGGACTTCGCCGAAGTTCACCCTGACGAGCCGAAGCCAGTAACTACCTGGCCAGCCCCGGCCTGCGTCGAGAGGTCCACGGCGGGCTCCAGGTCGTGGAGAACTGGAACAGCGCGAACACCGTCCTGCACTACGGCAAGGACGGCGCCCTGACCGGCCCGGACAAGGAACACGCCGAGACCTCGATGCTCGCCCCGCACCTGCTCCAGAGCAGTCTCGTACATATCAACACCCTGCTGCTTCAGCGGGTACTCGCCGAGCCGGCCTGGGCGAAGAAGCTGAGCGACGAGGACCGGCGTGGGCTGACCGCGCTGTTCTGGTCGAACATCAACCCGTACGGCACGTTCCGCCTCGACATGAACAAGCGCCTCGACCTGTCAGGCGTGACCATTCCCGGTCAGCGTGCCGCCGTGAGCGAGTGAGCCGAGGCGGCCCCCGCCACCCGCTGAGCAGAATGATCACTCACGCCAATGAGTAGACAGTGTCTACGAATGCATGGTAGACACCGTCTATGACTGATGGGAGCTCCCTTCGGGAGCGGTTGATCGATGTCGGGGTCGACCTTGTGCTGTCCGAGGGCTCCGCGTCCGTGGGTCTGCGGGAAATAGCCCGTCGAGCGGGGGTGTCGCACGGGGCGCCGCGTCGGTACTTCCCCACGCACCACGCGCTGCTCTCGGCTATCGGCCGTCGCGGCTTCGAGGATCTCGCAGCCATGTTCGAGGTCGCGGTCGCCGGCACGAGCACACCGCGCGGCCAGTTGGAGGCTCTTGCGCGGGCGTACGTCGGGTACGCACTGGAACGCCGCGGCATGTTCGAACTCATGTGGCGGCACGACCTGCTCGACGGCGCGGCGCAGGCATCAGACCAACCGAGGCTGCGCGAGTCGACCCTCCCGCTGTTCGGACACTTCACCGGACTCGTCGCCCGATGCCGATCGGAGCGGGATGCCGCGCGACGCGCCGACGAGCCGAACGAGGCCGGACCGCCGCCTGCGGTGACCGCCGCCGCTCTGTGGTCAAACCTGCACGGCATCGCCCAGCTGTGGGCCTGGGGCAGCTTGCAACTCGCCCTCGGCGCCCCACCGCTGGACGGCGACCCCGACGACAACCAACGCGACCGGCTCATCGCGGCAGTTCTGGACGCCCACCTCGGCCCGGTGACCTCATGACCACACCCGCACAGCGGCAGATTGCACTTCTGGTCAGCGTGGTCGGCGCGGTGATCGTCGCACTGGACGGAACCATCCTGCTCATGGCGCAGCCCGGCATGCAGCGTGATCTCGGCGCGAGCGTGGCGCAGATCCAGTGGACGAGCACCGGCTATCTGGTCGCCGCGGCCGCATTACTCGTGATCGCCGGGCGCCTCGGAGATCGGCACGGGCACCCGCGCCTGCTGTTCGTCGGCGTCCTCGGTTTCGGGGCCGCCTCGGCCGGGATCGCGCTCGCGCCGGCCGTCGGCTGGGTGATCGTCCTGCGCGCGGTGCAGGGCGGGTTCGCCGCGTTCCTGCAACCTGCGACGCTCGCGCTGCTACGGCTGGCGTATCCCGCGGACCGGCTCGGCAAGCCGATCGCCATCCGCACCAGTGCGATCGCGGTGGCGGCAGGGTCCGGTCCGCTCCTGGGCGGTGTTCTCGTGGCTCATCTGGGATGGCGCGCCGTCTTCTGGGTCAACGTGCCCCTCGCGTTCGTCATCGCCGTCCTCGCCCTCGCCGTACGGAGGTCGGCACCTCAACGTGCCAACTCTCCACGGCTCAACCTCACCAGCGCGGGCCTGCTAGCGGTCGCGCTCGCCATCCTGGTCCACGCCTTGGCCGATGTACCCGCGCGGGGATGGACCGCCGCGCTGACGCTGCTCGAATGCCTCGCCGTCATCGGCGTCGCAACGGTGCTCACCTGCCACGAACGCCGCACCACCCACCCGATCGTTCCGCCGGCCGTGGCGCGGTCCGTACCGGTGACCGCGTCGATGGCGATCCTGCTGGTCACCACCGCCGGCCTGTTCGGCGCGCTGTTCAGGGCCACCTTCTACCTCCAGGACGTACTTCGACTCGACCCACTCGACAGCGGTCTGCGGGTACTCCCGCTGACCGTGCTCATGGTCCTCGGCTCACCTGCGGCGGTTGCCGCACTACGCCGGTACGGTGCGCGCCGCACCGCGATCGCCGGTACGGTCCTCGTCGTGGTCGGCATCGCGGGGCTGTCCCGGCTCGGTTCCGCCAGCACATGGATGGCCGTGGCTGCAGCCTTCGCCGCCATCGGTGCCGGGTTCGCCACCGTGATGGTCACCGCCACCGGGACCGTCGTCGGTGACGCGCCGCCCGGGTACGCCGGGGTCGTCAGCGGACTCAAGCAGACCGCCATGAATATCGGGCCGACCCTCGGCATCGCCGTCGCGGCCAGCGCAGCCGGCACGGCTGCTTCAACCATGAACTCCACACTGCTGATCCTGGCCGCACTCGTCGCTCTCGGCCTGCTGCCCGCGTCGCGGCTGCCCCGGCGCCCGGCCCACCAAGAAGGAGACGACACGACCGCCTCACGCCCGGCGCAAGCACCAACACCACAGGCAGCACCCGCTCGACACTCAAACAGTTGAGCAACCGCCGAACACACCCAGGCTGATCCGGTCATGCATCAGACCGATCTTCCGTGTCGGCAAACGATCGTTTGCCGACAGGCAGGCTCCTTCATGCGTCGTCGTGGAGTTCGGCCTGAACGCGCCGGGAGGGGCGGAAGGTGTAGAGGTCCAGGATGTCGGGCGGGTCGGCGAGGCCGGGGCCGCCGTCTCGGACCCAGGTGGTGATGTCGGTGGTGGCCTCGGGGTCGTTCACGAGGCCGAGCCAGACGGGGCGTCCGCCGTTCTTGCGGCCGGCCGCCGAGGGCTGGACGACGATGACGTTGGCGCGCTCGCACGCGTCGAGGCAGTCGGTGACGCGTACGGTCGCGGCGTTGTCGAGGGCCTGACGCAGGTCGCGGAGCTGTGCGGTGTGGTCGAGGCCGGGGATCTTGGGGCTGCCGCAGCAGCAGCCGCGGCAGACAGTGACGGTGGGCCGTGCGGCGCCCGGGGCGGGGGCCGCACGGCGGGTGCGTTTGCTCACGCGGTGTCCTTGCCGATGCGGGGCCAGGCTGCTTCGCGCAGCAGGCGCAGGCCGTTGAGGCCGACGATGACAGTGGAGCCTTCGTGGCCGGCGACGCCGAGGGGCAGGGGGAGGGTGCCGATCAGGTCCCAGGCGACCAGGACGATGATGAACGCGCCGGCGATGACGAGGTTCTGGACGACGAGGCGGCGGGCGGTGCGGGAAAGCTGCACGATGGCCGGGATGGTGGCCAGTTCGTCGCGGACGACGACGGCGTCGGCGGTCTCCAGGGCGAGGTCGGAGCCGGCCTTGCCCATCGCGATCCCGGAGTGGGCGGCGGCCAGCGCGGGGGCGTCGTTGACGCCGTCGCCGACCACCAGTGTCCGGCGCCCTTCGGCCTCCCACTGCTTGACCGCGGCGACCTTGTCCTGCGGGAGGAGTCCGGCGCGGACGTCGGTGATGCCGACCTCGGCGGCCAGGTGGCGGGCGGCGCGTTCGTTGTCGCCCGTCAGGAGGACGGGGGTGCAGCCGGTCAGCTCGGTGAGCGCGGCCACGGTCGCCGCCGCGTCGGGCCGCAGCCGGTCGGCGATGCCCAGCACCCCTACGACCGTGCCGTCTTGCAGGACGGCCACCGCGGTGCGCCCGGCGTCCTCCAGCTCGCCCACCAGCGCCCGGGCCGGGTCGCCGGCGGTGCCTGCCAGGCGGGAGGGGGAGCCGACCTGGACGGTGCGACCGCCGACGGTGGCGGTGACGCCCTGGCCGGGTACGGAGGAGAAGTCCTCGGCGCCGGACAGGCGGATGCCTCGTCCACGGGCGGCGTCGACGACCGCGCGGGCGAGGGGGTGTTCGCTGGGGTGCTCGGCGGCGGCGGCGAGGGCGAGCAGCGTGGCCTCGTCCAGGCCGGTGCCGGGCAGGGGGCGGATGTCGGTGACGTGCGGGGTGCCCTCGGTGAGGGTGCCGGTCTTGTCCAGAGCGACGGTGTCGATCTGGCCGAGGCGCTCCATGACGACGGCCGACTTGGCCAGCACACCGCGCCGTCCGGCGTTGGCGATGGCGGACAGCAGTGGCGGCATGGTGGAGAGCACGACCGCGCACGGCGAGGCCACGATCATGAAAGTCATGGCGCGCAGCAGGGCCGACTGGAGCCCGTCGCCGAAGGCGAGAGGCACGGCGAATACGGCGAGGGTCGCAATCACCATGCCGATCGAGTAGCGCTGCTCGATCTTCTCGATGAACAGCTGGGTGGGGGCCTTGGTCTCGGAGGCTTCCTCGACCATCTTCACGATCCGGGCGATCACCGAGTCAGACGGGTCTCGCTCGACGCGTACCCGCAGCGCGCCCGTGCCGTTGACGGTGCCGGCGAAGACCTCGTCCCCGGCCTGCTTGGCCACCGGCAGCGGCTCGCCGGTGATGGTGGCCTGGTCGACGTCGGAGGTCCCGTCGGTCACCTGGCCGTCCGCGCCGATCCGCTCCCCGGGCCGCACCAGGATCGTGTCGCCGACGTGGAGGGAGTCGGAGGGCACGCTCTCCTCGCCGCCGCCGGGCAGGAGCCGCGTCGCGGTGGTCGGCGCGAGGTCGAGAAGGCCGCGCACCGAGTCGGCGGTCCGGGCAGTCGCGACCGCTTCCAGGGCGCCGGAGGTGGCGAAGATGACGATCAGCAGCGCGCCGTCGAGGACCTGGCCGATGGCGGCCGCGCCGAGCGCGGCCACCACCATCAGCAGATCCACGTCCAGGGTCTTGTCCTTGAGGGCCTTCAGCCCCTCCCGTCCCGGCTCCCAGCCGCCTGTGATGTAGGTGGCGGCGAACAGCGCACCCCACAGCCAGGCCGGGCCGCCCGTCAGGTGGACGGGCAGAGCGATCAGGAACAGGACCAGCGCAGCCAGCGCCCACCAGGCCTCCGGCAGCGCCAGGACCCTCGTCCGTCGCCGCGGCGACACCGGACGCGGGCTGGCGACGGGCGGCGCGGGCCGCTGGTCGAGGACTGAAGACATGGCAAAAACAACCCTTCACGGGCGGGCTGGGGCAACACCTCCACCATACAGGAACGTATGAATAGGTCTTCAGGTGTCATGGGTATGATGGCCTCATGGGCCACGGAACGGACAGTGCCGGCAACGCCACCACGCGCGAGCGCCTCGACGCGGTGGGAACCGTCGACGTCGCAGCCACCCTCCAGGCCCTGGCCACGCCCTCGCGGCTGCACATCCTGGCCCGGCTCCAGGAAGGCCCATGCTCGGTCAGCGACCTCGCCGAAGCCGTCGGGATGGAAGCCTCCGCCTGCTCCCACCAGCTGCGCCTGCTGCGCAACCTCGGCCTGGTCACCGGCGAACGCCACGGACGGTCGATCGTCTACGCCCTCTATGACAACCACGTCGCCGAACTGCTCGACCAGGCGCTCTACCACGTCGAGCACCTACGCCTCGGCGTCCGCGACACCCCCGCCCGCACCGCCGAACCGGCCGCTGCCGGGCAGTAGCGGCGCACCGCGCCCGCACCGGCTCAGTCCTGCCCGGCTTCCTCGTCCTCGTCCGCATCCGGCGCGGTCCGGGTCGCGCAGCGGGCGCAGGGCTCCGGCGGCCGGGAGCTGGGCGGTGAAGCGGCGATGTCCTCTTCCCGGATCTCGTGGCCCTCGGCACGGAGCTGGGCGACGGCGGCGTCGATGTACTTCGTCGTCCGCACGGCGGGTGCCGGCGCTGCTTGTGCTCGCCATCGTCTACCGCGTGCTGAAGGCCGCCCACAACAGGCCGACCGGCGCCGCACCGCACCAGCACAGTCGCTTCGACCGGGCGGTGCTCTCCCAGGTGTCGCGCGCCATCAGGCTCCTGGTCCGCTCCGGCGTCCGGCTCGGCCCGGTGATGATGCTGACCGTGCGCGGCCGCAAGAGCGGCCAGCCGCGCACCAACCCGGTGGACCTGTTCGAACACGACGGACGCCGGTGGCTCGTCGCCACCCACGACGCAGACGCGCAGTGGGTGCGCAACCTCCGCGCGGCCGGCGAGGGATCAGTCTCCCGCGCACGCCGAGAGTACGCCTTCACCGCGGTGGAGTTGCCGCAGGACGAAGCCGCAGCAGTACTGCGGGAGGCCCTGGGGCCCCGGCTGGCCCGGCCCATCGGCGGCTTAGGGCGCGTATCGGGTCGTGATCAATCTGCGGGATGTGCCTTCGTGGCATGGTCTGGTCCGGTAGACCGTTGTACGTGACGCGAGTGCAACTGACCGACCCGGCATGGGAGTTCATCGAGCCGTACCTGCCGATCGGCGAGTACGGCCCGTACCCCGAGCGGCTGCGGCAGCAGTTCGAGGGCGTGATCTGGCGGTTCAAGACGGGCGGTCAGTGGCGGGAGATGCCGACAGAGTTCGGTGCATGGTCAACCGTCCACAACCGGTTCCGGCAGTGGCGTGACGCCGGGGTCTTCGAGGCCCTGCTGGAGGGCCTGATCGCGGAAGCCGCGAAGCGCGGTGAGGTGGACCTGTCCCTGGTCAGCATCGACTCCACCACCGCCCGTGCCCACCACGACGCGGCCGGGATGCACCTCGACGAGGACGTCGTCACCGCCCTGGAGAAAGCCGCCGTCGAGGAGGAGACGGCCAGGTCAAAGGGGGCGGCCTCGAAGAACAAAGAGGGCAGGAGACCGAAAGCGATCCAGCGCGGGAAGAACGACGACGCGTCCGGCGGCGGCGGAAACTCCGGCTGAAGGCCGCCCTCCTCGGACGCTCCAGGGGCGGGCAGACCAGCAAGGTCCATCTCGCCGCCGACCGCAAGTGCCGCCCGCTGGCGTTCATCCTGACCGCGGGCCAGGCGGCGGACAGCCCACAGTTCATCCCCGTCCTGAAGAAGGTGCGGGTGCGCGGGCCCGTCGGCCGCCCCCGCACCCGGCCGGACGCAGTCGCCGGAGACAAGGCTTACTCGTCTCGCGGCAACCGTGCCCACCTGCGCAAACGCGGTATCAAGGCGGTCATCCCGGAGAAGAAGGACCAAGCCGCCAACCGGAAGAAGAAGGGCAGCGGAGGCGGTAGGCCCGTCAGTCACGACACCGAGCTCTACAAGGAACGGAACACCGTCGAGCGGGCGATCAACAGGATGAAGGCATGGCGAGGCATCGCCACCCGCTACGACAAGACCCCGGGGAGCTACCTCGCCGGACTCCACCTCCGGGCGTCCGTGATCTGGATCAAGGACCTCACACGAGCGACCCCTTGATCACAACCGAATACGCTCCCTAGTCCTGCGCCGGACACTCGCCCTGCCGCCCCACGCCACACCCCAGACGTTCACCGCGGCCGCCGCAGAGCACCCCGTCTTCGAACTCACCCCTGCGCGGCGCGGACGAGCAGCAGGAGCGGCCCGTCGCACGGCGGCCGGTCAACGTCCCCGCCCCTCACCGTCGGCGCCGGCGTCTTGGTTGCTCTCGCCCACGTCGTCCTGGGGGCCAAGGCCCCACCCGGATCACATGGGAACCCATACACCACTTCTCAGGACGCAACCCGCCGCCGGCAAAGAAGCATCACAACCTCACCGTCAAGACCCTCGGCCGCCTGAAGGACACATCCGGGTTCGGCCTGTTGCCCCGCTGCTGGGTCGTCGAACACTCGCGGGCCCGGACGATGGACGCCCATCGTCATGCGAACGCCCGCCGTCATGCGAGAGATCACGAACGGCACATCCAGCACTCGGACCGCAGTGGCGCAACAGTGCGGCCCTGTCGCAGGGCGTAGGCGTACTCGGTGCGGTGAGCCGCACGTCAACGCCGTCCACAATGAGACCCTCGCCGTCTTCGGCACGAGCGCCCGCCCCCTCTGCGGTGTGCACGGCGGTGCGGGAGCCTTCCCGTACGCGTCGGGCGGTACGGCGCCAGCGCCGCCCGACGCGCACCCACGGGCGCTCTCGGCGGGGCGCGCCAGTCACCCCCTGGAGGCGCTCCAGTGTTCCTCGAGGGCGGCGGCGACCTCGGCCGGCCTCTGGATCGGCGTCCAGTGGCTGCTGTCCAGCCTCAGAAAGCGGGTGGCGCGTACGGCCGCGGCCATCTTCTCGCCGAACTCGACGGGGCAGACTGGGTCGAACGCCCCCCAGAACACCAGGGACGGTCCGGCCAGGTACGCGAGATCCGGTTCCCACTCCGCACCGACGGTCAATGCGGAACGGTAGAGCTTGAGGATGCTGTCGCGCATGATCTCGTCCACGCGGCGGGCCGTCTGTTCGGCCGGCTCAGCCGGGATCTGGAGGTTGTCGGTCAGGTCCTTGGCGAACGCGGCGGCGTCGTACTCCTCGGCCCAGCGGTCGCCCGCGACGGGGTCCTGCCACAGCTTGGCCAGCGGATGCCAGTCGTACTCGGCGCTGACCGGGCCGTTGCTGCCGGCCCATGTGCGGATCAGATCCGGCCGTACGGAAGCCACGCGCGCGGTGAGGAGGCAGCCCCAGTCGTGGCCGACCAGGTCGACCGGCTCGCCGAGTGCCTCCAACCGCTCGATGAGCCAGGAGACGTACTCCTCCTTGGTGCAGTGGAAGCCCTCGGGTCGCGGCCAACCGAAACCGGGCAGGTCCCAAGCCTCCACGTCGCTGCGGGTCAGGTGCTCGCGGATGCCGTCCCACACATGGTGGGTGTCGGGTACGCCGTGGATGAGAACGGCAGGCATGACTGAACTCCTACAAGGGTGAAATTTCTGAACAGATGCGAAACAGTGACACAGGAAGGGTGAAGACGCGGAAGTGTCGTGCCGCAGGCACGCGCCTCCGCGCCGACGCGGACTGGGACCGGGTGCCACGGGCACTTCCCGCCTGCAGCGTCTCGATCGACGCTGGTCAACGAGCCGGTACGGCGTCCTGACCGGGGCGGCCACCAGTACGGTGCACCGTGCGGAAACCGCTGTGCGGGATGTCGACCGGATCGCCGGGCCTGCTCGCCCGTCGCAGCCGGGCATCGCTCCGGCATGTCGTCACCGCATGGGAGAAACCTCGTGCTCGTGCAACATGGCTCGGATCCGGCGCGATGCGATCTGTGGTGCTACGCCGGCGGCGACGAGGAACGCGGTCGCCGCAGCCTCACCCGTGGGATCCGTCCAGGTGGACACAGCGTTCTCCTCGGCGAGTGCCAGCATCAGTGCTTCCAGCGCCTGGGCGAGGACAGGCGCGGGGACATGGTTCGCGAACACGCCTTCGTACTGGCCACGTCGTATGGCTGTGATGGCCTCTTCGCGGGCCGGTGCCAAAATGATGCGGACCGTCTCCCCTCCCAGATGGCGGCGACTCAAAGAGATGAGCATGCGGTACTGGTCGGCCACCGACCATGCCGCCAGGGCCATCCGCGCCATCGCCTCCAGCGGATCAGCACCTCTGACACGGGCTGCGGCGAGCGCCCGGTGGATCGCCTGGCCTGCTTCCTGCGTCAGGTCGGCGACCAGCGCTTGCCGACTGGAGAAGTGTCCGTAGAGGGTGCGCCGCGCAACGCCGGCTGCCCGAGCGATGCTGTCGAGACTCGCATCGGGGTCATCCCGCAGCTTCTGCCGGGCGGTGGTGAGAATGCGTCGGCGGTTCGAGCAAGCATCCCTGCGCTGCACGGTGTGGCCCGGTGCGTCGGTCGTGTGCATGGTTCCGTCTCCACGGGTTCTGGTTGCCGGAAAGCCGTGGGCGCCGGTGCTCCCTCACGCACCGGCGCCCACTCTGGGCCCGGCCCGGCCCGGCCCTGTCCGGCGACGGCCAGTACCGCCACGGCTTGCTCCTCTGCGTGGAGGGGACGGGCAAGGGCGCGCTGCGCATGTCGATGCCGTGGCGCCGCCGGAAACATACGTCGTATGGAATTGAAACCGTACGCGGTACGGAAAGCAGAGCGCAACCCGGACGGAAGTGCGACCGCAGTGGCGAAGATCAGTTCCATACGGTGTATGGCACTGGTACCGTACGTGGTATGGAAAAGTCGAGGCGTCCCCCACGGGGAACCAGGAAGAGGGACGTACCCCTGACCGAGGCCGGGATCCATGCCGCCGCCCTGCGGCTCATCGACGCGGACGGGGTCGAGTCGCTCACCATGCGCAAGCTCGCGACCGTGCTCGATGCGAACCCGATGTCGCTGTACCACCACGTGTCGAACAAGGAAGCCGTGCTGCGCGGCGTGACGAGAAGGGTCGGCGCCCGGTTCCGCACTGTGACGCTGGAGGACGCCCCCTGGCAGGAGCGCATCCGTCTGCTCGCCACGGACTTCCGGACGCTGGCACACCGTCACCCCAAGCTGATGGTCTACTCGTTCAGCCACCAGCCCGACGACCCGTTCTGGACCGCGCTCACGGCGATCGTGGCGGCCGCCGGGGTACCGCGGTCGGAGGCCCCGGAGATTGCGGCGCTGATCGCCGCCGTCGTCGTCGGTGTCCTCACCGCCGAACTCAACGGCTCGCTCCACCAGTGGTCGACCCTCAAGCCCCCCGGCCCCGACGCCGACGAAGACGGGGCCGCGGACGCAGAGTCCGGCTCTTCGGATGCAGCCCCTGAGGGCCCTGATCAGGACCACATGTTCCGCCTCGTGATGGACACGCTGATCACGGGCTTGGAAAGCCGGCTCGCCGACGATCCGGACGGCCGGGCGCGCCGACCTCTGAGCCAGTCATCCTGAGGCGCTGCGCCCCAGGCACTGGCGCCTGAGGCGCGCCCCGCAGTCGGGCGATGTCAGGCTGCGACACGCGGGAGCCCCCGTCACATTGGGTGAGACCGCCCGGCGGGGTGGTTCCACATCCAGCCTCTACACGGCAGCCGTATGCCGACGCTGCACCGTGAAATGACCATGGTCGTCGGCTTGTTCCTGGTCTCCCTCCTGAAGGGGGAGACCGTCGGCCTCGTCGAGCTGAATCACCCGCGTTCAGCGAGGCGGCTTCGCCGCCGAGTGCTCCCGCCCGTGAGCGCGAAGTGGCGCCCCGTACCGGATGAGCCCTACCCGATCTCTCGATCCATTCCTTTCTCTCTTCCTCCATCCCCCATCCGCTGTCCGGAGGGCTGCCCCCATGGCCCAGAACGCCACCTTCGCCGCTTGCGGCGCCGAGACCACACCTGAGAATGCGTCTGTCGACCCGTCGCACCGGCGTCTCTGGTGGATTCTGCTGGTTATATCCAGGTCGATGCTGATGGGTGTCCTCGACGGCACCATCGTGAACGTCGCCCTGCCGTCCGCCCAGCACGACCTGGGCTTCTCGGACGCCTCTCGGCAGTGGGTGGTCACCGCCTACGCGCTGGCCTTCGGCAGCCTGCTGCTGCTCGGCGGCAGGGTCGCGGACCTGGTCGGGCAGAAGGTGACGTTCCTGGTGAGGTTGGTCGGCTTCGCGGCCGCTTCCATGGTGGCGGGCGCGGCGAACGGTTTCGCCACGCTCGTCATCGCGCGCGCCGTCCAGGGCCTGTTCGCCGCCCTGCTGGCCCCGTCCGCGCTGTCGATCCTGATGACCACCTTCACCGATTCGCGCGAGCGGGCGAAGGCCTTCACCGTGGCGGGCTCGGTCGCCGGTGCCGGCGGAGTCGTCGGCCTGATTCTCGGCGGTGTGCTGACCCAGTACCTGGACTGGCGCTGGACCATGTACGTCAACGTGATCTTCGCGGTGGTGGCGTTCGTCGGTGGGGCGGCCCTGCTGCACCGCACCCCGCGCGACACGTCCTCCGAGCTCGACGTCCCCGGCACCCTGCTGGCCTCCATTGGCCTCTTCTGCCTGGTCTACGGTTTCTCGAACGCCGAAACGCACGGCTGGGGCTCGCCCGCGACCTGGTGCATGCCGGCGGCCGGCGCCGTACTGGTGGCCCTCTTCGCCTGGTGGCAGACCAGGGCGCCGTATCCGCTGATGCCCCTGCGAGTCCTGCTGGACCGCAACCGCGGCGCCTCCTTCGCCGCCCTCTTCGTCACCGGCGCGGGCATGTTCGTCGTGTTCCTGTTCACCGGTGCCACCTCATGTCCTGTGCCGGGCATTCTCCCCCCGTGACAAGGGTTATTGGACGCCGACCCCATGCCGAGGCACCGGCCGCGCGGGAACCGTCAGCGCAAGGGTGAGTCGGCGGAGGGTGTCAGCACGGTTTCGGTGACGCCGACGATCTGACTGAGGTCGAAGCCCTCCATGTCGGCGCGGAATTCCGGGCTGGCCAGGTACGCGTGCAGTCGCTCCTGCACGTCGTCGGCGTCATGGTAGGAGACGAGGACGTACAGCTGGGGCGTCTCACTTCCGGAGCCGCGGCACCGTCCAGATGCCCTGCGTGGTGATCCGATGCTTCGCCATACCGGGGATGTGCCTGGACCAGATGTTCTCGTAGGCGACGAGCGCCTCAGGGCTGCACAACGTGTAGACACGGAGCTGGTACCGGGACATGGACACTCGTTCCGTTTCTGTCTGGGCGCGGACGGTCAGTGGTCAGCTTGGCGAGAGCAGGTACGCCAGTTCGGCGTCCCAGTCGATGCGTCCGGCTTCGGTGCCCCGTGGCACCAGAGCCTCCGTGCTCTCCAGGAATGCCTTGACGTCCTGTACGGGAACCTCGAGCAGGGCGGTGCCCGCGCGAGACCCGAGAGCGATGTACATGGCCTGGTCGCCGCGGCCGGCGGCCGACCAGATCCGGACGTCCCCATGACCTGCGGAACCTTTCAGACCATCGGCCAGAAGAGCACGTCCCAGGACCCATTCGACAGGCTCGTCACTATGTGGGAAGAAGGCGGCACGAACGACATAGGGATCGGCGGGCTCGTATCGCAGACGCATACACAGGGGCAGCGAGTAGGTGCGCGAGACGACGAGCTGCGCGGTCACCACCCGGACCACGGTCCTCAAAGACTCCATCGGCGTTCACTCCAAGGCACCCCCCTTGCCCTCGGCTGCGCCCCGGCGCTCGTGGCGACGAAGACGCGTCGAAGGAAGAGGGCTTCAGCAGGGGCTCGGGCGCCGGATAGCATCGCGGACCGCGCGAGTCGTGGCGTCGCGGCAGCTGGGCGACGCGCGCCTGCGGCACAAGGTGGATGCCGACAGGCAGGTTCAAGGGCCTCGCTCAATCGCCCGCCGGGGCGGCGGTCAGGGATTCGCTGATCCTTGACCAGCGGTCGCATCCCTGCCGCCGACGGCATCAAGGCAAGGGGCACGGCTCCCGCTCATGGGCACAGGCGGGACCTGTCTCACTGGTCACCGTGGTCCCGGCCGTAGTGGTCCCAGCTCAGGTAGTCGCAGTCGCCGCGGTACTGGTCGTGGTGGTACCAGTTTCGGCCGTCGCGCTCGTAGCGGTTCCAGTTGTGCCGGTACGACCTGTCGGACTTCCACCCGCGCCCCTCGTCGTCCCAGCGGTAGCAGCGACCGTCGCGGCTGTGCCAGGACGAGTCCGTGACACGGTCGTCGTGGTGCCAGCCACGGTTCTCGTCCCAGCAATAGCCCTGCTCGATCAGGTAGCCGACACCGTGGTCCCACCGGTAGTCGGCGGCGTTGACGCCGGCCGACCGCTGGACGTGCACGGGTGCAGTAGTCGCGGCCGAAGCGGTGCCCCCGGCACCGACAACGGCGACACCGGCGACCGCCACGGAGGAAACAGCGACAGCAATCCGCTTCGTGAGCTTCTTCATGATCTTTCCTTCCGGTTGGTGTGATCTGCACCAGTTGGTGTGATCTGCGCCAACGGCTGCTTGCGGGCGATGTGAGGCGCCTGGCGTTGTCTGGCGTTGATCAGCCAAGCAGTTCCATACGTTGTATGGAATCGCCCTGCCAGGATAACCATACGCCGTATGGAAATGAGGGGGCGGTGACAGTGACTCGGGTCACCCGGACGAGCTGACTGCGGCGCGCACCACTCCTTCGTCGAGGTGTCACCGCTGAACGCTGATGAGCAACTGGAAGGTTCTCCCCAGGAATTCATTCATCTCCCTCTCATCGTGCTGGCCCCCATCCCGGCTCTCGAGCACAAGGCGTGCAGGCACCCGGGTCTGGCCCCATGCTGGAGATGAGGGGGGCGTGACAACGGAGGAAGAAGTGGTGGAGATGCGGACCGTTGTCGACCTCACACGCTGTCAGGGCTATGCGCAGTGCGTGTTCCTCGCACCGGACGTGTTCGAGCTGCACGGCGAGGAGGGGCTGCTGTACGCCACGGCCGTGCCGGACGACCAGGTGGAGCGTGTGCGCCAGGCTGCGGCGGCGTGCCCGGTGCAGGCGATCCTCCTCGGGGAAGAGGTGAGGACCGGTGCCCGGTGACCTGAAAGACGGCCGCATCGTCATCGTCGGCGCGTCGCTGGCCGGTCTGAGGGCTGCGGAGGCGTTGCGCGGGGAAGGGTTCACGGGCTCACTGACGGTGGTCGGGGACGAGCCCCATGCGCCCTACGACCGGCCGCCGCTGTCCAAGCAGGTGCTGCTGGGCCAGGCGACGGCGGACACCCTCGAGCTGCCGATGCGGCGGGATCCGGACGCCGAGTGGCGCCTCGGCGTGCGCGCCACCGGTGTGGACCCGCTGGCGAAACGGGTACTGCTGGCCGACGGTGAGTCGCTGCCGTACGACCGGCTGCTGATCGCCACCGGAACCCGCGCGCGGCCCTGGCCCAACCCGGACGAAGGGGCCCTGGACGGGGTGTTCACCCTGCGCACGCGCGAGGACGGCGCGGGACTGGCCGAGCGGCTGGCCGCGAGGCCGGAGCGGGTACTGGTGATCGGCGGGGGCTTCACCGGCTCCGAGATCGCCTCGGCCTGCCGGGAACTGGGCCTTGAGGTGACCGTCGCAGAACGCGGCCCCGCACCCCTGGTAGGTGCGCTCGGCGGCACCCTGTCCAAGCTCGCCGCCGTCATGCAGCGCAACCACGGCGTCGACCTGCGCACCGGGGTGACGGTCACCGCCCTGAACGGCAACGGAAGCTTCACCGGTGCGCAGCTGTCCGACGGCAGCCGCGTCGACGCCGACGTGTGCGTCGTGGCCCTGGGCGCCCTCCGCAACGTCGAATGGCTGGCCGAGTCCGGGCTGGCGGCGGGCCCGCGCGGCATCGCCTGCGACGCCGGATGCCGGGCCTTCAACATGTACGGGATCGTCACCGACGACGTCTTCGTGGCCGGCGACGTCTCCCGCTTCCCCCACCCGCTCTTCGGCTACCAGATGCTCTCCCTTGAACACTGGGGCAACGCGGTCGAGCAGGCCGAGG